>NZ_JBSFJE010000001.1:348361-995718 GCF_053597895.1 Streptomyces sp. NPDC001220
CGCGCAGTCGCCGTATGGGCCGGGGCAGGCCAATGGCGCGGCGCAGTCGCCGTATGGGCCGGGGCAGGCCAATGGCGCGGCGCAGTCGCCGTATGGGCCGGGGCAGGCCAATGGCGCGGCGCAGTCGCCGTATGGCCCGGGGCAGGCCAACGGTGCGGCGCAGTCGCCGTATGCCCATGGGTCGGCCCAGTCGCCGTATGCCCCGGGACACGCCAACGGGTCGGCCCGACAGCCGTCGTACGCCGATGGGCAGGCGCAGTTGGAGGCGCCCGGCGGTGGGCAGCGGGCCGTCGGCAGTGTGCCGCCCGGGCAGATCGCCGATCCTTACGGGGTGAGCGGTGCACCCTCGCCCTGGCACGGTGCCGTGCCCCGCCCCGGCACGCCCTCGGCGGAGCGCACCGCGCTCCCGGCCGTCGGCCCCGGTACCCCCGGTACCGACCTCCCGCGACCGGTCGTGCCCGCGCAGACCCCCCGCTGGGGCGAGCCGGGTGCCGTCGTGACCGGGCGGCGCGGGCCCGCCACCGCGCTGGCCGCCGAGCGGGCCCGGCAGGTGCGGATGACCGTGGTCGGGCCGGTGACCGAGCGCTGGGCGCCGGAACAGGCCGGGCCCGTGCACGAGAACTGGCAGTTGGCCGCACCCATCGGACCGGCCACCGACCTGTGGGCGCTGGGCGCGCTGCTGTTCCGGGCCGTGCAGGGACACGCGCCGTATCCGGAGGAGTCCACGGCCGAGCTGGTGCAGCTGGTGTGCTCGGAGCCGCCCGCCTTCGCGGAGGAGTGCGGGTCGCTGCGGCCGGTCGTGGAGTCGCTGCTGCGTCAGGACCCCACCGAGCGGCTGGACTTCGAGGAACTGCGCGGCTGGCTGCGTTCGCTGGTGCGGTCCGCGCCCGAACCGGAGGCCGGTGCGTATGTCGTCGCCGCCCCGCCCGCCGCCGACCCCGCTCGGCTGCCGATCGTCCGCAAGCGCGGGCAACTGGTGCGCTGGCGCCGGGCCGGACTTCCGGCGACCAGTCCGCACGGCCGGCACAAGCGGGCCCGCCAGGAGGCCGCCAAGTCCCCGCGCCGGCTGGGCCGTACGCTGCTTCTGCTGGTGCTGCTCCTGCTGGCCGCCGTCATCGCGTACGCGATGCTGTTCCTGCCGAAGAAGGACGGCGCGGACAACGGCGCCGCGTCGAACGGCGACCGGACGGGCACGGCCGGCGAGGTCAGCAGCGCGCCGAGTCCGAGCCCGACCCCCAGGCAGACCCCGTCGCGGACGGCGCCCCCGTCCACCGAGACGCAGACCACCGCCGGTTCGACGGGCGGCGCCACGACCGCTCACGGCTTCACCCTGAGCAACGACCCGGACGGCTTCCAGGTCGCCGTCGCCAAGGGCTGGAGCCGTACGCCGCGCAACGGCAGCGGCCAGGTGATCTACTCGCACGGGAAGTTCGAGCTGATCGTCGTGGCCGGCCGGGACAGTGCGGCCACCTACGGTGACGATCCGATGGCGTACCAGCGGGACAAGGAGCAGGAGTTGCAGCCGTACCGGGACTCCAGCTGGGCCACCGCGGGCGGGCTGCGGACCATCACGGTGGGCCAGAAGGTGTCCGCCGAGGGGCAGTTCACCTGGACGGACAGCCGACAGGGCGACCTGTTCGTACGGAACATGGTCTTCCTGATCGACGGTCGGTACCACATCGTGCAGGTCCGCGGCCCGGAGTCGGAACGGGACGAGGTCACCCGGCTGTACGACCAGGCGTCGTCGACCTACAAGTACACGGGGTGACGTCAACGCCGGTGTGAGTGGAATGGTTCCCATTACGGTGGGCGGATTCTGTTCACTTTCCGTGCGGAAAGCGAAAACCGTCACAGTGCTGTCTCCGTGGGACCCCGGCGGTTCCATGACCGCAGGCCGGTCCTTAGTCTGGCCCTGACAAGACCATTGCGGGGCAACGTGAATCAGATGCAGGGCCTGCTCATCGCGGGCCGCTACCGGCTGGCCGACATCATCGGCAGCGGCGGCATGGGCCGGGTGTGGCGCGCCCACGACGAAGTGCTGCACCGGGCTGTCGCCATCAAGGAGTTGACGGCCGCGCTCTACGTCTCCGAGGGCGACCAGGCCGTCCTGCTGGCCCGCACCCGGGCGGAGGCCCGGGCCGCGGCGCGCATCAACCACTCCGCCGTCGTCACCGTCCACGACGTCCTCGAACACGACGGCCGCCCGTGGATCGTCATGGAGCTGGTGGAAGGCCACTCGCTGGCGGACGCGGTCAAGGAACAGGGGCGCATCGAGCCGCGGGAGGCCGCGCGGATCGGGCTGTGGGTACTGCGCGCGCTGCGCGCCGCGCACAGCGCCGGCGTGCTGCACCGGGACGTCAAGCCGGGCAACGTGCTGCTCGGCCGGGACGGCCGGGTGCTCCTCACCGACTTCGGCATCGCGCAGATCGAGGGCGACACCACGATCACCCGGACCGGGGAAGTCGTCGGATCCGTCGACTACCTCGCGCCGGAGCGCGTGCGCGGGCACGACCCCGGGCCGTCCTCCGACCTGTGGGCGCTGGGCGCGACGCTGTACACCGCGGTGGAGGGGCGCTCGCCGTTCCGCCGCACCTCACCGCTGACCACGATGCAGGCCGTCGTCGAGGACGAGGCCGCCGAGCTGAGCAACGCGGGCCCGCTGGAGCCGGTCATCACCGCGCTGCTGCGCAAGGAACCGGCCCAGCGGCCCGGCCCCGAGGAGACCGAGCAGATGCTCGCCGAGGCGGCGGAGGGCCGGCGGCCGAGCGGGGCGCAGGCGTACGTACCGACGCGGTCACAGGTCACCGGGGGACCACGGCCGGACGCCGGGACACCGCACGAGGGCTCGTTCGACAGCTCGCGGGACTCGGCGTCGTACGGCACCCCGTACAGCGGCTCACCGGGTGGTTCGTACGGCGGCTCGCAGGGCGGTTCGTACGGCGGCTCGTACCAGGGGCGGAGTCCCTCGGGCGGCTCCTCCACGGACCCGGCGACGACCATCGGGCCGCCGTCCGGCTCCGGATCCGTCCAGCCCCGGCGGCGCCGGCTGCGTACGCTCGCGCTCGTCGTCGCCATGGCCGCGCTGCTCGGCGGTGGCGCGGCGGTCGCCCTGCAGAAGTGGGACTTCAGGCAGCAGGACGGCGCCGGCAGCGTGGCCGCGCCCGCCACGTCCGGTTCCTCCTCCGGCGGCGCGAGCTCGGCGCCGGACGGCGCGGTCCCCACCGACTGGCAGTCCGTGAACGATCCGCTGGGCTTCAAGCTCTCCCTGCCCAAGGGCTGGAAGCGGAGCGTCTACGGCATCGACGGCGACCTCAAGCAGATCGACTACACGCCCGACAAGGGCCGCCACTTCCTCCGCATCGCCATCGACAGCTCGCCCGACTTCTCCGACGCCCTCGCGCACCAACTGGACCTGGAGCAGCAGTTGCAGCGGCTGGTCGCATACCACCGCGTGACCATGGAGAAGAACCTGTACCGGGACCGGGACGGGTCGGTGTGGGAGTACACCTGGACCGCGCTGGCCAAGGACGGGGCGAACGCCGCCGGGCCGCGGCGCGCGATCGAGGAGACCTACTACTCACGGGACGGCGTCGAGTACGCGATCTACATGTCGTCGCCGGCGAAGGACTGGGCGACCGCGAGCAAACAGTTCAAGTGGGTGCTGCGGAGCTGGGATCCGGGGACGGCCGGCTGACGCCGCGCGCTCCCGTGCGCCGCTCCGGGCGCGTTTGTTGGCCGGTCACCGTCCGGAACGCGGGCGTCCGGTGCGGCATCATGGGGCCATGGGGACCGACGGGGAAGCCGTCCGTCTGATCGCGGGGCGTTATCGCCTGGAAACGCGGCTCGGGCGGGGCGGGATGGGTGTCGTATGGCGCGCGACCGATCAGTTACTCGGTCGGCAGGTCGCCGTGAAGGAACTCACCGTCGACGACTCGCTCCCGGACGACGACGCCCGGCTGCGCCGTGACCGCACCCTGCGGGAGGCGCAGGCCGTCGCACAGCTGCACCACCCGCACATCATCGTGGTGCACGACGTGGTGGAGGAGGGTGAACGGCCCTACATCGTCATGGAGTTGATCGTCGGCGGTTCGCTCGCCGACCGGATCTCGCGGAACGGTCCGGTGGACGTCGGGGAGGCCGCGCGGATCGGGATCGCCCTGCTGAGCGCGTTGCGGACGGCGCACACGGCCGGCGTGCTGCACCGGGACATCAAGCCGGCGAACGTGCTCGTCGAGTCGGCCACCGGGCGTGTCGTCCTCACCGACTTCGGGATCGCGCAGGTCGCGGGCGCCACCACGCTCACCGAGACCGGCTCCTTCGTCGGGTCGCCCGAGTACACCGCGCCCGAGCGGATGTCCGGCTCCCGCTCCGGTCCCGCCTCCGACCTGTGGTCGCTGGGCGCGCTGCTGTGCACGGCGCTCAGCGGCGAGTCGCCGTTCCGGCGCGACTCGCTCGGCGGGATCCTGCACGCCGTGGTCTCCGACGAGATCCGGCCACCCGCCCAGGCGGAGCCGCTGCTGCCGGTCGTACGGGGGCTGCTGGAGCGGGATCCCGAACGGCGGCTGGGCGCGGCGGAGGCCGAGCGGATGCTGCGCGGGTTCCTGGAGACGGGGGCCGTCGCGGTCCCGAGCGCGGCGGAGAGGGCCGGCGTCTCCGCGTACACGCCGACCCAGCGGGACGTGCCCTGGCCACCGGCCCCGGAGCCGGCGCCGGGCGGGTCACCCCGGTACTCGCCCCGCGGGGTGCTGGTCGCCGCGCTGCTGGTCGCGGCGATGGCCGGAGCCGGTGTGTCGGCGGCCGCGCTGCTGTTCAACGCTGGCGGAGGCGGCGGCACCCCGGCTCCCGGGCCCACGGCGACCGTCTCCACGTCGCACCCGGCGCCCACCGGTCCGACTCCGTCCCCGTCGCCCTCTTCGCCGTCACCCTCCGCCGGCGACTCCCGCACCGCGCCCTCCGGTTACCGTCTCGCGCGGGACCCGGGCGGCTTCTCCCTCGCCGTGCCGGACGGCTTCACCCGCGACCCGCAGGGCCAGCGCGTCTTCTACCTGTCGCCCGGGCAGGCCTTCCGGCTCGGCATCAAGGTCTCCGAGCCACCGACCGGCGGACCGGGGACGGCGATGCGACGGGCGGCGGCGGAAGGGCCGACCACCAACCCCGGGTACCACGACGGCCGCGTCTCCGACACCACGCACTCCGGACACCCCGCCGCCTTCTGGGAGTTCACCTGGAACGGCTTCAGCGCGACGGAGGGCCCCCGGCACACCTACGACCTGTGCTGGGAGGAGGGCGGCCGGATGTACGACGTGTGGGTGTCGGCGCCGGTCGGCAAGGTACGGGAGGCACGGGAGTACTTCGACGTCGCGGTGGACACGTTCGTGGCGGGCTGAGGCCGCGGGGTGCCTCGGCGGCCGTCCCGCACGGTTCGGGGCGAGTGCCAAAGGCGAGGCGGGGGACGGGAGTCGTGGTCGTCCTCCGCTCGGCCAGGTGCCGACCAGCAGGACGGCCACGGGTCCCTCCCGGGCCCCTTCCATGCCTTTCCGGGCCCCTCCCGCGCCCCTTTCACAGGAAGGGGCCCGTGCCGTGCGGTCCGCTGACCGTGCCGCTTCGACAAGGGCATGGTGCGCAAGGTACTCATGTGGCATGAGTGAAGACGGCGAACGGCCGGTCGGGGAACGTCTGATCGGCGGGCGCTATCGGCTCGCCGAGCGCATCGGCTCCGGGCCGAGCGGCACCGTGTGGCGCGCCCGCGACGAGCAGGACGGGCGGCAGGTCGCCGTCAAGGAGCCGCGCCTGACCGGCGAGCCGGACGACGAGGAACGGCAGCGCGCCGCACACCGCCTGCTGCACGAGGCCCGGGCCGCCGCCCGCGTCGACGATCCGGCCGCCGTCGCCATCCTCGACGTACTCCAGGAGGGCGAACTTCCCTGGGTCGTCATGGAGTTGGTGCAGGGCCCGTCTCTCCAGGAAGCGCTCGCCGCGGACGGCCCCCTGGCACCCGCCGAGGCCGCCCGGATCGGGCTCGCGGTGCTCGGTGCCCTGCACGCCGCCCACTGCGTCGGCATCGTGCACCGTGACCTCAAGCCGTCCAACGTTCTCCTGGAGGCCGGGGGCGAGCGGGTCGTACTGACCGACTTCGGCATCGGCGCGGGGCAGCAGGGGCAGCAGGGACACACCGCCGCCGGCGGCTCTGGCGGCTCTGGCGCATCCGACGGCTCCGACGGCTCCGGCGGTTTCGTCGCGCCCGAGTGTGCCGCGGGGCGGGGCGCCGGTCCCGCCTCCGACCTGTGGTCCCTGGGCGCGCTGCTGCGGGCGGCCACCGAGCAGGACGCAGGACCCCTCGGCCCGCTGCTGGAGAGGCTCCTCGCCGCCGACCCGGAGGCCCGGCCGACCGCCCCGGAGGCCGCCGAGATCCTCGCCGAGGCCGCGGGGACGGCCCTGCCGAAGTGGGTCACGGAACCCCCGGCACCGGCACCGTCGCCCCCTCCGGCCGCACCGCCCGCCACGGCCCCCGAACCCCGCCGCCTCACCCCCTTCGCCGCCCTCGGCCTCCTTCTCGCCAAAAAACCTGAACGCGGCTGACCTGCGCTGGTCGTCCCCCGTCCGACACCCTGATCAGCACATTCCCCGCCAGTGATCACTGGCACTATGTGTGCACTCGGTGAATCCGGGTTACCCACGGGTACCCAAAGGCCCCGCTCCCGAATACCCTGCGGCTCATGACGGACTCGCAGGCCCCGGCCCAGGCACCGGCCACCACCGGCACGAACCCGCTCGCCCCCGCCCCCGCAGGGGCCCGAACCGCCGCCGACGTGGTCACGCCCGAGCTGGTCGCCCAGCTCACCAAGGGCGTCGTCGGATCCGGTCGTACGGCCAACCACACGCCCTTCACCGGCGAGAAGCTGGCCGACCTGCCCGAGTCCACGCCCGAGGACGTGGCGAAGGCCTTCGACGCGGCCCGCGCCGCGCAGGCCGTGTGGGCGAAGGTGCCGGTCCGGCAGCGCGCGGCCGTCCTGCTCCGCTTCCACGACCTGGTGCTGGCCCGCCAGGCGGAGGTCCTCGACCTCATCCAGCTGGAGACCGGCAAGGCCCGCCTGCACGCGCACGAGGAGGTGCAGGCCGTCGCCGTCGCCGCCCGCCACTACGGCCGCAAGGCCCCCTCCTACCTGAGGCCGAAGCGGCACGCGGGCGCCATGCCCACCCTCACCAAGGTCACCGAACTGCGCCACCCGCGGGGCGTGGTGGGCCAGATCGCCCCCTGGAACTACCCCCTGGAACTCTCCGTCGGCGACGCGCTGCCCGCCTTCGTCGCGGGCAACGCGGTCGTCATGAAGCCGGACACCGAGACCTGCCTGACCGCCCTGTGGGCCCGCGACATCCTCATCGAGGCCGGGCTGCCCGCCGACGTCTTCCAGGTCGTCCTCGGCGAGGGCCCGGTCGTCGGTCCCGAGGTCGTCAGGCACGCCGACTACGTCTCCTTCACCGGCTCCACCCGCACCGGCCGCGAGGTCGCCCAGGGCGCCGCCGCCCGGCTCGTCGGTGTCTCCCTCGAACTCGGCGGCAAGAACGCCATGCTGGTCCTCGAGGACGCCGACATCGAGAAGGCGGCCGCCGGCGCGGTCCGTGCCTGCTTCTCCTCGGCCGGGCAGCTCTGCATCTCCATCGAGCGGCTGTACGTCCACGAGTCGATCGCCGACGCCTTCGTCGAGCGGTTCGCCGCCCGCACCAAGGCCATGCGCCTCGGCAGGTCCCTCGCGTACGGCGCGGACATGGGATCCCTGGTCGGGGAGCGCCAGCTGGAGACGGTCACCCGGCATGTGGAGGAGGCCGTCGAGAAGGGCGCGACCCTCGTCGCCGGCGGTACCGCCCGCCCCGACATCGGCCCCTACTTCTACGAGCCGACCATTCTCGACGGCGTCGAGGACGCGATGGCCGTCTGCGCGCAGGAGACCTTCGGCCCGGTCGTCTCGATCTACCGCTTCAAGACGGAGGACGAGGCCGTCGAGCACGCCAACGCGACGCCGTACGGCCTGAACTCCTCGGTCTGGACGAAGAACGGGGGTCACGGCCGTGAGGTCGCCGCCCGCCTGCGCACCGGCACGGTCAACGTCAACGAGGGCTATGCCCCCGCCTACGGCAGCGTCCAGTCCCCGATGGGCGGCATGAAGGACTCGGGCCTGGGCCGCCGGCACGGCTCGGAGGGCATCCTCAAGTACACCGAGGCGCAGACCGTGGCGCAGCAGCGGCTTCTCCCCATGGCCCCCTCACTGGGCATGGACGACGAGAAGTACGCCGCCTTCATGTCCACCAGTCTCCGGGTGATGAAGGCACTGAGGCTGCGATAGCCGACCCGTCTTCCGGGGGCGCGGGGAACTGCGCGAGCGACCACACCCAACCCGCACGTACGCTCAAAGAGGAGAAATCGTGCCCCAGGATGCCTACGACTACGACGTCATCGTCGTCGGCTCAGGATTCGGCGGTTCCGTCACCGCACTGCGCCTGACGGAAAAGGGCTATACCGTCGGCGTCCTGGAAGCCGGCCGCCGCTTCACCCGCACCACCCTCCCCAAGAACTCCTGGGACATCAAGAACTACCTCTGGGCCCCAGCGCTCGGCTGCTACGGCATCCAGCGCATCCATCTCCTCGGCAACGTCATGGTGCTGGCCGGCGCAGGCGTCGGCGGCGGCTCGCTCAACTACGCCAACACCCTCTACGTTCCGCCGAAGGCCTTCTTCGACGACCCCCAGTGGCGTGACATCACGGACTGGCAGGAGGAGCTGAAGCCGTACTACGACCAGGCACAGCGCATGCTCGGCGTACGGCTCAACCCGACGATGACCCCCTCCGACGTCCACCTGAAGGCGGCCGCGGAGAAACTCGGCGTCGGCGACACCTTCCACCTCGCCCCCGTCGGCGTCTTCTTCGGCGACGGCAAGGACGCCGACGGCGAGGCGAAGGCCGTGCCAGGCGACCAGGTCGCCGACCCCTACTTCGGCGGCGCCGGCCCCGCCCGCAACGCCTGCACCGAGTGCGGCGAGTGCATGACCGGCTGCCGGCACGGCGCGAAGAACACCCTCAACGAGAACTACCTCCACCTCGCCGAGCGGGCGGGCGCGGTCGTGCATCCCATGACCACCGTCGTCTCCGTCACCGACGACTCCCGGGGCGGCTACGCGATCGCGACCCTCCCCACCGACGACAAGAAGGCGAAGGGCCGCGTCCTCAAGGCGCGCCGGGTCGTCGTCGCGGCCGGCACCTACGGCACCCAGACGCTGCTGCACCGGATGAAGGCCGGCGGCCAGCTGCCGTACCTCTCCGACCGGCTGGGCGACCTCACCCGTACCAACTCCGAGGCCCTGGTCGGCGCCCAGACCGACGACCGGCGCTACCGCAGGGCACACGGCACCCCGAAGGCCGACTTCACCAGGGGCGTCGCCATCACGTCCTCCATCCACCCGGACGAGAACACGCACATCGAGCCGGTCCGCTACGGCAAGGGCTCCAACGCGATGGGCGGCATGTCCATCCTCCAGGTGCCGTACGCGGAAGGCTCCTCCCGCGTCCTCGGCTGGCTGGCGAACGCGGCCCGCCACCCCCTGCTCGTGCTGCGCTCGCTCTCCAACCGGCGCTGGTCGGAGCGGACCATCATCGGCCTGGTGATGCAGTCGCTGGACAACTCGCTGACGACGTACCTGAAACCGGACGGCGTCGGCAAGGGCCTGCTCACCGCCCGGCAGGGACACGGTGCCCCCAACCCGAAGCAGATCAAGGCCGCCTCGGAGGCGGCCACCGTGCTCGCCGCCGAGATCAACGGCTTCGCCGGAAGCAACGTCGGTGAGCTGATGGGCACCCCGCTCACCGCGCACTTCCTCGGCGGCTGCCCGATCGGAGACTCGCGCGAGACCGGGGTCATCGACCCGTACCACCGGCTCTACGGCCACCCGGGCATCTCGGTGGTGGACGGCGCCGCCGTCTCCGCGAACCTGGGCGTGAACCCGTCGCTCACCATCACCGCGCAGGCCGAGCGCGCGATGTCGTACTGGCCCAACAAGGGTGAGACGGACCCGCGGCCACGGCAGGGCGAGGCGTACGAGCGTCTCCGGCCGGTCGAGCCGCACCGCCCCGCGGTCCCGGCGGAGGCCTTCGGCGCGCTGCGCCTGCCGCTCCTTGACATCCCGGCCGTACCCCCGAAGAAGTAACCCGGGCGTCCGAGGGTCCGGACGTCGAAGAGGGACCTGTGCCCCCCTCCGAGCCCAGGTCCCTCTTCGTCCGGTGTGCGCGGCCGCCGTACGACGACGGTCCGCGCGACCTCGTTCACATGGCTAGGCGGCCGCCCCGGCCTTGCGGCGCCGCACCACGAACACCGCACCGGCGCCGGCCACGACGGCGACCCCGCCGACCAGGCCGATGACCGGGAGCGCCGAGCTGGAGCCGGTCTCGGCGAGGTTGCCGGTCGGCAGGTCGGAGACCTCGCCCTGCGGCTTCTTCACGGAGTCCTTGCCGCCGTCGTCGCTCGGCGTGGCCGTACCCGGGTCCGGGTTGGACGAGCCGGCCTTGAGGACCGTGAAGTCGTACTGGGCCCAGCCCTCGGCGATGCAGTCCTGGCCGTCGACCTTGTCGAGGTAGGCGCCGGAGCCGAAGGAGTAGGCGTCACCCGCGGGCGCCTTGGCGTCGATGGAGACGCGCAGGTCGACCGACTTGCTCGCACCGGACTTGAGCTTGTCGACGTAGAAGAAGTAGTCGCCGGCCCAGTCGTCGCTGCCGATCCGGTCCCAGGAGCCGCTGTCGGGGTTCCTGAACTCCAGGTCGACGTACGGGCTGAGGTACTTCGACTCGCTGAGCTCGTAGTTCTCGATCTCGGCGTAGAAGGCGACACCCTCGACGTCGGTCTTGGACTCGTTGGTCACGACCAGCCGGAAGCCGTGGAAGCCGTCACCCGCGACGATCTTGCCGGGCAGACCCTTGATGTCGGCGGACACCTTGGCGTCGCCGAAGTTCTCGTCGAGGTCCTCGCAGTAGGGGACGTCCGGGTCGGACGGGTCCTCGCTGGGCTCCGCCGACTCGGACGGCTCGGCCGAGGCGGACGCGCTGGCGCTGGCACTGGCGCTCGCGCTGTCGCTGGGCGAGGCGGACTCCGAGGCGGACTCGGACGCGGACGCGGAGGCGCTGTCGCTCGGCGCGGCGGAGTCCGACGGCGAGGCCGAGGCGGTATCGCTCGGGATCTCGCTCGGCGCGCTCTCGGACGCGGGAGTGGCGGGCGTGTCCTCGGCGAAGGCGGCCGGCGCGGACAGCAGGGCGACCGGCGCGATGACAGCCGTGGCGGCTGCCACGGCCATGGCGCGGCGAAGCTTCATCAGGACCCCCGTGACTCTGGTGCGGCAGATGGATGTAACCGCTGGTTCCGGTGAAGTGACCCGCGAATCCTGTGAATGGTTGCCTCCACATTCACGGGATTCTTATGTGACGGTCGTCACTTCAGGGCGTCCACAGGTGTGGGCATGTCCACAACGGATTCCAAGGCTATTCTCGCCCCCGTCGAACGGCCGAGCGAGAGAGTGCCATGTCTGACAGACGGTCCGAGCAGTCGTCGGGGGACGAGCCGTCGTCGTCCTCCTCCATACCCGATGAGGTGTGGGAGCAGTTCATCCGCGACACCGAGCGCGACATCCGCAAGTCCGCTCCGAAGGAGCCCTCCGCGCGTGCCCGTCAGGTGACCGAGCGGCTCAAGGGGCAGCCGGAGCCGGAGGGTTGGCGGACCGGGCCCGCCTGGCAGGAGATGGACGGGCGGGCCGCCCGGCGCCGCAGGATCTGGGCGGTCGTCGGACTCCCGGTGGCGATCGCCGTGGCCGTCGTGGCCATGCGGCCCTCGCTGATTCCCGGCGATCCCTTCGGCTCGGCGTCCCACGCGGACACCGCCACCTCGCCGCTCCCCGCCGAGACCGCCGCCCCGACCGCGCCGCCGTCCGCGGTCGCCGCCGGCACGCCCACCCTGGCCCACCCGTTCGCCGGTTCCCCGGCGCTGCGCTGGGCCGACGGCGCCGACGGCATCGTGCTGCCGAAGGCCACCGCGCTCGGCTCGATCCCCAAGGACCGCGTCGAACTGGCCCTGCGGCAGACCAAGAAGCTGCTGGTCGACGCGAACCTCAACCCCCGGGTCGTGGCCGGCGCCCACCCCGATGCCGCCCTCGCGGTGCTCGACCCGAAGCAGCCCCGCCTGCTCGACGAGCTCAACACCGCGCTGCACACCCCCAGCGAGGCCCACGACCCGCTGTCCCTCTTCAGCCGCTTCGACCCCGAGGACGTGATGCCGGCCGGCAAGGTCATCAAGACACGCGGCCGGATCACCTTCGCCAAGGGCAAGTTCGCGGGCGTGGCCGTGCACGCCGACTTCACCTTCGTCTACCCGGTCGTCCCCGTCGACGGCTCCGGTGAGGTCACCCGCACCATCGTGCGCCGGGTCATCGACACCGAACTCCCCGACCCCACGCGCTACCAGGTGACCCCCGGCCGCCTGACCCTCCTGAGGTACGACGAGGACGCCGGCAACTCGGCCTGCGACGTCAACGACGGTTTCCTGCACCCGCAGTTCCCGTCCCAGGCGCCGACGGGCAGCGCCGCCCCGACCGGCCCGTCGATCGACCCCTACGACCGCAGCCGGAAACTCGGGGACAGACCGGAGGGGTGCGGCACGGTGAGCCGTACCTAGCCACTCTCTGTGGGCCGGCTCCCTGTGGCCGGCCCTCCGCGGGCCGGCTCTCTGGGAGTAGGTCCCTGCGGGAAGGCGAAGGGCCCCGCGGGACGGAGCCGCGGGGCCCTTCTTCCGTCAGCACCGACGTCAGGGCAGCGTCGGTGCCGGGGAGCGGCGCCGGGGGGTTGCGCCGCTGGTCTCTGTGCCCTGTGCCACCGTCCGTGCCCCGGGTCGGCGCCCCGGCGCACTCGGGGCGTACGGCAGGTCTCGACCTTCGACGGACGGTCGGCACACGGCAATTCCGTTGCCTGAACTGGGACTTGGGGACTTCCGAAGGCTTTGGGAGCCTTCTAGGCATCGTGCTGGATGCACGGGGCCTTCGCAACCGTTTGACCCAGCCCTTATGCATTTTTGCAATTTTCCGCCGGTCGACCCCGGGCGTCCCCGGAGCCGACCGTCTCTGGTGTGACCGGGCTGCTGTCCCCTGCCGTCCGGTCACGTGACTGGAGCGAGGTCCCACGGCGCACGGCACGATCCGTACGCCTCATCGCTCCAGTGAGCCACGCGTGGTTCTTTCGGGCCCGCCCCTGGCTGGCACGGACACCCCACCAACGAAGCGGTTCCCGTGCCGGTCACGTGCCGTACGGGTGAGAAGGCCCCGAACTCAGATCCGCCCGACTCGGATACGACCGCTCGGATACGACCGCTCAGATCCGCCCGCGACACAGTTCGAGGAGGGTCATGGCCAGCGAGGTGCCCGGCCTGCCGAGCGCCTCGCTGTAGTGGCCGAGGACCTCCATCTCCCGGGACAGGTTCACCCGGCGGCCGCCCGAGGTGATCCGGGCCTCCTGGATGACCGCGGAGACCGCCATCCGTTCCTGGATCAGACCGATGATCCGGTCGTCGAGCGCGTCGATGCGCTCCCGCGCACCGGCGATCACCTCGGCGGCCTCGGCGGTACGGGCTCCGGTCCTCTCGGCGGGGCTGATGTGCTCGGCGGGGCTGACGGTCATGTCGGGGCTCCTCGTTCTCTGAAGGGGGAGCCCCGGACCGGCATGATCCGGAGAAACACCAGGCGCCCCGGACCTTGTCGGCCCGGGGCGCCTGGGGAAGTCGCTTGTCAGTTGCTCAAGCGGCACGACCATGGCAGCCGGCGGGCCGGTTGCCATAGGTAAAGAAGAAGGTCGTCTGCGTGAGCATGGGGGCGAGTATGCCACAGCACCTCGTCGGGGTGTCCCGCGCCCGCCCCGTTAGAATCGGTAGTCACAGACCCCCGCCCCACCGCCGGAAGGCACCCCGTGTCATCAGCGACTCCCGCTGCCGCCACCCCCGACACCGTCCTGGTCGTCGACTTCGGCGCGCAGTACGCCCAGCTCATCGCCCGCCGCGTCCGCGAGGCCCGGGTCTACAGCGAGATCGTGCCCAGCACCATGCCGGTCGCCGAGATGCTCGCCAAGAACCCGGCGGCGATCATCCTCTCCGGCGGCCCCTCGTCCGTGTACGAGGAGGGCGCCCCCCGTCTGGACCGCGCGCTCTTCGAGGCCGGCGTCCCCGTCTTCGGCATGTGCTACGGCTTCCAGCTGATGGCACAGTCGCTCGGCGGCACGGTGGACAACACCGGCGCCCGTGAGTACGGCCGTACCGACCTGCACGTCTCCAGGACCTCGTCCACCCTCTTCGAGGGCACCCCGGGCGAGCAGCACGTGTGGATGTCGCACGGCGACGCCTGCTCCGCCGCCCCCGAGGGCTTCACCGTGACCGCGTCCACGGACGTCGTCCCGGTCGCCGCCTTCGAGAACGACGAGAAGAAGCTCTACGGCGTCCAGTACCACCCCGAGGTCATGCACTCCACGCACGGCCAGCAGGTCCTGGAGCACTTCCTGTACCGGGGCGCGGGCCTGGAGCCGAACTGGACCACCGGCAACGTCATCGAGGAGCAGGTCGCCGCGATCCGCGAGCTGGTCGGCGACAAGCGCGCCATCTGCGGTCTGTCCGGCGGTGTGGACTCCGCGGTGGCCGCCGCCCTCGTCCAGAAGGCCATCGGCGCCCAGCTGACCTGCGTCTACGTCGACCACGGCCTGATGCGCAAGGGTGAGACCGAGCAGGTCGAGAAGGACTTCGTGGCCGCGACCGGCGTCCAGCTCAAGGTCGTGGACGCCGAGGAGCGGTTCCTGAAGGCCCTCGCCGGCGTCTCCGACCCGGAGCAGAAGCGGAAGATCATCGGCCGCGAGTTCATCCGGGTCTTCGAGCAGGCCCAGGCCGAGATCATCGCGGACGAGGGTCCCGAGGTCGCGTTCCTGGTGCAGGGCACGCTCTACCCGGACGTCGTCGAGTCCGGCGGCGGCACCGGCACCGCCAACATCAAGTCCCACCACAACGTCGGCGGTCTCCCCGAGGACCTGGAGTTCAAGCTCATCGAGCCGCTCCGCAAGCTCTTCAAGGACGAGGTCCGGATGGTCGGCCAGGAGCTCGGCCTGCCGGAGGAGATCGTCCAGCGCCAGCCCTTCCCGGGCCCCGGCCTCGGCATCCGGATCGTCGGCGAGGTGACCAAGGACCGCCTCGACCTGCTCCGCGATGCCGACGCCATCGCCCGCGAGGAGCTGACCGCGGCCGGCCTCGACCGCGACATCTGGCAGTGCCCGGTGGTCCTGCTCGCGGACGTCCGCTCGGTCGGCGTCCAGGGCGACGGCCGCACCTACGGTCACCCGATCGTGCTGCGCCCGGTCTCCTCCGAGGACGCCATGACGGCCGACTGGTCCCGCCTGCCGTACGACGCCCTGGCGAAGATCTCCACCCGGATCACCAACGAGGTCCGTGACGTCAACCGGGTCGTCCTCGACGTCACCTCGAAGCCGCCGGGCACCATCGAGTGGGAGTAGACGCGTAGGGCCTATCTGCGCCTGACGGTGCGCAGGGGCTCGCCGGGCCGCCAGCTCTCGACGACCAGGTAGGTGTCGTCCTCGACGCGGGTTCGTACGACCTCCGTCAGCTCGGTACGGAAGAGGTGGAACGGCTCCGGCGGTTCCACCTCTTCCGTGTATGCCCCCTTCACCGCCGCGTCCACGACCTCGTACGCCCGTCCGGCGATCCGTACGTCCCCGCCGCCCATGTCGGTGCCGGCCCCCGGATTGGCCTGGAGCGCGAACCGCGGGTCGCGCAGCAGGTCGAGCGCCTTCAGCGAGTCCGGCATCATGCCGAGCCAGACCTCGCCGGCCAGGAAGCGGACCTCCAGGCCCGAGGTGCGGGGGGAGCCGTCCCTGCGGAGGGTGGCCAGGACGTGGTGGCGGTGGGCGGCGAAGCGTTCCTCGACGGTGCGCGCCAGGTCGGGCGCGGCGGCGACGAACGCCGCCCAGTCGGTACCGGCTGTTCCGCTCGTGGGGGTTGTACGTGTCATACGAGCCACTGTGCCGCCCATACCCGACATCTTCTGTCGTGATTTGCTCGCGCGCGTCATCTTTACAGAACAGCTCTGTTTTCCTGCGCTGACCGACGGTAACTTCCGGCCGTAACACAAACCCAGTGCTGGAGGACCTATGCACGGGCCGACTCCGCCCCTGCCGCTGCCCACCGATCAGCTCCGGTTCGCGATGCCGCCGATGCACGACTCGCTCGACGACGAGCGCCGGCATCGCAAGGAGCGGCTCGCGGGCGCGCTGCGGATCTTCGGCCGGGCCGGACTCGAGGACGGGGTGTCCGGGCACATCACCGCCCGCGACCCCGAGTACTCGAACTGTTTCTGGGTCAACCCGTTCGGCATGCCGTTCAAGCACGTCACCGTCAGCGACCTCGTGCTGGCCAACCAGGACGGTCAGGTGATCGAGGGCCGCTACCACGTCAACCAGGCCGCCTTCACCGTCCACGCCCAGGTGCACGCGGCCCGCCCGGACGTCGTCGCCGTCGCCCACTGCCACTCCGTGCACGGCCGCGCCCTGTCCGCCGTCGGCGACCTGCTCGACCCCATCAGCCAGGAGAGCTGCGCCTTCTACGAGGACCACGCCCTCTACGACGCCTACACCGGGGTCGCCGTCGACGCCGAGGAGGGCCGCCGGATCGCCGGCGCCCTCGGCTCCCGCAAGGCACTGGTGCTGCGCAACCACGGGCTGCTGACCGTCGGCGACTCGGTGGACGCGGCCGCCTGGTGGTTCCTGTCGATGGAGAAGTCCGCGCAGGTCCAGCTGACCGCGAAGGCGGCCGGGCGCCCGCTGCTCATCGACCACAAACTTGCCGTCGCCACCCGGGAACAGCTGGGCGGCGACCTGGTGGCCTGGATCAACTACCAGCCGCTGTGGCAGGACATCAGCCGCGCCGAACCGGACCTGCTGAGCTAGCGGCCTCAGAAACCCCTGAGCACGGCCGCCTTCGTCAGCGCGAACTCCTCGTCCGTGAGCACCCCGTCCCGGTGCAGCTCGCCCAACTCCCGCAGCCTGCGCAGCAGTATGTCGTGATGGTCGGCCGACTGGCGCGGCACGGCCGCCGGCGGCCGGTCCCGGTCGGCGTACTCCGCGCCCGCGCGGGCCGAGGGATGCGGCAGCCGGGCCGTGACCGCCGCCGCGACCAGCGCCGTCAGCAGATCGCGGCGGACACTGCCCCACAGGTCCAGGGCGTAGGGGTCGCGCTCCGCCGGCAGTTTCGAGAACACCGTCTCCCGGGTGACGAACCGCAGAAAGCCGTCCTCGTAACCGGAGTTGGGCAGCCACTCCACCTGCACCAGCTCGCCGAGCCCGATGATCCGCGGCCCGGTCGCCCGCTTGACCCGGTCGGCGGTGTCGGCCCAGTCGATCCGCACCTGCGTACCGTCGAACGACACCGTGCCGTCCGAGGAACGCACCGACACCGGCACCGGCGGCCCCGGCAGCAGGTACGCCTTCGTCGGCTCCGTCGGGATCTGGTCCAGCAGCAGCGCCTGCCGGATCTCCGCCACGACGTACTCCGCGACCCCGGACCGGTCCCCGTCCACCGTCAGCAGATACGGATCCGCTGCTTCCGGCAGCCGCCCGCCCGTCGCCTGCAGCAACGGATCCGCGCCCTCGCGCAGCCGCATCCGCAGCCGCCCGCGCTTGCGCTCCGGCTCGTACACCACCCCCGACACCGCCTCCAGCGGTACGGCGATCTCCCCGTACGTCTGCCGGAACAGCGGCACGGAGCGATGGCGTCCCGGCGTGATCCGGACCGTGCTGCCGTCGAAGGCCCAGGTCCCGTCCCGCTGGATGATCTCGGCCATGGGGGAATTCTCGCAGCCGGGTCAACCTGTCGGCCGTACCTTCACCCGTCGTGACCAACCTGCTGAACGCGGACAGCGTGGCGTAGGGCACAATTCGCTCTCGACACAAGGGAGTTGCACGGCGTAGTCCGGCCCCGGGGAGGGCCCTGCGCGTCGTGCCCCGGGCGTGGGGAAGGCAGGCGTCGGGCGTGGCGGTGCAGGAGGCGAGGCAGGGCGCCGTTTCGGGTGTCCACGGGGGCGGGTGTACGTGCGGGGACTGTCCGCACGGAGCACGCGAGGGGCATCGGCGGGCGGTCGCCGAATTCCTCCTCAAACGCGAGGAGTTCGCGGCCGGCCAGGGGCTGCCGGCGGCGGTGGCCCACTCCGCCTCCGCTTCTCGCCAGTGGGTCTCCGAGGAACTCTCCCAGTCCGCCGAGGTGGTCGCCGAACGCGGCCGGGCCGAGGGCGAGGCCTGGCTCGCCCGGCTCTGGCTGCGCACCGTGGTCACGGTCTGGGCGGCCGTCGTGATCACACTGCTCGCCCAGTCCCTCACCGCGATCGGCGCCGGCTGGACCAGCGCCCGTACCGCCGGACTGGTCGCCGCCGTGGTCGTCGCCCTCGCGCTGACCGCCGCCTCCTGGTTCCACCGCTCGCGCGGCGGCGTGCTCGCCCCCGTGATCGGCGAGGACAACCGCATGTCCACCTCCCGCACCGTGGCCGCCTCCTGGGTCCTCTTCGTCGCCTACGCCGTACTCGTGCTGGCCGGCCGCCTGGCCGTCGCCTCCTCTCCCGCCGACCGGGATTCCCTCATCTCCGGCCTCGACCTCGCCCGCGGCGCCGGTGTGGTGACCGTCCTCGCCGTGGTCAGCGGCATCGCGGTCCTGGTGCGCCGGGTGGTCGGCCTGCGCATCCTCGGCCAGCGTCTGCAGAAGGTGCGCGCACATCGCCCCCGCGCGGCCGACCTGCTCACCGACGACGCCGGCCGGGGCACCTTCGCCGACATCCAGTACGTCGTGATCAGCGCCGTCGCCCTCGTCTTCGCCGCCGTACGCCTCGCCCGCCGCCCCGACCAGCTTCCCGACCTGCCCTGGGGCCTCGCGACGGTGGTCCTGATCTCCGCCGCGACCTACCTCGCCGGCAAGTACGCCGAGGGCGGCCGCCCGGTCATCCTCTCCGTCGTCCGCGCCCGCGAGGCCGGTGACCTGGACGCACCCATCCGCACGGGCGACGACATCGAGATCCGTGGCAGCGGCTTCGTCCCGCCCGGCGCCCAGACCGCCGACCGCCTCTCCCGCATGGTCGTCCGCGTCGGCGCGGTCAACGTCCACGTGCCCCTGGTCCCCGTCACCGGAGGCTTCAGCAACCCCACGGACAGCGTCCTCACCGTCCCCGTACCCGCCGAGGTGGAACCCGGCTCGGTCGAGATCCAGGTGGTGACGGCGGCCGGGGCGGCCACCAACCGGTGCGTGGTCGAGGTGACCGAGTAGACCGAGTGAGGGGACCGGGGGAGGGGATCCGTGGGCGGCCGGCCGGGGTGGGGCGGCCGGGTGAGGGCGGCCTGCGGGTGGGTGACGTGGACCGGCCGAAATTCCTAAAAATATCCGGAGGAGGATTGAGCGGGTCGCGATTGTCGTACGTATGGTCTGTTGAGGGGCCCTGGGTACAGCGGCGAGAGGCGGCTAGTGACGATGACTCACGGCATTCGTACGGACACGCACCCCCCGTATCTCGACGGCGATCGTGGACTGCGCGATACCGCCACCCGATACGCCCTCCTTCCCTTGCGGATCTTCCTGGGCGTCACCTTTATCTACGCCGGTCTGGACAAGCTGACCGACAGCGCCTTCCTGAAGTCGGGCGGCGCGGGCTCGGTCGGTGACATCATGCGCGGGGTCCGCGACTCCGCCGCGATCCCGGCCCTGGTCGACCTGGCACTGAAGAACCCCGTCGGCTTCGGCACCGCGATCGCCATCGGCGAACTCGCCGTCGGCCTCGGCACCCTCTTCGGCCTGCTGGCCCGCCTGGCCGCCCTCGGCGGTGCGCTGATCTCGCTCAGCCTCTGGCTGACCATCAGCTGGGCCAACTCCCCGTACTACTACGGCAACGACCTCGCCTACCTGATGGCCTGGCTGCCCCTGGTCCTGGCCGGCGCCCCCTACCTCTCCTTGGACGCGATGCTGCGCTCCCGGCGCCGACAAAGGTCCGGCGGCCTGCGCTAGCCCTTCGGCTCTCCGTCAGCTCTCCGGTGCGCGGCGGCGCCTGCGTATCGCCCGGGTCAGGGCCGCGGTCACGCCTGCCAGGAAGAGGCCGACCACCATCAGCGGGATGGCCGCGAACCACTCGGTCGTCCACAGGCCCCCCGCGTCACCGGCGTAGGCGACCCCCGTCGCCGTCAGGAAGACGCCCACGATCAGCCGTCCGGGCTGGAACTCATGCCGCAGCACGGCTCACCTCCACCTGTCCCGCGCCGACCTGGAGATCCAGGTCGAGCGTGCCCGTCTTCTTCGCGCCGCCCGTCGGCCGCAGCGTCACGTCCTTGTGCTTGCCCGGTTCCACGTCCACGTCCTTCTTGTCGTCACCGGGCAACTGAATGTCGCCCACCCCCACGTCGATACTCATCCGCACGGTCACGTCCGCCGGCACGACGATCTTCAGCCGGCCCGCCCCCACCTCGGCGGCCGTCGACACCGTCTGCCCCTCGGCGACGCGTATGTGCCTCAGGTCCAGGGTGGCCACCCCGGTCCCCAGGTCGTACCCCGACTCCACCTGGGCCGCCGTCGCCGGGGTCCAGGACTCGCGCGTCCAGTGGGTGCTGATGTCGGACGGCAGGGCCGTCGACGCCGCGAGCAGACCCGCCGTGACGAGCGCGAGGAACAGCGAGCCGGCCCCCGTGCGTCCCAGGAACGAACTGACCGCCGTGCCCAGGCCGAACACGATCAGCGCACCGGCCAGACCAGCCTGGAGGCTGGTGCCCAGCGGGTGTGCGTCCCAGGTCAGGCCCGTGCCCAGGCCACCCGCCAGCAGGGCGAACAGAAAGATCCAGCCGCCGATCCAGCGCGGTCCGCGCGGCCTCGGGGGCGTGCTCTGCCGGGCGCGTATGTCCTGGCCGTGGACCCACGGGGTGCTCAGCCGGAAGTCGAGTCCCGGGACGTTGCGGCCGCGGGCGTCGGCGGGGCCCCACAGATAGCCGGTGCCACCGACATGCGTGCCGTCCTTGACGATCGGGTCGCGCCACCAGGACGGGTAGGTGATCGAGATCGGCGGTGCCTGGGCCTCCGGAGGGGCGTCGGCGACCGTCTGAGCGGCCAGTGGGTCGGGGTCCGGGGCGCCGCGCCGCCGCGACCAGTACCCGGCGCCCGCCAGCAGAACGGAGAGGACGACGGCGAACGCCAGCACCCCGCCGTTCCTGATCATCGTCAGCAGGACTCCGCAGCCGACCAGGGCGAACAGCACGGCCGCCAGGGCCTGCCCGTCGACCCTTCCGGTCAGCAGCTTGCGGACCTCGTTCTCCTCGTCGTCCTCGTAGGGCACGAAGAGCCAGACGAAGCCGTAGAAGAGGAGCCCGATGCCACCGGTCGCGGCCAGCACGGCCAGGGTGATGCGGAAGATCACCGGGTCCAGGTCGGTGTGCCGGCCGAGCCCCGCGCACACGCCCGCGATCATCTTGTGCCGGCGGTCGCGCCGGAACCGGGGCAGCGCCTCCGCGCCGGTGCCGGTGGCGTCGGCCTCCGTCTCGGGCGCCCCTGTCCCGGCCGCCTCCGCCGCGGCGGACGCGGCATCCGACGGCCCGGGGCCCGGGGCGGGCCGCGGGCCGGGGCCGGGTCCCGGACCCGTCGCGGCGTGCTCGTGATCAGTCATGAGTCAATGGTGACGGGCGAGCCGCCGCAACGGCAGTCGGGATGACCCTGGCCGAACCCTGAAATCGGCCCCGAGGCCGGGCCGGGAGGCGTTCGAACCGGGCCTCGGGAAAACCGAAGATCAGGGGAGTATCGGGGGCCGACCCTGATGCCCGGGGACTTGTGGCGTGTGAACATCGATGGCATGCCGGAAGCCGCAGCAGTGCCCCTCGACGACCCGCGGCCGCCGCGCAAGCTCTACCGCAGCAGCGACGGCCGCTGGCTCGGTGGGGTGGCGCGGGGCCTCGCCGGGCATCTCGGCCTGCCCGTCGTGTGGGTGCGGCTCGTCTTCGTCGGCCTGTTCATGGCCAACGGCCTCGGCGCGCTGCTGTATGCCGCGTTCTGGTTCTTCGTGCCCCTCGGTCTCGGCGGCGTCGGCGACCAGAAGCCGCCCTCCCTGGTCACCACCGAGACCTCGGCGGACGGCCGCCGCAGACTCGTCGCCCGCAGACCCGACCGAGGCCAGATCGTCGCGCTGCTGCTGATGGTCGTCGTCTCCCTCGTGTTCGTGGGCAGTGTCAACCTCACCAGCGGCGCCAAGGCCTATCTCCTGCCCGCGGTCCTGGTCGCCGCCGGTGTCGCGCTGGTCTGGCGGCAGGCGGACAACGCCCGCCGGGCCCGCTGGGTCGAGGTGGGCAGTCGGCGCCGTACGCTCTCGCTGCTGCGCGCGGGCGTCGGCGTCCTGCTCGTCACGGCGGGCGTCTCGGGCGTCTTCGTGATGCAGGGCTCCGCCGCGCACATCGGGGCGGTGCTCCAGGCCTCGCTCGCCGTGCTCGTCGGCATCACGCTGCTCGCCGGGCCGTATCTCGTGCGGATGACCCAGGACCTCTCCGAGGAGCGGCTGATGCGTATCCGCGCCCAGGAGCGCGCCGAGGTCGCCGCCCATGTCCACGACTCCGTGCTGCACACCCTGACCCTGATCCAGCGCAACGCGGAGAACGCGAACGAGGTGCGCCGCCTCGCCCGCGCCCAGGAGCGCGACCTGCGCACCTGGCTGTACAAGCCCGAGGGCACCGGCAAGGACGAGGCCGACGAGCCCACCACCCTCGCCGAAGCGGTCCGGCGCAACGCCGCGGAGGTCGAGGACAAGCACGGCGTCCCCATCGAGGTCGTGGTGGTCGGCGACTGCCCGCTCGACGAGCGGACGGGCGCGCAGATGCAGGCCGCGCGCGAGGCGATGGTCAACGCCGCCAAGTACGGTGGCGAGGGCGGCGCCGTCCAGGTCTACGCCGAAGCCGAGGGCAGGACGGTCTTCGTGTCCGTCCGCGACCGCGGTCCCGGCTTCGACCTCGGCTCGATACCCGCCGACCGCATGGGTGTCAGAGAATCGATCGTCGGCCGCATGGAGCGCCACGGCGGTACGGCACGGCTGCGGTCCGTTCCGGGCGGCGGCACGGAGGTCGAGTTGGAGATGGAGAGGGCGGAGAACACGTCATGAGCGACGCGACCGAGGCGAACGGCCCGGCGGAAGGCACGGAGAAGGCCGGGCGTCGGGTGCGCGTGGTCCTCGTCGACGACCACCGGATGTTCCGTACCGGTGTGCAGGCCGAGATCGGCCAGACCGAGCAGACCGGCGTCGAGGTGGTCGGCGAGGCCGCCGACGTCGACCAGGCGGTCACGGTGATCACCGCGACCCGGCCCGAGGTGGTGCTCCTCGATGTGCATCTTCCGGGCGGCGGCGGGGTCGAAGTGCTGCGCCGGTGCGCCCCGTTGGCGGCGGACGCCGAACGGCCGGTGCGCTTCCTCGCGCTGTCCGTGTCGGACGCGGCCGAGGATGTGATCGGGGTGATCCGGGGCGGCGCCCGCGGCTACGTCACCAAGACGATCACCGGCACCGACCTGGTCGACTCGATCTTCCGGGTGCAGGAGGGCGACGCCGTCTTCTCCCCGCGGCTGGCCGGGTTCGTCCTGGACGCCTTCGCCTCCACCGACGCCCCGCCGGTAGACGAGGACCTCGACCGTCTCACCCAGCGCGAGCGCGAGGTCCTGCGCCTGATCGCGCGTGGCTACGCCTACAAGGAGATCGCCAAGCAGCTGTTCATCTCCGTCAAGACGGTCGAGTCCCATGTGTCGGCGGTGCTGCGGAAGCTGCAACTGTCCAACCGGCATGAGCTGACCCGCTGGGCGACCGCGCGCCGCCTGGTCTGAGCCGGCGCCGGGAGGCCCCGGATCCGCATGGTGGCCGACGGGGTTCACACCACCCGTGTCGCCCCGGCGAACGGCATCTCGTCGATGGGGGCGACCCGTACCGGCGCCGACGGATTGGGGGCGTGGATCATCTGTCCGTTGCCGATGTAGATGCCGACGTGGCTGATGCCCGAGTAGAAGAACACCAGGTCGCCCGGCTGGAGTTCGGAGCGGGAGACGCGGCGGCCGGCGTTGATCTGGGCGTAGGTGGTACGGGGGAGGGAGATGCCCGCGGAGCGGTAGGCGGCCTGGGCGAGTCCCGAGCAGTCGAAGGCGTCGGGGCCGGTCGCGCCCCAGACGTAGGGGCTGCCGAGCTTGGAGTATGCGTACGCCACGGCGGCTGCGGCCCGGGAGTCGGGGGCGGCGACGTCGCCCGGGGCCAGAGTGGCGCGGGCGCCGGAGGCCGAACGGGAGGCGCGCGCGGAGTCGCCGTCCGCCGTGACCGCCGCCCGCTGCTGCGGCGAGAGCCGGTCCAGCAGCCGCCGGGCCTCGGCCAGCTTGCCGGTGACGGTGGTCTTCTGCCGCTTCAGCTCGGCCTGCCGGGACCGCAGCGAGGTCAGCTCGACGTGCGCCGCGCCGCGCAGCTGCTCGATCTCCCGCAGCTGTCGGCGCACCCGCGCCACCGCGCCGGCCTGCGCGGCACCGGCCCGTTCGGCGAACGCGGCGTTGTCCAGGTACTGGTCGGGATCGCTGGAGAGAGCCAGTTGCCATGCCGGGTCGATACCGCCGTCGCGGTACTGCGCGGCCGCGGCCAGACCGAGCGCGTCCCGCGCGGAGTTGAGCCTGTCCTGCTTGCGGGCGGTCTCGTCCTGCAGCGCCTTGAGCCGCCGCTGTGCGGTGTCGGCCTTCTCCTTCGCCCCGTCGTACTTCTCGGTGGCCGCCTCGGCCTCCTGGTACAGCTGGTCCACCGTGGTCTTCACCTGCGCCGGTGTCAGTTGCGGCTCGGCGTGTCCGGTCCCTTCGAAGCCCGTCGCGGTGGCCGCGCCCGCCAGGGCAATGGTGGCGGCCGTGCGGGCCGTACTGCCGCTGAGCGAGCGCTGTCGGGGCTTGCGGTGCGCTGCCACCTGGACTGGTCACGTCCTTTCGTACGACCGCCGTGGGGTCCGTACGCACGCCAGGGGAAGCGCGTATACGGCCGCAGGGGTGCGGATTACGCGTCCGGCGGCGGCCCGCACAGGGGGAGCGGGCCGCCGCCGGACTTTCTCGGCGGTGGTGTCCGACTGCCGCCCCTGGCCCGGGCGGCGGTGGGGAGTCGGTCACCTGGGGGAGGACGCTAGGCCGGTCTGTGTCGGCCGGGTAACGCGATGCACGGAATTGGTGTGACCGGATCGTTACCCGACGGTATGTGACCGGGATTCCGGTCCGGAGCCGTCGGCTTCACGGGGCGGGATGACCGAAGCGGCGGTTCCTGGGTGAGCGGGGCGTGCGGGGTGCTATGGGGTGCATATATGCGATGCCGTGGCGGCGGGCGGCGGGCGGCGGGCGGCGGGCGGTGGGCGGAGGGCGGCGGGCGGAGGGCGGCGGGCGATGGGCGATGGGCGATGGGCGGCGGGCGGAGGGCGATGGTGGGTGTGGATGGAGGGGCCGGTGCCCGGCGCCCCGGGGGACCCTGATTAGGCTCCGGGGCCATGGGCGTACTCATCCATCTCTTCGTCGGCCTGCACATCATCGGCATCGCCGCGCTCCTCGGCGGTTTCCTCACCCAGATGAAGGCGATGGGCCAGGGCACGGCCCGCTTCGTCCCCGGGATGCTGCACGGCGCGTTCACCATGCTCGCGACCGGCGTGATCCTGGTAGGCCTCAACGAGGCCGACGACCACCACGTCAACACCATCAAGATCGGCGTGAAGCTCGCGCTGCTGATCGTGATCCTCGGCCTCGTCTACGTGAAGCGGGACGACGAGAAGGTGGAGAAGGGTGCCTTCGGCCTGGTGGGCCTGCTGACCATGGCGAACATCTTCATCGCCGTGCTGTGGACGTGACCCTCAGGAAGCCTTTCCCGGCGCGGCGCGGGTGACCGCCAACGCGCCGGCGGGGGAGCGGGCCTGAGGGTGAGAGGGCGCGTGAGGGGTTGGGGTGCGGTGTGGCGCGGGGTGGAGACGCGCACGCTCGCGCGTGGGCATCCGGGCGCGCCCGGCCCTCACCACACGCGCTCCGCGCACGCGCCATCGCGGCGCGCCCCCCTGGCGCGCGCGCCCCTCAGGCCGGTCGCACCACGCTGTGGATGATCGACTCGCCGCCGTAGTAGATCGACTCCTCCCGGACGTACGCGCCGGGCTTCGGGGCGTGGATCATCATGCCGTCGCCGATGTAGATGCCGACGTGGCTGATGTCGTCGTAGAAGAAGACCAGGTCGCCGGGCTGGGCGTCGGCGAGGGAGACGGTGGTGCCGGCGTTCACCTGGTCGTACGTGGTGCGCGGCAGGGAGACGCCGGCGGCCTTCCAGGCGGCCTGGGAGAGGCCGGAGCAGTCGTAGGAGCCGGGGCCGGTGGCGCCCCAGACGTACGGCTTTCCGACCTGCGCACGGGCGAAGGCGATCGCCTTGGCGGCCTTCGTCCCGTAGGCGGAGTCGGACGGGGAGGAGGAAGAGGGCGAAGAGGACGAAGAGGAGCCGCTGGAGGTCGACGTCGACGACGCGTCCCTCGCGGCCGCCGCCTGCTGCTTCGCGAGCTCCGCCGCCTTGCGTGCCGCTTCCGCCTGCTGCTTCTTCTCGATCTCCGCCAGCCGCGCCTTCTCCTGGGCGGTCAGCTGCGACAGCAGATCCCGCGCGGAGGCCAGCTTCGTCTGGACGGTGCTCTTGGCGGTCCTGAGGTCGTCCTGGGTGTCGGTGAGCGTCTCCAGGCTCTTGGCGGCCTCCTGTCGCTTCGCCATGGTCGCGGACTGCTGTGTGGCGTAGTCGTCGACCGCGTCCTTCTGACGCGAGGTCAGCCGATTCATCAGCTGCGTCTGGTCGAAGTAGTCCTGCGGACTGTCCGCGAGCAGGAAGGTCGCCGTGTCGGGTGCGCTGGCCCCGGTCCGGTACTGGGCCGCGGCGAAGGAACCCAGTTCCTCACGCGCCTTGTTGAGCCGGTCCGTGCGCGTGGCGACGTCATCGAGCAGGGTGTCGACCTGCTTGCGCTGCTTGCCGGTCTTCTCCTTGGCCGCGTTGTACTTCTCGGTCGCCGACTCGGCCTGCCGGTAGAGGGCGTCGACCTTCTTCTCGACCTCCTCCAGGCTGGGCTTGCCGTCCTCGGAGGGCGCGGCGTTGGCCGTCTGGGAGAGCAGGGCCACGGAGGTGAGGGCGGCGGTGGCCAGGGCGGGGGTGCGTATGCCTGCTACGCGCGTTGCGGACGGACGTGACTTGCGGTGCGACGCCAACGGGGGCGACTCCTTCCATGCTCCGCCTACCGAGTTAGCTGTCGGGTTCGGGCGGGTGGTTCGGAAGGGTTGCCCTACGGTCCGTTCCCCGGTGGGAAGGCGGGACCGATTCACCCCAAGGTTCGGTGTGGGTCCCCGGCTCCGGGTGCGCGGTGGCACCCTGGACTCGGCGGAGGCCGTGCGGCCCGGCGACGTTCGCCGGTGGGGGTCGTACGGCCTGCTCGGCACGGTAGCCAACTCGTGTGCTCTGTGTGAAGTTTGATGTGCGATATGCCCGATACATTTTCGTGACCTTGGCGTTGCGGCTCGGGTGGATCGGTCGATCGGGGATGGTATGCGGCTACTTGTCCGGTGCGGCCGGGTGGTCCGCGCCCCCGGCTGACGGGCACGCCCGTGCTCACGGTGTGTGATCGCTGACCGTGAGGGGCCGATTCTGGTGGGTGACCGCGGTGAGTTTCCGGGGTGGGGACCGGTTGTCGGTGGGGCGCCCTAGACTCGGAGAGCGATGAGCAGCCTCTTTGACGACAGCTTCCTGGCGAGCCTCCAGCCCCCGCGCGGCCACGAGGAGGAACCCCCGCCGCCGCCCGAGGACGAGCACGTACCGGAGCCGATTCCGGACGACCTGTTCGGCGGGCAGTTCGACGCGCCCCCGGACCGGGACGCCTACTACCGCGACGGCGCCGCCCGCCCGGCCCTGGACGCGGCCGCGCTCCTGGAGGGGCTGAACGAGAACCAGCGGGCGGCGGTCGTGCACGCCGGCTCCCCGCTGCTGATCGTGGCCGGCGCCGGATCCGGCAAGACGCGCGTGCTCACCCACCGCATCGCGCACCTGCTCGGCGCGCGGAACGTACACCCGGGCCAGATCCTCGCGATCACCTTCACCAACAAGGCCGCGGGCGAGATGAAGGAGCGCGTCGAGCACCTCGTCGGCCCGCGCGCCAACGCGATGTGGGTGATGACCTTCCACAGCGCCTGCGTGCGGATCCTGCGCAGGGAGAGCAAGAAGCTCGGCTTCACCTCCTCCTTCTCGATCTACGACGCCGCGGACTCCAAGCGCCTGATGGCCCTGGTCTGCCGCGACCTGGACCTCGATCCCAAGCGCTTCCCGCCGAAGTCCTTCAGCGCCCAGGTCAGCAACCTCAAGAACGAGCTGGTCGACGAGGAGGACTTCGCCGCCCGGGCGAGCGACGGCTTCGAGAAGACCCTCGCCCAGGCCTACGCCATGTACCAGTCGCGGCTGCGTGAGGCGAACGCCCTCGACTTCGACGACCTGATCATGACGACGGTCAACCTGCTGCGCGCCTTCCCGGACGTCGCCGAGCACTACCGCCGCCGCTTCCGGCACGTCCTGGTCGACGAGTACCAGGACACCAACCACGCCCAGTACGCCCTCGTGCGCGAGCTGGTCGGCACCGGCGCGCACGAGGCGGACGTGCCGCCGGGTGAGCAGGACCTCCCGCCCGCCGAGCTCTGCGTCGTCGGTGACGCCGACCAGTCGATCTACGCCTTCCGGGGCGCGACGATCCGCAACATCCTCCAGTTCGAGGAGGACTACCCGAACGCGACGACGATCCTCCTGGAGCAGAACTACCGCTCCACACAGACGATCCTCTCCGCCGCCAACGCGGTCATCGAGCGCAACGAGTCCCGCCGCCCGAAGAACCTGTGGACCAACGCGGGCGCGGGCGCGCAGATCACCGGCTACGTCGCCGACACCGAGCACGACGAGGCACAGTTCGTCGCCGACGAGATAGACCGTCTGACGGACGCGGGCGAGGCGAAGGCGGGCGATGTCGCCGTCTTCTACCGCACCAACGCGCAGTCCCGTGTCTTCGAGGAGATCTTCATCCGCGTCGGCCTGCCCTACAAGGTCGTCGGCGGTGTCCGCTTCTACGAGCGCAAGGAGGTCCGGGACGTCCTGGCCTACCTCCGGGTCCTCGCCAATCCCGAGGACTCCGTCCCGCTGCGCCGGATCCTCAACGTCCCCAAGCGCGGTATCGGCGACCGCGCGGAGGCGATGATCGACGCCCTCGCCCAGCGCGAGAAGATCAGTTTCCCGCAGGCGCTCCGGCGCGTCGACGAGGCGTACGGCATGGCCGCCCGGTCGACCAACGCGGTCAAGCGGTTCAACACGCTGATGGAGGACCTCCGTACGGTCGTGGAGTCCGGCGCCGGACCGGCCACCGTCCTGGAGGCGATCCTGGAACGCACCGGCTATCTCGCCGAGTTGCAGGCCTCCACCGACCCGCAGGACGAGACCCGGATCGAGAACCTCCAGGAACTCGCCTCCGTGGCGCTGGAGTTCGAGCAGGAGTCCGGGGCGGAGGAGGCGTCGGGCGGGCTGTCCGCCTTCCTGGAACGGGTGGCGCTGGTCGCCGACTCCGACCAGATCCCCGACGAGGACGAGGACGGCTCCGGCGTCATCACCCTGATGACCCTGCACACCGCCAAGGGCCTCGAGTTCCCGGTGGTCTTCCTGACCGGCATGGAGGACGGCGTCTTCCCGCACATGCGCGCCCTCGGCCAGACCAAGGAGCTGGAGGAAGAGCGCCGCCTCGCGTACGTCGGCATCACGCGCGCGCGGGAGCGGCTGTATCTCACGCGGTCGGCGATGCGCAGCGCCTGGGGGCAGCCTTCGTACAACCCGCCCTCGCGCTTCCTGGAGGAGATCCCGGCCGGGTATCTGGAGTGGAAGCGGACCGGGGCGATGGCGCCGGTGTCCTCCGGGCCCGTGTCGGGCGTGGCGGCCTCGCTCTCCTCGACCCGTTCGCGCTCCTCGGCGTCCGGCGCGTCCGGCTTCGCCACCCGGCGGACCTCGGAGAAGCCGGTGGTCTCACTGGCCGTCGGCGACCGGGTCACCCACGACCAGTTCGGCCTCGGTACGGTCGTCGGGGTGAAGGGCACGGGCGGCAACGCGGAGGCGACGATCGACTTCGGCGACACCAAGCCGAAGCGGCTGCTGCTGCGGTACGCGCCGGTGGAGAAGCTGTAGCCGCATTGAGCGCTGTGAGGACAGAAGGCTGAGCCCCGCTGCCACGAGCGGGGCTCACCGATCGGGGCCTGCTGGATGGGGGCTCACTGATCAGTGCTTGCCGACCAGGACGAGGCCAGGATCAGGACCAGGCTCAGGATCAGGTCGGGTCGAGTCCGTGGCTCCGCAGCCACGGCAGCGGGTCTATGGCGGAGCCTCCCGCCGGCCTGACCTCGAAGTGCAGATGCGGGCCGGTCGAGTTCCCGGAGTTCCCGGAGTACGCGATCGGATCGCCGGCCTTCACGGTCGTACCCGAGGCGACGCGGTACGACGAGAGGTGGCAGTACCAGGTCTCCGTGCCGTCCTTCGCCGTCACGATCATCATGTTGCCGTAGGCGCTGTTCCACTTGGTGGAGACGACGCCGTCGGTCGCGGCCATCACCGTCGTGCCGTAGGAGACGGGGAAGTCGATGCCGGTGTGGACGGACATCCAGTTCACGCCGGCCTGGCCGAAGTAGGCGCTGAGCCCCCGCTGCGTGACCGGGAGGACGTACTTGGGGCGCAGTCGCTCCTTGCGGGCCGCCTCCGCCGCCGCCTTCTTCTTCTCGGCTTCCTGCTGGGTCTTGAGGTCGATGCGTTCCTGGGTCCGGCTGGCCCGGTCCGCGAAGTCGTCGGCGCCCGCCGAGAGCGTCCTCAGCTGGGCGTCCAGCTTGCTGTTGGCGGCGGACGGTTTCACCGACTGCGCGTCCGAGGCGGAGGCGGTGGTGTCCTGGCCCTCGCCGCCGGTCAGGGTGCCGACGGAGGCGGCCGCGATTCCGGCGACCCCCATCACACAGGCCGAGGGCACGGCGACGGTCAGCAGCGCGGAGCGCTTGGCGGGCGTACGACGACGGGAACGCGCCCCAGCGCGGGCGCCGGCGCGTGTCGCGGCCGGAGCGGCCGGGGTGACCTCTTCCTGGTCCTCCAGCAGGGGCGTTACTGCAGGTAGCTCACCGGTCGCGGTCAACTCCCCGGCATCCGTGGAGTCTTCCGTGTACTCCTCGAACTCGTCGTAGGCGACCTGCTCGAAGGGAACCTGCTCGAACATCTGGGTCGCCGAGTGCTCGAAGGGCTCGGCGGACCGCGTCTCGTGCTGGTGCTCGTGTTCCGGCTCCGCGGGCTGCGCCGGGGTGCCGTCGGAGTTCCACTGCGTGGCGTCGTACGTGCCGGTGTCGAAGACCTGGGTGCCCCACTCCCACTGCTGGGTGGCGCCGGCCGGGTGCGACTGGTCGGGCTGGAGCCAGGCGTTCGCGTCCCAGTGGCCGCTGCCGTCGCCGACCGTGCCCTGTGTCGCCTGCGCGGTATGCGCGGTCTGCGACGGGATGGTCCACGCGGTGCTGTCGTAGGCGCCGGAGTCGTAGGCGGCGTGGTGCTGGGCCGCGTACGGGTCGTAGTTCAGCGTGTGGTGGCCGGTCGTCTGCCACTGCGTGGCGTCGTACGCGCCGGTGGCCTGGGTCTCGCCGGGGAGATGGCCGAAGAGCGGGTCGCTGTGGAACGAGGTGCCGGCAGCGCCGTGGTCGCCGTACGTGGTGAAGTCGCCGTACTGGGCTTCCTGGGTGCCGTACGGCGCGTAGTGCGCCTGGTCGGCGTCGGAAGCCGGGGCCGGGGTGGTCATGGTCCCCGACGGGTGACGGTCGTTCACCAACTTCTCTTTCGCCTCGACAACAGGGGCTGCCAGAGCAGTGCGGCGACTGTACCCGGCGGTATACGGGCGCGACAATCTTCAACAGGTTTCGTGGTTTCGGGAAACGGGCATTCGGCCGTGTTTCGGGGGACGACGGGCGCGGGTTTGGCTTTGTGTTCGAGGAGTGTTCGAGAGTGTGGGGGTCCAAATAGGTGGTGCCCTGCGATCGTTGCCCGCCCGAACCACCCCGAATACCCGACTCACCCGGTTCGTCCTCGGGGTGCTGTCAGGCCACCGTCAGGCCGTCCGCGACCCGCTCCTCCGAGTGCACCTCGTCGAGGGCCTGCCGTATGCCGGTCGCGACCGCCGGGTGGACGGGCAGGGCCAGGTGACCGATCCCGGTCACCTGCACATTCGTCGCCACGAGGTCCGGGTGGTCGATCCGGGCCGTCTCGACCGGCTCCATCAGTGAGTCGAGGTCGCTCCAGAAGCTGACGAACCGGGTACGGCAGCCGGGCGCGGGCCAGGTCAGCTCCTCGATGACCTCCGAGCCGGGGCGCATCTGCCGCACGATCGGGTGCGCGTCCGCGAGCGGCACGACCCGGGTGCCGGAGTGCGGGGTGCCGAGCGTCACCAGGGTGCGGACGCGGTAGTCACCGCCGAGCCGCTGGACGTAGTAGCGGGCGATCAGGCCGCCGAGGCTGTGCCCGACGATGTCGACCCGGCGGCTGCCGGTGCGCTGGCAGATCTCCTCTATGTGCCGGCCCAGCAAGCCGGCGGCGGTGCGGATGTCGCAGGTCAGCGGCGAGTAATTGAGCGACTCGACGCGCTGGCCGCCGTGCTGGGCGAGGGTGCGGCGCAGCAGGACGAAGACCGAGCGGTTGTCGATGAACCCGTGCAGCAGCACGACCGGCGGGGCCGTCCGGACCGGCAGCAGGGCCGTGCCGTCCTGCGGCGCGGGCTGGGCGGGGGAGCGGCGCTCCGGGGTCAGGCCGGTGGGATAGAGCAGCAGGTGCCCGGCCAGGATCGCGGCTTCCAGTGCGGTCGATTTCAGGAGGGCCAGCGACAGGCCGGCGAGTCTGCCGGGCAGTAGACGACGGCAGAGCGGGACGAAGGGCTCGAGTGCCGCGGTGACCTTCATCGGCCGACCTCCTGTCGGCGCGCGGAGGACGGCTCTGTCCCCCGTGTGCCCTCGTGGGAGGCCGAGCGGAGGTGGCGAGGGTACGACGACGGGCCGCGTCGCGTGCCCCTGTTGCCCCCGCGGACCACGCTGCGGCTCCCTGACGTGTCCCACTGTGTGTGATTTCCCCCTCGGTAACCTCCGCGAAACTGCCGGTTGCGGGATGCTGGAGATAACGTTCGTTCACTGGAGACGGGTGGCGGAACGCGCCGAATGTGCGGTACTTGTCGCTACGCACGCATCGTGGCGTGTTCGTTTCATGGTCATGGAGGCAGTGATGGGTGTGGCAGCCGGTCCGATCCGCGTGGTGGTCGCCAAGCCGGGGCTCGACGGCCACGACCGCGGGGCCAAGGTCATCGCGCGGGCGTTGCGCGACGCGGGCATGGAGGTCATCTACACCGGACTCCACCAGACGCCGGAACAAATCGTGCACACGGCCATCCAGGAGGACGCCGACGCGATCGGCCTCTCCATTCTCTCCGGTGCCCACAACACCCTGTTCGCCGCGGTCATCGACCTCCTCAGGGAGCGTGACGCCGAGGACATCCTCGTCTTCGGCGGCGGCATCATCCCCGAGGACGACATCGCCCCCCTCAAGGACAAGGGCGTCGCCGCGATCTTCACGCCCGGGGCGACGACGACGTCGATCGTGGAGTGGGTACGGGAGAACGTCCGGCAGCCCACGGAGGCGTGACCCGCGTTCACGTCACGGCGGTCCGGCCCGGCCCGGCCCGATCGGACCCGATCCGGCCCGGTCGAACCCGATCCGGCCCGGTCGGACTCGATCCGATCCGGCCCGGTCGGACCCGATCCGATCCGTCCTGACCCCGGCGACCGGGCCGGGACGGCCGGGACGCGTCCGGGCACGAGACCGTTCGCGTCGCCGGGGGCTCGGCGGCGCAGCCCCCCGGGAGCCCTCGCGGCACCGGGCGCTCAGTCGCCGGCCGGTCCCAGTTCCTCCAGCATCACCGCCCGCAGCCTCAAGGTCGTCGCGAGCCGCTGGAACGCCTCGGCCCAGTACCCGCCGGCACCCGGTGACGCGTCCTCCCCTTCGTCCGGCACCGCCAGCAACGCGTCCAGCCGGCCCGCTTCCGCGGGATCCAGGCAGCGCTCGGCCAGGCCCATCACCCCGCTGAAGCTCCAGGGATAACTCCCGGCGTCCCGAGCGATGTTGAGGGCATCCACCACGGCTCGGCCGAGCGGTGCCGACCACGGCACGGCGCAGACACCGAGCAGCTGGAACGCCTCCGACAGGCCGTGCGCCGCGATGAACCCGGCCACCCACCCGGCCCGCTCCGCACCGTCCAGCGTGCCCAGCAGCTTGGCCCGCTCGGCCAGGGACACCGCGCCCGGACCGCCCGCCTCCGGCGCCGCCGGGACCCCCAGCAGCGCTCGCGCCCACTCCGCGTCCCCCTGCCGTACGGCGGCCCGGCACCAGGCCGCGTGCAGCTCGCCCTGCCAGCCGTCCGCGACCGGCAGCGCCACGATCTCCCCGGGCGTACGGCCGCCGAGCCGCGCCGGCCAGGTGGCGAGCGGGGCCGCCTCCACCAACTGGCCCAGCCACCAGGACCGTTCACCGCGTCCGTTCGGCGGTTTGGCCACCACTCCGTCCCGCTCCATGCCCGGGTCGCACTCCGGCGGTGCCTCCACGGCGATCGCCGGGCCGTCCCCCGTGCGGTCGACGGCCACACATGCCCCGGCCCGCACCGCCATCCGGCCCGCCAGCGCCGAGCCCGGCAGCGCGGACAGCAGCTCCGCCGCCATCGTCCGCACGTTACGGCTCCGGTCCGACAGCGTCAGTTCCAGGAACGGCTCGTCCCCGGCGCCCAGTCCGGTGCGCAGCGAGTCGAGGAACATCAGCCGGTCCTCCGCCCGCTCCGTCGCCCAGGTCCCGGCCAGCAGCTCGCGCGCCGCGTCGGGCGTGCGGGCCCGCAGCGCCGCCAGCAGCGCGACCCGCTCGGCGAACAATCCCTCCTGCCACAGCCGCCGTATCCCGCCGCTGTCCTCGGGGCCGGGCAGGCTCGCGCCGCCGCCCGGGGCCGCGCGCAGCGCGAACCGCCAGTCCTGGTTGAGCCGGGCCAGCCACAGGGCGCGCGGCCCGGCGAAGGCCAGCGCGGCGGGCCGCAGGTCGGTACGGCCGCGGGCCGCGTCGAGCAGCGCGGGCAGCGTCTGCGGGGGCGCGGCGAATCCGCGCGTGTTGGCCGCCGCGAGCCACTGGGGCAGCAGTTCCATGAGGTCGGGCGAGGTGCCCCGGCGACCGCCGGTACCGGTGCCGGGGCGGTCGGAGAGCAGCATCGCCAGCCTGCGCGCCGCCGCGGCCGGGAGCGCGGGGCGCGGGTCCTCGGGCGCCGGTTCGGGGCGGTGCGCGGCCTGCGCGGGCCGCAGTCCGGCCCGTCGCCGTACGGTCGCCACCGCCGCGTCGTCCAGCAGGGCCACCGGAGCCTCCCGCCCTGGCCCGCCGGTCGCGGGCGGACGCCGGTCCGTGCCCAGCAGGGCCGTGGTGACGAGGTCTTCCCAAGCGGTCACGGGGTTTCCCTTCTGCGAGTCGGTGGGGTTGTGCGAGTTGATCGGGTGCCTTGAGCCGGCCTGGCTCCGTGAGCCGGTCGGGTTGTGCGAGTCCGTCGGTTCCCGTGAGTCGGCCCGTCTCTGTGAGCCGGTCGGGTCCCGTGAGTCGGCCCGTCTCTGTGAGCCGGTCGGGTCCCGTGAGCCGGTCGGGTTGTGCGAGGCGACCGGGCTCCGTGAGTCGGTCGGGTCAGCACAGCGGTACCGCTTCGCCCGTGTGCTCCGCCCAGGCCGTCAGGGGTGTGAAGCCCCGGTGGCCGCATTCGCCGAAGACCGTGACGGGAGCCCCGCCGGAGAGAGCGACCAGCCGCCACAGGCCGGGACGGGAGCGGGCGGCGGGAGAGAGAGGAAGCGCCAAGTCGTCCTCGGCGTCGGCCAGTTGCCAGGAGTCGCCGTCCTGGACGGGCACCACCCGGCCCAGCGTCACCGGCACCGACTCCAGCCACGGGTCCTCCCGCAGTGCCTCCCCGTACCGGGCCGCCGCCCGGGCCGTCGTCATGCCGGGCGGCCGGATCGAGAGGGGCGTGGGCGTGGCGAACCGCTCGCCCAGGGCCGCGCGGTGCTCGCCCGCGCCGGGGTAGGCGGAGAGCTCCGCCTCCAGGGCGAGACCGACGGGCAGCGCCAGCTCCGGGGCGCGGCCGGCCGCGCCGTAGGAGAGGAGCAGCGCCGTACGGCCCGTGTCGGCGCCGTGCAACCAGATCCGGCGGGTCGTCAGCTTCGCGTCCGCCGTGTCGTACTGGGCGAGGACCAGCCAGCGGTCGCGCACCGGCGGGCCGTCCGCCGAGGCGGGCAGGCCGATACGGGAGCGGACGGTGGCGGCGAGACTCTCCGGGAGCCGGTCGCGGCGCAGCCAGCCCTGGTCGAGGAGGTGCAGCAGGGCGCATTCCTCCAGCAGTCGCACCGGCCAGCCCGGCCCGGAGCCCGGTATCGCACCCAACTCCCGCACCCGCGCGGCCAGCCCGGGCGCCTGGGCGTCGACCATGCGGGCCGCCGTCTCCTCCCACAGGCCGTACCCCGCCTGCTCGGCCGCGGCCAGGCCGCCGCGCAGCAGGTCGGTCAGGCGCTGCTCCAGCTCCGTGGCGCCCGCCGTGACCCGCTCGGCCCGCCGCTCCGCCCGCCGCCGGGCCGCCTCGGGGTCAGTGGCGGCCGGGGAACTCCCGCCGCCCGCCGTCCGTTTGTCCTCCGCGCGCTTGCGCCGGCCCGCGATCCACTGCTCGGCCCAGTCCGGCGGCTCCGCCACCGCCGGCACCGTGTCGTCCTCGCCCGCCCACAGCAGGAGCAGCCCGAGGGCGTGCTTGCAGGGGAACTTCCGGCTGGGACAACTGCACTTGTACGCGAGCCCGGCCGGGTCCGCGATGTCCACGATCGTCTGGTACGGCTTGCTGCCGCTGCCCTTGCACAGTCCCCATACGGTCCCCTCCTCGCAACTCCCCGCCTCGGACCACGGCCCCGCCGCTCCGAGCTTGCTTCCCGCCTTGCGTGACGCGGCGTCAGGAGCCAGTGCCAGCACCTGGTCCGCACTCCAGCGCACCCCCTGCTGAGTCATGCCATCGAAGGTAGATCCCCCCACTGACAATCGACCCTGCGAGCATGTTTGTGCAGGTCAGAGCGATTGTCAGTGGCGTGGTGCACGGTGGACACCAGATCCGAACCGGCCGAGCTGGAGGGGGCCTCAGCCATGACTGTGTCCGTGGAACCGACCGACCCGACGACCACCGAGGGTGCGCTGCGACCGCACGCCGAGCACGCCTTCGCCGCTGAACTCGCCGCGCTGGCCGCACAGGACGACCGGCCCCGCCCGGCCCGCTGGAGGATGTCGCCCTGGGCGGTGGCCACCTATCTCCTGGGCGGCACCCTGCCGGACGGCACGGTGATCACACCCAAGTACGTCGGGCCCCGCCGTATCGTCGAGGTCGCCGTCACCACCCTCGCCACCGACCGCGCCCTGCTCCTGCTCGGCGTGCCCGGCACCGCCAAGACCTGGGTCTCCGAGCACCTGGCCGCCGCGGTCAGCGGTGACTCGACCCTGCTGGTGCAGGGCACGGCCGGCACCCCGGAGGAGGCGATCCGCTACGGCTGGAACTACGCCCAGCTGCTGGCCAACGGCCCGAGCCGGCAGGCACTGGTGCCGAGCCCGGTCATGCGGGCCATGGCGGAGGGGATGACGGCGAGAGTCGAGGAGCTGACCCGGATCCCGGCCGACGTACAGGACACCCTGATCACGATCCTGTCCGAGAAAACCCTGCCGATCCCGGAGCTGGGGCAGGAGGTGCAGGCGGTCCGCGGCTTCAACCTGATCGCCACCGCCAACGACCGCGACCGGGGCGTCAACGACCTCTCCAGCGCCCTGCGCCGCCGCTTCAACACCGTCGTCCTGCCGCTGCCGGAGAGCCCGGACGCCGAGGTCGACATCGTCGCGCGCCGCGTCGACCAGATCGGCCGCTCCCTCGACCTGCCCGCCGTGCCGGACGGCATCGAGGAGATCCGCCGCGTCGTCACCGTCTTCCGGGAGCTGCGTGACGGCATCACCACGGACGGCCGCACCAAGCTGAAGTCGCCGAGCGGCACGCTCTCCACGGCCGAGGCGATCTCCGTCGTCACCAGCGGTCTCGCCCTGGCCGCCCACTTCGGCGACGGCGTGCTGCGGGCCGGCGACGTCGCGGCCGGCATCCTCGGCGCGGTCGTCCGCGACCCGGCCGCCGACCGGGTCATCTGGCAGGAGTACCTGGAGACGGTCGTCCGCGAGCGGGACGACTGGAAGGACTTCTACCGCGCCTGCCGGGAGGTGAGCGCGTGAGCGACTCCGCGCGGCGGACCGGGCCGCTGCTTCTCGGGGTACGGCACCACGGGCCCGGCTCCGCACGGGCGGTGCGGGCCGCCCTGCAGGCCGTCCGGCCGAAGGCCGTGCTGATCGAGGGGCCGCCCGAGGCCGATGCGCTGATCCCGCTGGCCGCCGACCCGCAGATGCGGCCCCCGGTCGCCCTCCTCGCGCACGCCGTGGACGAGCCCGGCCGCTCGGCCTTCTGGCCGCTGGCCGACTTCAGCCCCGAGTGGGTGGCCATCCGCTGGGCCCTGGAGCACGAGGTCCCGGCCCGCTTCATCGACCTGCCGGCCACGCACACGCTGGCCTGGGGGAGGGCGGGCGAGGAAGCGGCGACGCCTGTCGACGCCGAGACCGGTGCACCCGACGCCGAGACCGAGGCCGGCGAACCCGAGGCCGCGGGCGGTGAGTCCGACGCCGATGAGCGGCTGCGGGTCGACCCGCTCGCCGCCCTCGCCGAGGCCGCCGGTTACGACGACCCCGAGCGCTGGTGGGAGGACGTCGTCGAGCACCGGGGCGGGACCGGGGAGCGGGAGCGGGACGTGCTCGCCCCGTTCGCCGCGGTGGCGGAGGCGATGGAGGTGCTGCGGGAGACGTACGGGGTCGGGGGGCGCGACCGGGACCCGGTGCGCGAGGCGTACATGCGGCTCCAACTACGGTCAGCGCAACGGGAGTTCGGCGAGGATGTGGCGGTGGTGTGCGGGGCGTGGCATGTGCCGGCGCTGCGCGCGCGGAGCACTGTGGCGGCCGACAAGGAGCTGCTGAAAGGACTGCCCAAGGTCAAGACGGACCTGACCTGGGTGCCGTGGACCAACCGCAGGCTGGCGCGGTCGAGCGGATACGGCGCGGGCATCGACTCACCGGGCTGGTACGGGCATCTGTTCCGGGCCCCGGACCGGCCGGTCGAGCGGTGGCTCACCAAAGTCGCCGGACTGCTGCGCGAGGAGGACCGGATCGTCTCCTCGGCCCATGTCATCGAGGCGGTACGGCTGGCCGAGACGCTCGCGGTGATGCGTGGCCGCCCGCTGCCCGGCCTGGGCGAGACCACCGACGCGGTGCGGGCGGTGCTCTGCGAGGGCTCGGACGTTCCGCTGGCGCTGGTGCACGACCGGCTGGTGGTCGGGGACGTGCTCGGGGAGGTGCCGGAGACGGCGCCCGCGGTGCCGCTGCAGCGCGACCTGGCCCGGGAACAGCGCCGGCTCAGGCTCAAGCCGGAAGCACTGGAACGGGAGTTGGAGCTCGACCTGCGCAAGGAGACCGACGCCGGGCGCAGCCGGCTCCTGCACCGGCTGCGGCTGCTCGGCATCGGGTGGGGTGAGCAGACGCAGTCGCGGGGGAGCACGGGCACGTTCCGGGAGACCTGGCGGCTGCGCTGGGAGCCGGAGCTGTCGGTGCGGGTCGCCGAGGCCGGGGTATGGGGGACGACCGTCGAGGGTGCGGCGACGGCCAGGGCCGAGACCGACGCGGCGCAGGCGACCGCCCTCGCCGACGTCACCGCGCTCGCCGAGCACTGCCTGCTCGCCGCTCTGCCGGACGCGTTGCCGGTGGTGATGCGGGCCCTCGCCGACCGGGCCGCGCTGGACACGGACGTCGGCCAACTCGCCCAGGCCCTGCCGGCCCTGGTCCGGTCCCTGCGCTACGGCGATGTACGGGGTACCGACACCGGAGCGCTCGCCGAGGTGGCCGCGGGCCTCGCCGAGCGGGTCTTCGTCGGGCTCCCGCCGGCCTGCGCCGCTCTCGACCCGGACGCGGCGGAGGAGATGCGCGGCCATGTGGACGCGGTGCACACGGCGGTGGGACTGCTCGGGGAGCCCGGGACGGGGCCCGGTTCCGGCGGCCGTGATCTGCGGGGTCGCTGGCGGGCGGTGCTGCGCACACTGGCGGGGCGGGACACCGTGCCCGGGGTGCTGCGAGGGCGGGCGGTACGGATTCTGCTGGACGAGGGAGAGCTGGAGCCACAGGAGGCGGCTCGGCTGATGGGGCTGGTGCTCTCGCCGGGGACTCCGCCGGCGGACGCGGCCGCCTGGGTCGAGGGGTTCGTCGGGGGCGGCGGGGGCGGAATGCTGCTCGTCCACGACGAGCGGTTGCTCGGCCTCGTCGACACCTGGCTCACAGGGGTGCCGGCGGACGCGTTCACGGACGTACTGCCCTTGTTGCGGCGGACGTTCTCGGCGTACGAGCCGGGGGTGCGCAGGACGATCGGCGAGTTGGTGCGCCGCGGGCCGGGGGAGCGGTCGGATGCGCCCGGGCAGGCCGGCGGGACACCGGGCTTCGGCGCCGAGGCGGACGAGGAGCGCGCGGCCGCCGTACTGCCGGTGCTGCGGCTGCTGCTCGGCCTCGACGAGCCAACACCGGACAACGACCTCGTGGGGGTGGGGAGATGACAGCAGGCCTGACGGACGGCACCACCGGCCTCGACGACACGGCCCGGGAACGGCTGCGGCGCTGGCGGCTGGTGCTCGGGGGCGAGGCCGCCGACGGGACCGGCTGCACGTTGTCCGGGCGGGACGCGGCGATGGACGGGACGCTGGCCGCCCTCTACGGGAAGGGGGACAGACCGCAGTCGGGACGGGAGCGTTCGGCGGGGCTGGGGGCGTCGGCGCCGTCGGTCGCGCGCTGGCTCGGGGACATCCGGACGTACTTCCCGTCCTCCGTCGTCCAGGTCATGCAGCGCGACGCCATCGACCGACTGGGGCTGGCCGCGCTGCTGCTGGAACCGGAGATGCTGGAGGCGGTGGAGGCCGATGTGCACCTGGTAGGGACGCTGCTCTCGCTCAACAAGGCGATGCCGGAGACGACGAAGGAGACGGCACGGGCGGTCGTACGCAAGGTCGTCGAGGACCTGGAGAAGCGGCTGGCCACCCGCACCCGGGCCACCCTCACCGGCGCCCTGGACCGCAGCGCCCGGATCAGCCGGCCGCGCCACCACGACATCGACTGGAACCGCACGATCGCGGCCAACCTCAAGCACTACCTGCCCGAGTACCGGACGATCGTGCCGGAGCGGCTCATCGGGTACGGGCGGGCGTCACAGTCGGTGAAGAAGGAAGTGGTGCTCTGCATCGACCAGTCCGGATCGATGGCGGCCTCGGTGGTGTACGCCTCGGTGTTCGGGGCGGTGCTGGCGTCCATGCGGTCCATCGACACCCGGCTCGTCGTCTTCGACACGGCGGTGGTCGATCTCACCGACCAGCTCGACGACCCGGTGGACGTCCTGTTCGGCACCCAGCTGGGCGGTGGTACGGACATCAACCGGGCGCTCGCGTACTGCCAGTCGCAGATCACCCGGCCGACCGAGACCGTCGTCGTGCTCATCAGCGACCTCTACGAGGGCGGGATACGGCACGAGATGCTGAAGCGGGTCGCGGCGATGAAGGCGTCGGGGGTGCAGTTCGTGGCGCTGCTCGCGCTGTCGGACGAGGGGGCGCCGGCCTACGACCGGGAGCACGCGGCCGCGCTCGCCGCGCTCGGGGCACCGGCGTTCGCCTGTACGCCCGATCTCTTTCCCGAGGTGATGGCCGCGGCGATCGAGAAGCGGCCGATCCCGGTACCGGACACCTTGTGAAGGAGACCGCATCAAGTCAAAGAGGTCTTGTGAACCGGACATGATGATTTGGCGGTTGGGGGGCTTGCGCGGCGGTGGGCCGGGCGTGCGAGGATCAACGCCCGTGGGGCGGTCCGTGTTCTCCGGGCTTTCGCGCCGCACCCCTGCTTCGTGTCCGCGTTCCGCCGCACCGGAGGATCCTCCCCGTCTTGACCTCGCCAGCCGTTCTGCCCGGTTCCGCCGCGCGTGAGTCGCGTACGGCGGCGGGGCGTCGTGCGCTGCAACTGGCGTTGGTGGCCGGCGGACTGCTCGCGCTCGGCCTCCTCTGCGGAGGGCGGGCGCAGGCGGCCGAAGGGGCGCAGTCGGTGCTGCCGACGTCGTCCACGCCGCCGTTGACGTCCTTGGTGAGTCGGCTGGGCGCGGACAGGATCCTCCCGCCCAGTGAGACAGCGCGGGACGGCGGAGCGGGCTTTGACGGGAGAACAGCGCCTGACGGAAGAACGGCGCCTGGCGAGACCACGGTCCGTGAGACGGCACCCCACGAGAGCACGCCTCGCCAGGCAGCGCCCCACGGGACCACGGCCCGCGAGGCAGCGCCCCGCGTGACCACACCCCGCGAGGCAACACCCCGCAAGCGCGTCAGCCCCTTCACCTCGGCGCCCTCCACACACGCCTCCGCCTCCACGCACTCCTCCAGCTCTGCGCACTCCTCCACCTCCACGGCATCCGTGGCCCCCACGGCACCCGTGGCCCCCACGGCACCCGTGTCCCGTACGGCATCCCCCGCACCCGTGCTGCCCACCGCGCCGGTGGTCCAGCTCGTGCCGGTCGTGGGGGAAACGGTTCGCTCGGTGACCGCGACCGCGACCGCGACCACGACGACGACCGTGACGGTGACCGCGGCCGTGGTGCAGGGGCTCGGTGACGTGGTGCAGCAGGTGGCGGAGCTGCCGACGGAGCTGGTCACGCTGCCCGTCCAGCTGCCCGCGCTTCCGGCGCTGCCGGGTACGTCCGCCACCCTGCCGGTGTCGGAACCGCCCGGTGGAACCGTCCCGCCGCCGGTCACCTCGGCGCCCGGCACCACCGAGGCGCGGCCCGCGGTGACGGAGGGCGGCCGGCCGCAGGCCACCCGTACGAAGAAGCCGGCGGCGACCGTCGGGTCGTACCGGTCGGACGGGTCGTACGGGCCGCGGGGCACCACCTTTGCCCTCGCGCCCGTCTCCGGGACGGCGGCGCACACGCACGCCGGCGGCCACCGTGCCGCCCGCGCCTTCGACGGCCCGAGCCGCCCCGCGCCCACCGGAGACCCGGACGGCGCGCTGGGCAAGTCGGTGGTCGACGGCAGTTCCTCCAGGCACGGTGACGCGTACGCCGTGACCTTCGACGACCGGGCGCCGCTGCGGCTGGTGCCCGGCGCCGCCGCGCACGTCGGCGTGGCCGGGACCCGGGACAGGCACCGGGACATCCCCGTCTTCCCCGGCTAGGACGGCCGGCCCCCCCCCGCCACAGACCTGTCGCGCGGGGGCGGAACAGGTCTGCCCGCCCGTCCGGACCCTTCGGATCCCGCACCTCGGATCCCCCTGCGGAGTCCCCTCCCACCGCCTCGGACGGCGATGTCCCCAGCCGCGCTTCCGGCTCACCGGAGGCACTCCCGGCTCCGCGGGTGCGTGACACACGCACCGGAGCCCCGAAGGACTGACGTACGCATGAACAAGAACATCAGCGGCCCCCAGAACATCAGTGGCCCCCTCGCCACAGCCACAACAGGCACAGGCACAGCCACAACAGGCACAGGCACAGCCACAACAGGCACAGGCACAGCCACAACAGGCACAGGCACAGCCACAGGCACTGCCAACGCCGCAACCACAGCCATACCCGCCGAGGACGCCGCACGTCGGCAGGGTCCCGGCCGGGCGGCCAGGATCCGTACCGCGCAGGCCATCCAGGGGGCCCGGGCGGCGCGGGCCGCGCAGGCCACGGCCGAGGCCCAGGCCATCGCCAGGGCGCACGCCCGGGCCCTGCAGAGGCGGGCGGCCGCCATGATCGGCTCCGACACCGGCCCCGAAACGGCCTCCGTGCTCTTCACCGGCCTCGACGGGGGCGGCGGGGCCGGATCCAGCCGCGCCCCCATGACCCCGGAGTACGGCCACGGCCCACAGGCCAGGGCCTACCCCGTCTGACTCCGCGGGGTGACTCGGGGTGGGCGGCCGAACACCGTCGGTTCGCCCCCGCCGGGACCCCCGCGGTCCGGGCCGGCCGATCCCCGTGGGGCGGGGAGCGGCGGTCCACCCCGGAGGCGCGCAGCCTCCGGGCGGAGGCCTCACCGGGCAAACCCCAGCCCGGTGAGGCCTCGCACATCGTTCGCAAGACGGCACGCCGTGCCACCAGAACCACGGATACCCGGCATCATGTGACAGGTATCACCGCTCAGGTGTGACCCCTGATTTAGAGACCCCCCGCGAGCGGCGATAATCTGCGAGACGGACATGCCGCGCGCTCGGACACCGTGTGCGCCCCCCTTGTGACACATTGCGGACGTCACGTTGCCCTTCGCGGCACGCCCACGCATCCAACGAACCGCGAGATCACTGATAGGGACGGAAGCGCGTGGACCTGTTCGAGTACCAGGCGAGGGACCTCTTCGCCAAGCACGATGTACCGGTGCTGGCCGGTGAAGTCATCGACACGCCTGAGGCGGCGCGCGAGATCACCGAGCGTCTGGGCGGCAAGTCCGTCGTCAAGGCGCAGGTGAAGGTCGGTGGTCGTGGCAAGGCCGGTGGCGTCAAGCTGGCCGCCTCCGCGGACGAGGCCGTCGCCCGTGCGACGGACATCCTCGGCATGGACATCAAGGGCCACACGGTCCACAAGGTGATGATCGCCGAGACCGCCCCGGAGATCGTCGAGGAGTACTACGTCTCCTTCCTCCTCGACCGTGCGAACCGCACCTTCCTCTCCATCGCCTCCGTCGAGGGCGGCATGGAGATCGAGGAGGTGGCGGCCACCCGTCCGGAGGCCGTGGCCCAGACCCCGATCAACGCGATCGACGGTGTGGACCTGGCCAAGGCCAAGGAGATCGTCGCCGCGGCGAAGTTCCCGGCCGATGTCGCCGACCAGGTCGCCGACATCCTGGTCAAGCTGTGGGACACCTTCATCAAGTCGGACGCCCTCCTCGTCGAGGTCAACCCGCTCGCGAAGGTCGTCTCCGGCGAGGTCCTCGCCCTTGACGGCAAGGTGTCGCTCGACGACAACGCCGAGTTCCGGCACGACTGGGACGAGCTGCACGACAAGGCCGCGGCCAACCCGCTCGAGGCGGCCGCCAAGGAGAAGAACCTCAACTACGTCAAGCTCGACGGCGAGGTCGGCATCATCGGCAACGGCGCGGGTCTCGTCATGAGCACCCTGGACGTCGTCGCGTACGCCGGTGAGAACCACGGTGGCGTCAAGCCCGCCAACTTCCTCGACATCGGCGGCGGCGCCTCCGCCCAGGTGATGGCGAACGGCCTGGAGATCATCCTCGGCGACCCGGACGTCCGCTCCGTGTTCGTGAACGTCTTCGGTGGCATCACCGCCTGCGACGAGGTCGCCAACGGCATCGTGCAGGCCCTGAAGCTCCTGGAGGACCGCGGCGAGAACGTCTCCAAGCCGCTGGTCGTCCGTCTCGACGGCAACAACGCCGAACTGGGTCGCAAGATCCTCACCGACGCCAACCACCCGCTGGTGCAGCGCGTCGACACCATGGACGGCGCGGCCGACAAGGCCGCCGAGCTGGCCCACGCCGCCAAGTAAGCACTCAGGACGAGGACAGAACACACCATGGCTATCTGGCTCAACAAGGACAGCAAGGTCATCGTCCAGGGCATGACCGGCGCCACGGGCATGAAGCACACCAAGCTCATGCTGGGCGACGGCACCAACGTCGTGGGCGGCGTCAACCCGCGCAAGGCCGGTCAGAAGGTCGACTTCGACGGCACCGAGGTACCGGTCTTCGGCACCGTCAAGGAGGCCATCGAGGCCACCGGCGCCAACGTCTCCGTCATCTTCGTGCCGGAGAAGTTCACCAAGGCCGCGGTCGACGAGGCCATCGACGCCGAGATCCCGCTGGCCGTCGTGATCACCGAGGGCATCGCCGTGCACGACTCGGCGGCCTTCTGGGCGTACGCCGGCAAGAAGGGCAACAAGACCCGGATCATCGGCCCGAACTGCCCCGGCATCATCACCCCGGGCCAGTCGAACGTCGGCATCATCCCGGGCGACATCACCAAGCCGGGCCGTATCGGCCTGGTCTCGAAGTCCGGCACGCTGACGTACCAGATGATGTACGAGCTCCGTGACATCGGCTTCTCGACCGCCGTCGGCATCGGTGGCGACCCGATCATCGGCACCACGCACATCGACGCGCTCGCCGCGTTCCAGGACGACCCCGACACCGACCTGATCGTGATGATCGGTGAGATCGGTGGCGACGCCGAGGAGCGTGCGGCCGCGTTCATCAAGGAGAACGTGACCAAGCCGGTCGTCGGTTACGTCGCGGGCTTCACCGCGCCGGAGGGCAAGACCATGGGTCACGCCGGCGCCATCGTCTCCGGTTCGTCGGGCACCGCCCAGGCGAAGAAGGAGGCCCTGGAGGCCGCGGGCGTCAAGGTCGGCAAGACCCCGACCGAGACGGCGAAGCTGGCGCGCGAGCTGCTCGCCGGCTGAGCGTCGTTCTCGACGCCGGCTGACTGAACGCAGGTAGGCCCGTCCCCGGGGTGGGGGCGGGCCTACCGGCGTTTTCGCCGGCCCGCGCCTGCGGGGTGCCGCTGCGCCCACCCGTGCCGCCCAGCGGCACGACTGCCCGCAGCTCAGTAAGCCCCATAATGGGCGCGAGGCTCTGTCGATGTGCGGCTGCCGCCGCGTGGGCGCGACCAGCCCCCCACCGGCCCGCACCCGCCCCCACCGGCCCGCACCCGCCCTCACCGGCCCGCACCCGCTCCCACCGGCCCGCACCCGAACGCGCTACCTCGCCACCGGCACCAGCCTCTCCGGTCCCTTCTCGGTGATCCTCCGCAGCTTCGCCTGCAAGGCCCGCTCCCCTGCCGACAACGGCCCCAGCCCCACCTCCGCCGGTACCCCGCTGATCGCCTGCGCGGGGCCGATCGGCGCCTCGTAGTGCGTCGGTGCCGTCCGCAGCGTCAGCGTCGTCGCCGCGATGATCGTCGCGGTGAACGCCAGCGCGGACCGGGTCCAGAAACGTGTCCGGTGTTCGGCGCAGGTCCGCACAGCGGGCGGTTGGGCCGCCTGCAGCCGCTCCGTCGAGGCCAGTTCGGCCAGCCGCCGGTGCAACGCGGCGGGGTCCGCCAGCTCGGGAACCTGGTCGGCGACCGCCCGCCGCGCATGGGTCAGCCGCCGCGCCGCCGCCGGGGTGCTCGCCTCCGTCTCCGCCGCCGTCTCCGGCAGGTCGAGGCCGACACCGTCGTACAGGAGGAGCGTGCGGCGGTACGACGGCGGGAGCTCGAGGAGTGCCTCCAGCAGCGCGCGGTCGGCCGCGTCGGCCGGCAGGGCTTCGGGCTGACGGTAGCGCAGCCGGAACCGGTGCCAGGGGGAGAGCGCGCACTCGTGCGCCACTGCCCGCACCCAGCCTGCCGGGTCCCGGTCGCGGGCCACCTGCGGCCAGTTCTGCCAGGCGAGTTGGAAGGCCCGCTCGACGGCTTCGCGCGCCAGCTCCCGGCGCCCGGTGAGCAGGTAGGTCTGCCGTACCAGGGCCGGGGCGCAGAACGCGTACAGCGCGTCGAAGGCCTGAGTGGGCGTCAGGGCAGCGGACGGTACGGCCTCGTCGGCGGGGACAGGGCTCTGCGTCACCGGGCGCACCTTCCTTCGAAAAAACACATAAACATATATTGGGCGACACTTCGGTAGTTCGCCTGTTACGACGGGAAAGCGCGTGTCGTTGGGAGCATGGCCGTCGTGATTCGGATGCCCGCCCACCGGCCGCCGTCGGCACCTCCGTCGCGCTCGTCGCGCCCGCCGCGCCCGCCGCTTCTGTCGCTCCTGCTCACCCGGTTGCGCGACCGATCCCCCGGGCTGGGCGCGAGCCTCCTGGGCGGCGCGATCGCGGCCGGGCTCGGACTCGCCTGCTTCTCCGTGCTGGTGATGGCGCTGTGGGTCAGTTCGCCGTACCCCGACAGCGGGCCGGGCGGCGCGCTGCATCTCGCGGCGGCGCTGTGGCTGCTCGCCCACGGGATCGAACTGGTCCGCACCGACACCCTGTCCGGGGTGCCGGCCCCGGTCGGGGTGACGCCGTTGCTGCTCCTCGTGCTGCCGGCGCTGCTGGTGTACCGGGGAGCGCGGGAGGCGGTGGACGCCCCGGACACCGACGGCGACGGCCACGGCGACGGCCACGGCGACGGTGCCGACGTGGACGCACCGCCGCCGGTCCGGGCCCGTACGGCGTGGACCGGCGTCGTGGCCGGCTACCTCGGCGTCGGCGGCTGCGCCGCGTTGTACGCGTCCAGCGGCGAACTGCGGCCCGTGTGGGGGTGGGTGGCGGTGTGTCTGCCGCTGCTCGCGGCGGTCGCGGCGGGCGCCGGGGTGTGGACGGCGTACGGCCGTCCCCGCGAGCCGCTGCTGAGCCTGGTGGGGGTGGTCCCGGGGCCGGTACGGCGACTGCTCCTGGGCCGGGACACCCGGGCACGGTGGGGTACGGCTCTCCGCGCCTCCCTGGCCGGGGTCGCCGTGTTCTTCGGGGGCGGGACGCTGCTGCTCGCGGTGTCGCTGGTGCTGCACGGTGAGCCGGCCCGGACGTCGTTCCTGCAGCTGACGGAGGGGTGGACCGGCCGGTTCGCGGTCCTGCTGCTCTGCGTCTCGCTGATCCCGAACGCGGCGGTGTGGTCGGCGTCGTACGCCGTCGGCCCCGGCTTCGCGCTCGGCGCCGGTCATGTCGTGAACCTCCTGGCCGCCGACCCGGCCCCGCTGCTGCCGCCCTTTCCGCTGCTCGCGGCCGTGCCGGCGCACGGGCCGGGCACGCCGTCGAACTGGCTGGCCGGGGCGGTGCCGCTGGCGGCCGGGGTGACGATGGCCTGGTTCGTGGTGGGCAGGGCGACCAGACGGCGCTGGCCGGCCGGTCGTACGGCCGGGGTGATGGCGCTCGCGGCCCTGCTGTGCGCGCTGCTGCTCGCGGCCCTGGCCGAGCTGGCGGGCGGCCCCCTGGGCGTCGCCGCGCTCACCCGCTTCGGCCCGGTCTGGTGGCAGACGGGCGCGGCGGCCGGCGGCTGGCTCCTGGCGGTGGGCGTACCGGCGGCCCTGGCGCTGCGGGCCTGGCGGGGGACGGGCCCGGGCTCGCTCGCGGCATGGCTGGGCTTCGGCAAGCAGCGGCCGGAGGAGGAGCCGCCGGCGGAGAAGAGGAGCGGGCCCCCCTCGGCCCCGGCCCCGGTGGCCGTCCTCCTGCCCGACCAGGGCGACGGCGACACGTTCGAGCCGTACGAGGCGCTGCCCGCCGAGCCGTACGAGATGCCACCGGCCGCCCCGCCGCCGTCCGACACCTGGCAGAACGAGACGACCCGCGAGGCCCGGCGGCCGGCACCGCAGGAGTCACCCGAGCCACCGACCGGCCCGGACGAAGCCTGACCGTGTCGGAACAGCTCCCGACGGAAATCAAGCGCCGGACGGCCCCGGCGAAGCGTGAGCGTCGGAAAGCTCCCGACGAGGAGTGAGCGTCGGACGGCCCCGACGGGGCCTGAGCGTCGGAAAGCTCCCGACGAAACCTGAGCGTCGGAAAGCTCCCGACGAGGCCTGAGCGCCGGACGGCCCCGGCGAAACCTGAGCGTCGGAAAGCTCCCGACGGGGCCTGAGCATCGGACGGCCCCGGCGGAGCGTGAGCGTCGGAAAGCTCCCGACGAGGAGTGAGCGTCGGTCGGCCCCGACAAAGCGTGAGCGTCGGACAGCTCCCGACGGGGCCTGAGTGTGGGGCGGCCGCGGCGCAGCCTGCGCGGCGGACGGCCCCCGACGGGACCTGACCGCCCGTCAGTGGGGCGTCCGGGCCGCGTGCGGGTAGTTCCTCAGCTGTTCGTGGTGCCCAGGATGGTGCGGAGTTCCTTCGGGAGCAGGTGGTCGCAGGACTGCTTGGCCTCGTTGGTGAGGGAGTCCGAGACGCACGTGTAGTAGTCGCGGTAGACCATCTGGGCCGTGAACGTCGCCGCCACCAGGGCCAGCGCCAGCGACGCCGTGACCAGGCCGCTGATCGCCGCCGTCGTCTGCGGGCGGCCGGCGTTGGCGTTGGCCGCGGCCTCCTCGGGGCTGCGCGGCCTGGCGCGGATCGCGCTGACACCCCAGTAGATGCCCAGGGCGCCCAGCAGCAGGGCCACGTAGGGCCAGCCGAAGAGGGCGAAGAGGAAGGCCCACATGCCGCTCAGCAGGGCGTACCGCGCCCGGCGCTGCGCCGGGTCCGTCGGGTCCCAGCGCATCCCCGGGCCACCGGGGCCGCCCTGACCGCCGCCGCCCGGACCGCTCTCGTCGGGACGCTGGCCGAAGCCGCCGGACTGCCGGCCGGGCTGGCGGTCGCTCCACTGGCTGCCCCAGGGCGACTCCTGGTCTCCGTCACCGGCCGGGCGGCGCGGCTGCCACGGCTTGTCCGGCGAGCCCTCCGGCGGCGGGGCGAAGGGGTTGTCGTCCTGCTGGTCGCCCTTCGGCCGGTCCGAGGGCGCCTCCGGCGGCGAGGCCGGCCGCTCCCGCAACAGCACGGCGAAACGCGGCCCTCCCTGCACCGACTGCGGGGGGAGCATACGAAGTCCCAGGCTGCGGTCCGGCATCAAGTGAGCGTCTTCCCCTAGATCAAGATGAACAGAGCTGATGGCTACGAGTGGCTTACGGATACGGCTGGCTTACGGATACGACTGCACGGATACAGCTGATGGCTACGGCTGATCGATACAGCGGGCGAAACGGCTGGTTACTTCGTGAACGCGTCGTATCCCGGACGCGTTCCCGCCTCGGTACCTCCCAGACGCTACCTTCCGGCCACGCCCCCGTCCCGTGGGGGCCGTCCGGTGTGCCGGTATCGTTGCTGACGGTCGGCCGCTTCGTAGACTTCCCCGTATCCCGGGGCGCGAAGCACTCGTACGAATGTACAAAGCCGGTACGGGTCCGGCCGCCGTACCGACGCTCCCCCGAGAAAGGGCCCCACCGTGGCCGCCAAGCCCGTGGCCAAGCGCCTCGTCGTGCTGGTCTCCGGATCCGGCACCAACCTCCAGGCGCTCCTCGACGCGATCGCCGAGACCGGCGTCGAGGCCTACGGCGCCGAGGTCGTCGCCGTCGGAGCCGACCGCGACGGCATCGAGGGGCTCGCGCGCGCCGAGCGCGCCGGGATCGCGACCTTCGTGACCAGGGTGAAGGACTTCGGGACACGGCAGGAGTGGGACCGGGCGCTGGCCGACGCCGTCGCCGCCCACGAGCCCGACCTCGTCGTCTCCGCCGGGTTCATGAAGATCCTCGGGAAGGAGTTCCTGGCGCGGTTCGGCGGGCGGACCGTGAACACCCACCCCGCCCTGCTGCCCAGTTTTCCGGGAGCCCACGGCGTACGGGACGCGCTCGCGTACGGCGCCAAGGTCACCGGCTGCACCGTCCACTTGGTCGACGACGGCGTCGACACCGGGCCGATCATCGCTCAGGGCGTGGTGGAGGTCCGGGACGAGGACGACGAGAGCGCTCTGCACGAGCGCATCAAGGAAGTCGAGCGAAGCCTGCTCGTCGAGGTCGTGGGGCGGATCGCCCGCAACGGCTATCGCATCGAGGGACGAAAGGTAGTTATCCAGTGACCGCCGAGAGCAACAAGCGGCCCATCCGACGGGCGCTCGTCAGCGTCTACGACAAGACGGGCCTCGAAGACCTCGCGCGCGGGCTGCACGAGGCGGGCGTCGAACTCGTCTCCACCGGCTCCACCGCCTCCCGTATCGCCGCCGCCGGGGTCCCCGTGACCAAGGTGGAGGAGCTCACCGGCTTCCCGGAGTGCCTGGACGGCCGGGTCAAGACCCTGCACCCCAAGGTGCACGCCGGCATCCTCGCCGACCTGCGTCTGGAGAGCCACCGAGGGCAGCTCGAAGAGCTCGGTGTCGAGCCGTTCGACCTCGTCGTCGTGAACCTCTACCCGTTCCGAGAGACCGTCGCCTCGGGTGCCTCGCCCGACGAGTGCGTCGAGCAGATCGACATCGGCGGCCCCTCGATGGTCCGCGCCGCCGCCAAGAACCACCCCTCGGTCGCCGTGGTCACCAGCCCCGAGCGGTACGCCGACGTGCTCGCCGCCGTCGCCGCGGGCGGTTTCGACCTCGCCACCCGCAAGCGGCTGGCCGCCGAGGCCTTCCAGCACACCGCGTCGTACGACGTGGCGGTCGCGAGCTGGTTCGCCTCCGAGTACGCGCCCGTGGACGAGTCGCGGTTCCCCGACTTCCTGGGCGCCACCTGGGAGCGCGAGAACACCCTGCGCTACGGCGAGAACCCGCACCAGCCCGCCGCCCTCTACGTCGACGCCAGTGGCGGTGGCCTCGCCAAGGCCGAGCAGCTGCACGGCAAGGAGATGTCGTACAACAACTACACGGACACGGACGCCGCGCGCCGTGCCGCGTACGACCACGACGAGCCGTGCGTCGCGATCATCAAGCACGCCAACCCCTGTGGGATCGCGATCGGTTCGGACGTCGCCGAGGCGCACCGCAAGGCGCACGCCTGCGACCCGCTGTCGGCGTTCGGCGGGGTCATCGCCGTGAACCGGCCGGTCAGCAAGGAGATGGCCGAGCAGGTCGCCGAGATCTTCACCGAGGTCATCGTGGCGCCCGACTACGAGGAGGGGGCCCTGGAGGCCCTCGCCAAGAAGAAGAACATCCGGGTGCTGAAGGCCCCGGGCGCCCCCGCCAACCCGGTGGAGGTCAAGCCCGTCGACGGCGGTGTGCTGCTCCAGGTCACCGACCGGCTCCAGGCCGACGGTGACGACCCGGCCAACTGGACCCTCGCGACGGGCGAGGCGCTCAGCCCGGAGGAACTCCGCGAACTCGCCTTCGCCTGGAAGGCCTGCCGGGCCGTGAAGTCCAACGCCATCCTGCTCGCCAAGGACGGCGCCTCGGTCGGCGTCGGCATGGGCCAGGTCAACCGCGTCGACTCCGCGAAGCTCGCCGTCGAGCGGGCGGGGGAGGAGCGGGCGCGCGGCGCCTACGCCGCCTCCGACGCCTTCTTCCCCTTCCCCGACGGCCTGGAGATCCTCACCGCGGCCGGCGTGCGGGCCGTGGCCCAGCCGGGCGGTTCGATGCGTGACGAACTCGTCGTGGAGGCCGCGAAGAAGGCGGGCGTGACCATGTACTTCACGGGGACGCGGCACTTCTTCCACTGAGCCGTGGGTGAAGCGGACAGACACCAGGGCCGTGTCCCCCTGCGCGGGGGGCACGGCCCTTGGAGTGTGCGGGAGTCGGCCGGAGGTTCAGGTCGTTCAGTTGCTGCGGATCACGATCGTGCCGCACACCTTGTCGGCGAACGTCTGGCGCTTGGCGTCCCACGCCGGCCACAGCCAGCCCAGGTAGCAGGCGAGGCTGTCCAGGAAGTGGGCGATACGGCGCACGAAGGCCATGCCGACGCCGATCGGCTGGCCGGTGGCCTCCTTCACCAGGCGGATGCCCAGAGCCTTCTTGCCGACGGTCTGTCCGGTGCGGCCCTCCATGATCAGCTGCCAGATCGCCAGGCCGATGAGCGCGAGACCGCCGATGAGCGCCAGCGCCGGGGTGTTCTTGCCGACGATCACCAGGATGTAGGGCACCAGGAAGACCAGGCCGTCGACGAGGGTGCCGAGGAAGCGCTGACCCCAGTTCGCGTACGGCGGGGTGGCGCCGTAGCCCTGCTGCGGGTAGCCGTAGCCGCCCTGCTGCGGGAAACCGGGCTGCTGGGGGTAGCCGTACCCTTGCTGCGGCGGCACGCCCTGCGGGGCCTGCTGGTAGCCGGGCTGCTGCTGCGGGTAGCCGTAGCCGGGCTGACCCTGCTGCGGGTTCTGCGGCTGCTGACCGTAGGGGCTGTTGGGCGAGCCGAAACTCATGGCCGAATTCCTCCGTTGGACCTGCGGGGACGACGCGGACAGGGACGGAGGTACGTCATGTTCTGAGCGGTTTGCCCCCCAACCGGACCGCGATACTGCGCCGCTCATCGTTTAGTAAGGGCGAGTTGTTGTCCAGTCCGATTCGCGAGGTGTTGTGCAAGTGCAACATCATTGATCATGACCGCACACCCGATTGGAACCGGGAGACCGGCATCCGCGAGGATGGAGCCATGACCGCCCAGATTCTCGATGGCAAGGCCACCGCAGCCGCGATCAAGTCCGATCTGACCGCCCGCGTGGCGGCGCTGAAGGAGAAGGGCGTCACGCCCGGCCTCGGCACGATCCTGGTCGGGGACGACCCCGGCAGTCAGAAGTACGTCGCCGGCAAGCACCGCGACTGTGCGCAGGTCGGCATCGCCTCCATCCAGCGTGAGCTGCCCGCCACCGCGACCCAGGAGGAGATCGAGGCCGTCGTCCGCGAGCTCAACGACGACCCCGCCTGCACCGGCTACATCGTCCAGCTCCCGCTGCCCAAGGGCATCGACGAGAACCGCATCCTGGAGCTGATGGACCCGCACAAGGACGCGGACGGCCTGCACCCGATGAACCTGGGCCGGCTGGTGCTCGGCGAGCCCGCGCCGCTGCCCTGCACCCCCAACGGCGTGCTGACCCTGCTGCGCCGCCACGGCGTCGAGATCAAGGGCGCCGAGGTCGTGGTCGTCGGCCGTGGCGTGACCATCGGACGCCCGATGCCGCTGCTGCTCACCCGGCGCAGCGAGAACGCGACGGTCACCCAGTGCCACACCGGCACGCGTGATCTCTCCGCCCACCTCAGGCGCGCCGACATCATCGTCGCGGCGGCCGGCTCCCCGCACCTGATCCGTGCCGAGGACGTCAAGCCGGGCGCGGCCGTCCTCGACATCGGCGTCTCGCGCAACGCCGAGGGAAAGATCGTCGGCGATGTGCACCCCGGCGTCGCCGAGGTCGCCGGGTGGCTCTCCCCGAACCCCGGTGGTGTCGGACCGATGACCAGGGCCCAGCTGCTCGTCAACGTGGTCGAGGCGGCGGAGCGCAGTGTCGGCTGACGGCGGTCACGGACAGGACGCGGGGCGCCGTACGACCCGGCGCTTCCCGCTGTTCACACGGGACACGGCACGCCCCGAGGGGGGCGGCAGGGCCGCGTCGGGAGACCTGCCGGCGCCGGCTCGGCAGTGGCCGATGCTGGTGGTGCTGGCGACCGTCGCGGTGGGGTTGCTGCTGACCTCGCTGGACCAGTTCCGGGTGGGTGCGCTGCTGATCGGGGCGGCGCTGCTCGCGGGGGCGGTGATGCGCTGGATACTGCCGAGCGTGGGGATGCTGGCGGTGCGCTCCCGGTTCACGGACATCGCGACGTACGGGGTGCTGGGGCTGGCGATCGTGCTGCTGGCGTTGATGGCGCAGCCGAAGCCGTGGCTGGTGATCCCGTATCTGAAGGACACGCTGCACTTCACGATGAGGAGCTAGCGGGTTCGTTCGGGGTCGGCTGCGGGTGTGTGCGGGCTGGTCGCGCCCGCGCGACGGTACCCGCGCGTCGACACGGCCCCGCCCCCCTTACGGGACCTTCCAGTGCGGGCGCTTGAAGGTGCGCCCCGCGATCGAAGAATGCCCCGCGATCGAAGAATGCCCCGCGATCGAAGAATGCCCCGCGATTGAAGAACGGCCCGCACCTCCCCCGGTGGGTGCGGGCCCTCCCCCCGGTTTCGAAGGTAGGGATCCGGCCTCGTCCGCGAATCCCACCCCCGGTTGAACGCACTACAACTTCCGCGGTACCCCCGGTGGTTGACTCCCGGCCCCGGACCCCCGCGTTACGCTGCGGCGATGCGACTGCGGAACCCGCCCTCACTCGCCGTCGACACGCTGATCGCGTGCGGGACGGTCGTGATGGCCGTGTTGCTGGGGCGGGAGTCGCCCGCCCAGGGGTGGCCGCAGCTCGACGCGCGGGCGTACATGCTGATCGTGCTGGCGCAGCTGCCCGTCGCCCTGCGCGGGCGGTGGCCGGTCGCGGTCTTCGCCGTGATGCAGTGCGCGTCGATCGTCTACATCGGCCTCGGCTTCTGGCCCGTGGTGTGCACCTTCGGCTCCCTGCTGGGGCTGTACACGGTCGCGTCGGTGCGGCCGGTCCGGATCGCCGTCGGGCCGACGCTGATCGTCCCGCCGTAGAGCTTGGCCCGCTCACGCATGCCCGAGGCCACCGTGAAGACCCACCTCAACCGCACGATGACCAAGCTCGACCTGGGCAGCCGGGCACAGGCGGTGGTGGTGGCGTACGAGACGGGACTGGTGACGCCGGGCGGGCTGGGCGGCCCGGCAGGCCTCGGCGGCTGACAGCGGCTGACAGCGGCTGACTGCGGCGGACAGCGATGGAAAGCGGCTGAAAGACGGCCCGTCCCCTCCCCCGAGCAGGACGGACCGCCGTCGGGTTTCAGCCTTCCCGTCGCGCGGTGGCTCTTCAACGGCTGTCCGCCGGCTGTGGCACAGAGGTGACAGTTCCGCTACGGACCGTCCGCACTGCCACAGCCTGCGGGAACCGTCGGACCGCCCCCCGTCGTCACCCGGTCTGAACTGGCAACGAACTGGCAACGCGGGAAGCCGTGGAGGTGTGTCATGGGCGGCTGGCAGCCGCTGCCGGAGGGGCTCCCGGCGGAGGTGCGGCACTTCGTGGAGCAACTGCGGCTCCTCAAGGACGACACCGGTCTCAGCCTGGTCGCGCTGGGCGCCCGCACCGCGTACAGCAAGTCCTCCTGGCAGCGGTACCTCAACGCCGTTCAGCCGCCGCCGCGGCAGGCCGTCGCCGCGCTGTGCCGGGTCGCGGGACTCACCGGCGCCGACGCCGAACGGCACACCGTGCGCTGGGAGCTGGCCGTCCAGGCCTGGCCGCGCCCGGCCGACGTGCCGGAACCGCCGCCCGGAACCGGGGAGTACGAGGACGACCCCACCCTTCCCTGGTGGGACCGCCCGGAAGAGGAGGGGACGGCCCGCTCGCACGGCCGGCTGCTGCCGGCCGCGGTCCTGCTGCTGCTCGTCCTGCTTCTCGTGACGGTCGTCGGTGCCGTGGCCCTCGGGTGAGCCGGGTCTCCCGTGACCTGCGAGGTCACGGCCCGATGATCGGTGTGTCGATGTGTTGACAAGTTCGCGGATATGTCACGAAGCCGACTCACAAGCGGGCTAACGTGTCCAATCGGGGCGAGCCGAGGGCCCGTTGGACCGCTTCGCGGTCGGCGTGCGACGGTGCGCGCGGGCGGGCCAGTGCTCCTGTGCGCCCCCTGCCGGGGGACTGGGTTCCGGGGGCGCCGCGGTCCGCTGGGTAACCAGAACGGGACCGGCGCGGGGGCACCACGCGCAAGGGGAACGCGGGGGAAGACACGCCACCGAACCGGGGGCGAGAGGACCGGGGGAATGAGGGGGAAGCAATGCCTCGTTGGAAGGCCCTGCCGGATGAACTCGATCCGCAGGTCAAGGAGTTCGCGACGCAGCTGCGGCGGCTCGTGGACCGCAGCGGGCTGAGTGTCGCGGCACTGTCCGACCGCACCGGCTACAGCAGGACGTCCTGGGAGCGGTACCTGGGCGGGCGCCTGCTGGCGCCCAAGGGCGCGATCGTCGCGCTCGCCGAGGTCACCGGCGCCAATCCCGTCCACCTGACGACCATGTGGGAGCTGGCCGAACGGGCCTGGAGCCGTTCGGAGCAGCGCCACGACATGACGATGGAGGCGATCCGGATCTCCCAGGCGCGGGCCGCGCTGGGGGAGTTCGGGGGGCCGCCGGTCACATCCACGTCCACCACCACGGCCGGGGGCAAGGTGCCGCGCCGGACGGGCAGCGCCGTCGCGACGCCGGGGATCGCCGGGCCGGCGGGCGTCTCGCCCACCATCCCGCCCCAGCCGACGGCACCCGACGCCAACCGCCGGGAGGGCACGGGCTCCCGCGGGCCGGCCGCGCCCGGGGGGCCGGGTGCCCCCGGCGGCGGCCGGCGGCGGCTGACGATGTTCCTCGCGGGGTTGGTCGGCGTGGCCGTGGTCGTCGCCGCCGTCTTCTTCCTCACCGGCAGCGGCGGCGACGGGAAGAAGAACCGGAGCGGTGCCACCTCGTCCGCCCCGTCCACCAGCGCAGGCACCGACCTGCCGGCCGGCGTGAAGTGCGCGGGCGCCGGGTGCACCGGCAAGGACGCGGAGGCCATGGGGTGCAGCGGCGACCTCGTGACCACCGCCAGGACCGCCACGGTCGGCGCGACCACCCTGGAGGTCCGCTACAGCAGCACCTGCGGCGCCGCCTGGGGCCGGATCACCGGCGCGGCGCGGGGCGACTCGGTGCGGGTCACGGCCGGCACCACCACGAAGACCGGCGACATCACGGCCGTCGGCGACACGATCGCCTACACGCCGATGGTCGCGGTACGGGACGCGGCCCAGGCCAAGGCGTGCGCGACGCTGGCGTCGGGGCGGACGGGGTGCACCTCGTAGAAACTCCGCGTGTCCAGGAATGCCGTCACGATTCCTGGGCACGCGAACCGTACCCCCCACGGGAGTCCGGATTCCGGTACCCCCGGTGGCGGCCGCTCCGTCTCACCTCTCCCGGACGGGCGGCCGCCTTTTCCGTATGTGGCCTACGACCGGCGTCGGTAGGGTCACGTGTGTGGGTCACGTGTGTGGGTCACATGTGTGGGTCACGTCTGTAGGTCGCGTCTGTGGGGTGAGCCACACCGACCCCTCCACGTCCGGCATCCGGAATGCGCGATAGCCTGACCGGTGGATCTCTTGATACCGAGAGATCGATCATTTGTACGTCCGCACCCCAGGGCAAGGACGCCCACCGCCAGCTGTCATACGGAGAACGCCATGACCCGCACTCCCGTGAACGTCACCGTCACCGGCGCGGCCGGCCAGATCGGTTACGCCCTGCTCTTCCGCATCGCCTCCGGCCAGCTGCTCGGCGCGGACGTGCCGGTCCGGCTCCGCCTCCTGGAGATCACCCCCGCGCTCAAGGCCGCCGAGGGCACCGCCATGGAGCTCGACGACTGCGCCTTCCCGCTCCTCCAGGGCATCGACATCTCCGACGACCCGAACGTCGCCTTCGACGGTGCGAACGTCGCCCTGCTCGTGGGCGCCCGCCCGCGCACCAAGGGCATGGAGCGCGGTGACCTCCTGGAGGCCAACGGCGGCATCTTCAAGCCGCAGGGCAAGGCCATCAACGACCACGCCGCGGACGACATCAAGGTCCTGGTCGTCGGCAACCCGGCCAACACGAACGCGCTGATCGCGCAGGCCGCCGCGCCGGACGTACCGGCCGAGCGCTTCACCGCGATGACCCGCCTCGACCACAACCGCGCGCTGACCCAGCTGGCGAAGAAGACGGGCTCCACGGTCGCCGACATCAAGCGTCTGACCATCTGGGGCAACCACTCCGCCACCCAGTACCCCGACATCTTCCACGCGACCGTCGCCGGCAAGAACGCCGCGGAGGTCGTCAACGACGAGAAGTGGCTGGCCGAGGAGTTCATCCCGACCGTCGCCAAGCGTGGCGCGGCCATCATCGAGGCCCGTGGCGCGTCCTCCGCCGCCTCCGCCGCGAACGCCGCCATCGACCACGTCCACACCTGGGTCAACGGCACCGCCGACGGCGACTGGACCTCCATGGGTATCCCCTCGGACGGCTCCTACGGCGTCCCGGCGGGCCTGATCTCCTCCTTCCCGGTCACCACCAAGGACGGCGTGTACGAGATCGTCCAGGGCCTGGAGATCAGCGAGTTCTCCCGCGCCCGCATCGACGCCTCGGTGCAGGAGCTGGCGGAGGAGCGCGACGCGGTCCGCGCCCTCGGCCTCATCTGAGCCTCCCGCGCCCACGGGCCCCGCTCCGGTTTCGTCCGGAACGGGGCCCGTTCCCGTTTCCGCCGCTACCGTCGGAAGAGGTAAGCGGTGGAGTGAATCGGGGGGTTCGCGATGAGCGACAGGAGCGGTTGGTCCGAGGACAGCACGGCGAGCGAGCCGCCGCAGGGCCCACGGCCGGCGGATCCGGAGGAATCGGAGGAGGAGCCGAGCACGCAGAGATGGCCGACGGTGACCCCGCGGCACACGGGGGTCCCGGAGAGCCCGTGGCAGCGGGAACGCCCCGAGCAGCCGGAGGACTCCTGGCATTCGGAGGACCCGCGACAGCCCGAGTGGCCGCCCACGCCAGAGAGTTCGCGGCGGTCCGAGTGGCCGCCCACGCCAGACGGCCCGCGACAGCCCGAGTGGCCGCCCACGCCAGAGAGCCCGCGACAGCCCGAGTGGCCGCCCACGCCAGAGGGCCCGCGACAGCCCGAGTGGCCGCCCACGTCGGAGAGTTCGCGGCAGGCCGAGGGGCCGGTGTCCCTGGAGAAACCGCGGCGCACGGAGCGCTTCGTGCCCGGCGCGCTGCCCCCGCGACAGGGCGGGGGTGACGAGCCGTACGGTCCCGGGCGGGTACCGGGTGAGGACCAGGGACGCCCGGCCTGGCCCCCGACGCCACCTCCTGGCCTGCCCCCGCTTCCGACCGCGTTCTCGTCGCCGTCGCCGTCGCCGTCGCCGACCCTGCCCGTCCCGTCGGCGCCGCCCCGGACTCCGTCCCCCACCCTGCCTGCCGCGTTCGCGCGGTCCTCGCCCCCCTCCCCGAACCTGCCCGAGGCGTCGGCGGCGTCCCCCACGGTGCCCGTCTCGGCGCCGCCCGGTGGGCGCCGTCCAGGACCGTCCCTGCCCCCGTCACCGGGTGAGGCTCGGCGGGGCTACACGCCGCCTCCCTGGTCCGCTGCCCCGACCTCGGGACAGCGGCTTGCGGCCACGCCCCCGCCGGCCGGGTACACCCCGCGGCGGCGGTCCGGTCGGGTGCTGGCCGCGGTGGTCGGTCTGGTTCTGGTCGCCGGTCTCTCCGGGCTGGGGTTCTGGTACTTCGGCCGGGACGGCGGTGATCGCTCCGGTACCGGCGCCGGTGCCGGTACGACCCCGTCCGTGAGCGTGAGCGTCAGTGCCAAGTCGTCGGCGCCCGAGTCTCCCGAGCCCACGGTCAGCCCCACCCGCACCCCTTCCGCCGCCGCCGGATACCGCGTCGTGCGCGATCCCGTCGGGTACACCCTCGACGTGCCCGAGGGGTGGACCCGGCGGCAGCAGCAGGGGGAGAAGGCGCCGGTGGTGTACTACGACTCCCCGTCCGACGGGCGCCAGTTGCAGATCTTCGCGCTCTCCGAGGCCACCCCGGCCGAGTCCCTCGACCTCGCCGAGAACGACCCCGGGTACGGGTACGCGAAGCAACCCGGCTACCAGGCAGGCGACCGTACCTCAGGCGACACCTGGGCTGAGCTGTCGTATCGCTACGACGACAAGGACAAGGGCACCCGGCAGGTCATCGACCACCGCTTCCAGGCCGCCGACGGCACCCTGTACGCGATCCGCTCCAGCGGCCCCGGGAGTCTTCCCGCCGCGCTGGTCCGGGGGCCGCTCACCACGGCGCTCGACTCCTTCTGCCCTGCCGACGCCCGGTGTTCGTGAGCGTCGTCGTCACTCCATCCCCTTCCTGCCCGGCGCCCAGAACGGCTTGGTGAGCACCGCCCGCCGGTCCCACCCCGCCTCCTGGACGAGCACCTTCCGTACCGCCTGCACGGCCCGCGCCTCCCCGGCGACATACGCGATCCCGCCGGGCTCGGGGGCCAGCCGGCGGACCGCCTCCGGCAGGGAGGTCTCGCCGCGGAGCACCCAGTCGAGGCGCTCCGCGTACGCGAGGGGCAGCCGGTCCGCCGCGGTCGCCGTCTCCACGCAGCCGCAGACGGCGGCCTCCTCGGGCAGCGCCGCGAGCATCGCACCGAAGGCGACCGAGGCCGTCTCGTCGCCGACGAAGACATGGTGGGCGGCCTCGGGGCGCAGCGTGAACGTGCCCTCGGGCCTGCGCAGCCGCACCTGCTCGCCGGTGGCGACCGTGCGCCCCCACTGGGCCCCCGGCCCGCCCTCGGGATGGTCCAGCACGCACAACTCGACGACACCGGACGGGTCGTAGTGCCACACCGAGTACGTGCGCAGGGTCAGGCCGGTGACCAGGACGCGCACCTGCTGACCGGGCCGCACGTCGAGACCGGCGAGCTGGTCGCCGTCGATGCGCAGCCGGCGTATGCGGGCGGTGATCTGTTCCGCCTCGGTGACGGTGCCGCGCAGGGTCAGCAGGTCGAGGACGGGATTCAGCAGGGCGGGCATGGGAGGCTCCTCAACGGGCCGTATGGTGAGGGGAGTTGCTCAGGCACCGGATGAACGCGATAGTACGTGTTCCCGGTCGGACGCGATAGTGCGTGTCGGGGTGCGGTCGCGGTAACCGGCCACCACGAGCACCGTCGCCGCACCCGGGCCGCCGAGGAGGCGCCCGGCATCCGCGTCCGATTCCTCGCCGAGAGCCACGTGGACCCGCCGTTCCTGCGGCACGGCACCGCCGGCCCGGAGGTGGGGGTGGTCCACACCGACCTCCCCGAGGTGCATGTGGAGCACCTCCACGAGGACCGCGTGCTCGGTGCCGTACGGGCCGGACACCCGCCCCTCGACGCGAGCTGACCCCCGAGCGGATGCCGCTCGACCTCCCGCCGATCGGCGTCGGACTGGCCTGGCGCCGCCGTCACGACGCCGACCCGCCACACGCCTGGCTCCGGGGCCGCGTAAGGGAGTTGATGACCGCCGACCGGCCCGGTGTCATTGCCGGCGATGCGTCGCAGTCCGGCCGGCCGACTTCTGACCTGCGGTGACTTCGGGCAATTCCGTATCACCGGCCACGGCCGTCACCCTATGCTGATGGTTCGTCAACTCGACGTCCAGTAACGCATTTCCAGCACCGCACGTCACACGCATCGGGGGATCGTCGTGAGCACCGCCTACGTGCCGCAACAACCGCAGCCGGGACCGCCCGCCGGGGCGCCGCCCGCGCTGCCGCCCACACCGCCGTACGCCAGTGAGGCCACCCGGCTGCTGTGCGCGGGCACCTATCTGGATTCCGCGTACCGGGACCGGGTCATCGAGGAACTCCACCTCAACGAACAGCGGATCGCGGCGCCCTCGCTCGGCTTCGACGCCGCCCGGGTCCTGGCCCACGCCCTGCGCGCCCGCCGCCAGGAACTGCTGTGGGCCGCGGCGATCCTCGGCCTGTGGCTGGTGGGGCTGCCGCTCAGCGGTGGGCTGCTCGTGTTCTTCCTGGTGCCGGGCATCGCGCTCGCCGTCGCGCCCTGGATCAGGGGCCGCGCCGCCCGGCCGCCGCTGTACCGGGTGATCGCCGCCTTCCTGGTCCGCTGGTGGGGCCGGTCCTTCTACGCGGTGGCCCTGATCGCGACCCTCGCCGTCGCGTTCGGCGGCGGCTCCGACGACGGCTCCTCGTACGACCCGTACAGCTCCGACGGCTACGGCTCCAGCTACTCCGACTCGACCAGCGCCGGCGACCTGTTCGCCCCGGGCCTCGGCGACTTCGGCGGTCTGGCGCAGGCCTGGCACGCCTGGCTCACGCTCGCCGTGTTCGCCGGCATCGCCCTGTGCGCGCACGCCCAGCGCACCCAGTTCAGCCGGGCACTGGCCGGTGAACTCTCCCCGCAGCGCTTCCCGGACGCGGCGAGCGACCCCGCCGAGAAGGCCGAGAACCCTCGCTTCCAGCGGCTCAAGCAGCGCATCCGGATCGAACAGCACGCACCGCTGATCATGTACAACGAGGCCGACCCGTTCTGCGGGGCGGGCGCCGCCTACGACACGTGGGTGCTCGCCGTCGAACTCAAGCCCGACGAGCTGAAGAAGGAGCAGCAGCCGCTCAGCAACCGGGCGATCCTGGAGAGGATCCGCCCGCTGCTCGAGCAGCTCCGCGTCCCCGCCGAGTACGCCGGACCCGGCAACCGCGACCGGCTGCGCCAGCTGGAGATCGACGAGTGCGTGTTCCTGCCCACCGAGGGACTGCTCACCCGGGACCAGGCGCCCTACGTCCCGCAGGCCTTCGAGGAGCACCGGGCGCGGGCCGTCGAGGAGGGTGCCGAGAAGCGCCGGCACTTCCTGCGGATCCGCGTCGGCGGCTGGGAGGAGGAGGTGGTCGTCACGGTGTTCGTGCGCATCCACACCCAGGGCCGGATGCTCGTGCTGGAGATCGCCCCGCACGTACTGACCCCGGTCCGCGCGGACTTCAAGGGCGCCGACCGCACCGCCCACCGGTTCCGGAACAACAACTGGGCCGGCAAGACCGCCGCCGCGATCGCCCTGGTCCCGGGCTCGGTGGGCCGCTCGCTCGGCCAGCTCGGCCGGGGCGCGGTGTACCTCTGGCGGCTGCTGACCGGCGGCCACGCGGGTGCGCTGCCCGAGGGGCCCGCGCTGTCCGTGCGCGAACTGGGCGCGGTGGACGTCGGCTCCCACTTCCAGGAGATGGACGTCGTCCGGTACCTGCGCAGCATCCAGGACCGGGTGACGAACGGCGTACGGGCCGCGCTCGCCGAAGCCGGCTACCAGACCGGCGAGTTCGTCCAGAAGACCGTCAACAACAGCACCAACGTGAGCATCGACCGGGTCGAGGGCTCCACGCTCGCCTTCGGCAGCCACGCCACCGCCACCAGCCACACGACGCAGAAGGGGCCCGACAGCAATGGCAAGTGACGAGCCGCAGGTCACCCTGGGGAACATCTCCGGAAGCACGTTCGCCATCGGCAGCCACGCGCACGCCGAGAGCCACCACCACGGCACCGCCGGCACCCCGGCCGACGAGGAACTCCTTGCGGCGGTACGTGAGTTGCGTGCCGACCTGGAGCGGGTGCGGGGCACCGAGCAGACGGCGGCGCTGGGCGCGGCGCTCGCCGAGGCCGAGGAGGAGATCGCCCGCACCGGCCAGGCGGGCCCCACCCGCCGTGAACGGCTGCGCCAACTCCTCACCGACTCCCAGGCCCTCATCAACGTACTGGCCTCGGCAGGCACACTGGCCGGCCTGCTGGGGCGGTGAGGGAGCCGATGACCGGCGGGGGAGCGCGGCACTGGAACGAGGACGCACAGCGGTGGGAGGACGCCCTCCGACCCGCCACCAAGCCGGCCCCACCACGACCTCCGACAGGCGGCCCCCAGACTCATCCCCCGACGACAGGGACTCCGACGACACCGGTTCCGACGACAGCGACTGCGACGACACCGGTTCCGACGACAGCGGCTCCGACGGCACCGACTCCGACCGCACCGGTTCCGACGACAGCGACTCCGACGACACCGACCGCACCGGCTCCGGCTCCGACTCCGCCTCCGACGGCACCGGCTCCGACTCCGACGGCTCCGGAGGATCTGGCGCCCGCTTCGGAGCGTCCGGCGCCCGCTCCGGAGGCGGAGTGGTGGTCGGGTGCGGGCAGCGGCTGGGCGCCCCCCGAGCAGCCCCCGGTGCAGGGGACTTCCCGGGGGCGTGATCGCAGGCTGGCCTGGTCCGTCGTCGTGGGGGCCGCCGTCGTCGGCGTGGCCGCGAGCCTGGTCCTGAGCCTGGTGGTCGGCAGGGGCGACGGCCACGGGCCCGCCACGGCCGCCGCCTCGGTCACCCCGACTCCCTCCGCGCGGCCGACGGAGGCGTCCGGGTCACCCACGGACACCGGCTCCCCGTCCCCGTCGGCCTCCGCGCCTCCCGCCGGATACGAGCTGCGCCACGACACTGAGGGCTTCCGGATCGCCGTCCCCGAGGGCTGGTCGCGGTCCACCGTCGACTCCTCTTACGGCATCGCCGTGGTCAGCTACCGCAGCCCCGACCGCGAGCACCGGCTGCAGGTCTACCAGGTCGCCGAGGAGTCCCCGGCCGCCTCCTTCGCGCTCTACCTCTCCGCCGAGACCCCCAAGCCGGACGGCTTCCGGGAACTCGGCCTGACCGACCTGGACGACGGCCGGTTCACCGGCTCCCGCCTGGAGTACCTGGCCGGCCGGATCGGCGGCGAGCCGGACGTCGGTACCTGGCATGTCGTCGACGAGCGGTTCGTCGCACCGGACGGCAACATCTATGCCGTCGCCTCCTACGGCCCCGACTCCGACGGCCGCGACGACGAGCTCGCCCAGCTCACGACGGCGGTGGACTGGTTCTGCCCGCCGGACACGCTCTGTGACGCGGACCCCGCCGTGGACTGAGCGCCGGCCCGACCGGTCACATCTTCGTTCATTTACTTTCCGTATTCACGGGATATATCCGTACGTGAATGCGCAATTTCTTCAATTGTGTGTCGATGGGCATTCTATAGCTTCTCTTCCGGGTGACGTGAATCCCCCGAATGCCCCAAGTCCCGGCCCGGGCGATGGTCGTTAGGTCACCGTGACGCGATTGGACTGGCATGCAGCAGAAGATCATCCGACGGCCGTGCTCCGCTGGCCCGGAAGTATGGATATCACCTCATGCTCGGACCTGCTCGATGATTTCCTGAAGAGAATCAACATGATGGAAAATGAATATCGGCGGACGCTGGCGGATCTCTACAGAGCGTTCTGAGGCTGGGTGCGGAGGTTTTACCGATGGACGGGATTCAGCATGACGCCGGTCTCTATGATCACACCGGTCTGTACGACCACCCTGGTCTCTATGATCACGCCGGCCTCTATGACCACTCTGGTCTCTACGACCACACCGGTCGCTACGAGCACGGCTGGGGCGCACCCGAGCCGGGTGTCGCGCCGAACGACTGGGATCCGGTCGAGGAGCTGGCGCAGATGCTGTCCGCGCCGACCGGCGTGAGTGCGAGCGCGGCTCCCACCCTGCTGGACGTGCCGACCCAGCGCAGAGGCAGCCGTCGGCGGCCCCGCCAGGAGCCTCACCTGCTCGACGGCGGCCGGCGCGTCACGCACATCACGTTCCTGATCGCGGCGGTCTCGCTGTGCGCGGTGTGCATGCTGACCTGGTCCGTCTGCTACTCCTACGGGCAGCTGCGCGGGATCGCCTCGGGCGTGCTGCCCGCGGGGCTGGCGCAGTACTGGCCGCTGACGGTGTACGGGCCCTGGTTCGTGGCGGCGCTCTCCGTCCTGCGGGCCACCGCTCAGCGCCGGAGTGCGCGCCGGTCCTGGTGTGTGGTGCTGGCCGCCTCCGTCCTGGCCGTGGCGCTGTGCGCCAGCCACTCGTCGCATGCGCTGTTGTCGTTAGTGATTTTCGGGATTCCGCCGGTGACTGCCCTGGTGTGCTTCTGGGAACTCGTCGGCCAGATCTCGGCCAAGAGCAGGCCCCGGCACGCCACGCACACCGAGGCGGCGGGTGCCACGCCCTGAGAGGTATTTTTTGCCCCGTTTCGTCCGCCTGTTCAGTGAGGCAGCCCACTTTCGGCCACGGATTGCGCATGCAATCCCCGACCGAGGGCAGGCGGTGACGGTCCCCGAGTGTGACTCCTCTGTCACACAGGGGCACTGAACAGGAACGGAAGGCAAAACCGATCATGGCGGACCGAACGGCACAAGCGACCATCCATGCCGGAGGCGAGTGGCTGGAAGCCGTCTCCGGCGCGACACGCGAGATCATCGACCCCGCGGACGGCCTGCCCTTCGCCGTGGTCACCGAGGGTGACGAGAAGGACGCGGAGGCGGCGGTGGCCGCCGCCCGGCGCGCCTTCGACGCCGGCGAGTGGCCCCGCACCCCGGTCGCCGAGCGCGCCGCCCTGCTGCGCCGGGTGGCCGACCTGCTCGTGCGCGACCGCGAGAAGCTCGGCCTCCTGGAGAGCCGGGACGCGGGCAAGACCGTCGAGGAGGGCCGGGTCGACATCGACTGTGTCGCCGACGCCTTCCGCTACTTCGCCGACCTGGTGGCGGCGGAGGGCGCCGGCCGGGTGGTGGACGCGGGCTCGCCCGACATCCACAGCGTCGTCGTCCACGAGCCCGTCGGTGTCTGCGCCCTGATCACCCCCTGGAACTACCCGCTGCTGCAGGCGAGCTGGAAGATCGCTCCGGCGCTGGCGGCGGGCAACACCTTCGTGATCAAGCCGAGCGAGATCACCCCGCTGACGACCGTCGCGCTGATCGAGCTGCTGGTGGAGGCCGGGCTGCCGGCCGGAGTCGCCAACCTCGTCACCGGCCCCGGGCACAGCGTGGGCGCCCGCCTCGCCGAGCACCCCGATGTCGACCTGGTCTCCTTCACCGGCGGACTGGCCAGCGGGGTCAAGGTCGCCCAGGCGGCCGCCGTGTCGGTCAAGAAGGTCGCCCTCGAACTCGGCGGCAAGAACCCCAACGTCGTCTTCGCCGACGCCTGTGCCACCGAGGAGGGCTTCGACACCGCCGTCGACCAGGCCCTCAACGCCGCCTTCATCCACAGCGGCCAGGTCTGCTCGGCCGGCGCCCGGCTGATCGTCGAGGAGCCGCTCAGGGAACGGTTCGTCGCCGAACTCGCCCGCCGCGCCGCCCGGATCCGCCTCGGACGCGGTACCGCGGACGGCGTCGAGTGCGGCCCGCTCGTCTCCGAGCAGCAGCGCGCCAAGACCGCGGCGTACGTGGCGTCGGCGCTGGCCGAGGGAGCGGTGCTGCGCTCCGGCGGCAAGCGCCCCGAGCCGTCCGCCGACCGCCCCGCCGGCGGCTACTTCTACGAGCCGACCGTCCTCGACCAGTGCCACCGGGAGATGAAGGTCGTACGCGAGGAGGTCTTCGGGCCGGTCCTCACCGTCGAGACCTTCCGTACCGAGGACGAGGCGGTCGCCCTCGCCAACGACACCGAGTACGGCCTGGCCGGCGCCGTCTGGACCGCCGACGCCGGACGCGCCCGCCGGGTCGCGGGGCGGCTGCGGCACGGCACCGTCTGGATCAACGACTTCCACCCCTACCTCCCGCAGGCGGAGTGGGGCGGCTTCGGCAAGAGCGGCACCGGCCGCGAGCTGGGTCCCGCCGGGCTCGCCGAGTACCGCGAGACCAAGCACGTCTACCAGAACCTCGCACCGCGGCCGGTGCGCTGGTTCGCCGGCTGAGCCCACCCGGCCGCCGTACGCAGGAAGCAGCGACGCGAGAAGAGCCGCCGGACGAGAAGAGCGGCTACGCGAGAAGCCTCACCGAGGTCTTCGAAAGCCTTTTGGAGCACCCCCCATGTCCCAGTCCCACACCTACGACTACGTCGTGATAGGCGGCGGAACCGCGGGTTCCGTCATAGCCTCCCGTCTCACCGAGAACCCCGACGTCACGGTCGCCGTGATCGAGGGCGGTCCCAGCGACGTCGGCCGCGACGACGTCCTCACCCTGCGCCGCTGGATGGGCCTGCTCGGCGGCGAGCTGGACTACGACTACCCGACCACCGAGCAGCCGCGCGGCAACTCCCACATCCGGCACAGCCGGGCCCGCGTCCTCGGCGGCTGCTCGTCCCACAACACGCTCATCGCCTTCAAGCCGCTGCCCTCCGACTGGGACGAGTGGGAGGAGGCCGGCGCCAAGGGCTGGGGCGCGGTCCCGATGGAGGCGTACTACGCCCGCCTCCTCAACAACATCGTCCCGGTCGACGAGAAGGACCGGAACGCCATCGCCCGCGACTTCGTCGACGCGGCGCAGGAGGCGCTGGGCGTCCCGCGCGTGGAGGGCTTCAACCAGAAGCCGTTCACCGAGGGCGTCGGCTTCTTCGACCTCGCCTACCACCCCGAGGACAACAAGCGGTCCAGCGCCTCGGTGGCCTACCTCCACCCCGTGATGGACGAGCGGCCCAACCTGACGATCCTGCTGGAGACCTGGGCGCACCGGCTGGAGCTGGACGGCACCCGCGCCGAGGGCGTGCACGTCCGCACCAAGGACGGCGAGGACCTGCTGATACGGGCCCGCAACGAGGTGGTGCTGTGCGCGGGCGCCGTCGACTCCCCGCGCCTGCTCCTGCACTCGGGCATCGGCCCGGCCCAGGACCTCGAAGCGCTCGGCATCCCGGCCGTGCTGGACCTCCCGGGCGTCGGCGAGAACCTCCTCGACCACCCCGAGTCGGTGATCGTCTGGGAGACGAACGGCCCGATCCCCGAGAACTCCGCGATGGACTCCGACGCGGGCCTGTTCGTACGCCGCGACCCCGAACACGCGGGCCCGGACCTGATGTTCCACTTCTACCAGATCCCGTTCACGGACAACCCGGAGCGACTGGGCTACCGGCGCCCGGAGTTCGGCGTCTCGATGACCCCGAACATCCCCAAGCCGCGCAGCCGCGGCCGGCTGTACCTCACCAGCGCCGACCCGTCCGTGAAGCCCGCGCTGGACTTCCGCTACTTCACCGACGAGGACGACTACGACGGCCGCACCCTCGTCGACGGCATCCGCATCGCCCGCGAGATCGCGAAGACCGAGCCGCTGGCCGGCTGGCTGAAGCGCGAGGTGTGCCCCGGGCCGGAGATCCTCGGCGACGCCGAGCTCAGCGAGTACGCCCGCAAGGTCGCGCACACGGTGTACCACCCGGCGGGCACCTGCCGGATGGGCGCGGTGGACGACCGACAGGCCGTGGTGGACCCGGAGTTGAGGATTCGAGGCCTGGACGGCATCCGTATCGCGGACGCGTCCGTCTTCCCGACCATGCCGGCCGTGAACCCGATGATCGGAGTGCTGATGGTCGGCGAGAGGGCCGTGGACCTGCTGAAGGGCGGTGCGTGATGAGTAGTACGACCCCTGTGACGACCCCTGCCACATCTCCTGCCTCGACCCCGGTGTTCTCCGTCGACGGCCTGTGGAAGGTCTTCGGCCCGAAGGCCGGACGCGTGCCCGCGGACCCCGAGCTGACCGGGCTCGCCCCCGCCGAGCTGCGCGCCCGCACCGGCTGTACGGCCGCCGTCCGTGACGTCTCCTTCGACGTGCGCAAGGGCGAGGTCTTCGTGGTGATGGGCCTGTCCGGCTCCGGGAAGTCGACGCTGGTCCGGTGCCTGACGCGGCTCATCGAGCCCACCTCCGGCACGATCGCCATCGACGGCGAGGACGTCCGCGCGATGGACAAGGGCCGGCTGCGGGAGCTGCGCCGCCACCGTGCGGCGATGGTCTTCCAGCACTTCGGGCTGCTGCCGCACCGGTCCGTCCTCGACAACGTCGGTTACGGCCTGGAGATCCAGGGCGTCGGCAGGTCCGAGCGGCGCAGGCGGGCCGCCGAGGTCGTCGCCAAGGTCGGTCTCGAGGGCATGGAGCAGCGCCGTCCCGGCCAGCTGTCCGGCGGCCAGCGCCAGCGGGTCGGGCTGGCGCGGGCGCTCGCCGTCGACCCCGAGGTGCTCCTCTTCGACGAGCCGTTCAGCGCGCTCGACCCGCTGATCAGGCGGGACATGCAGGAGGAGGTGGTCCGCCTGCACCAGGAGGAGGGCCGCACGATGGTCTTCATCACGCACGACCTGAGCGAGGCGCTCAAGCTCGGCGACCGCATCGCCCTGATGCGGGACGGGCAGGTGGTGCAGCTCGGGACGCCGGAGGAGATCGTCGGTTCCCCGGCCGACGACTACGTCCGGGAGTTCGTGCGGGACGTGCCGCGCGAGCAGGTCCTGACGGTGCGTTCCGCGATGCGGGCGCCGGAGGCGGGGGAGACCGGGACGGGCCCGGTGGTCGGCGTGCGGTCGACGGTGGCCGAGGCCATCGACGTGGTGGCCGCGGCGGGCGCCCCGGCGCGGGTCGTGGACGGGGACCGGTGCGTCGGGGTCGTCGACGCGGAGACCTTGCTGGGGGTTGTGGCGAAGGGGGCTGCGGGCAGCACCCTGTCTGCGGCCGAGCGGGAGCCGGGCGCCCAGTTCCCCGCGTCCCTGGGTGGGGATGCGGATCGTCCGTCGGAAGGTCCCGCAGCCGAGCCGGCCGCGGGCAGTCGTCCGGCCGCGGGCAGCGGTGGGCCGGTCGCGCAGTTCCCCGCGCCCCTGGGTGGGGACTCGCACCGTCCGTCACAGAGTCCCCCGGCCGATGGGGTTCCCCGCGAGCGCGGGCAAGTGAAACCCCCCGCCCCCCGCACCAGTCCGGAGGGTGTCTGATGGCGACGATCACTGTCCCGAGCCCCCGTCGAATAGCCCTGCCCGCCAGCCAGGCCGTGCGCAAGCTCCTCGCCCTGGCCGTGGTCGCCGCGGTCCTCGTCCCCCTCGCCAACTCCCACTGGACCAGCGCCGCCTGGCCCCACACCCTCACCGTCGACCTCTCCGCACCGCTCACCTCCGCCAGCAACTGGGTCATCGACAACCGCGACACGCACCCCCTCTTCCTCTACTTCCTCGGCTACATCAGCAACGCCGTCGTCCTCACCGTCCGCGTCGTCTACCTCGCGCTCCTCGCCGCGGGCTGGCCCGGCGTCACCGTGCTCGCCGCCGCCGTCGCGCACCGCGTCGCCGGCTTCCGGCTCGCCGCCGGTACGGCCGCCGCGTTCCTCGCCTGCGGTGCCCTCGGCATGTGGGTGCCGACGATGCAGACCCTCGCCCTGATGGTCGTGGCGGTCCTCGCGTCCGTCGCCGTCGGCCTGGTCCTCGGCCTCGGCGCCGGTCTCTCCGACCGGCTGCACCGCGCGCTGCGCCCGGTCCTGGACACCATGCAGGTGCTCCCCGCCTTCGCCTACCTCCTCCCCGTCGTCCTGGTCTTCGGCATCGGCGTCCCCGCGGCCGTGCTCGCCACCGTCGTCTACGCCGCCCCGCCCATGGCCAGGCTCACCGCCCTCGGCCTGCGCGGCGCCGACCCGGAAGTCCTGGAGGCCGTGGACTCCCTGGGCGCCACCCGCGGGCAGCGGCTGCTGACCGCCCGTATCCCGCTCGCCCGCAAGGAACTCCTGCTCGGTCTCAACCAGACGATCATGATGGCGCTGTCGATGGCGGTCATCGCCTCCGTCATCGGCGCCGGCGGCCTCGGCGACCGCGTCTACCAGGCCCTCGCCTCGGTCGACGTCGGCGCGGCCCTCGCGGCCGGCATCCCGATCGTGCTCCTCGCGGTCGTCCTGGACCGCATCACCGCCGCGGCGGGCGACCGGGGCGACACCCGCCCCGCCCCGCTCGGCCTCCTCTACGCCCTCGCCGCCACCGTGGCCGTCGCCGTCGCCGCCCGTCTCCTCGGCGGCCTGGACTGGCCCGCGGCCTGGACCCTGAACTTCGCCGAACCGGTCAACCGCGCCGTCGACTGGATGACCGCCCACCTGTACTCGGGCGTCCCGGTCGTGGGCGGTACCGCCGACTGGGCGGCCCACTTCACCACCTGGATCCTGGACCCCGTCCGGTCGGGCCTGCAGTGGCTGCCCTGGTGGTCGGTGCTGCTCGTCGTCGCCGCCCTGGCCTGGCTGATCGGCACCTGGCGCACCGCGCTCACCGCCGTCCTCGCGATGGCCGCGATCGGTGTGCTGGGCGTGTGGGAGCCGTCGTTGGACACGCTGTCCCAGGTCCTCGCGGCCGTCGCCGTCACCCTCGTCCTCGGCTTCGCGACCGGTATCGCGGCAGCCCGCAGCGACCGTGTCGAACGTGCCCTGCGTCCGGTCCTGGACGTGTTCCAGACCATGCCGCAGTTCGTGTACCTGATCCCGGTCGTCGCCCTGTTCGGCGTCGGCCGCGCCCCGGCCGTGGCGGCCGCCGTCGTCTACGCGCTGCCCGCCGTCGTACGGATCACCGCCCAGGGGCTGCGGCAGGTCGACCCCGCCGCCCTGGAGTCCGCGCGGTCGCTCGGCGCGACCGGCCGTCAGCAGCTGTGGCAGGTCCAACTGCCGCTCGCCCGGCCCGCCTTGCTGCTCGCCGTCAACCAGGGCGTGGTGCTGGTCCTCGCCGTCGTCATCATCGGCGGCCTGGTCGGCGGCGGTGCCCTCGGCTACGACGTCGCCTTCGGACTCGCCCAGGGCGACCTGGCGACCGGGCTGGTGGCCGGTGCCGCCATCGTCTGCCTGGGCCTGATGCTCGACCGCGTCACCCAGCCCACGGAACGCCGTACCGGGAAGGGAGCCTGACCATGCGTCGTACCACCCTCGTGGCCGCCGCCTCCGTGCTGGTCCTCGCGACCGGCTGCGGTGCCGCCGACATGACCAAGCAGGCCTCGCCCTTCGCCAACGCGCAGGGATCGAAGACCGTGACCCTGTCCGTGCAGTCCTGGGTCGGCGCGCAGTCCAACGTGGCCGTCGCCCAGTACCTCCTCGAACACAAACTGGGCTACCGCGTCGACACCGTGCAGGTGGACGAGGTGCCCGCCTGGGACGCGCTCAGCCAGGGACGCGTGGACGCGATCCTGGAGGACTGGGGCCACCCGGACCAGGAGAAGCGGTACGTCGAGGACAAGAAGACCATCGGCCGTGCCGGGGACCTCGGGGTCACCGGGCACATCGGGTGGTTCGTGCCGACCTACCTGGTCAAGCAGCATCCCGACATCACGAACTGGAAGAACCTCAACAAGTACGCCTCCCTCTTCCGCACCGCGGAGAGCGGCGGCAAGGGCCAACTCCTGGACGGGTCACCGTCGTACGTCACCAACGACAAGGCGCTGGTGAACAACCTGAAGCTGGACTACCAGGTCGTCTTCGCCGGTTCCGAGGCCGCCCAGATCACCCAGATGAAGCAGTTCGCCAAGGAGAAGAAGCCCTTCCTGACCTACTGGTACTCACCCCAGTGGCTGTTCAAGAAGGTGCCGATGACCGAGGTGAAGCTCCCGGCGTACCGGGAGGGTTGTGACGCCGACGCGGCCAAGATCGCCTGCGCCTACCCGCACACCCCGCTGCAGAAGTACCTCAACGCGGACTTCGCGAGGAGCGGCGGCAAGGCGGCGGCCTTCCTGAAGAAGTTCAAGTGGACGACCGAGGACCAGAACGAGGTCTCGCTGATGATCGCCGACCAGAAGCTGAGCCCTCAGGAGGCCGCCAAGAAGTGGGTGGACGACCACCCTTCGGTGTGGGAGAAGTGGCTGTCCTGAGCCGCTTCCGTCAACTCGTTCGAGGTGTCACACGTCTCGCTGAAAAGTGGGCGACACAGCGGCCATCGCTCGCGCACGGCTTCGACTTGATCAAGCTGGTGTCTTCTGTGAAGGAGACGCCATCGTGCGAATTTCTGACATTCAGCGCTGCGAGGTCCGGCCCGGACGGCTAGTCGAGTGGACGTTCAGCCCGGCGACCGTCGCGGCCGCGACAGCGCTGCCGCCGGATCCGCGGCCGCCGGCGTACATCCAGGAGTCGCACATCAGAACGGCGCGGGCGGTGCGCGAGGACGGGCTGTTCGTACCGACCTGGCTCGGCACGGCGTTCGACCTGCCGGGCCGGGCCGACCTCGACGCGCTGGAAGAGGCCCTGCGCGGCTGGACGTTGCGTCACGAGACGCTGCGCAGCGGCTTCCGGTGGGTCGGCGACGACATGCACCGGTTCACGCTCGACGCGAACGACGTGACGCTGCACCGCGAGGTGGTCGGCGACTTCGCCGACGCGGAGGTGCTGACCCGGTACCTGCAGGACCGGTTCGACGTCGCGGCGGACGCGCTCGACTGGCCGAACCTCATCTACGCGGCGGTCGTCCGTGACGACTCCACCAGCGTGTACATGGCCTTCGACCACACCAATGTCGACGCCTACTCCCTCCAGCTCACCTCGAACGAGATCCACGGGCTGTACACGTCGGGCGTCACGGGGCGGCCCGTCACCGGTACGCCGGTGGGAAGTTACGTCGACTTCTGCCGGCACGAGCGGGCGAACGCGGACGGGATCGACGACACGCACGCGATCGTCGCGCGTTGGCGGGAGTTCATCGCCCGGTGCGACGGGAGGCTTCCGGAGTTCCCCGTCGACCTCGGTCTGCAGCCCGGTGGCGCGCTGCCCGCCCAGAAGCTGATGTGCGAGCCGCTCGTCGACGCGGACACCGCCGCCGCGTTCGAGGCGCACTGCCGCCCCTACGGCGGCAGCCTGGTGGGCATCCTGGCCGCGACCAGTCTGATCGTCCACGAGCTGGGCGGGCAGCCGGTCTACCGTACGGTCGTGCCGTTCCACACCCGGCTGAAGTCCGAGTGGTCGGACTCCGTGGGCTGGTACGTCGGCGGCGCACCGATCGAGGTGCCGGCGGCACGGGACTTCGACGGCGCGCTCGCCACGGTCCGCGCCGAGCTGCGGGCCAACCGGTCGCTGGCGCGCATTCCGCTGGCCCGCGTACTGCGTCTGCTCGGTGCGGACTTCCGGCCGACCTCGCCCGACATGTACTCGATCGTCTCGTACGTGGACGCCCGCCTCACCCCCGGCTCGGCCGACTGGAGCGAGCAGAAGACGTACGGGCTGATCCGGGTGTCGTACGGCGACCAGGTGTGTGCCTGGGTGAGCCGACTGCACGAGGGGCTGTGGTTCGCCTGCCGTTACCCGGACACCGAGGCCGCCTACAAGAACGTGCGGCGATATGCCGAGAAGTTGCGGGACTTGATCGCCTCCGTGCCGGCGAGCGATCACCTGCGGGCCGCGCAGCCGGAACTCCTCTGACCCAACTTCCCGCTGATACGACCGTATTGGTATCGGCGTCTTTATGCGGACAACCGCAACTCGCGGCCTCGTCCCGTCAATTGGCGTCCGTCTGGTGATTTCGTCGGGCTATATGCCCCATGGGAACACGGATCTCCCGTGCGGAAAGTCGCACGCGGCTACTGCTAGTGTTTGCGCGGTCACGCTAGGCAATCGGTCTCGATGTACAGAAAAAGAATCGAGGTTTCCATGCGCAAGCTTCAGAAGGTCGTGCTCGCGGCGGTGGCGGCGGCCGGCGGCCTGTCCGCCCTCGGGGCCGGCACCGCTGTCGCCGACAGCTCCGGCAACGGGCTGCACGTGTCCGACCTGTACCGCCCCTACCAGGAGTGCAGTCCGCAGACGGTCGCCGAGAACGACGTCCCGATCGGTGTGCTCGGTCTCGCGGGCACTACCGACACCACCTGTGGCCAGTACAACAGCGCTTTCACAGGGTGAGCTTGACATGGTGAACAGGAAGAAGATCGCGGCCCTCTCGGTGCTCGTCGGCGGCCTCGTCGCGTCCGGCGCCGGTATCGGCCAGGCGTATGCCGCAGTGGACCCGGGGGACTGCACCCGTGACCTCCTGGGCAACCTCACCTGCACCCAGCGGTTCAAGGGCGAGGTCCCCGAAGGCGAACTCCCGCCCCATCAGGACACCTGCCAGACCGTGCAGCCCCTGGAGGTGCCCGCGGTCCTGGGCAACGGGAGGGCGCGGCTCGGGCCCGAGGTGACCTGTTCCCCCTCGACGTGGGGGTCGACCGGCACCCGCGAGGACCGGCACGCGGGGCGGTGGCGGGCGACGACGCGAGGCGAGAACGACGCGACATGAGCGAGTGTAGATCCTGAATGACTACGAAATGTGTGTATATGCTCACATTGTGTAGTCAAGCCGGGCTGTCCTGCCCGGACAAGAAAGGGTCACATCATGCGTAAGTTTCAGCGCGCCGCGGTCGTAGCGGCGGCGATTGCCGGCCTGTCCTTCGTCGGTGCCGGGGCCAGCTTCGCCGCCGGCGGCGAGGACGCGGGCCAGGGCGTCACCGCCGTGGCCAACTCGTCGGCCAACGCCGTTGCCGTCGGCAGCGGTTACTACGGCCCGGCGGCGCAGCCTCAGGGTCAGCCCGAGGCGCAGCCGCAGGGTCAGCCGGAGGGCCAGCCGGAGGGTCAGCCGGAGGAGCAGAAGGCCGGCCCCGACCAGTCTGAGCAGCCCGAGCAGGGGTACGGCCAGCAGCAGGGCGGCGAGGGCGAGTAACGGCGTACCGAGGACTTGTCCTCTCGGCGCCGTCACGAGCGCATCGGCCTCCTTCGGAAGCCCAGGAACATCGCACGAACTCCGGGGTCCGTTAAGCGGCTTGCTGAGTGACACCCCGTGGCGAAGGCAGCCCGGACGCACCGCTCCCTCGGGGCACGCGTCCGGGCTGCCGCCATCCTGTCGTCGGTAGCGGTCTCCACCGCGTCCAGGCGCAGGATGCCCTGATTCGACCTTCTCGGGCCCGGACGCACGCCGGTAACGGCACGCGACCGGGCCTCTTTTGCAAAGGAAAGCAGCACATGTTCACTCGGCAGAAGATTGCCACCGTCACGGGCCTCGTCGGGAGTCTCGCGGCGATCTGCGTCGGCGCCGGACACGCGTACGCGGACGGCCACTCGGGCGACTGCAAGACCAACGCGCAGGGCGACACCGTCTGCGTCCGCAAGAGCGAGATCCACTCCGACAAGGACGGCACGCACATCATCAGGCAGACACAGAACTGCGAGACGACCGACCGGCCGAGCGCGGTGTATCCGGAGGACGGACTGCTGGGCAGCGGATCCACGAAGGCCGGGCCGGAGGTGGACTGTTCCAACACGGCGGAGCTGCCCAAGGGCTTCAAGAAGCCGCACATCGAGTTCTGAGCGCCATTGACAGATCCCGGTGCCCCGGCCGTTGCCGGGACACCGGGATCTGTCGTTTCTGCCTACTTGCCGAAGCTGTTGTTGCAGCCCATGTCCGAACCGAGGTGGCTCTGCTGGGCGCCGGCGTTGCCCTCGCCGTTCAGCAGGTTGCCGCCCAGGCCGTTGCCGATGCCGACCTCGCCGAGGATGTCGACGTTGCCGTCGTGCGACGTACAGGTGCTGCTCTGCCGGATGTCGAAGCTGTCGCCCCGCTTGTGCCCGCCCTGGTCGGCGTGGGCGGCGCCGGCGCCCAGGAGCCCGATGCTCCCGAACGCGGCGAAGAGGACGGCAGCCATGCGTACCTTGTGCATTTCATCTCCGGTGAGGTGGGGTGAGCTGAGGTGCGGTAGAGGCGATCTGTGAAAGATCGGCATTCTTGACCTGAAGGTTGATACGAAATAACCGAGATAATCCAGCGGCGCGCCGAACTCGCCTGATTTTCGCCACCTCTGCGGTCGTCCGACGCACACAAATGGTCCCGGCGCAGGATTGAAGCCCGGCGCCGGGACCATTTGTCAACCGACGTTTTCCCGCCGATCAGATTTTCAGAAGGCGCTGTTGTTGCAGCCCATGGTGGAGCCGATGTCGGTGGCCTGGGCGCCCGGGTTGCCCTCGCCGTTCAGCGCGTTGCCCAGGACGCCGTTGAGCAGGCCGACCTCGCCGAGGACGTCCAGGTTCAGGTCGTGCGACTTGCAGTTGGAGCTCTGCTGGATGTTGAACTTGTCGCCGTGCTCGCCGCCCTTACCGCCCTGGTCGGCGTGGGCCGTGCCGCCGACGAGTCCGATGCTGCCGATTGCGGCGATCAGGACGGCAACGTTGCGAAGCTTACGCATGTCATCTCCGGGGAGTGAGTGGGTGCGATCTGCGGGAGATCGACTTATTACAGTTACGGGAGATTAGTACGAAATACGCCAAAGATGGCGGCGACGCGCCGATTTCGCGATCAAAAGGCGAAAGCACCCGAAAGTCGTATCGCGTCGGAACGGTCCCGCCGGTCGCGGTTTTCGACAACTCCCGTTCGCGCGACGACGTTTGGCCGTCATCCCTGGCGCGCGTTGGCAAGCGAGTTCGACTGGCTGTTGGCCTGGGAACAGTCGATGCCGCGGGTCTGGGAAGCGGCGAGCAGGGCGACCGGGACGTTCGCGTCGAGCAGGCTCTGCGGGCTGCACTCCTGGGACGGACGGAACATGTTGGTCTGGCTCACCGGGGCGGCCTGTCCCTGCGCCGGCTGCGGGGCCGGCGACGAAAGCTGCGGGTTGATCTGCGGGTTCAGCTGCGGGTTGATCTGCGGGGCGACCTCGGTGGCACGCTGCGGGGGTGCCTGCTGCGGGGCCGGCGAGCCGTAGGACTGTGCGGTGGCCTGGGCGGAGGCGGCCGAGGCGGCCTGGGCGTCCGGCTGTGAAACGGGAGGCGGCACAGCCCCGTTGTAGGCGGCGGGAGTGACGGCGGAGCTTGGGGCGGCGCCGACGGCGGTGAGACCTCCGGCTGCTGCGACGACGAGCGCGACCCTACGAAGCTTGCGCATGGAATTCTCGGCCCTTCATTGACCTGTGCACGGAATCTGATGAAATGCTGATGAGGCAGCGCAGTTGTCGCTGTTCCTGCCGCCCCTGCGCGGCTGCGGTGAACCATCGTTCTTGCCCCGTGGGCAACGAGACGCGTGCAGAACCAGAAACGGTCGCCGGGTCGTGGTCACCCATTTGCCGCAGGGTGTGCGAGTGGTGAAGTGCGCCCCATCGGAAGGCAAATGGGTGACGGGCTTTTGAATCCCGTGACCGCGGCCGGTCGATCGTCGTTCCGACGAGGAGAGGGCAGCGACCGTGGACCTGAAGAGGGTGAGGCAATCGCTGTCGGCTCCGAATGCGAAGTCCGCGTGCTTATCGGAATTACTGCTGCCTGTGATGCGGTACGAGTATCACACCGACTGCACGTGTGACCGAGCTGAATGCAATGGACTTCCCCATCAGGTATCGAAGGGCCGAGGGTTTCATGCGCAAGCTTCACAAGGCCGCGCTTTTTGCAGTGGCGGCCAGCGGTCTGTCCGCACTCGGCGGCGGTGTCAGTTATGCCGCTCCCGTCGGACAGGGCAGTCCCGCCCCGGCTCCGGCTCCGGCTCCCGAGCAATTCGCTCCCCAGGCGGCCCCGGCACCCGCGCCCCAGCCGGTCCAGCAGGCCGCGCCCGCGCCCGCGCCCCAGCCGACCGGTTACGCCTCCAGCACGGCTTCTTCCCAGGGAGTCGCGCAGGCCGCCACGACGCCGTACCCGCAGCAGGCCGCCCCGCAGTACCCGCAGCAGGCCCCTGCCCCGTACCAGCAGCAGGCCGCGCCGCAGTATCCGCAGCAGGCCGCCCCGCAGCAGCCGGCCCAGGCCGCTCCCGCGCAGCCGGCCCAGGTGGTGCCGCAGGTCATGCCTCAGGTCATGCCGCAGGTCGCCCCGCAGCTGGCCATGCCCCAGGTACCCCAGGGCTTCGCCCCGCAGGCGCCGGCGATCGTCGCCCCGCAGGTGAACCCCCAGATCAACCCGCAGGTGAACCCGCTCCTCAGCCCGCAGCTCGGATCGCCGGGCGCGCCGCAGCTCTCCCCGGTCGGCCTCGGGCAGGTCGCGGCACCTCCGGTCGGCCAGCTGGGGCTTCCCCGGCTCGGCTGACGGCCGCGCCGGCGAACATCCTCACGTCCCGCACGACCTCTTGCAGATTCCATCCGCAGACCAATGGAGAACCCATGCGCAAGTTCCAGAAGGCAGTCCTCGTGGGCGCCATGCTCGGCAGTGTCGGCTCCTTCGGCGCCAACACCGCGTCCGCTCACGACGACCTGGGCCGCGACCTCGACATCACCCAGGCCACCGAGTGCCGTTCGCACGACATGAACATCGAGGTGATCGGCAGCGTCGGCGCGATCACCGGCCTGGCGGGCAACCTGCTGAACGGCGAGGGCAACCCGGGCGCACAGCAGAGCCACCTCGGTTCGGACATGGGCTGCAACAACCAGGCGCTCTGACACCTCGGCGCAGCGAGACGTCGGCGGGCGCCGGACCGGACGACCGTGGCACGCCTCGTCTCGTCGACGGCCAGGCGGGCCCGCACGCTCCAGCCCGGCACGCCCGTATCGCACCGATACCGGTCAAAAAAGTACTACGTATTTCGCTTTACTTGGATTTCACCGATCGCGGGTGAGTGCCCGCGACGTGTCTGGAAGGGCAGGGAACCCATGAAACGGGCTACCCGAAACAGTGTGATCGCCTTCGCCGTCGCGTCTGGTGCGATGGCGGTCGCGGGACCCGCGTGGGCCGACTCCGCCGCGGACGGTTCCGCGGCCGGCTCGCCCGGGCTGGTGTCCGGCAACGACATCCAGTTGCCGGTGAACATCCCGGTGAACGTGTGCGGGAACACCGTCGACGTCGTCGGGCTCCTCAACCCCGCGATGGGCAACCGGTGCGCCAACGAGGGGGGCAAGTCCGCGGAGAAGCACGGAGCGACGGCCGTCGGCAGCGCCCACGACTCGCCGGGCGTCCTCTCCGGCAACGACGTCCAGCTTCCGATCGACGTTCCCCTGAACGTCGTCGGCAACAGCGTGAACGTGGTGGGTGTCGGCAATCCCGTCTTCGGAAACGAGTCCGTCAACGGCCATCCCGACGAGCCCGGCCCGTCCACGCCTCCCGCGCCGCCCGTCCGCCACCAGCCGTCGCACCCGGCCAAGGCCCACCCGGCGCCGAAGCCGCCCGCCACCGTCGTCCGGCAGCGGACGACCGGCACGCTCGCGCACACCGGAACGGGCAACCCCTGGGCGCCGGCGGCCGCGAGCCTGGCCTCGCTGACGGCCGGAGTGGTGCTGTACCGGCGCTTCCGTCCGAGGACGGTCAGCCACGTGAGGTGATCCCGGCCGCCCCGTCCGACGGAGCCCCGGCGGCGATCTCCCGGACCGCCGCCGCGGCCCCCCGCCGGAGCCCCGGCCCGGACGTCACCGGCCTTGCTCAGGCGTGCTGCCCCGGCGTGTAGTGCCCCGGCACCAGCCGGCAGGTCACCCCGAACCGGTTCCAGGCGTTGATCACCGTGATGGCGGCGATCAGCTGTGCCAGCTCCGCCTCCTCGAAGTGCTTGGCGGCCCGCTCGTAGACGTGGTCCGGCACGAAGCCGTCCGTCAGAACGGTCACCGCCTCCGTCAGCCCCAGCGCCGCCAGCTCCTTCTCGGTGTAGAAGTGCTCGGACTCCTCCCAGGCGCTGAGCTGGATGATCCGCTCGACGCTCTCGCCCTGCGCCAGCGCGTCCTTGCTGTGCATGTCCACGCAGAGCGCACAGCGGTTGAGCTGTGAGGCCCGGATCTTCACCAGCTCCAGGAGCTTCGGGTCGAGGCCCTTCCGGGCGGCGGTGTCCAGCCGGACCATCGCCCGGTAGACGTCGGGCACCAGCTCCGACCAGGCCAGACGGGGAGTGTGTTCCGGTGCGTACTCAGTCGGGTGTTCTGTGGTCATATCTCGACCCTAGGAGCCAGGCAGCCCAGGAGTATGGTCCATTTCCATGGGGAAAACATGGGCCACTCTGGGCTTCGACCTCCATCTGGAACCGGCCGGTCCGGGGCTGCGCCGGGGCCTGACCGACGCCCTGCGCGAAGCCGTCCGCGGCGGCCGGCTGGTCCCCGGCACCCGGCTGCCCTCCTCTCGCTCCCTCGCCGCCGACCTGGGCATCGCCCGCAACACCGTCGCCGACGCCTACGCCGACCTGGTCGCCGAGGGCTGGCTCACCGCCCGCCAGGGCTCCGGCACCCGGGTCGCGACCAGGGAGCCGACGGCGTCGACGTCCAGGCGGCACGGAACGACGCCCGCCACCGGTACCACCGCCCACCACCCTGCCTACGACCTGCGCGCCGGCCACCCCGACGTCTCGGCCTTCCCGCGCACCGAATGGCTCAGGGCGGCCCGCCGCGCCCTCACCGCCGCCCCCAACGAGGCCTTCGGCTACGGCGATCCCCGCGGCCGCGTCGAACTGCGCACCGCGCTCGCCGCCTACCTCGCCCGCGCCCGGGGGGTGCGCGCCGACCCCGAACGCATCGTGATCTGCGCCGGGTTCGCGCACGGCCTCGGCCTGCTCGGCCGGCTGCTGCGGGCCCGCGGGGCGGACACGGTCGCCGTGGAGTCGTACGGCCTCGACGAGCACTGGCAGCTGCTGACGGCGGCCGGACTCCGTACCCGCCCGCTGCCCTTCGACGAACGCGGCACGGACACGAGGGGGTTGGCGCAGGGGCCGGCCGCGGTGCTGCTGACCCCCGCCCACCAGTTCCCGATGGGCGCGCCGCTGCACCACGACCGGCGGGCGGCCGTCGTGGACTGGGCGCGGCGCACCGGCGGCCTGGTCCTGGAGGACGACTACGACGGCGAGTTCCGCTACGACCGCCGTCCCGTCGGCGCCCTCCAGGGCCTCGCCCCCGACGAGGTCGTCTACCTGGGCACGGCCAGCAAGTCCCTGGCGCCCGGGCTGCGGCTGGCCTGGATGGTGCTGCCGCCGGGTGTGGCCCGGGAGGTGACGGCGGTCAAGGGCGGCGTGGACACCTGCGGGGCACCGGACCAGCTGACCCTCGCCGAGTTCATCACCTCCGGCGCCTACGACCGGCACGTCCGCGCGTCCCGCTCCCGCTACCGGCGCCGCCGGGACGCCCTGGTCGCGGCCCTCGCCGAGCGCGCCCCGGAGATCCGGGTCACCGGCATCGCGGCCGGCCTGCACATGCTGCTGCGGCTCCCGCCCGGCACCCAGCACCGGGTGATCCGGGCCGCCGCCGCCCAGGGCCTCGCCCTCGACGGCCTCACCCCGCGCCACCGCCACCCCGACGCGGTCACCGCACCCCTGGACGCCCTCGTCCTCGGCTACGGCACGCCCGCCGACCACGCCTGGTCGGGGGCGCTGGACGTGCTGTGCACGGTGCTGTCGGACCCGGCCGTGACCGGCGTCGAATGAATCCCCGGACCGAGTTCCGGTACGACGGCCCGGAACTGACCTGCGGAGGCGCCTTCTCGCCCGCCCGGGGGCACGTCATCCGCCGGCGGCGTCCTCGGCCTCCCAGCGCAGCAGGTCGCCCGGCTGGCACTCGAGCACCTCGCAGAGCGCGGCGAGCGTCGCGAACCGTACCGCCTTGGCGCGGCCGTTCTTGAGCACGGCCAGGTTGGCGGGCGTGATCCCCACCCGGTCCGCGAGCTCGCCCACGGACATCTTCCGCTTGGCCAGCATCACGTCGATGTCGACGGCGATCGGCATCAGATGACCTCGTCCAGCTCGGCCTGCATCTGCGCCGCTTCGACGTCGCGCGCGACGGCCTGGGCGAGCAGCATCCGCAGGACGAGCACGATGAGCGCGACCCCGAGGATGGCCAGGCCCACCCCGCCCATGATGACGGTGACGCCCGGGTCGTCCCGCTGGCCGGGCGCGTTGAGGGCCGTGACCGTGAACCACAACAGGGCGGTCGCCACGATCGCGCCGATCACCCTGTCCACGTACCGGAAGGCCGCGTCGGAGAACACGGTTCCGCGTCGCACCATCGTCACCAGCCGCCACACGCAGACCAGGGCCACCTGAGCGCACACCATGCCCAGGATCGTGATCACGCGGAACGCGGTCAGCGGGAGCGACCCGTCCTCGGGATCGTTCCCACTGGCCAGCGTCCACACCATTCCCGCCTGTACGAACACGGTGCCGGTGAGCACCACCGCGAGCACGGCGCGCAACGCACGGACTGTCAGCTTCCCCACGACCCATCCCTCCATCGACTTACGATGGGAATCTATCGTTTCTCGATAGGCGTGGCAAGAGTGGGGCTCAGCCCTCCTCGACCCTCTCCGGCGCCTCCCCGAACCGGGCCAGCGCCAGCGCCCCCGCGACGGCCACGGTGAAGCCGAGCACCCCGAGCCAGGCGAGCCCCTCGCGGGTGCGGTCCCCGAGCCACACCACGCCGACGGCCGCCGGGCCGATCGTCTCGCCGATCACCATCCCGGCCGTCGCCGTGGTCACCGAGCCGCGCTGCAGCGCCGAGGTCAGCAGCAGGAAGGCGCCGCCGCCGCCGACGAGCAGGGCGTAGGCCGCCGGGTTGGTGAGCAGCCCGCCCGGCCACAGGGTGTCGATGAGCCGCACCGACACCTCCACCACCCCGAACCCGAACCCCGCCCCGAGGCCCAGCAGCAGCGCCCGCCACCGACCGGACAGCCGACCGCCGACGAGCCCGAGCAGCAGCACGCCCACCGCGGTCGCGAGCATCGCGTACTTCAGCGCGTCGGACCCGGCCCGGTCGCCCTCCGGGCCCGACGCCAGCCCCAGCATCGCGAGCCCCGCGCACACCACCCCCACCGCGCCCCACTCCAGCCCGCTCAGCCGCACCCGCAGCAGCCGGGCCGCGACCACCGCGGTCACCGCGAGGCTGGACGCCAGCGCCGCGCTCACCGCGTAGATGGGGAGCGAGCGCAGCGCCAGGATCTGGAACACGAACCCCAGCCCGTCCAGCCCCAGCCCGACGAGGTACCGCCACTGCCGGACGGCCCGTAGCAGCAGCGCGGCCTCCCCGCCCGTACCGTCACCCGCCGCCCGGGCGGCCACCGCCTGCAGAACCGTCGCGGTACCGAAGCAGAGCGCCGCGGCGAGCGCGCACACCATTCCAAAGAGCACAAAGGGACTGTAGGGGAGGGGGGTGAGGAGTGAAGTGATCGGGGGACGGCAGGGCGGCGGGCCCGGGACGGTGCCCGGACCCGCCGCCGCACCCGGTGCGTCAGCTGGCGCCGGCCAGCCAGGCGGTGGCGTTGAGGGCGAGGGCGGCGTTGGTGGCTCCGCTGTCGTTCCAGCCGTCGTAGAGCGTGTTGCCGGACTGGCCGGTGCCGTCGTCGATGGGCGAGCTGTCACCCCAGAAGGCGACCCGCCCGCTGCCGAAGGTGCTGGTGGCGAAGAAGGCGCCGGTGTTGCCGGAGTAACCGCTGCGGTACACCAGCCCCTTGACGTTCGCGTTGTCGGCGGGCTTGAGGGTCGCCGTCGTCCCGTCGGCGATCAGGCTCTTGGTGACCGTGCCGAAGCCGCCGTGCAGCACGGCGTCGCCGCTGTCGCTGACGGCCTTCGGGTAGCCCGAGCCGATGTCGAGGGAGTCGATCGAGAAGCCGAACGGGTCGGTCGAGTCGACGCTGTTGTTCGTCATCAGGTCGTTGAGGATCTCGACCGCGTCGTAGCCGTCGTTGTTGCGGTCGGCGCCCGTGTGGTCGGAGATCATGAACAGCCCGCCGCCGGCCTTCACGAAGTTCATGATCGCCGTCTTCTCGGCGGTGGTGAACCTGGTGTTGGGCTCGGGCAGCACCAGCGCGTCGAACTTCGACAGGTCGGTCGAGGACGAGCCGCCGTACGTCAGCGCGCTGGTGGCCGTCTTCAGGCTGTAGTCGCCGGTCTGCTGCAGGGCGACGCCCCACGAGGACAGCGCGCCGGTCCAGTCCGTCTCCGAGGAGGGCGAGGAGTCCTGGGAGAGCGGGTCGGGCTTGCCGGTGGAGATGATCCAGTCCGCGTTGCCGGCCTCCTCGGCGTGGCCGTCGTCGAACAGGACGCGGTAGGTGGTGGCGGCATGGGCGGGGGCGGCCTGGAGCGCGGCTCCTGCGGTGAGCAGGCCGAGCACGGTCAGGGCCGCGGTGAGTGTGCGGCGCGAGGTGGCGATGCCGGGCATCTGTCATTCCTCCATCGGTGGGGGTGCGAGAGGGATGGCGGTGCGGGTGTTGCGGCGGTTGTCTTCGCGCGTGGACACGGGTGTGGTGCGGTGGGGTTGGTCCGTGGTTCTGCGCGCGTAGAGTCCGCAGTTGATCGTTCACCTGTGAACGGCTGGACGGTACCCGTGGCGCCCGGCGCGCGGCAGGATTCCCGGTGGCTTCACAGGATTTTCTTACCGGGACATGACAAGCCGAGGGTGGCTGGGGCCGTTCGTCTAAGCTGTCGCCGGACACCCGGCCGACGATCACTCGACTGCCGTCGGCCCGCCGCACACCACACGGGGGAACACGAACATGGCTGACGCACGCCGACAACTCCGCTCGGGCACCGTGATCCTCGGCGGCATGGGCCTTCTGGCCGCCGCCCTCACCGCCTGCTCCTCCGACCCCGACAAGCGCTGCGTCGACCGCAACAGCTACACCGCCACCAAGGGCTACCAGGTCGTCTCCGACAAGAACTGCGGCTCCACCAAGACCGCTGTCAACGGCGTCTACTACTACGGCGGCAAGAAGAAGAGCGGCTGGGTCAGCGGCGGCTCGTTCACCAAGCCGGCCAAGGGCTCCGGCGGCGCGTCCAGCGGCGGCCACAGCGTCCACCGCGGCGGGTTCGGGCACGGCGGCGGCCACGGCAGCTCCGGCGGCTGACCCCGCGATGGAGCGCCGTACCGTCGCACCCCGCCCCGACTGGCAGCGGACCGTCGAGGAGCAGGGCCTGATCTACCCCCTCACCCGCCATCCCGACGGCGTCCTGCGCCCGTACTGGGACGAGAGCGCGTACTACGTCTTCACCCTGGAAGAGGTGGAGGCGCTGGAGGAGGTGGTCGAGGAGCTGCACGCCATGTGTCTGGCCGCGGCCGGCCACATCGTGGCGCAGGATCGTTTCGGCGAACTGGGCATCACCGACCCCCGCATCCGCGCCGCCGTCGCCGAGTCCTGGCACCGCCGCTCCGAACTCCCCTCCCTCTACGGCCGCTTCGACCTCCGCCACGACGGCACCGGCCCGGCGAAACTCCTGGAGTACAACGCCGACACCCCCACCTCACTGGTGGAGGCCGCCTCGGCCCAGTGGTTCTGGATGGAGGACCGCTTCCCCGGCGCCGACCAGTGGAACAGCCTCCACGAACGCCTCGTCGACGCCTGGCGGCGCCAGGCCCGGCTGCTCCCGCCCGGCATCCCCCTCCACTTCGCCCACTCCTCCGCCGACGAACTCGGCGAGGACCTGATGACGGTCGCGTACCTGAAGGAGACCGCCGAGCAGGCGGGCCTGGACACCGAGTGGATCTCCATGGAGGAGATCGGCTGGGACACCCTCTCCGGCCGCTTCGTCGACAACCGGCTGCGGTTCATCCGCAGCTGCTTCAAGCTCTACCCCTGGGAATGGCTCACCACCGACGCCTTCGCCGGCCACGTCCTCGACACCCTGGACAACGGCGGCGGTACGGGCACCACGATGTGGATAGAGCCGGCCTGGAAGATGCTCCTGAGCAACAAGGCCCTGCTGGCGATCCTCTGGGAGCTGTACCCGCAACACCCGAACCTGCTGCCGGCCTACGTCGACGGCCCGCGGGAGCTGGCGGCCGGCAAGGGGTACGTCAGCAAGCCGCTGCTGGGCCGGGAGGGAGCCGGCGTGCGGGTGCACCCGCCGGGCGCGGCGGCCGCCGGCAACGAAGCAATGCCGTCAGGCACACGCGACGAGGCCTGCTGCTACCAGGAGCTGGCCCCCCTGCCGGTCTTCGACGGCAACCACGTGGTGCTGGGCGCGTGGGTGGTGGGGGACGAGCCGGCGGGCCTGGGCATCAGGGAGTCGGCGGGCCTGGTGACGGACGACTACGCGCGCTTCCTGCCGCACGTGATTCTCTGAACGCCGCGCACAGGAGCCCCCCTTAGGGGCGCGGGGCGGTACCGGATCCGAGGCCACCGCCCGCGGGTGCGGCAAGGCACCACGCACCGGCACTCGCGCTCGTCCGGCGGCGGCTCCCCCTCAGGTGCCCAGAACCTCCCACAGCTGCTCGACCCCCCACTCCAGATCCTCCTCCGCCACCACCAAGGGCGGAGCCACCCGCACGGTCGCCCCGTGCGTGTCCTTCACCAGCACCCCCCGCTCCATCAACCGCTCCGACACCACCCGCCCCGACCCCACCCCCGGATCCACGTCCACGCCCGCCCACAGCCCCCGCCCCCGCACGGCGGTCACCCGCCCACTGCCCGCGATCTCCGCCAGCCGCCGGTGCAGGACCTCCCCCAACTCGGCCGCCCGCTCCTGGTACTCACCGCTGCGCAGCATCGCGATCACCTCCAGCGCCACCGCACAGGCCAGCGGGTTCCCGCCGAAGGTGGACCCGTGCTCGCCGGGCCGGAAGACCTCCAGCACCTCGGCGCGCGCCACCACCGCCGACACCGGCAGCACCCCGCCGCCCAGCGCCTTCCCGAGGACATACACATCCGGTACGACCCCCTCGTGCTCGCACGCGAAGGTCCGCCCGGTCCGCCCGAGCCCGGACTGGATCTCGTCCGCGACGAACAGCACGTCCCGCTCGCGCGTCAGCTCCCGCACCCCCGCCAGATAGCCCTCCGGCGGCACGATCACCCCGGACTCGCCCTGGATCGGCTCCAGCAGCACCGCGACCGTGTTCTCCGTCAGCGCGGCCCGCATGGCCGTCAGGTCGCCGTACGGCACGATCTCGAAGCCCGGGGTGTACGGCCCGAAGTCCGCCCGTGCCTCGGGATCGGTCGAGAAACTGATCACCGTCGTCGTACGGCCGTGGAAGTTTCCGCCGGCGACCACCACCTTCGCCCTCTCCGACGGCACCCCCTTGACCCGGTAACCCCACTTCCGGGCGGTCTTCACGGCGGTCTCCACCGCCTCCACGCCCGTGTTCATCGGCAGCACCATCTCCATCCCGCACAGCTCCGCCAGTTCCGTGCAGAACGCGGCGAACCGGTCGTGGTGGAAGGCGCGCGACGTCAGTGTCACCCGCTCCAGCTGCGCCTTCGCCGCCGCCACCAGCCGGGGGTGGCCGTGCCCGAAGTTCAGCGCCGAGTAGCCCGCCAGGAAGTCCAGGTACCTGCGCCCCTCCACGTCCGTCATCCACGCCCCCTCGGCCGTGGCGATCACCACCGGCAGCGGCCGGTAGTTGTGCGCGCTGTGCGCGTCGGCGGCGGCGATGAGGGCTTCCGTAGTGGTCACGGCGACTCCAGAGAACGCGGCGAGGTGCCCCCTTACTACCCTCTGCCGCTGCCCGACTGGTGGACGCCACGGCCCCCGGGCCCGGCGTGCCGGGTAGTCTGACCAGCGGGCCGTGACTGGCGCGCTGGGATGGGACCGACCATCGGGGAGCGGCCCGCGTCTGATCGAGTGCCGTGCGCCTGGGCCGAACCGTGAACGCCGAACGCCATGTCCGGAGGTCCCGAATGTCCGAGCCCCTTTCCACCGAGTCGACCGCGTACCGCGCCGCCCTCGACGTGATCCGCGCGGTCGAGCCGAGGGTCGCCGACGCCATCGGCCAGGAGGTCCACGACCAGCGCGAGATGCTCAAGCTGATCGCCTCCGAGAACTACGCCTCCCCGGCCACCCTGCTCGCGATGGGCAACTGGTTCAGCGACAAGTACGCCGAGGGCACCGTCGGCCGCCGCTTCTACGCCGGCTGCCGCAACGTCGACACCGTCGAGGCGCTCGCCGCCGAGCACGCCCGCGAGCTGTTCGGCGCCCGGCACGCCTACGTCCAGCCGCACTCCGGCATCGACGCCAACCTGGTCGCCTTCTGGGCCGTCCTCGCCGACCGCGTCGAGGTCCCCTTCCTGGCGAAGGCGGGCGCCCGCCAGGTCAACGACCTCTCCGAGGCCGACTGGGCCGAGCTGCGCCAGGCCTTCGGTAACCAGCGGATGCTCGGCATGTCCCTGGACGCCGGCGGCCACCTCACCCACGGCTTCCGCCCGAACATCTCCGGCAAGATGTTCGACCAGCGCTCCTACGGCACCGACCCGGCGACCGGCCTGATCGACTACGACGCGCTGCGCGTCCAGGCCCGTGAGTTCAGGCCGCTGATCCTGGTGGCCGGCTACTCCGCGTACCCCCGTCTGGTGAACTTCCGGATCATGCGGGAGATCGCCGACGAGGTCGGCGCGACCCTCATGGTCGACATGGCGCACTTCGCGGGCCTGGTCGCAGGCAAGGTCCTGACCGGTGACTTCGACCCGGTCCCGCACGCCCAGATCGTGACCACCACCACCCACAAGTCGCTGCGCGGCCCGCGCGGCGGCATGGTCCTGTGCGACGACTCCCTGAAGGACCAGGTCGACCGTGGCTGCCCGATGGTCCTCGGCGGCCCGCTCCCGCACGTCATGGCCGCCAAGGCCGTCGCCCTCGCCGAGGCCCGGCAGCCGGCCTTCCAGGACTACGCCCAGCGGATCGTCGACAACTCCCGCGCACTGGCCGAGGGCCTGACGCGCCGCGGTGCCACGCTCGTCACCGGCGGCACCGACAACCACCTCAACCTGATCGACGTCGAGTCGTCCTACGGCCTCACCGGCCGCCAGGCCGAGACGGCACTCCTCGACTCCGGCATCGTCACCAACCGCAACGCGATCCCGGCCGACCCGAACGGCGCCTGGTACACCTCCGGCATCCGCATCGGCACCCCGGCCCTGACCACGCGCGGCCTGGGCACGGCCGAGATGGACGAGGTGGCGGCCCTGATCGACCGCGTCCTGACGGCGACCGAGCCGGGCACGACGAAGTCGGGCGCCCCGAGCAAGGCCTCCCACGTCCTGGACGAGAAGGTGTCGACGGAGATCGCCCAGCGCGCGACGGACCTGGTCGCGGGCTTCCCGCTGTACCCCGAGATCGACCTGGGCTGATCGACGCCGTCGGGGGCAGCGCCCCCCGAGGGGCGCGGGGAACTGCGCGACCAGCCACAACGGCGCCGCAGTCCCCGCGCACCGGACAACCCTCCGCCTCGGAGACCAATCCCACCCCCACCCTCTGAGAGAATGGGGGGCATGGCCTCTGATCGACCCCGCGTGCTCTCCGGTATCCAGCCCACCGCCGGCTCGTTCCACCTCGGCAACTACCTCGGCGCCGTCCGCCAGTGGGTAGCCCTCCAGGAATCCCACGACGCCTTCTACATGGTCGTCGACCTGCACGCGATCACGATCCCGCAGGACCCCGCCGACCTGCGCGCCAACACCCGCCTCGCCGCGGCCCAGCTGCTCGCCGCCGGCCTGGACCCGGACCGCTGCACCCTCTTCGTGCAGAGCCACGTCCCCGAGCACGCGCAGCTCGCCTGGGTCATGAACTGCCTCACCGGGTTCGGCGAGGCCAGCCGGATGACCCAGTTCAAGGACAAGGCGGCCAGGCAGGGCGCGGACCGCGCCAGCGTCGGCCTGTTCACGTACCCGATCCTCCAGGTCGCCGACATCCTGCTCTACCAGGCCAACGAGGTGCCCGTCGGCGAGGACCAGCGCCAGCACGTCGAGCTCACCCGCGACCTCGCCGAGCGCTTCAACGGCCGCTTCGGCGAGACCTTCGTGATCCCGAAGCCGTACATCCTCAAGGAGACGGCGAAGATCTACGACCTCCAGGAGCCGTCGATCAAGATGAGCAAGTCGGCGTCCACGCCGAAGGGCCTCATCAACCTCCTCGACGAGCCGAAGGCGACGGCCAAGAAGGTCAAGAGCGCGGTCACCGACACCGACACGGTCATCCGCTACGACGTGGCGGACAAGCCGGGCGTCAGCAACCTCCTCACCATCTACTCCACCCTCACCGGCAAGTCGATCGCCGAGCTGGAGCAGGAGTACGAGGGCAAGATGTACGGCGCGCTCAAGACCGACCTCGCCGACGTCATGGTCGAGTTCGTGACCCCCTTCCGGGAGCGCACCCAGCAGTACCTGGACGACTCGGAGACGCTCGACTCGATCCTCGCCAAGGGCGCGGAGAAGGCCCGCGCCGTCGCCGCCGAGACCCTGGCCCAGGCCTACGACCGGGTGGGCTTCCTGCCCGCCAAGCACTGACCCGGACCGCCGAGCACCGACCTGCCGAGCACCGACCCGGGCCCGCCGAGCGCTGACCCGCCGAGCACCGGGCGGGGCGCCGACGGTACCGAGCGGCGCGCCGGGGGCGCTCGGGGCGCTCGGGGGGCTCCGGGGAGCGCACGGGAGCGCTGCACATCACTTCGGCCACGGCTGCCCGGAAGGCGGCCGTGGCCGTACAGTCGATAGCCGGACGGCCGGGTACGAACCCGACACACGTCCGACCATCACGACCGACAGGAGATGACGTGGGGACCGTAACGATCGGCGTCTCGATCGCGGTCCCGGAGCCTCACGGCAGCCTGCTCCAGGAGCGGCGCGCGGGCTTCGGCGACGCCGCGGCCCACGGCATCCCCACGCACGTCACGCTGCTGCCGCCGACGGAGATCGCCGAGGGCGAGCTGGCCGCCGTCCGGGCCCACCTGGGCGAGGTCGCCGCGGTGGGCCGGCCGTTCCCGATGCGACTGTGCGGCACGGGCACCTTCCGGCCCCTTTCGCCGGTCGTGTACGTCCGGGTGGTCCAGGGGGCGGACGACTGCGCCTGGCTCCAGCAGCGGGTCCGCGCCGCGTCCGGGCCGCTCGACCGCGAGCTGCAGTTCCCGTACCACCCGCACGTCACCGTCGCGCACGGGATCGACGAGGCGGCGATGGACCGGGCCTTCGCGGAGCTGGCGGGGTACGAGGCCGCGTGGCCCTGCATGGGGTTCGCGCTCTACGAGCAGGGTTCCGACGGTGTGTGGCGGAAGCTGCACGACTACGTGTTCGGGGGCTCCGTCGTGCCGCCTCAGGTGGGGCACGCGGAGCGCGGGACCATCGCCAGTCGGTAGCCGCACATCGGCACGGCCCCGCACCCCTGAAGGGGCGTCACAGCCGACCGGAACCAGACCGGCAGCCGCCCCAATCAGATCGGCAGCCGCCGGAACCAGACCGACAGCCGGCCGGTACTAGATCGGCAGCCGTCGGAACACCGACCGTGGTGCGTGGCGCAGCGCCGACATCACCACCCGCAGCGCCCCCGGCACCCACACCACCTCCGAGCGCCTGCGCAGGCCCGTCTCGATCGCCGTCGCCACCGCCTCCGGAGTCGTGGCCAGGGGCGCCTCCGCCAGCCCGGCCGTCATCCTCGACCGCACGAACCCCGGCCGTACGACCATCACGTGCACGCCCGTCCCGTGCAGCGCGTCGCCCAGGCCCTGGGCGAACGCGTCCAGGCCGGCCTTGCTGGAGCCGTAGATGAAGTTGGAGCGCCTCGCCCGCTCCCCGGCCACCGAGGACAGCACCACCAGTGAGCCGTGGCCCTGCGTCTGCAGGGCCCGCGCGCAGACCAGGCCCGCCGAGACGGCGCCCGTGTAGTTGGTCTGCGCCACCCGCACGGCCTGCACCGGCTCCCGCTCGTCGGTCGCCTGGTCGCCCAGGACGCCGAAGGCGAGCAGCACCATGTCGATGTCGCCCTCGGCGAAGACCTTCCCGAGAGCGGCCTCGTGGGACTCGGGGTCGAGCGCGTCGAAGGGGACGGTGCGGACGTCGGCGCCGAGCGTGCGCAGATGTCCGGCGGCGTGGTCGAGGGCGGGGGAGGGGCGGCCGGCCAGCCAGACCGTGCGGGTGCGGCGGGCGATCAGCCGGCGTGCGGTGGCCAGCGCGATCTCGGACGTACCGCCGAGCACGAGCAGGGACTGGGGCATTCCGAAGGCGTCCTTCATGACAGCGATCAGCTCCTAGAGGCCGAGACGGCGGGACAGGTCGGAGACGAACACCCCGCGCGGGTCCAACTCCGCACGCAGGGCGCGGAAGTCGGGGAGCCGTGGATACATCGCGGCGAGCAGGTCGGGGCGGAGCCGGGCGTCCTTGGCGAGGTAGACACGGCCGCCGGCGCCCGCGACCTCCTCGTCCAGCTCGTCGAGGAACGCGCCGAGGCCGGGCAGCGCGGCCGGGATGTCGAGCGCGAGGGTCCAGCCGGGCACGGGGAAGGAGAGCCAGCCGGGGTCGGCGTCTCCGAAGCGCTTGAGGACGGCCAGGAAGGACGGGCAGCGGCGCTCGGAGATGCGGGCCACGATCCGGCGCAGGGCGTCCTCCTGGCCGTAGCCGACGACGAACTGGTACTGCACGAAGCCGCCGCGGCCGTAGACGCGGTTCCAGTACGGGACGCTGTCCAGGGGGTGGAAGAACGCGGAGATGCGCTGGAGTTGGCCGGTACGCGCGCGTGGCGCCTTGCGGTACCAGAGTTCGTTGAAGAGACCGACGGTGGTGCGGCCCAGAAGGCCCTCGGGGACGAACGCGGGGGCGGCCGGGAGCTGACGGGGGCGGAAGGCGAGTGGTGCACGCCCGGCGCGCGAGTCCTCGCCGAGCGCCTCCCGGGGCGCGTGGTCGCCCCGCGTGAGCACCGCGCGGCCGGTCGCCGCCCCGCGCGCCAGCAGGTCGATCCAGGCGACCGAGTAGCGGTAGCGGTGGTCCGTGGTGGTCAGGCGGTGCATCAGGTCGTCGAGGTCGGTGGCGCGTTCGGTGTCGACCGTCATGTACGACGTCTCGACCGGGAGGAGGCGGACGGTCGCCGTGAGGATCACTCCGGTCAGACCCATGCCGCCGGCCGTCGCGTCGAACAGCGGGGTGCCGCGGCTCACCGTACGGACCTGGCCGTCCGCGGTGAGGAGTTCGAAGGACAGCACGTGACGGGAGAAGGATCCCGAGACATGGTGGTTCTTGCCGTGGATGTCGGCGCCGATCGCGCCGCCCACCGTCACCTGGCGGGTCCCCGGGGTCACCGGGACGAACCAGCCGAGCGGCAGCAGCACCTCCGTCAGGCGGTGCAGGGAGACCCCCGCGTCGCACAGGAGGGTGCCGCCGTCGGCGTCGATGGCGTGGATGCGGTCGAGGCCCGTCATGTCGAGCACGGCGCCGCCGGCGTTCTGCGCCGCGTCCCCGTACGCGCGCCCCAGGCCCCGCGCGATGCCGCCGCGTTCCCCGCAGCTCCGGATGGCGTTCGCCGCCTCCTGGTACGTCCGGGGACGGATCAGGCGGGCGGCGGTCGGGGCGGTGCGACCCCAGCCGGTGACGGAGACGGTGGTTCCGGGGGGTGCGGACTCGGCGGGACCTGCGGGCCCGCCAGGCTTTCCAGGCATGAGGACGACCGTATCGCTGCCGTATGGGTGTTATGGGTGCTATTGGTGATTGGTTACGGAAGATCACCTGACTCCCCGAAACGGGTGATTATCGGAATGTCGCTCAATATGGTCGTAGCTTTGGCGGGGTCAAGGTGAACAGTGAGTCCAATGGACGACATGGACCACCGGATCCTCTCCGCGCTGCACGCCTGCGGTGCCGATCCACGCGTCGCGTCGGCCGCGCGCGGTCTCTCCGTCGCCGGTGAGCACGGCGCGCTCTGGCTCGCGGCCGGCCTCGCGGGGGCCGCCGTGGACGGCGCGCGACGCGGCGCCTGGTTGCGCGGAACGGCGCTCGTCGCGGGCGCGCACCTCGGCAGCATGGGCGTCAAACGGCTCGTGCGCCGTGCGCGCCCCGCGCATGTGCGGCCCCGGGTACGTACCGCGGGCCGGCACTCCTTCCCCAGCTCGCACGCCACCTCCGCCGCGGCCGCCGCGGTCGCCTTCGGGGCGCTCGGCGCGCCCGCCCTCGCGCCCCTGGCGGCCGCCATGTGCCTCTCCCGGCTCGTCGTCGGCGTGCACTACCCGTCGGACGTCGCCGCGGGCGCGGCCCTGGGGGCGCTCACGGCGCGCGCCGGGGCGCGATGGATGCACGGGGGAGTGTTGGATTTCGCGGGCGCGGGGAGGCGTGGATGACCGAGACCGCGCACGCCGCCAGCGAAGCGACCGCCGACTCCATCGCAGCGTCGGCCGGTGCCACCGAAGCGACGGCCGACGGCACTGCTGAAACGAATCTGCACGAGCAGCGCGGCCACCCGGCCCGGCCGCACGAACCGGCGCACGGGCCGACGACCGGACCGGCGGACGGGCCGACGACCGCACCGGCGCATGGGCCGACGACCGCACCGGCGCACGGGCCGACGACCGCACCGGCGCACGGGCCGGTGTGCGCGCGGGTCACCCCCGGTGGTCTGCTCAAGGGGCTGCTGAAGACCACCCGCCCCAAGCAGTGGGTCAAGAACACCCTCGTCATCGCCGCCCCGGCCGCCGCCGGCCGGCTCTTCGCGACGCACGCGCTCCTCATCCTCACCCTCACCTTCCTCCTCTTCACGGCCTGCGCCGCCGCCGTCTACCTGATCAACGACGCCCGGGACGCGGACGCCGACCGCGCCCACCCCACCAAGTGCCGCCGCCCGGTCGCCGCGGGCCAGGTCCCGGTCCCCGTCGCCTACGTGGCAGGAGGCGTCCTGGCGGTCCTGGGACCGCTGCTCGCGGTTCGGCTGACCCCGCCCCTCGTCCCGGCCCTCCTGATCGCCTACCTCGGCATGCAACTGGCGTACTGCGTCGCCCTGAAGCACGTCCTGGTGGTCGACCTCGTCGTCGTCACGACCGGCTTCCTGATGCGGGCGGTGATCGGCGGGGTCGCGCTCGGCATCCCGCTGTCCCGCTGGTTCCTGATCACCACCGGCTTCGGCGCGCTCTTCATGGTGTCGGCCAAGCGCTATTCCGAGGCCGTGCAACTGGCAGGCAAGGCGGGCGCCACGCGCGCGTTGCTCACCGAATACACCACCGGCTACCTCCGCTTCGTCTGGCAGCTCGCCGCCGGGGTCGCCGTCCTCGCCTACTGCCTGTGGGCCCTGGAAGGCCACCGCACCCCGGCCGCGGGCCTGCTGCCCTGGCGTCAGCTGTCCATGGTCGCCTTCATCCTGGCGATCCTGCGCTACGCCGTCTTCGCCGACCGGGGCACCGCCGGCGAACCCGAGGACGTCGTCCTGCGCGACCGGGCCCTCGCCCTGATCGGCCTGGCCTGGCTCGCGATGTACGGGCTCGCGGTGGCCCACTGGTGACCGCGCACCAGCGCGAGCTGATCGGCTTCGCGGCCGTCGGCCTGCTCGCGTACGCCGCCGACCTCACCCTCTTCAGCTGTCTGCGCGGCCCGGCCGCCCTCGACCCGCTCACCGCCAAGGCCCTGTCCTTCCTCGCGGGCTGCACGGTCGCCTACGTCGGCAACGCGCGCGGCACCTACCGCAACGCGCGCCTGTCGGGGCTGCGCCCCTACGCCGTCTTCGTCGCCGTGAACCTCGCAGGCGCCCTGGTCCAGCTGCTCTGCCTCGCTGTCAGCCACTACGGCCTCGGTCTCACCTCGCAGCGCGCCGACACCGTCTCCGGCGCGGTCGTCGGCATGGCGCTTGCCACGGTTCTGCGCTTCTGGGGTACCCGTACATTTGTCTTCCGCGCGGAGGGCAGAGTCGGATCATGGACTGGCTGAGAAAACTTCCCGTCGTCGGCCCGCTCGTCGGCTGGCTGATGCACACGCACGCGTGGCGGTCGTACGAGCGGCTCGACCGGGTGAAGTGGGCCCGGCTGGCCGCCGCCATGACCTTCATCAGCTTCATCTCGCTCTTCCCGCTGCTGACCGTGGCCGCCGCGATCGCCGCCGCCACCCTGAGCGAGTCACGGCAGCACACTCTCGAAAGCAAGATCGCGGACCAGTTCCCGGGGATCTCCGACCAGCTGGACATCAACTCGCTGGTGCAGAACGCCGGCACGGTCGGTCTGATCGCCGGTGCCGTCCTGCTGTTCACCGGCATCGGCTGGGTCGGCCAGATGCGGGACTGCCTGCGCACGGTGTGGGAACTGCCCGACAAGGACCAGAACCCGATCGTCGCCAAGGCCAAGGACGCCGGCATCCTGATCGGTCTCGGCGGTGCGCTGATGGTCACCCTCGCCGTGTCCGCGGTCGCCACGGCGGCCGTCGGCTGGACGGCGGGACAGCTCGGCATCGACAGGCACAGCTGGGGCAGCCTGCTGCTGCGGATCATCGCGTTCGTCGTCGCGGTGGTCGCCGACTTCCTGGTGCTGCTCTACCTCCTCACCCTGCTGCCCGGCGTCGAACCGCCGCGCCGCCGCCTGCTGGTCGCGGCGCTGATCGGCGCGGTCGGCTTCGAACTCCTCAAGCTGCTGCTCAGCGGCTACATCCAGGGCGTCGCCACGAAGAGCATGTACGGCGCGTTCGGCGTGCCGGTCGCCCTGCTGCTGTGGATCAACTTCACCTCGAAACTCGTCCTGTTCTGTGCCGCCTGGACGGCGACCGAGAGCGGCACCGAGGTCACGGACGAGGCCGCCGACGTACCAGGTCCGGCAGCGGCCAACGGCGGTTGACCAGGAACGCCGCGCCCACGAGCAGCACCAGCGCCCCGCCCGCGATCCCCAGCGCGACGCCGACCCCGCTGGAGCCGTCGGTGGAGGCGGCGGCCACCGGCTTCGACCCGGAGTTCTTCCCGGAACCGGACCCGGAGTCGGAACCGGACCCGGAGGCCGAGGCGGTCGCCCCCGGCTGCGCGCTGGAGTCCACCGCTCCCTTCGGCGGGACCAGCTCGCCCACCGGAGTCACCTTGCCGGCCGCCTGGAAACCCCAGTCGAAGAGCTGGGCGGTCTCCTTGTAGACCTCGTTGTGCTCCTTCTTCTCCGGGTTCATCACCGTGACCAGCAGCACCCTGCCGCCCCGCTCCGCGACCCCGGTGAAGGTGGCGCCCGCGTTGGTGGTGTTGCCGTTCTTCACACCCGCGATGCCCTGGTAGACCGGCACGTCGGTGTCGCCGCTCAGCAGCCGGTTGGTGTTCTGGATCTCGAAGGACTGACGCACCGACTTGCCCTTGGCGTTCTTCGTCGTGTCCCCCGGGAACGCGGCCCGCACGGTCGAGCAGTACTCCCGGAAGTCCTTCTTCTGCAGTCCGGACCGGGCGAACAGCGACAGGTCGTACGCCGACGACACCTGGCCGGCCGCGTCGTACCCGTCCGGGCTCACCACATGCGTGTCCAGCGCCTGGAGGTCGTCGGCGTGGGACTGCATGTCCTTGACGGTCTGCTCGACACCGCCGTTCATCGCGGACAGCACGTGCACGGCGTCGTTGCCGGAGCGAAGGAAGACACCGAGCCAGAGGTCGTGGACCGTGTAGGTCTGGCCCTCCTTTATCCCCACCAGGCTGGAACCGGCGCCCATGCCCGCGAGGTCGGTCGGCACCACCTTGTGCGGGGTCGACTTCGGGAACCGCGGCAGCACCGTGTCCGCGAACAGCATCTTCAGGGTGCTCGCCGGGGGCAGCCGCCAGTGCGCGTTGTGCGCGGCGAGCACCTCGCCCGACTCGGCGTCGGAGACGATCCAGGAACGGGCCGTGATGTCCTTCGGCAGCACCGGCGCCCCGGCGGCCAGATCGACCTGGGTACCGGGCTGCCCGAGCCGGGTGCCGCCGACCGACGACATGCGCGCCGGGGGAGTGGCCGACGGACTGGTCGAGGGCTTGGGCGCGGCGAGCGCGGCCGGCGCGGTGAGCGACACGGACAGCAGGGCGGCGGAGGCGACCAGCAGAGACCGGCCGGCATGGGACTTCGGAGCGGACACGGACGAGAACGTACCCGGCACGGAGGGCGAAGTCCCGCCACCGACCCCACCCCGGACACGGAACCGGACAGCCGAAGGCGATACTGAACCCATGAAGCTCAGCCGCCCGGTGTCCTGGTTCCTGCTCGCGTTCGGAGTGTGGTCTTGGTTCATCTGGATCACTTTCATCAAGAACTTGGTCAAGGACGGCAGCGGGCTCGCCTTCGACGACGGCCACCCCACGGCCTACTTCTGGGTCCACCTGACGCTGGCCGTCGTTTCCTTCGTATTGGGGACGGTCATCGGGGGCATCGGGTTGCGCGGAGTACGCGCACTGCGCCGAACGTCATAGCAAGAGGGGCGCCTGCCGCGGTCGTCGAGCCCGCGTCGAAGCAGGCCTGAACTCCGGGTGCCTGTGGAGAGGCTGTGAAATCCCGGGGAAACAAGTGCTGGGTAAGTTCTTCCTCATCTAGCCAGATCACTCTTCCCCCACATGAAACTCCTGTGGTTAGGTGAGCCGCGTCACTTAGGGGAGTGGCACTTGTGGAGGGCCTGGGTAGGGCCTGGAACGGGCCCGTGAGGGCCTTGGGGAGGGCACCAACCATGCGATCTGTTCGCATGCGGATTCTCGTGACGCTTCTCGTACTGGCGATCGTGGGGATCGGCGGCTGGCAGCTTCTGCCGTCGCAGGAGAACAAGAACAAGACGATCACCGTCGGTACGACCGACGCCGTCACCGCGCTCGATCCGGCGGGCGCCTACGACGCCGGTTCGTGGGCGTTGTTCAACAACGTCTTCCAGTCACTGCTCACCTTCGAGCCGGGCGGCGTCCAGCCGGTCCCGGACGCGGCCCAGAGCTGTCGGTTCACGGACACCGGTCTGCAGACGTACCGCTGCGTGCTCCGGGACGGGATCACCTTCCCGAGCGGGCGGGCGATGACCGCCGAGGACGTGAAGTTCTCCTTCGACCGGGTCAAGAAGATCAACTCCGACACCGGTCCGGCCTCGCTGTTCTCGACGCTGTCCTCGGTCACCGCCTCCGGCAAGACCGTGACCTTCCATCTGGCCTACGGGGACGCCACGTTCCCGTTCAAGGTGGCCACCGGCGCCGGTTCGATCGTCGACAGGGACAAGTACCCGGCGAACAGCCTGCGCACCGACAACTCGGTGGACGGCACCGGCCCGTACCGCCTGACGTCGTACACGAAGGGCAAGCAGGCGGACCTGCAGCCCAACGGTGACTACAAGGGCGGCCTCGACGGCACCGGCCGTCCCATCAAGCTGGACTACTACACCGACTCGGCCAAGCTCAGCAGTGCGTACAAGGCGAAGCAGATCGACGTCGCCACCCGCACGCTGCCGCCGACCATGGTGTCCAAGCTCTCGCCGAGCGACCCCGACCAGCGCGTCTCGGAGTCCGACAGCGCCGAGACCCGCAACCTGTACTTCAACACCCGCAAGAACTCGGCCCTGCACGACGTCCTGGTCCGCCGCGCACTGGCCTGGCTGGTCAACCGCGAACAGCTGGCCGCCACCGTGTACGACGGGACGGTGGAGCCGCTGTACTCGCTGATCCCCGCCGGTCTCACCGGCCACACCACGTCCTTCTTCGACCAGTACCCCACGCAGAGCGTGGACAAGGCGAAGGCGCTGCTGGAGCAGGCCGGCGTCAGCACCCCGGTCGAGTTCACCTTCGGCTACGGCATCGGCCACGGCGCGGGCGCCGAGGAGGCCGCCGCGCTGAAGAAGCAGCTGGAGGCGGGCGGCCTGTTCAAGGTCGACGTCAAGGGATACGAGTGGACCGATTTCCAGAAGTCATGGGCCACGGGCAAGATGGACGCCTGGGCGGTCGGCTGGGTCGCCGACTACCCCGACCCGGACACCTTCGGCGCCTCCCTGGTCGGCAGTGACTCCACGATGAGCACCGGCTACAGCAACAAGGCCGTCGACGCGCTCATCAAGCACAGCCAGACGTACGCCGACCGGGCCCGCGTCGACTCGGACTTCCGCAACATCCAGACGGACGTGGCGAACGACGTTCCGCTGATCCCGCTCTGGCAGCGCACGGACTACGTCGTCAGCAGCGAGGACGTGGGCGGCACCCAGTACCTCACGGACAGCACGGGCCTGTTCCGCCTGTGGAGTCTGGACTGGATCTGACGGGGGCGGACACCCGGCGCGGCACCATGTGACGGAGGTGTGCGTGGGGTGAGGAGCAGACGTGCTGAGACGCAACTCCTTCCGGCTGCCCCGGCATCCGGCGTCCGTGGGGCTGGCCCGGCACCGGGTCCGGGACCATCTGGCCGACTGGGGCCACGGCCCGGACGACCCGGCGGTCGGTGACGCCGTGCTCCTGGTGTCCGAGCTGGCCACCAACGTCGTACGGCACGGCCCGCTGCTCGAGCGGGAGTTCGAGGTCGCGGTGACGGCACTGGCGGACGGCTCGTGCCTGATCGAGGTCTCCGACGAGGGCCGGGTGGAGCCGCGGCTCCGGATCGTCCGGGAGGACGACGAGGCAGGCCGGGGTCTGCACCTGGTGGAGACGGTCGCGGCGGCGTGGGGGGTGTGGAGCAGGGGCTCCCACGGGAAGACGGTGTGGGCGCTGGTGCCGGCCGGTTCCTAGAACCAGTGCGCGGCACCCCCGCCTCACCCGCTCCCCACCCCGTCTAGCCCGCTCCTCGCCCCGCCTCACCCCTTCTCACCCGCACCTCAACGTCACCGTTACGGCCAGCCCCTCCCCGGGCGAGGTACTCACCGCCACCTCCCCGCCATGGGCGTCCACCACCCCCTGCACGATCGCCATGCCCAGCCCGCTCCCCTCCGCGCTCCCCACCCGGAAGAACCGGTCGAAGATCCGCGCCGCGTCCTCCTCCGCCAGCCCGGGCCCCTCGTCGGCGACACAGACCCGCACCACCCCGTCCGACCGCTCCACCCCCAGCCGTACCGCCGCCTCGACCGGCGTGTGGGTACGGACGTTGGCCACCAGGTTCCCCAGCACCTGCCGCAGCCCCGACTCGTCGGCCCGCACCAGCACCGCCCCCTCGGCGCTCACCGCGACCCGCCGCGCCGGCTGCTGGGCCCGCAGATCCTCCGCCGCGTCCCGCACCAGCCGGCTCACGTCGACGTTCCGGAGCCGGATCTCGGGCCGCTGGTCGAGCCGCGCCAGCAGCAGCAGCTCGTCGACGAGCCGGCCCATCCGGTCCACCTCGCCGTGCATCCGGTCCCAGGCCCGCCGCCGCTCCCCGGGCTCGCGCAGCATCCCCTTGTCGTACAGCTGGAGATAGCCGCGGATGGCGGCGAGCGGCGTCCGCAGCTCGTGCGAGGCGTCGGCGACGAACCGGCGCAGCTGGGCCGCGCTGCGCTCGCGGGTCCGGTACGCCGTCTCCACCTGGTGCAGCATCGAGTTGAGGGCCAGCCGCAGCTGCTCGACCTCCTCCGTCGGATGCTGGCTCGACGGCACCCGACGGGTCAGGTCGCCCTCGGCGATCGCCGACGACGTCTCCACCATGTCCTCCAGCGGCAGCAGACAGCGCCGCGAGCTGAACATGGTCAGACAGGCCAGCAGCGCCAGCAGCAGCGCGCCGACGGCGAAGTCGAGCCGGAGCGCCTTGGCTATGCCCTCGTGCAGCAGCTCGGTCGAGGTGGCCAGCAGGATGTAGGGGCCGTCGGCGAGCCGGGTCGCCGTCACCCGGTACATCGCGCCGTGCACGGTGACATCGTCCGGGTCGGGGGCGGCGGCGAGGGCGCGCGGGTCGTGCACGGCGGCCGCCAGTCCGCGCTGGGCCTCGGTCGGCGCCATGTCGAAGACCTCGACGGCGCTGCCCTCGGTGTCGACCACGGCGAAGATCGAGCCCGGTGCCGGGTCGGACTCCGCCGGTACGACCCGGTCGCGGATGACGCCGAGCGTGCCCAGCGAGTCGACCTGCCGCAGGGTGAGCCCCGAACTCCCCAGCGAGGTGCGCATCTTGAGCAGCGAGGAGTCCACCTGGTCGAGCAGGTACAGCCGCATGCCCATGATGCTGATCGTGGTCGCCGCCACGATGCCGACGGCGAGCAGGCCGACGTTGGCGAGGGTCAGCTTGCCGCGCAGTGAGTGCGTGCCGTGGCGGTGCCGGCGCCGCTTCCCGACGTTCATGCCAGGCCGTATCCGACGCCCCGCCGGGTGGTGATCACCGGCGCTCCCAGGGTGTCCAGCTTGCGCCGCAGATAGCTGATGTAGGTCTCCACGACGGTCGACTCGGACGGCACGTGCTCGTACTGCCAGACGTGTCTGAGCAGTTGCTCCTTGGGGACGATCCGGCCGCCGTTGCGCACCAGGAAGCGCAGCAGCGCGTACTCGGTCGGGGTCAGCTCGACCGTGCGGCCGGCCCGGTGCACCGAGTACGTCGTCTCGTCCAGTTCCAGGTCGCCGTAGCGCAGCGGCGGGCGCTGCTGGATGACGTCGGCCGGGCGGGTGCGGCGCAGCACCGCGCCGATGCGGGCGACGACCTCGTCGATGTTGAACGGCTTGGTGATGTAGTCGTCGCCGTACCCGAGCGCGCCGACTATCTCGGCGGGGGCGTCCCGCGCGGTCAGGAAGACCAGCGCCAGGTCCGGCTGCCGGGCCCGCAGTTCACGTGCCAGGGCCCGGCCGTCCCCGTCCGGGAGCATCACGTCCAGCAGAGCCGCGTCGGGGCGGGTGCGCTCGGCCAGCGCGAGGGCGTCCCGGACCGTACCGGCCGTCATCACCTCGAACCGGTGGTAGCGCAGGGCGATGGCGAGGACGTCCGCGATGCTCGGCTCGTCCTCCACGATCAGCACGGTGCTGCCTGGAGCCGTCATGCCCCCAGTATCGGCGCGACCGCCGACAGCCGGGGGCGCACAGCTTTGGAGTTCCTTGAGAGTCATGCGCGCCCCGTGTCCGGGCGTGCCCGTCGCCGCCAATCCTGGTGCCCAGGACCTGGGGGACCAACCGACCGAACCGACTTGATTCAAGGAGCTGTTGAGCGTGACGGCATTGGCACGGTGGTGCTATCGGCACCGGCTGGTGGTCCTGTTGCTGTGGGTGGGGGCGCTGTTCGGCGTGGGCTTCTCGGCCTCGTCGGCGGGCACGGACTACGCGAACGTCTTCTCCCTCCCCGACACGGACTCCAAGAGTGCGTACGACCTGATGCAGAAGGCCTTCCCGAACACCTCGGGCGACACGGACACCGTGGTCTGGAAGGTCACCGACGGCTCGGTCAGGGACCGGGCGGTCCAGAGCCGCATCCAGCCGGCCCTGGACACGATCGCGAAGCTGAAGGGCGTCGGCGCGGTCGCCGGCCCGTACGAAGGTGCCCGGGGAGCCGCGCAGATCAGCCAGGACGGCAAGATCGCCTACGCCCAGCTCACCTTCGTCCAGCGGGCGAACGAGATCCCCAAGGACGTCGTCCAGGAGGTCGTCGACACCGCCCAGGCCGCCGAACGCGGCGGTCTGCAGGTCGAGCTGGGCGGCCAGGCCATCCAGCGCGTCCAGGAGCCGCCGCAGGGCCTCTCCGAGATGGTCGGCATCATCGCGGCCGCGGTCGTCCTCTTCCTGGCCTTCGGCTCGTTCTTCGCGATGACCCTCCCGATCGCGATCGCGGTCTTCGGCGTGGGCATGGGCCTGTTCTCCACCCAGCTCCTCAGCCACACCACGAACATCCCGGACATCGCCCCGCTGCTCGCCTCCCTGATCGGCCTCGGCGTCGGCATCGACTACGCCCTGTTCATCGTCACCCGGCACCGCCGGGGCATCCTGCGCGGCATGGACCCCGAGGAGTCGGCGGTCACCGCCCTCAACACCTCGGGCCGGGCGGTGCTGTTCGCGGGCGGCACGGTCTGCATCGCGCTGGCCGGCATGCTGGTCACCCGGCTGCGGTTCCTGGACGGCGTGGTCATCGGCACCTCCCTGACGGTGGTGCTCAGTGTGCTGGCCGCGACCACCCTGCTGCCCGCCCTGCTCGGCTTCCTCGGCCCGCGCGTCCTCAGCCGCCGCCAGCGCCGCAGGCTGGCCGCCGAGGGCCCCGAACCGGAGAGGGCGAGCGGCCTCGCCGCCCGCTGGTCGGTGAACGTCGAGAAGCGCCCGAGGCGCATCGCCGCGCTCGCCGTGGTCGTCATGGCGGTCCTCGCCATCCCGGTCCTGTCCCTGCGCCTCGGCGCCACCGACCAGGGCAACGACGACGCGTCCACGACCACCAGGAAGGCCTACGACCTGCTCGCCGAGGGCTTCGGTCCCGGCTTCAACGGCCCGCTCCAGGTGGTCAGCGCGGGCGGTGACACGGCGAAGCTGGTCCAGGGCATCGAGGCGACCTCGGGAGTCGCCCGGGCCGCCGCGCTGCCGCCCGCGCGGGGCGTCACCGTCATCCAGGTGATCCCGACCACCTCCCCGCAGTCCAAGGAGACCGACGACCTCATCGACACCCTCCGCGACCAGGTGATCCCGAGGGCGGGCGCCCAGGCCCACGTGGGCGGCGTGACGGCGGTCTCCAAGGACTTCGCCTCGGTCACCGGCGACCGTCTGCCGCTGTTCATCGCCACGATCATCGGCCTGGGCTTCCTGCTCCTCCTGGTCGCCTTCCGCTCCCTGGTGGTCCCGCTGACGGCGGCGGTGATGAACCTGATCGCGGCGGCCGCCTCCTTCGGCGTCCTGGTCGCGGTCTTCCAGTGGGGCTGGGGCCTGGACCTGCTGGGCCTCGGCAAGGAGGGCCCGATCAACGCGTTCCTCCCCGTCATCATGCTGTCCCTCCTGTTCGGCCTCTCGATGGACTACCAGGTGTTCCTGGTGAGCCGGATGCACGAGGAGTGGGTGCACACGAGGGACAACGCGCGGGCGGTCCGGGTCGGCCTGGCCGAGACCAGCCGGGTCATCAACAGCGCGGCCCTGATCATGGTCTGTGTCTTCCTGGCCTTCGTCCTGAGCGGCGACTCGGGCGCGGCGATGGCGGGCGTGGGTCTGGCGGCGGCGGTGGCGCTCGACGCGTTCATCCTCCGTACGGCACTGGTCCCGGCGGCGATGCATCTGCTCGGCACGTCCAACTGGTGGCTGCCGGACTGGCTGGAGAAGCGGCTGCCGCATCTGGCGGTGGAGCCGTCGGAGGAGGCGGCCCCGGAGCCCGCCGAGCCGGCCGGCCCGGCCACGGCGGTCCACGGTTTCGTCCGTACCGCGGACGGTGACCCGGTGGAGGACGCGTCGGTGACCCTGATGTCCAAGGGCGGCCGCCAGCTGGACCGCGTGACGTCCCTGGCGGACGGCTCCTACATCCTCTCGGTCCCGGCGCCGGGTTCCTACCTGCTGGCGGTGACGTCGACGGCGTACGGCTCCCGCGCCCGGCACGTGGTGGTGGCGGAGGGGCCGCTGGTGTACGACGTGGAACTCACCGGTGACGAGGTGGACGCGGTCAACTAGCCCCCGGGGACCTCGTCGCCGTCAGGGCCTGCCCGACGGGTCCGGCAGCACCCGGGTCATCCCCGGCAGGAAGTCCGTGAAGAGTTCGTGCACCTCCAGCACGAGCGGTCGTAGCACCCGGAACCGCGCGAGGGAGACGCCTCGCGCGGTCAGCCGGGCCCCCCGCTCGGCGAGCCGGTAGCTGCGCTCCCGGCCCTCGGTCCGGTCGAAGATCCAGTACAGGACCAGGCCCATCTGCGAGAGCCACATCAACTCGGGCAGGACGTCCCGCAGTTCCGGGGCGACCTTGGTCTTCGCCCCCGCCAGCACCTCCCGGTGCACGCTGATCGCCTCCACGCGCGCGTGCTCGCTCTCCGGGGAGAACGGGCTGAGCGGGCTGTCGGGGTCGGCGGCGTTCTTGAAGAAGTGGACCGCGAACTCGTGGTAGGGCAGGGCGATGTCCAGCCACACCTTGAGGACGCCCGCGAGCCGCGCCTCCAGGTCCGTCTCCCGGTCCAGGACCTCGCGGACCGCCACCCGGTGCTCGGCGGCGAGCTGGTCGTAGAAGCCCTGGATCAGGTGTTCCTTGCCGGCGAAGTAGTAGTACGCGTTGCCGACGGAGACCCCGGCCTCCGTGGCGATGGCCCGCATGGTGGTCTTCTCGTAGCCGCGCTCCCGGAACAGCCGCATCGCCGTCTCCAGGATCAGCGCGCGGGTCTGCTCGGACTTGCTCGGCGTATCGGCCTCGACGGGACCGTCGTTCTTCGCGGACACGGACAGAGCCTAACGAGTGGCGCAGACGCCGCCGGCACAGCCCGGAGGGTCGTACACCCACCCGAGCCCGGGGTCGTACGTCCACCCGTCCTCACGCCGGTAGACCTTGCCGCCCCACTGGGCGCCCCGCCACCGGGCGGCGGCGAGCACCGCGCCCCGGGCCAGCCGGGCTCCGGCCGGGGTGCTCAGCTTGTGGGCGAGCGGCCGGTGCTCCCGCAGTGCCCACAGGACGACGATCCAGGCGGCGGTGGACCGGTAGACCTGTCCGGAGTCGCCGACGACGGTGACCTCGTCCAGGGTGGCGGAGTGGTCGAGCCCGGGGAAGCGGGCACGGGCCTCGTCCGACGCCGCCGGGACCAGGGTGAGCGGTACCAGCTGCGGCTGGCGCCCGAGCCAGTCGCGCAGGTGGGTGCAGAGGGTGCACTCGGCGTCGTAGAGAACGGTGAGCCCGCGGACCGGGACGCGCGCGGCGCCCCGGTCGTGGGTGGCCGGCACGGTGCTCACGCCCCGGCCGCCGGCGCGGTCCAGCCCTGCGGAGGAACGGGCGGGAGCTGTTCCTTCTCCATGGCCCCGCGCCGCCGTATCCGGTTGAGGACGTACACGTTGCCGAGGTGCATCACGCCGAGCACCAGCAGCACGACACCGAGCTTGGCCGACAGGGTCTCGAAGATCCCCCGGGTGTCGTCGACGTTGTCGCTGGTGTGCAGGTACAGCGCGACGAAGCCGAGGTTGACGAGGTAGAAGCCGACGACCAGAAGGTGGTTGACGGCGTCGGCGAGCTGTTCGTTCCCGTGCAGCACGTCGGCGAGGAAGATCCGCCCGTTGCGGCTGAGTGTGCGGGCCACCCAGATGGTCAGTCCGATGCTGACGAGCAGGTAGATGACGTAGGCGATGACCGTGCGGTCCATGCCCCACCCCTTCTTGAACGCGTTCAAAACGCTGACAGGGATGACTGTAGCCCTGCTTTTGAACGTGTTCAACTCAAGGGTGGAGTGACCCCGTTCACGCCCGCCGCGCCAACTCCGGCCGCTTGCTGTAGTCGGTGAACCCGAGGACGTTCCCCCAGGGGTCGGCGATCTCGACGGTCCATCCGGTGGCGACGGAGAACGGTGCGTCGAGCACGGCGATCCCGGCCTCGGCCAGCCGCCGCGCCGCCACCCGTGCGTCCGGCACCTCCAGCCACAGCCGCGGCGCGGCCCACACCGGTGTCCGCCGCCCCAGTCCGGCCTCGGCCCGCAACAGGATCCCGGGCGTCTCGCCCCCGACCTTCAGCAGGGCGATCCCGCCCTCGTCGAACCGGAACCCGACCGTGAACCCGGCCCGCTCGTAGAAGCCGACGGCATCCGCTAGATCCCCGACGGGGAACAGCGCGTTGTCGAACCCGAGCAGTTCGTACGACTCGTCATCTGACATGCGATCAGATTAGGTGCGGAGATGACACTTGCGGTGCGGGCAGACCGCGGGGTCACTCATTGGGCCGAGACGGCGCCCGCCGCCTCGCTACGCTGGGCGGCCGTCGGCACGGCGGCTGCGTAGAGGGGGGCGGGGATGACTCCGGGGACAGAGGCCTTCTTCGGCGAGGTGCGGGTGGCCTTCGCCGAGGTCGCGGAGCGACTGGGACTGGACGGGCCGGGGGCGGGCGAGCCGGACCGGCATCTCGCGGTGGCCACCTACACCGGGTCCGGAGTGACCTACCAGGTGGTCCTCGGCCTGTGGCAGGGCGACCTCGAGATCCACGCCTGCCGGGAGACCGCGTCGACCGTGTGCAAGGTCGGCGTCGAGGGACTGGCCCGCGCGGCGGGTGTCGTGGACCGCCGGCGCGGCGTCTCCTTCGGGGCTCGCAGCCTCCGGCAACTGCGCAGATCCCTCACCGGCCAGATCCGCTACGTCGAACTCGTCCACCCCCTGGTCTCCGGCGCCCCGGACCCGGCGCTGGCCCTGATGCGCGCGGCGGGCGCCAGGGAGTGGCACAGACCTGCCGGAACACCGCAGGGCCCGGTTTCCCGAGCGGAAACCGGGCCCTGAGGCAGGGGCGTGGAGATCAGAAGCGGCGCGTGATGAGCGCTCGCTTCACCTCCTGGATCGCCTTGGTGACCTCGATACCGCGCGGGCAGGCGTCCGTGCAGTTGAAGGTCGTGCGGCAGCGCCACACGCCGTCGCGGTCGTTCAGGATCTCCAGGCGCTGCTCGCCCGCCTCGTCCCGCGAGTCGAAGATGAAGCGGTGCGCGTTGACGATCGCCGCCGGGCCGAAGTACTGGCCGTCGTTCCAGAAGACCGGGCAGGACGAGGTGCACGCGGCGCACAGGATGCACTTCGTGGTGTCGTCGAAGCGCTCGCGGTCCTCGGCGGACTGCAGACGCTCGCGCGTCGGCTCGTTGGTGTCGTTCGTGATGAGGAACGGCATCACGTCCCGGTACGCCTGGAAGAACGGCTCCATGTCGACGACCAGGTCCTTCAGGACCGTCAGGCCCTTGATGGGCTCGACCGTGATCGGCTTCTCGGGGTTGATGTCCTTGATCAGCGTCTTGCAGGCGAGGCGGTTCTTGCCGTTGATCCGCATCGCGTCAGAGCCGCAGATGCCGTGCGCGCAGGAGCGGCGGAAGGTCAGCGTGCCGTCGACGTCCCACTTGATCTTGTGGAGGCCGTCGAGGACGCGCTCCTTCGGGTCGATCTCCAGCTGGAAGTCCTCCCAGACGGCCTCCGCGGAGACCTCCGGGTTGAAGCGGCGGATCCGGAAGGTGACCGTGATGTACGGGGAGTCGGCGAAGCCGGGCTCGGGCCGGCCGGCCGCGTCCGCCTTGTCCAGAACGGGGGTTGCCATCAGTACTTACGCTCCATCGGCTGGTAGCGGGTCTGGACGACCGGCTTGTAATCGAGACGGATGGACTCGGCGCCGTCGTCGCCCACCTCGCGGTACGCCATCGTGTGGCGCATGAAGTTGACGTCGTCGCGGTTGGGGTAGTCCTCGCGGTAATGACCGCCGCGCGACTCCTTGCGGGCCAGGGCGGAGACCGCCATGACCTCGGCCAGGTCCAGCAGGTTGCCGAGCTCGATGGCCTCCAGCAGGTCGGTGTTGAACCGCCTGCCCTTGTCCTGGATCGAGACGTTCAGGTAGCGCTCGCGGAGCTCCGCGATCTTCTCCACGGCCGTCTTGATCGTCTGCTCGGTGCGGAACACCATGACGTTGGCGTCCATCGTGTCCTGCAGCTCCCGGCGGAGCGTGGCGACCCGCTCGTTCCCCGTGGAGGTGCGCAGCTGCTCGATCTGCGAGACGACGAACTCGGCCGGGTTCTCCGGGAGGTCGACGAAGTCCACGGTGTGCGCGTAGTCGGCGGCCGCGATGCCCGCCCGGCGGCCGAACACGTTGATGTCCAGCAGGGAGTTCGTGCCCAGCCGGTTGGCGCCGTGCACCGACACGCAGGCGACCTCGCCGGCCGCGTACAGGCCGGGAACGACCGTGGTGTTGTCCGAGAGGACCTCGCCCTGGACGTTCGTCGGGATGCCGCCCATCGCGTAGTGCGCGGTGGGCTGGATCGGGATCGGGTCCGTGTACGGCTCGATACCGAGGTAGGTGCGCGCGAACTCGGTGATGTCCGGGAGCTTGGCGTCCAGCTGCTCCGGCGGGAGGTGGGTGAGGTCGAGGTAGACGTGGTCGCCCTCGGGACCGCAGCCGCGACCCTCCCGGATCTCCGTGTAGATGGAGCGCGAGACGACGTCACGGGACGCGAGGTCCTTCATGACCGGCGCGTACTTCTCCATGAAGCGCTCGCCGTCCTTGTTGCGGAGGATGCCGCCCTCACCGCGGGCGCCCTCCGTCAGCAGGATGCCCATGCGCCAGATGCCGGTCGGGTGGAACTGGAAGAACTCCATGTCCTCCAGCGGCAGGCCGCGGCGGTACACGGCGGCCTGGCCGTCACCGGTGAGCGTGTGCGCGTTGGACGTCACCCGGAAGAACTTGCCGGTGCCGCCGGAGGCGTAGATGACGGACTTCGCCTGGAAGACGTGGATCTCACCGGTGGCCAGCTCGTACGCGACGACACCGGCCGACTTCCTGACGCCGTCGACCTCGGTGATCAGCTGGTCCAGGACGTAGAACTCGTTGAAGAACTCCACGCCCTCCTTGACGCAGTTCTGGTACAGCGTCTGGAGGATCATGTGGCCGGTGCGGTCGGCCGCGTAGCAGGACCGGCGGACCGGCGCCTCGCCGTGGTTGCGGGAGTGACCGCCGAACCGGCGCTGGTCGATCGTGCCGTTGGGCGTCCGGTTGAACGGCAGGCCCATCTTCTCCAGGTCGAGGACGGCGTCGATGGCCTCCTTCGCCAGGATCTCGGCGGCGTCCTGGTCGACCAGGTAGTCACCGCCCTTGACCGTGTCGAAGGTGTGCCACTCCCAGTTGTCCTCCTCCACGTTGGCCAGCGCGGCGGCCATACCGCCCTGCGCGGCGCCCGTGTGGGAGCGGGTGGGGTAGAGCTTGGTCAGGACCGCGGTGCGGCTGCGCTTCGTCGACTCGATGGCCGCGCGCATGCCCGCGCCACCGGCGCCGACGATGACGGTGTCGTACTTGTGGATCTTCATGATTCTCGCAGCCCCGTGCCTAGCGGATGTTCGGGTCGAAGGTGAAGATCACCAGCGTGCCCAGCAGGATGGTGAACACCGTGGCGGTGTAGAGCAGGCCCTTCAGCCACAGCCGGGTGTTCGCGCGCTCCGCGTAGTCGTTGATGACCGTGCGCAGGCCGTTGGCGCCGTGCAGCATCGCCAGCCACAGCATCAGGAGGTCCCAGACCTGCCAGAACGGCGAGGCCCAGCGGCCGGCCACGAACGCGAAGCCGATCTTCGACACGCCGCCGTCGAGCACCAGCTGGATCAGCAGGTGGCCGAGGACCAGGACGACCAGCACGACGCCGGACAGCCGCATGAACAGCCAGGCGGCCATCTCGAAGTTGCCCCGGGTGGACTTCGGGGACTTCTTGGTGCGCCTGCGCGGCGCCTCGATGAGCGGGGCCGGGTTGTCGACGTTGAAGAGGGGGGCACCCTCGACGGGGCCGACGCCGGCTGCGGGGGTTTCAGTGGTCGACATCTGCGTCAGCTCCCGAACAGGACACGAGCGGCGTGGCCGAGAACGGGGTAAATGGCCCCGGCCATCAGGACGACCCAGACACCGACGACCGTCCAGAGCATCTGCTTCTGGTAGCGCGGGCCCTTCGACCAGAAGTCGACGGCGATGACGCGCAGGCCGTTGAGCGCGTGGAAGAGGATGGCGGCCACGAGGCCGTACTCCAGCAGCGCGACGATCGGCGTCTTGTACGTGGCTACGACCTTGTCGTAGTCCTCTGGGGAGACACGGACGAGAGCGGTGTCCAGCACGTGAACGAACAGGAAGAAGAAAATGAGGACGCCGGTGACTCGGTGAGCCACCCAGGACCACATTCCTTCCCGGCCGCGGTACAGCGTTCCAGCCGGCACGGAAGTCCCTCCGGGAGCGGGGATTGGGGCCGCGCCGGCTTGGTGTCGGTCGGGCCCGGCCGGGTACGGTCCACCGGCCCCCAGCATCGTAGCGATGCGGTGCGGCTGGGCTTACGCCGGGCCTACCGGTGTGATCAAAGTGGCACGCGTATGGGTTAGCCGGGCGGCATCCGGGGTGGGGGGTTCGGTCATTTGCCGGGTGCGGGAGCGTTTGGGCTGGTCGCGCAGTTCCCCGCGCCCCTGAGTAGCTCCGTCAGACGCCCGTGTGCAAGGCGCCGGAGTTGCTCCGCGGACATCACCCGCTCGTCCTCCGGATCGTTCTTCAAACGTGAGTAGATGCCTTCCAGAACGCAGTCCAAGCGCTCCTCGGGCGGGATGTCCCCCAAGTGGATCACGAACACATGCCCGAACTTGGCCTCGTAGGCCGCGTGGGCCGCGGTCAGGGCCGTGTGGGCCGCCGAGTAGGTGTCCTCGGGCAGCTCGGGGAGGCACTCGCCCGCCAGGGCCTCGGCGAGGTCTGCCGGGGACAGGTCGTAGGCCGCCTCGTCCGCCGCCGCCAGCAGGGACTCCATGTCCGGGTAGGGGCGGTGGTCGGCGAGTCGCCGGGACCAGCGCGGGCTGCGCAGGCAGTGCAGGAGCAGGGCGCCGACCTCGTCGTCCGGGGCGGCGTTGAACGCGTCCAGCGGAGTGGGGAGCTGGGGCGGGCGGTGGGCGGGCAGCGTGGGTCCTCGCGTCACATGTGGTGTGGCAGGGGATGCTGTGAGAGATGTGTCGTCGACGTTATCGAGGACGTTCACGGTGTGTCGGTTGGTTGCCTCAATTTCACCCGAAGGGGAGAGTTTCGGAGCGGTTGGATGACGCCTGAGCGGTGGATGCGTCATAGGTTGGACCGGTGAGCCAGCACAAGCGCAGGCCCTCGGCACGGCAGCTGACACGGAGACGGGCGGTGATCGCCGCGGCCTTCGTGGGAACCGTCGCGATCGGCACCGGCATCGGTGTGTGGGCCGCCACCTCGGGCGACGGCGGGAACCCGGCCGGATCGGCCACCCGGCGACCGTCCGGCAGCGGGACGGCCGCCTCGTCCGCCGATCGGGCCGCGACCCCGACCCCCACGCCGACCCGCAGCTACCCCCTGTCCCAGGCGCCGCGCACCATCCCCGCCGTGCGCTCCCACACCGCCGCCCGCGGACCCGGCTGGCGCCCCCGGAAGGGCGAGCGGGTCGTGGTGAGCGACGCGGCGCTGGTCGACGAGGGGCGGCTGACAGCGGGTGAGCTGGGGCTGTCGTACGCCGGGCAGAAGGCGGCGAACGAGGACGTCAAGCCGGGCGACCTGCGGCTCGACCTCGGCGGGACGGGGGACCCGGAGTCGTACACGATGACCGTGCGCGGCGGGTCGGTGCGGATCAGCGGGCCCGGTGACGCGGGTGTCTTCTACGGCACCCGGACGCTCAAGCAGGAGGTGCACGGCGGCGGCAGCGCGCCGGAGGGGGTCGTGAAGGACCAGCCGGCCAAGCCGCAGCGCGGGTTCATGCTGGACATCGCGCGCAAGCCGTTCACGGCGGCCTGGATCGAGAGCCGGATAAAGGAACTGGGCGATCTGAAGTTCAACCAGTTCGGACTGCACTTCTCCGACGACCAGGGGTTCCGGATCGAGTCCAGCACCCACCCCGAGATCGTCTCTTCGGACCATCTGACCAAGGCGCAGGTCAAGGAGATCGTCGCCCTCGCCGCCGGCCGGCACATCCAGGTGGTGCCCGAGATCGACTCGCCCGGTCACCTCGGCGCCGTGCTCGCCGCCCACCCGGATCTGCAACTGCGCAACGCGCAGGGCGTCGCCACCAAGGGCGCCGTCGACATCTCCCAGGACGACTCGGCGAAGATCGTCGACGACCTGCTCGACGAGTACGCCGACCTGTTCCCGGGCTCCTACTGGAACCTCGGCGGCGACGAGTACCAGGCGCTCGCCGTCAGAGACCCGCAGGCCTCCTACCCGCAGCTGGCGGACGCCGCCCAGCAGGCGTACGGCGCCTCGGGCACCGTCGCCGACCTCACCACCGGCTGGCTCAACGACCGCGCCGACACCGTCCGCGCCCACGACCGCACCATGCGGGTCTGGAACGACGGCTTCTTCCGGGGCACCTCCGTGCAGCCCGCCGAGGACCTCCAGGTCGCCTACTGGACCGGCAAGGAGATCGGCGCCCGGCAGCCGGTGGAGTACCTTCGCGCGGGCCGGAAGGTCCTCAACTACAACGACGAGTTCCTCTACTACGTCCTCGGCGAGCCCAACACCTTCGTCTATCCGACCGGGCAGCGGATCTACCAGCAGTGGACCCCGCGCGTGCTGCGCGGCACCGGCGCCGTGGCCACGCGGTACGACCCCCAGATCCTCGGCGGCTCCTTCGCCGTCTGGTGCGACCTCGCCAACTCCCAGACGCAGGACCAGGTCGCCGCCGGCATCCGGATGCCGCTGCGGGCCACCATCCAGAAACTCTGGGACCCGGGCACCCCGGCGATGTCCTGGACCGACTTCAAGACGCTGGCGGGCAAGCTGGGCTGACATGCGACGAGAGGTGGACGTACGGCGGTGACGGGCCGTATGTTCCGCTTCCGCGCGCGGACCAGGGGAGGGTCGCGTGCCCTACCCCGGGGGACCGACTTGATCTGCGCCCGCTGCCACCACTTCGCCGCCGCGCCCGGCGCCACCCTGTGCCCACGCTGCCTGGGCGCCCCGCCCGAGCCCGTCCCGGTCTTCGGCGGCGCGCCGGGGCTGTGGCTGCGCTCGCCCGCGGGGCTCGGCTGGGCCGCCGCCGTGCTGCTCGGCGCGGTCGTCGCCGCCGACCTGTTCGCCGTCTGGGCGGACCTGCTCCAGTACGACACCACGGGCGCCCTGGCCGACGGGGAGACCGGCGCCGCCGCGTTCCGCCGGGCCGACCGAGCCGACGCGCTCTCCGGGCTCGCCGCCGGCGCCCAGGCCGTGTCGCTGGTCAGCTGCGCGGTGGTGTACCTGTGCTGGTTCCAGCGGGTGCGGGCCAACGCCCAGGTCTTCAACCCGTTCGGGCACCGAAAATCGCCGGGCTGGGCGATCGGCGGCTGGTTCGTGCCGGTCGCGAACCTCTGGATCCCGCGCCGGATCACCCTCGACATCTGGGACGCCAGCAGCCCCTGGGGGACGGCCCGTTCGCACGCGCTGGTCAACGCCTGGTGGACGCTCTGGCTGGCCTCGCTGTTCGCCGGCCGTGCCGTGACCGGCGGCAACGGCGACGCCGAGGGCGCGGCCCAGGCCCGTGACGACGCCCTGGGGATGCTGGTCTCGGACGCCCTCGACATCGCCGCCGCCGTCCTCGCGATCCTCGTCGTCGTACGGCTGACCCGGATGCAGCACGAGAAGGCGCTGGCGGGCACCGCCCCGGCCGCGCTCTGATCCACGGCCGCACGCGTCTCCCCGGTACTGACCGCCGGCCCCGATCCGTCGGCGCCGTTGGCCGAAAACCCTTTCTTCCGGCTGCCCGGTCTGCTGGGCGCCGTACCGCTGTGACACTCCCGGGCCCTTGCACGCAGTAAGGGGAAGTGCGGGCTCCGTACAGGTCGGCGCCTTGGTACATACCGATTGGGGGCGTGGGATGAGCCTGGTGGAGCTGATCGCGCAGGCCGATGAACGCGGGCTTGCCGCCAGCGGACTGGCTTGTTTGGATCGGTGCGTGCCGCTGCTCGGCGGGGACGACCTGGTGCTGCGGCCGCTGTGGACGAGCCTCGCCGACGGCTCCGGATGGGGTGCGGGCCTGGAGCAGGCCCGGGACGCGCTCGACCCCGGCGAGGCCGAGGCCGAGCTGCTCGCCCGTCGCATGCTCGACGCCGCCCCCGTGCACCGCGCCCCCGACGAGGTACGGCTGTGGGCCGACGCCTGTTCCGTCGCCTCGCTGCGCATCCACCGGCTCCTCGACCCCGCCGAGGACCCGGCACCCTCCGTCGACACCCGCCGCGAAGGCGGCACCGAGGACATGTCCCCGCTGGTCGCCGCCGAACTGCGCCGCCAGGTCACGGTCCTCGAACTGCTCGCCGGACACGGCGCGGCCGGACTGCGCCGCGCGCTGGACGTCTCCACCGAGGGCCGCCGGGTGCTGCGCGCGGTGGTGTCGCGCCGGGCCCGCGGGCGCGGCTGAACCGGCCGCGAAGGGCCGCCCGAGAGGTTCCTGTGAGCGCAGTGCGACGGAGCTGCGGCGGACTTGCGGGGGTCCTGCACCGGTTGCCGGAACACCCCGAACCGGAGTGACGAAACCGTTGCTGACCTCGCTTTTCCCTATGTGACAGTTCACTACGTGACAGCACAGCAGCAGACCAGGCCGCACGCCGCCACGAAACCGGCCCGCTGGGCGGCGGACGCGGTGGCCATGATGCGCGAGGGCGCGCGGGTCCGGCTCGACTACTCCGCACAGAGTCTGTGGCGGGTCGACCGGATGATCGAGGAGATACGCCGGGAGGGCGCGCCGTACGACGCGGTACGGGAGATGCTGCGCGGCCTCGGGTGCTACGCCGGCGAGGTGATCGCCCGTCACACCGGCGCCGAATGGTGGTCGTCCGGCGGCGACCACTGGGTCCGCACCCCCGACGGCCGGCTCTGGGACCCCGTCGACGAGGCCCGGCGGTGTTACGGCGGCCACGGCTCGCTGCGGCTGCTGTGCCGGGACGCCATGGGATAGCGGGGGGCTCGGCAAAAGCGCCGCTGACGCAGGGCTTCAACGCCGCCGCCCGGTGGGCGACGGCCGCGCCGCCGCCGGCCGCGCTCGTCGCCGGAGTGGTCGTGAACGCGGACCGGGCGCCCACCCCGCAGACTGCGCGGGAGTGGACGCCCGAACCGGTCGACTCGGCTACTCGAGCCCGGCTACTTGATGTAGACCAGGCCGTCCGTCGTGATCGTCGGACGGCCGCTGGTGCCGACCACGACGATCTTCACGGTGTGCTTGGCGCTGGACGACCAGGTCTTCGTCCAGATCGCCTGGCGGTAGGAGGTCGTCGAGGACTTCAGGTCGACGGTCGCGACCTTGGTGCCGTCGACGTAGACGTACGCCTGGCCCGAGGTGGACGCCCGCGAGACCACCCAGGACGCGGACCGTCCGGTGAAGGTCCAGGTCAGGCTCGCGCCCTTGGAACCGCTGGAGTACGACTTGCCGCCCAGGTAGCTGGTGGACGAACGGGCCGTCCAGGTGCCGGACTTGGTGGCCGAGGTCTCCTGGAGGATCACCGGGGTGAAGGACGGCGACGAGGTGCGGGTGTTGCCCGCGTAGTCGTACGCCTTCATCGACCAGGTGCTCGCGGCAGCGGACTTGGCCGTGCGGCTGGAACTGGTCGTGGTCGGTCCGAAGGCGGCCGTCGTCGGGGTCAGCAGGCTCACCGACTTCAGCGCGGCGTTGTCGGTGGCCTTCCAGCCGAGGGTGACCGGGACGGCCGTGGTGCTGACGGTGCCGGTGCGCAGGGAGAGCTTCGGCGCGGTGGTGAACGTCGGCGCGGTGGTGTCGGTGACGACGGTCACCGCGGCCGTGGTCGTGGTCTTGCCCGACTGGTGCACGGCCCGTACGGCGACGCTGTGGCTGCCCGCGCCGAGCGTGGCGCCCACCGAGGTGGCCGTCCCGGCGGCGGTGGCGGTGACCTTGCCGTCCACCAGCAGTTCGAACTTCGAGATCAGCGAACCGGGGGTGGTGGTCGACCACTTCGCCGTGATCGCGCCCTTGCTGTAGTACGTCGAGCCGGACAGGCTCGCGCCGGACAGCGAGGTGAGCTTCAGGCCCTGCACCGGGCCGGCCGCCCAGGCGCGGATCGTCGGCAGCTGGGGGTAGAGGGAGTTGCCGGGGCACTCGGTGTTGTAGCCGTCGCGGTGACCGGAGATCCGGTTGAAGGTGTACGCGGTACCCGCGGTGAAGCCGGTGTGGAAGAAGTTCGTCTGGGTCGCGCCCGCCGTGAGCTTGACGGTGCCGGCGGGGTCGGCGCCGTACTGGCCGAGCTTCCAGGCCGCGATCCGGGCGACCGACGCGAGGGCGGCGTCGGTGGCGCCGGTTGAGGTGTAGTCACCGAGCACCGCGATACCGGCCGACTCCCGGTTCCAGCCGTAGGTGTGCGCGCCGAGCACGGGCCGGTCGACACCGCCCTTGCGGCCCTCGAAGATCGTGCCGCACTTGTCGACGAGGAAGTTGTAGCCGATGTCGTTCCACAGCTCGGTCTGCGTGTGGTACGCGTAGATGCCCCGCACGATCGCCGCGGAGTCGGAGCACGAGTAGTCGTTGGTCCCGTCCGAGTGATGGACGAAGACGGCCTTCACGTCGGCGTTGTACTCCGACGGGTCGGGGCTCAGCGACTCGTCGGCGCCCCAGCCGGCGCGCGAGACGATCGGCGGCTCGGGGACGGTGGACGGCGGCGCGGGGGGCGTGGTGGCCGACGGGCTCGCGGACGCGCTCTGCGAAGCCGACGCGGAGGGGGACGCCGACGCGGAGGCCGAGTCGCTCGGTGACGCCGACGCGCTGTCGCTCGGGGATGCCGGGACGGAGGCCGGCACGGACTCGCTGGGCGAGACGGAGTCGGTGGGCGAGGCGCTGCCGGAGTCGGTGGGCGACGCGCTGTCGCTCGGGGTGCCCTCCGCCACGTACGCGGCCGGTTCGGCCTTCGTCTCCGCGCTGGTCGCCACCCCGGGGTCGACCAGGTTCACCTGGAGCCCCTTGGGCAGACCGGAGCTGGTGGAGCCGTCCTGATGGACTATCTGGACCTGGACACCGTCGGAGGGACCGACCCACAGCGGCTCGGACGCGCCACGCGCGTCGGGCTCGGCCTGCGGGTCCTCCAGCGGGTCGGCCGCCTCCAGGTCCTGCCAGGCGGTCCACTTTCCGGAGGCGACACTGCGGGTGCGTACCTGGGCGGTGCCGTGCAGCCGCTTCGTCGCCCCCGTCCAGGACACACCGAGCATCGAGAACCGCGCGGTGTTCGTACGCGGCAGCTCGCGCTCGCCGCTCGCGCCGTCCTTGAGGGCCAGTTCGTAGACCTTCACCGGCCGCTTGGCCTGTTCCGCGGCGCCGTGGCCGGACGGGCCGGCCACGGCGTACGTCGCCACACCCCCGCCGCCCAGGACCACCGCGCCGAGCGTCAGCCACACCCGTCGCTTCATGCTCAACGGTCCGTACGCACGCTTTCCGCGTGAACTCACTCGTCCCCACCCCTAGAAAAAGACCACAGCTGTCGCACCCGGCACACCTGTCGCACAGGTGCCCCTTAGAGACAGCGCCCCGTCCTGACCAAACGTCACTCGCGGAGGGCCGCCGATGTGAACACGGCCCGGCAGCGGTTGATGCGGGCCGCGTGCGGTGAGACGAACGTAACCGTGTACTGCGCCCAGATGGGGCCCGCAGATGATCACGAACGGAATGAAGAAGGGCAAGTCCAGCAATACGAAACAGCCCGACAGTACGGGCGATTCGAATGCGGCGACCGATCCCGCGCATCAGGAACCGGAGCGGCCAACCGGCCCTGAGTCACCCGGCGTTGGCGCTTCCGCGAGGCACCGAAGCAACGACCGGGGCCGCCACCCCCCACAGGAGAGGCCCCGGTCGTCGCGCGGCACGGACCGCGCGGCGGCCCGTACCCTCTTCAGCGCCAAGAGTGCGTTTTCTGTCACACCGCAGGGCGTCACGAGTTAGTTGCACTTTGTACGGACGTGGACGGCGAGCGGTTTCAGGTCGTAACGTGCCTTTCGCGCCGGGCCGCGGGGGACGCATGACCACCGCAACCATCTGCGTCCCGATTACCGCAACCATCAATTGAGGAACCACGACGGCGAGAACCACGTCCGCGAGAGCGGCGCCGGATGAGGCGCAAAGAGGGATCGGGTGCTGGGGGACGACGCGGAGTTGACCACCGCGGTACGTGCGGCACAGGACGGGGACGAAACCGCCTTCCGCATCGTCTATCGCGCTGTGCAGCCTCGCCTGCTCGGATACGTCCGCACGCTGGTCGGCGATCCGGACGCCGAGGACGTCGCCTCCGAGGCCTGGCTGCAGATAGCCCGCGACCTCGACCGGTTCGAGGGCGACGCGGACCGGTTCCGCGGCTGGGCCGCCCGGATCGCCCGCAACCGCGCCCTCGACCACATACGGATGCGCGGCCGCCGCCCCGCGATCGGCGGCGACGAGACGGAACTGACCGGCCGGGCCGCCGAGTCGGACACCGCCGGCGAGGCCATCGAGGCGCTGACCACCGGCTCCACCCTCTCCCTCATCGCCCGGCTGCCCCAGGACCAGGCCGAGGCGGTCGTCCTCAGGGTCGTCATGGGCCTCGACGCCAAGACAGCGGCCGAGACGCTCGGCAAACGCGCCGGCGCGGTCCGTACGGCCGCCCACCGGGGCCTGAAGAAACTCGCGGAACTGCTCGGCGCCGACCCGGAGCAGGCGGGCGTCGTCCTCGACGCGCTGCCGCCCCAGCGAGAACCGAAGGATCGTGCGGTGACGTCCGCCACTGTGACGCATACGCGTTCGCGGACGCAGAAGGACATGTGATGGCCGACGAGCAGGACAAGTGGCTGAACCGGGTGACGGCGGAACGTCTGCTGCGCGGTGAGTCGCTGGAAGCCGTCGACGAATCCGCCCGTGAACAGGCAGAACGCCTCGCCAGGACGCTCGGGGCGCTCTCCGTGCGGAGCGTGCCGGACACCGTCGAACTCCCCGGCGAGGAAGCCGCGCTGGCTGCCTTCCGCAAAGCGCGCGAATCCGCCGAGGACGAGTGGACGTCCGTGGCGCGGCAGCCGCGCAGGCCGGGGCGGGGCTCCGACGCGGGCCTCGTCCGCATCGGAGCAGGTCCCCGGCCGCTCCGGGTCCCGGGCTGGGCCCGTCCCGCGCGGTTCGCCCTGGCCGCCGTGCTGACCGTCGGCATGCTCGGCGGGGTCGCGGTGGCCGCGGGCACCGGGGTGCTGCCGTCGCCTTTCGACGGTCACCGTCCCGCGCCGGGAGCCTCCGTCTCGGCGGCCGGCATCCCCGTACACCCGCAGGACTCGCCGTCCACCGAGTCCCTGCTCGGCGGCGAGACCGGTGCGCCCTCCGCGGACGTCACCCCCCGGGCCCCCGTCCGCCCCTCGCCCGACCCGTCCGGCAAGCCGAAGGACCGGGGCACCGGTTCGGCCGGCACTCCCGGGGACCGGTGGCACCGTGCCCTGAAATTCTGCCGTGACATCCAGGACGGCAAGTCCCTGGGCACCGACCGCAGGCGTGCCCTGGAGGGGATGGCGGGCGGCTCCCGACGGGTCGACAGGTTCTGCAAGGTCCTCCTCGGCGCCGGCGCGGCCGGCCAGAACGGCGTCTCCGACGACGACAAGGGCGACGGCAGCGGCCAGGGCGGTCAGAACAAGGACTCGGGCGGCAACGGCAACGGCCAGGGCGGTGACGAAGACGGCCGTCCCGGCCGGCGCGGTGGTGACGGCCGAGGCCACGGCCGGGGCCACGACCACCGTCAGGACGGTGTGGCCGCGCCCGCCCCGACGGCCTTCGCTCCCCTCCTGCCGAACCGGCCAGGCCCCTCGCCCGACCCCGTATACCGAGCGCTTTGACCTTTACGCACCGCTGTGACCTGCGATTTTGAAACCCGCTGAACTTTTTTCCGGCAGGGTGTGACGTTTTCAGCGGTGGTGGCGCAGTACAGAGTGAGCCGACTGGTCATCGGCCGTCGCACAGAGCCGGGGTTCCCCCCGTACCCGTGGCTCGTGCACTCGGCGCGGGCGGGACACGTTCCCCCGGTCCCGCCCGCGCCCCACACACCTTCCGTCTCTCACCAGTAGACGACGACCTTGTCGCCGTTGCGCACCTGTGCGAAGAGAGCCGAGACGGCCGCCTCGTCCCGGACGTTGACGCAGCCGTGCGAGCCGCCCGCGTAACCCCGGGCCGCGAAGTCGTACGAGTAGTGCACCGCCTGGCCGCCGCTGAAGAACATCGCGTACGGCATCGGTGAGTGGTAGAGCGTCGACACATGGTGGAGGGACTTCCAGTAGATGTGGAACACGCCCTCACGGGTCGGGGTGTACTGGGCCCCGAACCGCACCGACATCGTCGACACCGTGCGTCCGTCGATCATCCAGCGCAGCGTCCGGCTGGTCTTGCTGATGCACAGCACCCGTCCGGTCAGGCACCGCGGATCGGGCGCGGCGGCCGGCTGACCGCCCATCAGGTACAGCTCCCATTTCCCCGGCGTGTGCGTCATCCGCCGCAGCCGCTGCCAGGTCACGGCGTCGGTCTCGCCCGTCCGCGGCAGCCCGCGCCTGCCCTGGAAGCCTTTGACGGCCTCGGCGGTGAGGTCGTCGTACGTCCCGGTCGGCCCGTCGAACAGCCAGGCGACCTGGCGCAGCCGGGCCTGCAGCTCACGCACGCCGGTACCGGTGTCGCCGCGGGTGAAGACGATGTGCGGCGGGTCGGTCTCGACGACGGACGGCGTCGGGGCCGGGGTCTCACCGGGGGGCCGGCTCGATGCCTCGCCGGGTGCCGGTCCTCCTGTTCCGGCGGGTGTCCGGCTGTGCGGGAGCTCGATATGGACGGGCGAGTTCCCCTTGCCGTCCGTGCCGTCCGGCGGCTGCACGGTGCAGGCGCAGAGCGCGGTGAGTGCCGCGAGTACGGCGGCCGAGGCGAGCGTGCCCGCGGGCCGCCCCACGATCCCTGAGTACCCCGAGACCTTCATGCCGAGGATGCTTCCCCGCGTGACCGCCGCCGAACAAGGGAGCATGGTGGGAAGTGAGACGCCCCGCCGCACCGGCGCACCGCGGAGGTCAGCCGCCATGGTTCGTGAGTCGGAGTCCGGACTGCCCGTCGAGCCGGTCTACGGCCCGTCGGCCCTCGCTGGCTGGGACCCCGCCGAGGAACTCGGCGACCCGGGGTCGTACCCCTTCACCAGGGGCGTCTACCCGACGATGTACACCGGCCGCCCCTGGACCATGCGCCAGTACGCCGGCTTCGGTACGGCGGCCGAGTCCAACGCCCGCTACCGGCGGCTGATCGCCCACGGCACCACGGGTCTGTCCGTCGCCTTCGACCTGCCCACCCAGATGGGCCACGACTCCGACGCCCACCTGGCGCACGGCGAGGTCGGCAAGGTGGGCGTGGCGATCGACTCGGTCGACGACATGCGGGTGCTGTTCGGCGGGATCCCCCTGGACCAGGTGTCGACGTCGATGACGATCAACGCCCCGGCTGCCGTGCTGTTGCTGCTGTACCAGCTGGTGGCCGAGGAACAGGGGGTGAGCGCCGACCGGCTGACCGGGACGATCCAGAACGACGTCCTCAAGGAGTACATCGCGCGCGGCACGTACATCTACCCGCCCGGACCGTCCCTGCGGCTCACCGCGGACATCTTCCGGTACTGCCGTACCGAGATCCCGAGGTGGAACACGATCTCGATCTCCGGCTACCACATGGCGGAGGCCGGCGCCTCGCCCGCGCAGGAGATCGCCTTCACCCTCTCCGACGGCATCGCGTACGTGCGGACCGCGGTCGCGGCCGGCATGGACGTGGACGACTTCGCACCCCGTCTGTCCTTCTTCTTCGTGGCCCGTACGACGCTGCTGGAGGAAGTCGCCAAGTTCCGTGCGGCGCGGCGGATCTGGGCGCGGGTGATGCGGGAGGAGTTCGGGGCACGGAACCCCAGGTCGCTGATGCTCCGCTTCCACACCCAGACGGCGGGCGTCCAGCTGACCGCCCAGCAGCCGGAGGTGAACCTGGTCCGGGTGGCCGTCCAGGCCCTGGCCGCGGTCCTCGGCGGCACCCAGTCGCTGCATACCAACTCCTTCGACGAGGCGATCGCCCTGCCGACGGACAGGAGCGCCCGGCTCGCCCTGCGCACCCAGCAGGTGCTGGCCCACGAGACCGACGTCACCGCGACGGTGGACCCCTTCGCCGGTTCCTACGCGGTGGAGCGGATGACCGACGACGTGGAGGGCGCGGCCGTCGGTCTGATGCGCCGGGTCGAGGAACTGGGCGGCGCGGTGGCGGCGATCGAGGCCGGCTTCCAGAAGGGCGAGATCGAACGCAACGCCTACCGCATCGCGCGGGAGACGGACGCGGGGGAGCGGGTGGTGGTCGGGGTCAACCGCTTCCGGCTTGACGAGGAGGAACCCTACGAGCCGCTGCGCGTGGACCCCGCCATCGAGGTCCGGCAGGCGGAACGGCTCGCCCGCCTGCGCGCCGAACGGGACCGGCGGGCCGTCGACTCGGCCCTGACCGCCCTGAAGAGGGCCGCCGAGGGCGCCGACAACGTCCTCCACCCGATGAAGGCGGCCCTGCGGGCCCGCGCGACGGTCGGCGAGGTGTGCGACGCGCTGCGGGAGGTGTGGGGCACCTACATCCCGGTGGACACCTTCTGACCCCGGTGGACACCTTCTGACCCGGGTGGCACCTGCTGACTGACCCCGGTGGAACACCTGCTGACTGACCCCGGTGGAACACCTGCTGACTCCGGCGGACACCTGCTGACTCCGGCGGATGCCCTCCGGCCGGCACGGGCGGGTGCGGTGTCAGACCCCCGTGCGAGACTTCTTCGCATGTTCGGTGTCATCGATCTCCCCACCTATCTGGCAGGCCTCGTCCTGATCGTCCTGCTGCCCGGCCCCAACTCGCTGTACGTGCTCTCGGTCGCCGCCCGCCAGGGGATACGGGCGGGCTACACGGCCGCCGCCGGGGTGTGGTGCGGAGACACCGTGCTGATGACGCTGTCCGCGGCGGGGGTCGCCTCGCTGCTCCAGGCCAACGCCGTGCTGTTCGGGATCGTGAAGTACGCGGGCGCCGGCTACCTGACCTGGCTGGCGGTCGGCATGCTGCGGGCGGCCCGGTCGATGTGGCGGACCCGGCGGGAGCGCGCGGCCGAGGAGAGCGGTCCGGCACCGGCCGCCGTCACACCGGAGCGGCCCTACCGCCGCGCCCTGGTGATCAGCCTCTTCAACCCGAAGGCGATCCTGTTCTTCGTCGCCTTCTTCGTGCAGTTCGTGGACCCGGGGTACGCCTACCCGGCGCTGTCTTTCGTCGTGCTCGGCGCCTTCGCCCAGCTGGCCAGCTTCCTGTACCTGACCGCCCTGATATTCAGCGGCACCAGGCTGGCCGCCGCCTTCCGCCGCCGCAAGCGTCTGGCGGCGACGGCGACCTCGGCGGCGGGGGCGCTGTTCCTGGGCTTCGCGGTGAAGCTGACGCTGGCGAGCGCGTGAGGCAGCGCCCGCACCCCTACCGCGCGTTCCAGGCCCCGGTGCGCCGGGCGTACTCCGTCAGGCCCTCGGCCTTGTCGCCCGCCCAGCCCACATAGCCGTCCGGGCGGACGAGGAACAGGCCCGGGCCGTACGACTCCGGGGCCGGCAGCCGGCGCACCGACTCCGGGACGGTGTGGACGGGCTCCGGGGTCAGCAGGGTCCAGTGCGGTCCCCGGAAGGCGTCGAACATCCGCACCCCGTCCGCGTTCCGTCCGTCGGGCGCGCGGTCGCCCGCCCGCACCGGCCCCGGGTCCGCCCGGGTCTCCGCGGTCAGTGAGGACTCCCGGTAGCCGATCCCCAGCTGGACCGTCGCCTGGCCGCGTCGTACCTCGCCGCGGTGGACGCCCGTCGAGAGGTTCAGCATGGCGGCGGCGTTCGCGCGGCGCTCCTCCTCGTAGGTGTCCAGGAGCGCGTCCGGGGCGTCGCCGGCGAGCACCGCGGCCAGTTTCCAGCCCAGGTTGTAGGCGTCCTGGACGCTGGTGTTCAGGCCCTGGCCGCCGGCCGGGGAGTGGACATGGGCGGCGTCTCCGGCCAGGAAGACCCGGCCCACCCGGAAGCGGTCGGCCAGGGCGGCGCGCGGGCGGAAGTCGGAGGCCCAGCGCACCTCGGTGACGTCCGCCGCGCCGAGGTGGCTGTACGCCGACACCAGGCGCCGTACGCCCTCCAGGGACAGGTCGGCCTCGGTGCCCTCGGGCAGCTTCGCGCTCAGCTGGAAGTCGTCCGTGCCGGCCAGCGGGCACAGCGCCACGCCGTTGCCGTCGGCGCCGGCGAAGACGTGCCAGTGGTCGCGGTCGAGGCCACGCACCCGCAGGTCGGCCACCAGGAAGGGGTTCGGGTCGACCGACTCGCCGGTCATCGCGACGCCCACCGCACGCCGTACGGCAGACCGGCCTCCGTCCGCCGCCACCACATGGCGCGCCCTGGCGGTCGTACCGTCGGCGAAGTGGGCGGTCACCCCCTCCGCGTCCTGTTCCAGACCCGTCAGGGCCTGCCCGAACCGGACCCGGCCGCCGAGTTCCAGCAGCCGTGCGTACAGCACCTCCTGCGTCCGCCACTGCGCGACCATCAGCGGATCGGTGTACGGCGCGCCCTCGTCCGCCGCCACCTCGTCGAAGATCGGCTGTGTCTCCAGCGGCTCGCCGTTCTTCCAGAACAGCTGGGGCGGGTAGGGGCCGCCGGCCGCGCGGAGCGCATCGCGCACCCCGAGGTCGTCGAAGACCTCCTGGGTGCGGGGCTGGATCCCCTTGCCGCGCGAGCCGGCGAACAGCTTCTCGCCCGCCTCCACGACCAGCGCGTCCACCCCGCGCCGGGCGAGGTCGATACCGAGGGTGAGTCCGGTGGGGCCCGCGCCCACGATCAGGACGTCCATCACACATCTCCTTAACGTCGTTAAGTGCCGTCGGCGACAAGGCTGCCCTTAACGCTGTTAAGCTGTCAAGCGTGAGTACGGAACGACGCGCACCCCTCGACCGCCGCCGGGTCGCCGACACGGCCCTGCGCCTGCTGAACGAGGTCGGCCTGGACGGGCTGACCCTGCGGGCCATCGCCAAGGAGCTGGACGTCAAGGCGCCCGCTCTGTACTGGCACTTCAAGGACAAGCAGGCGCTGCTCGACGAGATGGCGACGGAGATGTACCGCCGGATGGTCGCGGACGCGCGACTCGACCCCTCCGGCACCTGGCAGAACGTGCTGCGCACCATGAGCGGCGGGCTGCGTGCGGCCCTGCTCGGCTACCGCGACGGCGCCAAGGTCTACAGCGGCTCGCGCTTCACGGGCATCGACCACGCCGGCGTACAGGAGGCGTACCTGCGCGTCATGACGGAGGCCGGCTTCACCCTCGCCCAGGCGGCCGTGATCGGCGCGATGGCCAACGCCTACACCATCGGCTTCGTGACGGAGGAACAGGGCGTCCAGCCCCTCCCCGGCGAACGCCGAGAGGGCTACGACATGGAGGAACGGGCCCGCCTGCTGGCCGACTTCCCGCTGTCGGCGGCGGCGGGCCGGGAGATCTTCACCGACTACGACAGCCAGTTCGAAACCGGCCTGGAGATCATCATCGCGGGTGTCGGGGCTCGGTACGGCGTGTGACGAGGAAATCCGTGTCGTCGGCGCACCGGGTCCGCGCACCGTGAAAAAAGAAAATGACAGGAACTCGGTTCCGTGGTACACGGTCCCAGTCGAAAAAAACCCGTTCCCGGGCGGTTGCGCAACCGCCCGGGAACGGGTTTTTTCCGGTTCAGCAGTGGTCGGTGCTCGTCCGGTACCAGCCGCCCCACGTATTGGTCGCGTAGTCGTCGTAGTTGCAGTAGTAGTTGCCGGCCGCAGTCACGACCTTGATGGCCTTCCCGGCGGAGGACTCGAAGTAGCCGACAGTGGCCAGGGCTTTTCCGTCGCCCGGCATTTCCTTCCAGCCGCCCGCGCCCGACCAGGTGTGCCAGATGGTTCCGGACGGGGCCACGCCGAAGCATTCGTCCGGCCCGTACTGCCAGTCCACGAAGTCCGCGCCGTATTCGTTGAGGTTTCCGGTGTACCCGAAACAGGTGGCGGTCGCGGCGGACGCGGGCGAGGTGGAGACCCCCACCGCGCCGAACGCCGCCAGGGACACCACAGCGGCAGCGGCCGACAGGCGGAAACGAGACTTCACGAGCTCTCCTCTGTTCGGTTCGATCTTGCCGGGCTTGTTCCGGGCTCACGCTAGGAGTGCACGAGTCGATCTCACAAGCATGGTTATCGGCCGCTCGCGTCAATGGGACGGAGGGCCTCCAGGTACGGAAAGAGGTATTGGAATTAAACTCGAATTCGTCCGTCGTGTCCGGCTCGCGGAGCGCATTGCGGACCAATGCGAAGAAAGGGCGGTGAACCGGGGTGGGTGCGCGTCTGTGAGCAGCGCCGGCCTGTTTGTTCACCGAGTCCCGAAATGCCGGGCAAAGGAGGCATTCGGCGTGGCCGAGAAGGCGTAGGAAGGCAAGGATGCCGCAAAGTCAAATCATTTTCCGGCACGGCGCCCTGCCGACGAGCCGCAACTCGTCGGCAAGGCGCCGAATTCGCTGCCTCCGGCGATACCGAGCGGGTCGGCTAGACCGGATGCCGGGTGCGGGAATCGCCCTTCAACGCCGTTTTCAGCCGGGGCCCGAACGGCCGCTCCACATAGCGGTGGATCAGCCAGGCCAGGCCCAGCATGCCGAGCACCGTCAACGCCAGCGTGGGCCACGGCGGCAGCCCCCAGCCCCGGTGCAGCACCCGGATCACGAACCAGCCCAGGTGCTCGTGCACGAGGTAGAACGGGTACGTCAGCGCCCCGGCCGTGGTCAGCCAGGGCCAGGCGGCCCAGCGCGTCCAGCCCGCCGCCACCGCCGCCACCGCGGCGTAGGCCAGCGTGACGACGAGCATCACCACGTACGGGTTCCGGGGCGAACCGGCGTGCCACAGCCCCTCCGTGGCCGTGCGCAGTCCGAGGATCCAGGAGAGCGCCACGATGCCCCAGGGCAGCACCCCGCCGCCGAAGCGGTGGACCAGGTAGAGGGCCAGGCCCGCGATGAAGTACGGGGCGTACTGCGGCATGACGACCAGGTCGGTCCAGGGGCCGCCGGCCGAGGTGCTGAGCACGGCGGCCAGGGTCCACACCGAGCAGAACAGCACCACCCTGCGGTAGGTGACGCCGGGCACCACGACGAGCAGCGCGAACAGCGCGTAGAAGCGCACCTCCACCCAGAGCGTCCAGCACACGCCGAGGACGCGGGGCGCGCCCATCGGCTGTTGCAGCATGGTCAGGTTGACCAGGAACTCGTCGAGCCGGACGGCGTGGACCACGGCCGGCAGGACCAGGGACGCGCCGGTGATCAGCACCAGCGCGACCCAGTAGGCGGGGTAGAGGCGGGCGACGCGGGAGCGGAAGAAGTCGCCGAGGGAGCGGCCCCAACTGCTCATGCAGATCACGAAGCCGCTGATGACGAAGAAGAACTCGACGCCGAGACAGCCGTAGACGGCCGCCCGGGACAGGGTCGGGAAGACGTGGGCGGGGTTCTGGTGCCAGGACGCGGAGACCACTCCGCCGCGCCCTGTGTAGTGGTAGAGGCAGACCATCAGCGCGGCCAGCAGCCGCAGTCCGTCGAGGGCCAGGAGTCGGGGGCGCGGTCGTCCGGGTGGGGCCGGTGCGACGGCAATCTTCGCAGGCGGGAGCGCCTTTGTGGGGGTTGCGAGAGACATGGTCCGAGACACCTACCCGGTCCCGGGCGGTTAATCATCCGATCTGTTCACAGAGTCCCCGGGACGTGGAAGTCCCATACCGTCACCTGGGGGAACCATAGGAAGTGCGCGGTGAACCTGCTAACCATTCTCTTACCCGTCGGGATTCGTTAACCATATGGTCGTTTTGGCTTCCTAGTTTCTCCATCCATCCCCCCTGTGCGGGGCACCCCACCACACACAGCAGTTGCACAAGCTTTGCTTGGCAAAATCAGGAGAGCTATGACGAGGGTCCAGAACAGGCGGGCACCTGCGCGCGGAGGGGAGCTGGACGACTGCCTGCACGCCTGCGCTGTGCACAGCGGCAAAGTGGTCGGCAGCCTCGACCGCCGTCGCGCGGAGCTGGCGGAGCAGCTGCGCAAACTGCTGGTGGTCGTCGCCACGGAAGGCACCACCACGCCCGCGCCGGCCCCGGCCGGCGGCGCGACGGCGCTTCTCAAGCGCGCCGTCAAGGGCGCGGCGAGCCCCTCCGGCGGCATCAACAACGACCTGCTGGACGCCCTGCTCGCGGTCGCCAACAAGGCCCTGGAGTGCGGCTACAACGACGAGCTGAACCTCGCCCTGGTGATCAGCGACACCGTGCTCGCCCAGCGCAAGAACTCCCGCGCCGGCTGGCGGCTGCGCGCCCGCATCCTGGAGGGACTCGGCGAGGAGAGCGAGGCCGTCGAGGCCTACGAGCGCTACCTCGAACTCACCCAGGAGGACGGCTTCGGCGTCGCCAACCGGATCTCCGGCCTGCGCCGCGCCGCCGAACGCGAACGCGAACTCCTGGACCTCCTGGGGCGCCAGGTCCCCGCCGCCACGGACCACGTCCGCGAGCCCTCCACGGCCACCTGGGCCGAGGGCCTCGCCCTGCAGGCCGTCGGTGACTGGAAGGCCGCCGAGCCCCGCCTGGTGGGCGCCCTGCTCGCCCTGGCCGCGGACGAGGCGCCGGTGAACGACCGGCAGGAACTGCTCAGCCAGTACCTCGACCTGCGCCTCGCCGAGGGCGGTGACGCCGGTCTCACCGACGCGGTCGCGCTCTACGCCGAGCAGCGCCGGATCCGGATGCGCGGCCCGGTCGGCAACCCGACCTTCGACGGCGTGCAGTGGATCACCCTCGGGGAGTTCCGCAACCAGATCGCCGGCAAGTCGATCTGCCTGATCGCCAACTCGGGCCGGGTGGGCGCCAGCGGCATGGGCAAGGAGATCGACGACTACGACCTGGTCGTGCGCTTCAACTCGTACAAGATCGACCCGAAGCACACCGGTGAGCGCACCGACATCCACGTCAGCATCCACAAGCACGCCTTCAACTGGGAGAAGCCGGTGACCACCCGGCTGATCTTCGGCGGCGTCTCCGGTGACTGGAAGCACTCGCTGCGCAACAAGCTGGTGCCCGGCGCCCAGAAGTACCTCGCCGACGAGTCGCTGCGCTGGCCGATGCGCAACATCGGGCAGATCGGCGCCGACGCCTGGTCGGGCATCCCGACCTCGGGCTTCAACATGCTCTGGCTGCTGGACTTCCTGGACGTCAGCCCGACCCTGGACCTGATCGGGTTCGACTTCTACGAGAGCGGCGCCTACCGCGTGCAGGAGGCCATGAAGCTGGCCATCACCTCCGTGCACGAATACACCAGCGAGAAGGATTGGGTCATGCAGCGGGCCCAGAGCGTGAGCGACATGAGGATCTCCCTGCGATGACGACCACCTTCACCCCGGCGATACCGAACACCAACGCGAGCGCCCTCACCAAGAAGCGCCGGATCGCGTTCGCGTCCTACGTGGACGAGAACTACCTCCCCGGCTTCCTGGTCCTGCTGCGCAGCCTCGCCCTGTCCAACCCGGGCGTCTGCGAGGACTTCGTCGTGCTCTACGACGACCTGCGCCCGGCCTCCATCGCGAAGATCCGCGCCCTGCACCCGCGGATCGTGCTGCAGCGGGTCAACGACACGCACTACGACTCGTACGTCAAGGGCGACCAGGACAACTACCTGGTCCGCAAGGCGTACTTCATTCTCGACATCTTCCGGCTGCGCGACTACGACACCGTCATCACCCTGGACACCGACATGGTCGTCCTCGGTGGTCTCGGCGAGCTCCTGGAGCTGCGCGAGGGCCTCGCGGCCGTGCCGCAGTTCTTCTACGGGCAGCACAAGCTGAACTCCGGTCTTCTGGTGATCCAGAAGGAGTACCTGTCCGACGAGTTCTGCGCGAAGATCGACAAGACCGGCCGCAGCGGCGAGTACGAGCTGGACAAGCACGACCAGGGCATCCTGAACGCCGTCCTGGACGGCGACTTCGTCCGCCTCGACGCCAAGTACAACTTCGTCAAGCGGCGGCTCTCCGGCGACCTCCCGGTCCCGGAGGAGACGAAGATCCTGCACTTCACCGGGCGGCACAAGCCCTGGCAGGGCGGCGAGTCCGGCTACGCGCAGGCCGAGGACCGCTGGCGCGAGTTCGAGATGAACGACGCCGACTTCCACGCGGCCTACTTCGCCTCCTCCGGCGGCCTCCACCACGACCTGGTCGTCCACTTCGGCACCCCGCACGTCAAGCGCACCGGGGACGTGGAGATCGCCCGCAAGGTGGCCGCCGCGCACATCGCGGCCGGCGACTACCAGGACGCCGTCGACGTGCTCAGCAGCGTCCGCATACCGCTGGACGAGGCCTGGCCGCACGAGGTGCTCGGCCACGCCCTGATGAGCGTCTCCCGCTACGACGAGGCCAAGACCCAGCTGCTGCTCGCCAGCGCCGCCCCCAACCGGGCCGCGACCGCCTTCTCCCGGCTCGCCCAGATGGCCTGGGTGCACGGCGACAACACCGAGGCCCTCCGGTACGCCACCGCCGGCCTCACCGTCGACCCCACGCACCGCCCCAGCCGCCTGTGGGCGCAGCGCGCGGCCGCCGTCCCCTCCCAGGAGCAGGGCAGCGCCGAGGACCAGCTGGCGCACGTCGCGTTCTACATGGACCGGCAGGGCAACGCGGGCGACAAGCTGCTCCCGGAGACCGTCCGGCTCGGCTTCGGCCCGGACACCTCCTCCCGGCGCTGGCACTCGGTGCACGCCCACCGCTACTTCGACCAGGCCGCCCTGGAGCGGGTCAACGCCCGCCGGGGTCTGGTCATCGGCGGCGGCGGTCTGTTCATCCCGGACACCATGCCCAACGGCAACAGCGCCTGGCAGTGGAACGTCCCGGACGAGCACCTGCGCGCCATCGACGTGCCGATCATGATCTACGCGGTCGGTTTCAACGCCTTCGACGGCCAGTCCTACCGCGCCACCCGGTTCAACGAGAGCCTGCGGCTGCTGGTCGAGAAGTCGTCCTTCTTCGGCCTGCGCAACCATGGCTCCATCGCCAAGGTCCGCGGCATGCTCCCGCCGGAGCTCCAGGACAAGGTCGTCTTCCAGCCCTGCCCGACCACGGTCATGCGCCAGCTGGTGACCGGCTGGACCGACCCGGCGTACCGCGAGGACACGGTCCTGCTCAACGCGGCCTACGACCGCGCGGGGCTGCGCTTCGGCCACGACTACGCGCACTTCCTCGCCGAGATGGCCAAGGCCGTCCGCAAGATCGGCGCGCACACCGAGGTCAAGTGTGTCGCGCACTCGCTGGACGACGAGAAGATCGCCTTCGACCTGCGCCGCGAGCACGGCATCTCGCTGCCGGTGATCCCGATGTACGACTTCTCCAACGACGAGATCCGTGAGACGTACGCCAAGACCCGCCTGGTCATCGGCATGCGCGGGCACGCCGGCATGATCCCGTTCGGGGTCGGCACGCCCATCATCTCGCTCATCTCGCACCCGAAGATGGCGTACTTCCTGAACGACATCGAGCGGCCCGAGTGGGGCGTCTCGGTGCACGAGCGCGACCTCGGCGACATCCTCACCGAGCGCGCGATCGGCATCCTCGACAACCACAGCCGTACCGTCGCCGACGTGCACGACCGGCAGGAACAGCTGTGGAAGGTCACCCAGGAGAACGCGGCCACGATCAAGAAGATCCTGGCCAGGTGACACCGAAGGGGCGGGTCCGGACTCGGACCCGCCCCTGATCGGCGGCGCAGCCGCCGCCTGGGGGCGCGGGGAACTGCGCGACCAGCCACCACGGCGCCGCAGCCGAACGACGACCTGACACGGCGCTACCAGCGGAGCTACCGGCGCACGACCCGCCTCAGGTTGCGCGCCTTGCGCGCCATCCGCCGCACCGTCGCGTTGCGCGGCAGGAAGCCCAGCTGGGCCGGAAGCCCGCCGGGCAGCGCGAGCGAGGTCAGGCGCTTGCGCTTGAAGTAGCGGATGGTCGTGTCGTTGAGGTGCTTGGTGAGATAGCGCTCGGTCTCCTGGCGCAGCTGCGGGTGGATCTTCGGCTGCATCGCGAAGCCCACCGCCCGGAGCAGATCGGTGAGTTCCCCGACGGTCAGCAGCGCGCGCTGCTCCTCGACGGCCTTGCGGTCGGTGAGCGAGGGCAGCAGCGCGTCGACGACGGTGACCGGGACGCGGTTGCTGTTCTCGTACGGGGTGAGCTTGTCGAGGAGCGTGTCGGTGCCGATCCGGGCGGTCGGCAGGCCGTACAGCGCGGAGGCGGTGAGCAGCGCGGTGGAGAAGCAGCCGACGACCAGCGCGGGGCGCATCTTCTGGTACAGCACCTCGGCGAGGACCGTGGTGTCCAGGACGGTGAGGTCGACCTCGAGCCTCTCGGCCTCCTGCTCCAGGGTGTGCACGAAGCGGGCCGGGGCGGAGGGGTGCGGCTTGAACACGACCTTGGTGTGGCCGAGTTCGACGGCGCCCTTCAACATCCGGACGTGCAGGTCCTCCTCCTGTTCGGGGGAGAGGATGCCGAGCGCGGAGAGGTACTGGCCGAGCAGCAGGGCCGGTTCCTCGATCTGCGGCAACTCGTCGCCGCTGGGGGCCAGTTCGGCCAGCACCTTGGTGAAGGCGGGGGTCGGCACGACCTCGCCGGGGACACCGAACTCGGTGAGCAGCATCGGCTTCAGACCCGGCACCAGGTCGAGGTGGAGGACCCGGTCCACCCGGGTGCCGACCAGCGGGTCGATCTTGTTGCGGGTCGGGCCGTAGCTCATCAGGCCGTCGGCGTAGACCGTGACCGGGGCGCCGATGAAGATCTGGGTGAGGCTGAGCGAGGGGTTGACCTGGATCGACTCGACGGCGAACTCGACGTCGTCGTCGCCGAGCCGCCACTCGTGGCGCAGGAAGCGTTCCCACAGTGGGAAGTCCTCCGGGCGCGGGGCCCAGCCACCGGGGTGGAACGGGAAGATCGTCTCGTTGTACGAGATCACGTCGTCGAAGCGGTCGCGCAGCCGCTCGAAGCCCGGCGCCGCGTCCAGGCCCGGAGTGGTCTCCGGGGTGGCCGCGTTGTTGCAGACCAGCAGGATGCGCCGGTCGGCCGGGCGGAAGGCGCCGGAGTCCAGGGCGGCGGCGAGGGTGGCCGTGCCGTAGAGGGTGGACGCCTGGAAGATCTGGGTCGTCACGCGGCGGCCCCCGCGGGAGCGGGACGGCGGCGCAGCCGGCGCAGCTTGGTGGCGCGCTGGAGGTCCATGGAGTCCAGGGCCTCGTCCAGCACGTCCTGCGGCATGCGCCGCAGTGCGGCGGCACTCATGGATTTCAGCTTTTTCGCCACCGCGGGCTCGAACCTTTCGATGGATCCCAGGTGATGGGAAATGATGGCGCAGTAGGTACGGACGGCCTTCGGCAGGAGTTCCTTCGCGTCCGCGTCCTCTGCGGTTTCCTCGATCACCTGGTCGAACGCGCGAATGAAATCGAGCTGACGGACATCTCCGATCTGCGTGAGTGACGAGGCTACGCCACGCCGGTAGAAGACGCCGAGCAGGTTCACCGCCGCGAAGGACTCGGCCTCCCGGTGCAGTTTCCAGATCCACGGCCGGTCCTCGGCCGTGCGCAGGCCGTCCGTGAAGTGGACGAGCCCCTTGTCCACCAGACGGCGGTGGTAGACCCCCGCCCACGCGTACGCGTAGTCGACGGAGGTGGTCCGGTCGGTCGGCAGGATCGCCTCCCGCGGGTTCATGACGGTGTTGCGGCGGCCGACCGGCACCCGGTGCACGACCCGTGCGCGCGCGGTGCACTGCACATGGTCGGTACGGACGAAGTCGCAGCCCAGCGACTCGATCGCGGTCACCAGGTCCGGGTAGTAGCCGGGCGCGAGCCAGTCGTCGCCGTCCAGGAAGGTGACGTACTCGCCGCGTGCTTTGTCGATGCCGGTGTTGCGCGCGGTGGCCAGCCCTCCGTTCAGCTCGTGTCTGACATGGACCGCGCCTGGCAGCTCGCGCTCGGCTCGCGCGAGAATCTCTGGTGTCCCGTCGGTCGAGCAGTCGTCGACGAGAATGAATTCGAAGTCCTCACGCGCGTTCGCGCGCAGGCTCCTCAGGGTGTCGGGCGCGTATTGCTGCACGTTGTAGAACGGCACGATGACGGAGAGCTTGACCACGTGGGGGACGTTAGAGGGGCGCCCGTCATCCGTCCTGACCGTTGTCTTGACACCAGGTGAACGACATGTGTCGAAGCTATGAATCGGGGCTTTTTCGAGGCTTATCCCGGGCTGATTCGCCATTCGGCGATGTGTTGTTAACCCTTTGTTGGATTCGGGTTCGGGAGATCCTCGGAAACGCTTCCTAGCGTCTTGGATGTGCCAGCAAGTGCAACGAAGTCCCTGCGGGTGGCCGTCCTGGCGGATTCCGATACTCGGTGGAAGTGGGGGGCGCTCACCGCGAAGCGCCTGATCCCCAACGAAAGCGACAACTCGGACGTCCGGCTCGACGGCTACCTCCTGCGCGGCCGTGCCACCCCCACCGCCCGCCAGCTCCAGGAGGTCGGCGTCCACGCGGACTCGCTCCGCGAAGTGACGGCCGTCGAGTTCCTGCGTGCCATGGAAGCCGGGCCCTCGGGCACGGAAGCCGACCCCGAGGGCACGGAGTCGTACGACATCCTCGTCCTCTCCCTCGTCGGCGGCGGGGTGCAGGCGATGCTGCACGGGCTGCGCAGCGTCTTCGCCGGCCGCGAGAAGCGGCCCGTCGTCGTCACCGGCTATGTCGGCGTCGTCTACGAGAAGCTCGCCGACGGTCTGCTGCTGCGGCACGGCGCGGACCTGGTCCTCGCCAACTCCCGCCAGGACGCGGACCGCTTCCGGGCCGTGTACGACGGGGTCGGCGCGGACTCCTCCTCGGTGACCGAGGTCGCGCTGCCGTTCCTCGGCGGGGACCCCTACGAAGGTGAACACGAGCCCTACACCGTGGTGTTCGCGGCCCAGCCCTCGGTCCCCGAGAGCCGCAAGGACCGTACGTACCTGCTCAACCGCCTCATCCGGCACGCCCGTCAGCACCCCGAGCGGGAGGTGCTGCTCAAGCTGCGCTCCAAGCCCGGCGAGCACACCACCCACATCGAGGAACTGCCGTACCAGAAGCTGGTCCAGGGCAAGGACGTGCCCGCCAACTTCCGTCTGGTGTACGGGCACATGGGCGAGGTACTCGACCGCACGGACCTCCTGGTCACCGTCAGCTCGACGGCCGCTCTGGAAGCCCTGCACCGGCGGATCCCCACCGTGGTCCTCACCGACCTCGGGGTCCGCGAGACGTTCGGCAACCACCACTTCGTCGGCTCCGGCTGCCTCGCCTCCTGGGACCAGCTCGACGCCGGACACCGCCCGGTGCCCGACGCCGAGTGGGTCTCACGACAGGGCGTCGCCGCCGACGGCTCCTACGCCACCGCGTTCGACGCCGGCCGCGAGCGGATCGCCAAGCTGCTCGCCCGGCCCGGCGGCCTGCCGCCCCTGAACCCGTACTACACACCCGAGACCGCGCCCGGTTACCTGCCCGGCATCCTGGCCCGCCACCACCTCGGCCCCGACGGCGTACCGCTGCCCGGCGCGCCCGCCGCCGACAAGGCCCCGGGCCCCGTCCGCCAGATCGTGCGCCGGGCCGCACGCGGCGCCTACCGCCACGGCGTCCAGCGGGTGGCCCCCGTGATCCGACGAATGGGAGAGCTGTGAGCGACCGGATCCCGCGCCAAGGAGCCCAGCTCCACGCATCCGAAGGAACAGAGCCGATGTCCCACCCCGAAACGGCCGTCGTACCCCGGGTACTCGCCGTGATCCCCGCGCGCGGCGGCTCCAAGGGCGTGCCCGCGAAGAACCTCCTCCCGGTCGGCGGCGTCCCGCTGGTCGCCCGCGCCGTCCGCGAGTGCCGCGCCTCCCGCCTGGTGACCGACGTCGTCGTCTCCACCGACGACCAGGCGATCGCCGCGGCCGCCCGGTCCGCCGGCGCCGAGGTGGTGCTGCGTCCCGCCGCCATCGCCGGTGACACCGCCACCTCCGAGGCCGCCGTCCTGCACGCCATGGACGCCCACGAGGCGCTGCACGGCGCCCCGGTGGACGTGGTCCTGCTCGTGCAGTGCACCAGCCCGTTCATCATCCGCGAGGACATCGACGGGGTGGCCGGCGCGATCGTCGAGAACGGCGCCGACACGGCCCTGACCGTGGCGCCCTTCCACGGCTTCGTCTGGCGTGACGAGGTGGACGCCCCGGTGCCGGTACCGGCTGTTGGTGACGCCGACGCGGCCTCGGCGAGCGGCGGCTTCGGCGTCAACCACGACAAGTCCTTCCGCCCCCGCCGCCAGGACCGTCCCCAGGACTTCCTGGAGACCGGCGCCGCCTACGCGATGCGCGCCGAGGGCTTCCGCGAGCACCGGCACCGCTTCTTCGGCCAGACCGAGCTGGTGCGCACCGACCCGGCCCGCGTGCTGGAGATCGACGACCCGCACGACCTGGCCCGCGCCCGCGCGCTGGCCGGCCTCTTCGACGCGGACCGCCCCGGTTCGCTGCCGACCGCCGACGACATCGACGCGGTCGTACTGGACTTCGACGGCACCCAGACCGACGACCGGGTGCTGATCGACGCCGATGGAAAGGAGTTCGTCTCCGTGCACCGCGGCGACGGACTCGGCATCGCCGCCCTGCGCAAGAGCGGGCTGAAGATGCTGATCCTCTCCACGGAGCAGAACCCGGTCGTCGCCGCCCGGGCCCGGAAGCTACAGATTCCGGTCCTGCACGGCATCGACCGCAAGGACCTCGCACTCAAGCAGTGGTGCGAGGAGCAGGGCATCGCTCCCGAGCGCGTGCTCTACGTCGGAAACGACGTCAATGACCTCCCGTGCTTCGCCCTCGTGGGCTGGCCCGTGGCGGTCGCGAGCGCCCACGACGTCGTACGCGGCGCCGCACGCGCGGTCACCACCGTCCCGGGTGGCGACGGCGCGATCCGAGAGATCGCCAGCTGGATCCTCGGCCCCTCTCTCGATTCCCTCCCGAAGTAAGGACACCCCACAGTCATGAGCAACTCCCGTCTGCGCACGTTCGGTTCCCGTGAGGTCGGCCCCGGTCAGCCCGTCTACATCTGCGGCGAGATCGGCATCAACCACAACGGTGAGCTGGAGAACGCCTTCAAGCTGATCGACGTCGCCGCCGAGGCCGGCTGTGACGCCGTCAAGTTCCAGAAGCGCACCCCGGAGATCTGCACCCCGCGCGACCAGTGGGACATCGAGCGTGACACCCCCTGGGGTCGCATGACCTACATCGACTACCGCCACCGCGTGGAGTTCGGTGAGGACGAGTACCGCCAGATCGACGAGTACTGCAAGAGCAAGAACATCGCCTGGTTCGCCTCCCCGTGGGACACCGAGGCCGTCGCCTTCCTGGAGAAGTTCGACGTCCCGGCCCACAAGGTCGCCTCCGCGTCCCTGACGGACGACGAGCTGCTGAAGGCGCTGCGCGCCACCGGCCGCTCGGTCATCCTCTCCACCGGCATGTCCACCCCGAAGCAGATCCGCCACGCGGTCGAGGTCCTCGGCTCGGACAACATCCTGCTCTGCCACGCCACCTCCACCTACCCGGCGAAGGCCGAGGAGCTCAACCTCCGCGTGATCAACACGCTGGAGAAGGAGTACCCGAACGTCCCGATCGGCTACTCCGGCCACGAGACCGGCCTGCAGACCACCCTCGCCGCGGTCGCCCTCGGCGCCACGTTCGTCGAGCGCCACATCACCCTGGACCGCGCCATGTGGGGCTCCGACCAGGCCGCCTCCGTCGAGCCGCAGGGCCTCACCCGCCTGGTCCGCGACATCCGCACCATCTCGGCCTCCCTCGGTGACGGCGTCAAGAAGGTCTACGACTCCGAGCTCGGCCCGATGAAGAAGCTGCGCCGCGTCACCGGTGTCGTCGCCGAGGCGGAGATCGCCGCGGCGGCCGGCGAGCCGGTCCAGGTCTGACACCGCTGAGATCCTGAAGTTACGTCTGTTGTGTTACGACGACGGGACGGTCGTACGTCGATGAGCCCCCGCGCCGGGAACCCCGGCCCCCCCACACTCGCGTTCGTCGAGAGTCCGGTGCAGCTGCTGAACGTGCTGGAGTGGGCGCATGTCCACGCCCTGCGCGGGGCGGTGCCGACGGTGCCCTCGCAGGCCCGTCGCGCGTCGGTCGCCATATCGGCGGCGGCACCCGGCGCGGAACTCACGATCGTCGTCCTGTCCCCGACGGACCCCATGACCCGGGGCCAGCTGCGCCGTATGGCGGACCTGGCCCGTGACGAGGGATACCGGGTCCGCTGGGAGGAAGCCCGGGGCGGCACCACCGCCCCCTTCCAGACGATCGGCGGCCTGGCGGGCTCGCTCCGCCGGGCCGACCGCATCGTGATGGGCGATCCCTTCTCCCGCTACGTGCAGCTGCTCCTGACCATCACCCGCGCCCGTGACCTGGTCGTCGTCGACGACGGCACGGCGACGATGGAGTTCGTGGCCCAGCTGGCGCGCGGCGAACGCCTGGTCCGCTGGCACCGCAAGGGCGGCCGCCCGGGCGCCCGGGACCTGCTCTTCGCCCCCGTCTCCTCCTCCGCGCGCCGCCGTCTCACGCCCAGCGACCGCCGCCGGGTGGAGGTCTTCTCCTCCATGCCGGTGACGGAGACCCCGGCGGGCGTGACGGTCACCGCCAACGACTTCGGCTGGACCAGGGCCCGCTTCGGGCCGCCGCGCATCACCAAGGGCGCCGACATGGTCGGCACCTCCCTGGTGGAGACCGGCGTCGTGGACGGCGACCGCTACCTGGAGGCCGTCCAGACCCTGGCGAAGGCACACGGCGCCACCCGCTACTTCGCCCACCGCAGGGAGAGCACGGAGAAACTCCACCGCCTCGCGGGCGAGACGGGACTGGAGATAGTCCGCCCGGACCTCCCCCTCGAACTGATCGCCCGCCGCGGCCCGATCGGCCGTACGATCCTGAGCTTCCCCTCGACGGTCGTCCACACCCTCCCCCTGGCCCTGGTCGGCACGGGCGTCCGCGTCGCGGTCTGCGACATCGACCCGGCCTGGCTGACGGAGAACGCGTCGCCGCGCGCCCAGGGGTTCCTCTCCGGGGTCACCGGCACGGCGAAGGACGTACACCGACTGACGGCGGTGGCGAGCCCGGCGTAGCCGGCGGCGTGCTCACGCCACGGTGATCACGGCCTTGCCACGGGCGTGGCCCCGCTCCACGTGAGTGAGCGTCGGGCCGCCCGCTCCCGGCAGGTGTCCACCCGGCCGGCGTGGGAAGTCGGGGGTGCAGAGGCTGCCGCGTTCGGCGGTGGCACGGATGGAGGGTGGCCCCGGGTGCGTACCGTCGGAGTGGAGGAGGAGCTTCTGCTCGTGGACCCGGAGACGGGGGAGCCCAAGGCGTCGGCGGCCGCGGTGCTGGCCCGGGCCGCGTTGGCGGATCCGGGGCAGGAGGTGTTCGAGAAGGAGCTCTACGGGCAGATGCTGGAGTTCGCCACCCAGCCGCAGTCGGAGATGACGGACCTGGGAGAGGAGATCGTGCGGTGCCGTAAGGAGGCCGCGCGGCTCGCCGGGGAGATGGGGTGCGCCGTTACCGCGCTGGCCAGCTCGCCGCTGCCGGTCAGCCCCTCCGTCAGCGTCAACCGGCGCTACCAGTGGATGGCCGAGCAGTACGGGATCGCCACCCGGGAGCAACTGGTCTGCGGATGTCATGTGCATGTTTCCGTGGACTCGGACGAGGAGGGGGTCGGAGTGCTGGACCGGGTGCGGCCCTGGCTGCCCGTGCTCGTCGCCGTCAGCGCCAATTCCCCCTTCTGGCAGGGCCGGGACTCCGGGTACGCCAGTTACCGCAGCCGGGTGTGGGCGCGCTGGCCGTCCGCCGGGCCGGCCGAGCTGTTCCGGTCCGCGGAGCGTTACCACCGGCTGGTCGCGGACATGGTGGCCACCGGCGTCATCCTCGACGAGGGGATGGTCTACTTCGACGCCCGGCTCGCCCGGCGCTATCCGACCGTGGAGATCCGGGTCGCCGACGTGTGCCTGCGCGCCGGGACCGCCGTGCTCGTGGCCGCGCTGGCCCGTGCCCTGGTGGAGACCGCGGGGCGGGAGTGGCGGGCCGGTCAGGAGCCCGTGGACCACGGCGTGGGACTGGCGCGGATGGCCGGCTGGCGCGCCGCCCGCTCGGGGCTGGACGGGAAACTGCTCGATCCCGTCACCCTGCGGCCCCGGCCGGCGGAGGCGGTCCTGGGCGCCCTGCTGGCGCACACCCGGGACGCCCTCGCGGACAGCGGCGACCTGGCGATGGTGGAGGAGGCCGTTCAGCGGCTGCTGCGGGACGGCAACGGCGCCGACGAGCAGCGGCGGCTGCTGGCCGACACCGGCAGCCTGCGGGATGTCGTCACCGAGTGTGTGCACCGTACTCAGGTGGCTCAGATCTGATGTCTCCGGCCGCCGTACCCCCCGGTACGGTCAGGGCTTGCGGGCCAGTACGAACGCCCGGGGCCATTTCTCCTGGCCGAGCGGCTCGCGGATCAGGGTGGCCGCCACCTCCAGGCCCGCCTTGGCGAGCATGTCGCCCACCGCGTAGGCCGGGCGCCAGTAGTAGTGGAGGTCGATCTCGTGGCCGAAGCGTTCGGTGAGGTGGAGGCCGGGCTGTTCGCCCTTCTGGAAGGCCAGCAGGACGTGGCCGCCGGGGACCAGGACGCGGTGGAAGCCGGCGAAGGTCGCCGGCAGGTGGGCGTCGGGGACGTGGATGATCGAGTAGAGGGCGAGGATGCCGCCCAGGGTCGCGTCGGGCAGGTCCAGGGACGTCATCGAGCCCCGGTGGAAGCGCAGCGCGGGGTGGGCCTCGCGGGCCAGGGCGACCATGGCGGGGGAGAGGTCGACGCCGAAGGCCGGGACCCCCAGCTCGTTCAGGTGGGCGGTGACGTGGCCGGGGCCGCTGCCCAGGTCGGCCACGGGGGCGGTGCCGTTCGCCTTCACCAGCTGGGCGAAGGCGCCGATCAGGGACATGTCCACCGGTTGGTCCGGGGGGCCGGCGTAGGCGGCGGAGTAGTCCTGGGCGATCGCGTCGTAGGACGTACGGGTGGTTTCTATGAAGTCGGTCGTCTCCGGGTCCATCACGGTCGCGCACGCTACCGGGCGGGCGTGGCACGCGTGGCGAAGTCGCCGTTCCGGCCCGGTTCCGTTTCGGTAGGTGGACAGAAACGGCGTGATTGCCGCGCGGCGTGGTATCCGTGGAAGAGGAAACATAGGTTTTACCCAGCCACGTCCGAGGTCATGCCATCGCGGTCAGATTTTCTTCCCCTAACGGGCTGAACTTTTGTTGATCTCGGGGCAGTTGACCCCCCGGGCGTCCTACCCTTCAGAGGGTGAACCAATTGATGTCCCTAGAGTCCGAGGCCGACCTCCCAGGGGATGTGCTCCCCGGTGTGCTCAGCGAGGAGCTGCACGCCGAACTCGTAGCCTTCCGGCGCGACCTGCACATGCACCCCGAGCTAGGCAACCAGGAGTTCCGCACCACGGCCGCGATCAAGGAACGGCTGGAGAAGGCCGGTCTGAGGCCGCGGGTGCTCTCCATGGGAACCGGGCTCAGCTGTGACATCGGGCCGGAGGCCGACGGGCTGCCGGTGCTCGCCCTGCGCGCCGACATCGACGCCCTGCCCATCCCGGACATGAAGGCCGAGTGCGCCTACCGGTCCACCGTGCCGGACCGGGCGCACGCGTGCGGGCACGACGTGCACACCGCCGTGGTGCTGGGCGCCGGGCTCGTCCTCGCCGAGCTGCACGAGCGGGGGCTGCTGCCGCGGCCCGTACGACTGCTCTTCCAGCCCGCCGAGGAGGTGCTGCCCGGCGGTGCCGCCGACGCCATCGCGTCCGGGGTGCTGGACGGGGTGGGGCGGATCATCGCCGTGCACTGCGACCCGCGGGTGGACGCGGGGCGGATCGGGCTCAGGACCGGGGCCATCACCAGCGCCTGCGACCGTATCGAGGTGGCGCTGGACGGGCCCGGCGGGCACACCGCCCGGCCGCATCTGACCACCGACATGGTCACCGCCGCCGCCCGGGTCGCCGTCGACGTGCCTGCGCTCATCGCGCGGCGCGTGGACAGCCGCAGCGGGCTCGCCGTGACCTGGGGGCGGATCGAGTCCGGGCACGCGCCCAACGTCATCCCCCAGCACGCCGAGCTCTCCGGGACCGTGCGGTGCCTGGACCTGGCCGCCTGGCGGCAGGCGCCGGACGTGGTGCACGCGGCGATCGACGAGATCGCGACCCTGCACCGGGCCAAGTCCGAGATCAACTACGTGCGCGGGGTGCCGCCGGTCGTCAACGACCCGGTGATCACCGAACTGCTGCGGGACGCGATGACCGCCCGGCGTGGCACCGACTCCATCGAGACCACCGAGCAGAGCCTCGGCGGCGAGGACTTCTCCTGGTACCTGGAGCACGTGCCGGGCGCGCTGGCGCGGCTCGGGGTGCGGACGCCGGGCGAGCGGACCGTGCGTGACCTGCACCAGGGCGACTTCGACGCCGACGAGCGGGCCATCACGGTCGGGGTGGAGCTGTTCACCGCCGCCGCCCTCATCGACGCGACCCGCTAGCGGCGGCACGGGCGGCCGCACGGGCGGCGGAGTGGACGGCCGGGGAAGAACGCCGGAGAAACGGTCAGCGGACGGCAGGGGACGAGGATGCCCGACAGGGGTCCATTCGTCCCCTTGTGTCACCCCGCCGTAACCGATGATCTCTTCTTGTAACCCGGGGTCGGCACGGTTCGATAACGGCCCGGAGAAACCCCGTTCCCCTTCCCTTCTACGCGCGTTACTGTGCGCCGAAATCGCCACCGCAGGTGGCCGGTTGGGGAAGCGGGCCGGTGACGGTGCCGTGGGGACGAAGGGGTACGTGCTGTGCGTTCTGTCTCTCGGAGGACGAAGTTCTCCCAAGCCGCGGTGACGGTCGCCGTCATCGCCCTCGCGGCTGCCGGATGCGGTAAGTCCAGCCAGGACAGCGGTGCCTCCGGCACCGGCTCGTCCGGCAAGTACAACGGCAAGGGCATCGGCCTCGCCTACGACATCGGCGGCAAGGGCGACCAGTCCTTCAACGACGCCGCCTACGCCGGCTTCCAGAAGGCCGAGAAGGAGTTCGGCATCGGCGGCCGGGACGTCGAGCCCGCCGACAACGAGACCGACGCCGACAAGGTGCAGCGGCTCGACCAGCTGGCCAAGGCCGGCTACAACCCGATCATCGGTGTCGGCTTCGTGTACGCGCCGGCGGTCAAGGAGATCGCGGCCAAGTACCCCAAGATCACCTTTGGCATCATCGACGACAACGAAGTGACGGCCAAGAACGTCGTCGACATGGTCTTCGCGGCGGAGCAGTCGTCGTACCTCGCGGGTGTGGCCGCGGCCTCGGCCACCAAGAAGGACCACATCGGCTTCATCGGCGGTGTGGACATTCCGCTGATCCACACCTTCGAGGCCGGGTTCGACCAGGGTGCCAAGTCGGTCAACCCGAAGATCAAGATCGAGTCGCAGTACCTGACCCAGACGCCCGCGGAGGGCGGCTTCTCCAGCCCCGACAAGGGCAAGGCCGCGGCACAGGGGCAGATCGAAACGGGTGCCGACGTCATCTACCACGCGGCCGGTCTCTCCGGCCAGGGTGTGATCCAGGCCGCCGCCACCGCCAAGATCTGGGCGATCGGTGTCGACTCCGACCAGTACGGCCAGAGCGCTCTCGCCAAATACAAGGACTACATCCTGGGCTCCGCCCTGAAGAACGTCGGCGGCGCGGTGTACGACCTCGTGAAGTCCGTCTACCAGGGCAAGCCGGAGAGCGGTGTCATCGAGGGCACCCTCAAGACCGACGGCGTCGGCTTCGCCGACTCCAACCCGAAGTACAAGGCCATGACCAAGGTCGTCGCCGCCGTCGACAAGGCCAAGCAGGACATCATCGACGGCAAGGTCACCGTCAACACGAAGTAATGCGACATACATGAGTCGCCGGGTGAGAGCGGCCGTACCGACGCGTACGGCCGCCCGCCCGCCGTTGCAGTCCGTGCGCCCCTTGCCTCCCGCAAGGGGCGCACTGCTGTCCGTCACCTTGGCCGTGACTGTGGCCACAGGTAGATAACGGACCGGACATTGGGGGTTTTCCGTCTGGTCTACGCGCGTTACGCTGCCGCGGAACCAGCGCCTGGTTTGGGCGCTTGCACGAAGGAGTCAAGTTCCATGCGCCGGGTGTCCCGTATCGCGGTTGCAGGCGTTGCAACCGCAGCCCTCGCCGTCACTGTTTCAGCGTGCGGCAGTTCGTCCAGCTCGTCCACCGGCAAGGCCGGCGCGTCCAAGGGTGTCGGTCTCGCGTACGACGTCGGCGGCAAGGGCGACCAGTCCTTCAACGACGCCGCGTACGCCGGCTTCCAGAAGGCCGACAAGGAGTTCGGTGTCAGCGGCCGGGACGTCGAGCCGCAGGACGGCGAGTCGGACGCGGACAAGGTGCAGCGGTTGGAGACGCTCGCCAAGTCCGGCTACAACCCGGTGATCGGCGTCGGCTTCGCCTACGCGCCCGCCGTCAAGGAGGCCGCCGCGAAGTTCCCGAAGGTCACCTTCGGCATCATCGACGACAACCAGGACCAGGCGAGCAACGTCGCGGACATGGTCTTCCACGAGGAGCAGTCCTCGTACCTGGCCGGCGTCACCGCCGCGCTGACCACCAAGTCGAACACCGTCGGCTTCATCGGCGGCGTGGACGTGCCGCTGATCCACAAGTTCGAGGCGGGCTTCGAGCAGGGCGTCAAGGCCACCAAGAAGAACGTCAAGGTCAAGGCCCAGTACCTGACCCAGACTCCCCAGGAGGGCGGCTTCTCCAGCCCCGACAAGGGCGAGGCCGCCGCCGATGGCCAGATCGCGGCCGGTGCCGACGTGGTCTACGCCGCAGCCGGTCTCTCCGGCCAGGGCGTCATCAAGTCCGCCGCCGCGCACAAGGTGTGGGCGATCGGCGTCGACTCCGACCAGTACAACCAGGCCGCGCTGTCGAAGTACAAGAACTACATCCTGACCTCGGCCCTCAAGAACGTCGAGGGCGCGGTGTACGACCTGGCCAAGTCCGTCATCAAGGACCAGAAGCCGCTGTCCGGCGAGATCCGCGGCTCCCTGAGCAACGGCTCCGTCGGCCTGGCCGACTCCAACCCGGCCTTCAAGAACAACGCCACCCTGCAGGCCGCGCTCAAGAAGGCCGAGGCCGGCATCAAGGACGGCTCCATCACGGTCAAGACTTCTTGATCCAGCACCATCGGGCCGCTCGGCCCATGGCCAAAAGAACGCTGTAATGGCAGCGTTACGGCCACGGAACGGGGTGCGGGGAGGATGACCTTCCCGCGCCCCTGCCGTAGAACCAGTACCGTCCAGACGGTCTACGGCGGGGACCCACCCCGTTCGCGCGGCAGAATGCTCGGAACGGATCGAGAGTCGTAAAAGCTCGGTCAGGTCCGGGCACTATTTAAAGCAGGGGCGCTACGCGCGTAGAGCGGCCCCTTTCCCTAGGAGAGTGCGCCATCGACGCGTCCAGCAGCCCTCCGCTCACCGCAGAGACGACAGCCGCGGTCGAGCTGGCGGGGATCACCAAACGATTCCCGGGTGTCGTAGCCAACCACGACATCCACCTGTCCGTCCGCAAGGGCACCGTCCATGCCCTCGTCGGGGAGAACGGCGCCGGCAAGTCGACCCTGATGAAGATCCTCTACGGCATGCAGAAGCCGGACGAGGGCACCATCGCGATCGACGGCGAGCAGGTCTCCTTCTCGTCCCCGGCCGATGCCATCGCCCGCGGCATCGGCATGGTCCACCAGCACTTCATGCTGGCGGACAACCTGACGGTGCTGGAGAACGTGGTGCTCGGCAGCGAGAAGCGCTACGGCATCGGCGGCAACGCCCGGAAGAAGATCCGTGAGATCTCCGACCGCTACGGCCTCGGCATCCGCCCCGACGCTCTGGTCGAGGACCTCGGCGTCGCCGAACGGCAGCGCGTGGAGATCCTCAAGGTCCTCTACCGCGGCGCCAAGACCCTGATCCTCGACGAGCCCACCGCCGTCCTCGTCCCGCAGGAGGTCGACGCGCTCTTCGACAACCTGCGGGAGCTGAAGTCCGAGGGCCTGTCGGTCATCTTCATCTCGCACAAGCTCGGCGAGGTGCTGTCGGTGGCCGACGACATCACCGTCATCCGCCGCGGTACGACGGTCGGGACCGCGATCCCCTCCGAGACCACCCCGCGCCAGCTCGCCGAACTGATGGTCGGCAGCGAGCTGCCCACCCCGGAGACGGCCGGGTCCACGGTCACCGACAAGCCGGTCGTCACCGTCCGCGACCTCACCGTCTACGCCCGCGGCGGCGCCTCCCTCGGCGAGCTCGGCGCGCAGCCCGAGACCGCGACACCCGGCTCGGCCGGTGCCACGGCCGGCGCCGACGTGCTCACCGAGGCCACCGCCCCCGGCGCGGCCAAGCGCGTCCTGGACGACGTCACCTTCACCATCCACGCCGGCGAGGTCATGGGCATCGCCGGTGTCGAGGGCAACGGCCAGACCGAGCTGATCGACGCGCTGATCGGCACCCGCAACGCGGATTCCGGCACGATCGAGTTCCTCGGCGAGGACATCACCGGGTGGGCCACCCGCAAGCGCCGCGAGTCCGGCGTCGGCTACATCCCCGAGGACCGGCACCGCCAGGGCCTGCTCCTGGAGTCGCCGCTCTGGGAGAACCGCATCCTCGGCCATGTCACCGAGAAGCCCAACGCGAAGGGCTTCTGGCTGGACATCAAGGGTGCCCAGGCCGACACCCGCCGGATCGTCGAGGAGTACGACGTCCGCACCCCCGGTATCGACGTCACCGCCGCCTCGCTGTCCGGCGGCAACCAGCAGAAGCTGATCGTCGGCCGCGAGATGAGCCACAGCCCGAAGTTCCTGATCGCCGCCCACCCCACCCGAGGTGTGGACGTCGGCGCGCAGGCGCAGATCTGGGACCGCATCCGGGAGGCCCGCCGGGAGGGCCTGGCCGTGCTGCTGATCTCCGCGGACCTCGACGAGCTGATCGGCCTGTCGGACACCCTGCGGGTGATCTTCGACGGAAAGCTGGTCGCGGACGCCGACCCGGCCACCATCACCCCGGAGGAGCTGGGCTCCGCCATGACGGGTGCCGCGTCCGGCCACCTGGAACACGTAGACACCGCCCCAGAAGCACACGAAGGCGCCGCTGGTCCGGAGGACGAGGCCCGATGAAGAAGTTCGACAAGGAGCGGGTGCTCCTCGCGCTGGCCGGCCCGGCCATCGCGCTCGTCCTCGCGATCGCACTGACGTCGATCGTGCTGCTCGCCTCGAACCGCAACCCGTTCGAGCCGTACTCCCTGATGCTCCAGCAGCTGCCGTACTCGGACATCCAGGTGCTGATCGTCAACCAGGCGGCGATGTACTACATCGCGGCCATCGCGGTCGCCCTCGGCTTCCGGATGAACCTGTTCAACATCGGCGTCGACGGCCAGTACCGGCTCGCCGCCGTGATGACGGCCGTGGTCGGCGCCAACGTCGGCCTGCCCGCCGCCCTCCAGATCCCGATGCTGCTCCTGGTCGCCATGTTCACCGGCGCCTTCTGGGCCGGCATCGCGGGCGTCCTCAAGGTCACCCGAGGGGTCAGCGAGGTCGTCGCCACGATCATGCTGAACGCCATCGCCACCAGCGTCATCGGCTACGTCACCCTCTCCAACGTGTGGGGCGTGCAGGTCGGCAACAACATGACGACCGGCGTGATGAAGAAGTCCGGCTGGTTCCCGGGCATCGACCTGGGCTCCGACGTCGGCGAGATCTACGGCATGGTCTTCGTCGCCATCGCCCTCGGCATCGCCTACTGGCTCGTCCTCAACCGCACCCGCTTCGGCTTCGACCTGCGCGCCACCGGCGCCTCCGAGTCCGCCGCCGCGGCCTCCGGCGTCGACGCCAAGCGCATGGTCCTGATCTCCATGCTGATCTCCGGCGCGGTCTCCGGCCTCGCGGGCCTGCCGCTGCTGCTCGGTGACTCCCACACCTACAGCCTCGACTTCCCGGCGGGCCTCGGCTTCACCGCCATCGGCATCGCCCTGCTCGGCCGCAACAACCCCGGTGGCATCGCCTTCGCCGCCCTGCTCTGGGCCTTCCTCGACAAGGCCTCGCCCGCCCTCGACTACGCGACCCCGGTGGCGTACGAGAAGGAGATCGCCACGATCATGCAGGGCCTGATCGTCTTCTCCGTGGTCATCTCCTACGAAGCCGTACGCCAGTGGGGCCTGCGCCGCCAGCAGCGCCAGGTCGGCGCGGAGCTCGCCGCGGCCGCCGCCCAGAACACCAAGAAGGAGGTGGCGGCCTGATGTCCACCGCGACCATCGCCAAGCCGCAGGCGAAGCAGCCCGGCAAGGGCGGCCGCCGAATGTCGCTCCCGGTACTCCTGCTGGTCATCGCGGGCGTCCTGATCCTGACCTCGGCCGTCCGTCTGATCACCGGCGCCGACGGCATCACCTCGACCGGCCAGATGTCCACCGCGCTGCGCCTCGCCGTGCCGATCGGCCTCGCCGGTCTCGGCGGTCTGTGGGCCGAGCGCGCGGGTGTCGTCAACATCGGCCTCGAAGGCATGATGATCCTCGGCACCTGGTTCGGTGCCTGGGCCGGCTACCAGTGGGGCCCCTGGGCCGGCGTGGTCTTCGGCATCATCGGCGGCGCGCTCGGCGCCCTGCTGCACGCCGTCGCGACCGTCACCTTCAACGTCAACCACATCGTCTCCGGTGTGGCCCTGAACATCCTCGCCCTGGGCGCCACCCGCTACCTCTCGAAGTTCACCTTCGAGGACGCCCCCGGCGGCTCCTCCAAGCAGTCCCCGCCGATCGACTCGCTCGGCACGTTCAGCGTGCCAGGCCTGTCCGACTGGCTGAACACGCTCAACGAGAAGCACTGGTTCCTGATCTCCGACATCGGCGGCCTGGTCGGCGGTCTGCTCACCGACCTCTCCCCGCTGACGGTCATCGCCGTCGCCCTCGTCCCGATCACCTGGTGGGTGCTGTGGCGCACCGCCTTCGGCCTGCGCCTGCGCTCCTGCGGTGAGAACCCGGTCGCGGCCGAGTCCCTGGGCGTCAACGTCTACAAGTACAAGTACATCGCGGTGATCATCAGCGGTGGCTTCGCCGGCCTCGGCGGCGCGTTCCTCTCGATCGTCGCCTCGAACGTCTACCTGGACGGCCAGACGGCCGGCCGCGGTTACATCGGTCTCGCCGCGATGATCTTCGGCAACTGGATGCCGGGCGGACTGGCGCTGGGCGCGGGCCTGTTCGGCTACACCGACAGCCTCAACCTGCGCGGCGGCACGGTCAACGTGCACGCGCTGATCCTGCTGCTCGCGATCCTGCTGGTCTTCGGCGCGGTCTACCTGGCCTGGCGCAAGAAGTACGTCCCGGCCGTCATCACGATCGTCATCTCGGTCCTGATGTTCATCTGGTACGCCACCACCGACGAGGTCCCGCGGCAGCTCGTGACCGCGACCCCGTACCTCGTCACCCTGCTCGTGCTCTCGCTGTCCGCGCAGTCCCTGCGGATGCCGAAGGCCGACGGCCTGCCCTACCGGAAGGGGCAGGGCAAGTGACGACCCCGGACGCCGGCTTCGACTGGGAGACCCTGCGGGCGGAGGCGCGGGAGGCCATGTCCCACGCCTACGCGCCGTACTCCGGTTTCCCGGTCGGGGCCGCCGCCCTGGTCGACGACGGCCGTACGGTCGCCGGCTGCAACGTGGAGAACGCCTCCTACGGCCTGGGCCTGTGCGCCGAGTGCGGACTGGTCTCCCAGCTCCAGCGCACGGGCGGTGGCCGGCTGACCCACTTCACCTGCGTGGACGGCACGGGCGGGCTGCTCGTCCCGTGCGGCCGCTGCCGCCAGCTGCTCTTCGAGTTCGGCGGCCCGGACCTCCTCCTGGACACCCCGGAGGGCGTCCTGCCCCTCTCCGAGATGCTGCCCCAGGCCTTCGGCCCGGCCCATCTCACCAAGTAACTCCCGTGCGGCCCCTCCTCGCCGGGAGGGGCCGCACGGCTTCGCAATGCTTCGAAGGGAACGTCATGGCCATGGACGCCATCTCCGTCATCCGCACCAAGCGGGACCGCGGTGAGCTCAGCGACGAGCAGATCGACTGGGTCATCGACGCGTACACGCGCGGCGAGGTCGCCGACGAGCAGATGTCGTCGCTCGCGATGGCCATCCTCCTCAACGGCATGAACCGCCGCGAGATCGCCCGCTGGACGGCGGCGATGATCGCCTCCGGCGAGCGCATGGACTTCTCCTCCCTGTCCCGCCCGACCGCCGACAAGCACTCCACGGGCGGCGTGGGCGACAAGATCACCCTCCCGCTGGCCCCCCTCGTCGCCGCCTGCGGCGCGGCCGTTCCCCAGCTCTCCGGCCGGGGTCTCGGCCACACCGGCGGCACCCTGGACAAGCTGGAGTCGATCCCCGGCTGGCGCGCCCTGCTCTCCAACGAGGAGATGCTGTCGGTGCTGGACGGCACCGGCGCGGTGATCTGCGCGGCCGGCGACGGCCTGGCCCCGGCGGACAAGAAGCTCTACGCGCTGCGCGACGTGACCGGCACGGTCGAGGCGATCCCGCTGATCGCCTCCTCGATCATGTCGAAGAAGATCGCCGAGGGCACCGGTTCCCTGGTCCTGGACGTGAAGGTCGGCACCGGCGCCTTCATGAAGACGCTCGCCGACGCCCGTGAGCTGGCCTCGACCATGGTCGGCCTCGGCACCGACCACGGCGTCAAGACGGTCGCGCTCCTCACCGACATGTCCACCCCCCTGGGCCTCACGGCCGGCAACGCCCTGGAGGTCCGCGAGTCCGTCGAGGTCCTGGCCGGCGGCGGCCCCTCCGACGTCGTCGAACTGACCCTCGCCCTGGCCCGCGAGATGCTCGACGCGGCCGGCCTGAAGGACGCCGACCCGGCCAAGGCGCTGGCCGACGGCTCGGCGATGGACGTCTGGCGCCGGATGATCGCGGCGCAGGGCGGCGACCCGGACGCGGTACTCCCGGTGGCGAAGGAACAGCACGTGATCAAGGCGCCGTCGTCCGGCGTCCTGACCCGCCTGGACGCCTACGGCATCGGCGTCGCCGCCTGGCGCCTGGGCGCGGGCCGCGCCCGCAAGGAGGACCCGGTGCAGGCGGGCGCGGGCGTCGAGCTGCACGCCAAGCCCGGCGACACGGTCACGGCGGGCCAGCCCCTGCTGACCCTGCACACCGACACCCCGGAGCGCTTCGAGTACGCGCTCCAGTCGGTGGAGGGCTCGTACGACATCGCGGCGGCGGGCACGGAGTTCACGGCGTCCCCCGTCGTGCTGGAACGCATCGCCTGACCAGGGGATTTATCTATCGGGTGAACGGGATCGGTGGACCTGCGCCGGTCCCGTTCGGCATGCTGGGATCGGTGACGCAACCGAAGGAGACCGCCATGAGCGCACTCACCTTGGGCCACGACCCCGAGCAGAGCTGGGACGAACTCGTCCAGTTCTGGGAGGAGATGGAATGGCCTGAGGGCAGCAAGGTGGAGATCATCGAGGGGATCGTCACCGTGTCACCTGCTCCCGCTTACCGACACAACGACATCGCGGAGCGTATCCAGCGTCGCCTGTATTCCGTGATTCCGGAGGACTGGGGGGTCTACCAGACGCTGTCGATCGCCGTGCCATCGCGCCTCGGTATGTTCATTCCGGACATTGTGGTGGCTCCTCGGCAGACCGATTCGGATGTGGACAGCCATATCCCCGCAGGCCTTGTAGAACTCGTCGTCGAGGTGACCTCCAAGTCCAACGCCCGGCACGACCGCGTCAGCAAGCCCGCTGCCTACGCCACCGCAGGCATCCCGCTCTACCTGCTGATCGACCGCTGGGCCCCCGGTGGCCCCACCGCGACGCTCTACGGCGAGCCGAAGGGTGATGTCTACCGGGTCCTTCGCGCCGTCAAGTTCGGCGACCCCATCGAGCTGCCGGAGCCGTTCGACCTCACGATCGACACCGCCGAGTTCCCCGCCGACTGATCCCCCGGCAACACCACCACGCCGATCGTCGTACGGCCCACACCCCAGCCCCGTACGACGACGCCCACCGCCACGAACGCGCCCGCGGCCGCCGCCGTGCTCAGGGCCGTCACCAGGAGGCGGCTGGAGAAGATCACCGCCAGGTCGGCCCTCGCGAGCGTGGTGAAGAGCAGGGCGGGGGAGGCGACGTGGAAGGCCAGCTTGGTCAGGACCTCGCGGCCGTTGACCCCGAGGTGGCCGCCGCGGCCGAGGACGTATCCCACCCCGATGACGATCGCGATCACCGCGAAGCCGCTCAGCACCCCCTGCACGGGACCCCCTCGCGGGGGAGGAGACCGTCGGGTGGGCAGGGCTGCGCTGATCCGTGGGACATGCAGCCAACCCTCGGGGGCGGTCAGGTGCGGGTCAACGTTGCGATCCCTGTGATCTGCGCGACGACCGTACGGAGGCCCGGCACCCTACCGATGAGTTGTCGAGGCGACGGCGGTCTACCGGTTCGTGGATGCCATGCCCCCCGCCGTGCTCGTACTGCCCGGCCCGGTCGCCAAGGACGCGGTGGCCGGGCTGTGTGCCGACGTGCGGGCGCTGCTGGCGGCCGGCGCGACCGGGATCGTCGTCTGCGATGTCGCCGGGATCGGGCCGCCCGGACTGGCGGCCGTCGATCTGCTGGCCCGGCTGGAGCTGGCGGCCCGCCGGGCCGGAGGGCGGATACGGCTGCGGGACCCCGACCCCGCCCTACGCTCCCTCCTCCGCTTCGTCGGCCTTCGCCTCCAGGTGGAGGGGGAGGTCGAAGAGCGGGAACCAGCGCTTGGTGTCGAGGAAGAAGTGGAACCCGGTCAGTCGGCCGTCTGAGATCTCCAGGACCTGGATCGACCAGGGGCTCCAGCCGCCGGTGTCCGGGTCGGGCTTGTACTGGGCGAACCCGGGCAGGCCGTTGACCTGGACCGGGAACAGCCGGGAGCCCTCGCAGGCGGAGCCGATGGTGGTCATGAAGCCGGCGATGTCCTCGTGGCCGACGAGCCACAGGTCGAACGGCGGCATCGTCATGATGGCGTCCTCGTGGAGGAGCGCCGTCAGCGCTGTCATGTCGTAGCCCTCGAAGGCCGCGACATAGCGCTCCAGGAGCTTCTGCTGCTCCTCGTCGAGCGGGTCGGAGACGTCGGCGGCGGCGCCCGACTGCTGCTGCTCGGCCAGGGTGGCCCGGGCCCGCTGCAGGGCGCTGTTGACCGAGGCGACGGTGGTGCCGAGCAGTTCGGCCACCTCGTTGGCCTTCCAGGCCAGTACCTCGCGCAGGATCAGCACCGCCCGCTGCTTGGGCGGCAGCTGTTGCAGCGCGGCCATGAAGGCGAGGCGGACGGACTCCTTGGCCACGGCCGCCTCCGCCGGGTCTTCCACGGTCGGCAGCACCCGCGCGTCCGGCACCGGCTCCAGCCAGGTGTTGTCGGGCCGGGGCGACAGGGCCGCCCGGGCGAGCGGGGTCGACTCGGAGAGGTCCATCGGGCGGGCCCGCTTGTTGCCCGCGGACAGCATGTCCAGGCAGACGTTGGTCGCGATCCGGTACAGCCACGACCGCAGACTGGAGCGGCCCTCGAACTTGTCGTAGCTCCGCCAGGCCCGCACCAGGGCGTCCTGCACGGCGTCCTCGGCCTCGAACGACGAGCCGAGCATCCGGTAGCAGTACCCGGTCAGCTCGGTCCGGTACTTCTCCAGTGCGACGTCCAGCTCCGCCGTCGCCGTGCTGTTGCTCATTTCCGTCCACCCACCCCTGTGGCCGTTCCTGCCCGCGCGCCGTTGCGCTCCAGCACTTGGAAGCTACCGCAGGGGACTGACAATGGCCCCTGGAGTGCGGAAACGTGCAGGTGAGATGGGGTGCGCCCACGGACTTGGGTGATGCGGTCCGTGGGCGGGCGCGGGGCCGTCGTGGCTGGTCGCGCCCACACGGCGGAGCCGCATTTCAGACACGGCCCCGCCGTGGCTGGTCGCGCCCACTCGGCGGAGCCGCATTTCAGACACGGCCCCGCGCCTCTTTCGGGGCGCGTCTCAGTGGGCGCCTGCCAGGACCTGCCGGCGGGCCGCCACCGAGCCGAGGACGGTGATCGTCACCACGCCCGCGATCGCCAGCAGGGCCACCCCCACCGTCCCCGGCCAGCCGCTCGCGTGGAAGGCCAGCGCGCCCACCGTACTGCCCGCGCTGGAGCCGATGTAGTACGCGGACTGGTAGATGGCGGAGGCCTGGGCCCGGCCGTGCGTGGCCGTCTTGCTGACCGCCGAGGAGGCCACCGCGTGGCCCGCGAAGAAGCCCGCGGTGATCAGGACGAGGCCCAGCAGGACCAGGGGGAGCGAGTCGGCCAGGGAGAGGAGGAGGCCGGCGGCCGTGGTGCCGCCGCCCAGGTAGAGGGCGCCCCGCCGGCCGAGCCGGCCGACCAGACGGCCCGCCGTGGAGGCCGAGACCGTGCCGACCAGATAGACGAGGAAGATCGAGCCGACGATGCCCTGGGGGAGCGAGAACGGCTCCTCGGTCAGGCGGTAACCGATCACCGTGTAGACGCCGCCGAAGACGGTCATGAACAGCGCGCCGATCGCGTACAGGCGGCGCAGCAGCGGGTTGGCCAGATGGTCGCGGACCGTGCCGAGCAGCCGGCGCGGGTGCAGCGAGCCCGCCCTGAAGTGCCGCGGGGCGGGGAGGAGCAGCCGGAAGGCCACCGCGCAGCCGACCGCGACGACGCCTATGACGCCCACCGCGACCCGCCAGCCCCACTCCTGCGCGACCCAGCCGGTGATGACCCGGCCGCTCATCCCGCCGACACTGTTGCCCGCGACGAACAGGCCTATCGCCGTGACCAGCGCCCTGGGGCGGACCTCCTCGGCCAGGTAGGCCTGCGCCGAGGCCGGCAGCCCGGCCAGCGCGGCGCCCTGGATGCCGCGCAGCACCACCAGCACGCCCAGCGACGGCGCGAAGGGGACCAGCAGACCCACCGCCACCGCCACCGCCAGCGAGGCGGTCATGACCGTACGGCGCCCGAAACGCTCGGAGAGGGCGCTCATCGGGATGACGAACAGCGCCAGACCGCCGGTCGCCGCCGCCACGGTCCAGCTCGCGTCGCTCGCGCTCACCCCGAAGCCGTTCGAGATCAGCGGCAGCAGGGCCTGCGTGGAGTAGAGGAGGGCGAAGGTCGCGACACCGGCGAGGAAGAGGGCGAGGCTCATCCGGCGGTAGCCGGGGCCGCCCGGGGTCATCCGGGAGTCGGAGGTGTCGGAGGCGGGGACGGTCGTTGCGGCGTCCATGGTGGTGGACGCCCCGGTACTGGCGGGAGACATACCTCGAACCTAGGGACCCCTATTTGATCCGTCCAATGCATGGAATCGCCATAATCGTTCCCATGCAGCATCAACAGAGGTCAGCGAAGCGCCTGTCACCGGACAGTGACACAGAAGACATGACGATGTCGCTGGCTCCGCGCCTCGCGTACTTCGCCGGCGTGGCCCGCACGGAGCATGTCACCGGGGCCGCGCAGGAGCTCGGCGTCCCCCAGTCCACGCTCTCCCGCGCGATGGCCCGCCTGGAGCAGGACCTCGGCGTCGGCCTCTTCACCCGGCACGGCCGCACGGTCTCCCTCACCCCCGCCGGCCGCACCTTCCTCACCTCGGTCGAACGCGCCCTCGCCGAGGTCCAGCGCGCCGCCGACGAGGTACGCGGCGACGCCGACCCCACCACCGGCAAGGTCGCCTTCGGCTTCCTGCACACGATGGGCGCGGAGACCGTCCCGGGCCTCCTCCAGGCCTTCCGCGTCGACCACCCCCGGGTCCGTTTCAGCCTCGTCCAGAACTACGGCGAGGCGATGATCGAGAAGCTCCGGGCGGGCGAGCTGGACCTGTGCCTCACCTCGCCGGTGCCGGACGCCCCCGACCTGGTCGCCCGGCGCCTGGACGAACAGAAGCTGCGCCTGGTGGTTCCCGCGGACCATCCGCTGGCCGGCCGCAGGCGCATCCGCCTCGCCGAAGCGGCCGACGAGACGTTCGTGACCCTGGAACCCGGCTACGGCCTGCGCCGCATCACCGACGACCTGTGCAAGGAGGCCGGCTTCCGCCCGCGGATCGCCTTCGAGGGGGAGGAGGCGGAGACCTTGAGGGGCTTGGTGGCGGCCGGGCTGGGGGTTGCGTTGCTCCCCCCACCTGCGTTTCCCCGCCCGGGAGTCGTGGAACTGACGGTCACGGCCCCGAGAGCGGCGAGGGAGATCGGCGTGGCATGGCTGGACGGCCACCCGGACACCCCACCGGTGGCAGCCTTCAAGAAGTTCCTGCTGTCAAGAAGGGGTAACTTGCTCCCCACTTAGGGGACAGCGCCCCGTCAGGGGCGCGGGGCTGTATTGATATGCGGCTCCGCCGCGTGGGCGCGACCGGCCACAACGCACCCGCACGCCGAAACTGAACATCACCCCCTACGGAGCGACCGCCCGAACCCCGCCGCGAGCGGCATCCGCAACCCGATGGGCGGCGGCGCAGCCAGCGCGTCCTCCACCGGCCGCGACACCGCGTGTCCGTACAGCGCCCCCAGCACGAAGTCCGAGGCGAGAGCGAGGACTTCGTCCCGGTGCTGATGCAGCCCGTGCCCGTCCGAGTGCACCTCGAACCGGCACACCTCCCGGTTCGCCTTCTTGGCCCGCGCCGCCAGCCGGAACGACTGCTCCGGGTCGGTCCGTTCGTCGTTCGTGCCGTGCACGATCAGCACCCGGCGCCCCACCAGCTGCCGTACCGGTTCCTCGGGCGCCGCCACGTCCGTCTCCGGCAGCCAAGGGGCGATGGAGACGACGGAGTTGACGGCCTCGTGGCCGCCGGCGCGCAGCGCGGCCCGGCCGCCCATGCCCAGCCCCAGCAGGCACACCGGGACATCGCCGTACCGCCGTACCACCTCGTCGGCCGCCCAGCTCGCGTCCCCCGCGAGGTGCGCCTCGTTGCCGTTCCAGCCGCGATAGCGGTAATGGACGATGTGCGCGGCCAGTCCCTCGTCCCGGCCGTCCCTGGCGAGCCGGCGTCCCAGCGCGCGGACGAAGGGCGTCGCCCATACGAGGGATGGCTTGCGGGCGGAGACCTCCTCGCCGCCCGGGAGCAGCAGGACCGCTCCGCTCACCGTCGTCGGCTCCTGACCGACTGCTCTGCCCAGCCTGGCCGTTCGGACCGGCGTCGCTTGCTGTGCCATGACAGAACAGTGTCAGAAGAAGCGGTGTACGCGACCCGTCCGTGCGGTCACCGTTGCGTATCGACGGGAAAGGGGATTTGCCGAGTACCGAGCGATCTACGCGCGTAGGAGTTACAGTGCGGAAATGACGAGCCAGAGCATCGCGAACACCCCGACGCCGGAGCAGATCCGCCGGGCACCGAAGGTTCTGCTGCACGACCATCTCGACGGCGGTCTGCGCCCCGGTACCGTCGCCGACCTCGCCCGGGAGACCGGGTACGCCGGCCTTCCCGAGTCCGATCCGGACAAGCTCGGCGTCTGGTTCCGGGAGGCCGCCGACTCCGGCTCGCTGGAGCGGTACCTGGAGACCTTCTCGCACACCGTCGGGGTCATGCAGACCCGGGACGCCCTGGTGCGGGTCGCGCGCGAGTGCGCGGAGGACCTCGCCGAGGACGGCGTCGTGTACGCCGAGGTGCGGTACGCACCCGAGCAGCACCTCGAAGGGGGCCTGTCCCTCGAAGAGGTCGTCGAGGCCGTCAACGAGGGCTTCCGGCAGGGCGAGGCGCTCGCCCGGGAGAACGGCCGCCGGATCCGGGTGGGCGCCCTGCTCACCGCCATGCGGCACGCGGCCCGCTCCCTGGAGATCGCCGAGCTCGCCAACCGCTACCGGGACCTGGGCGTCGTCGGCTTCGACATCGCCGGCGCCGAGGCCGGCTACCCGCCCACCCGGCACCTCGACGCCTTCGAGTACCTCAAGCGCGAGAACAACCACTTCACCATCCACGCCGGCGAGGCCTTCGGGCTGCCGTCCATCTGGCAGGCCCTCCAGTGGTGCGGCGCCGACCGGCTCGGGCACGGCGTACGGATCATCGACGACATCCAGGTCCACGAGGACGGCACGGTCAAGCTCGGCCGGCTCGCCTCGTACGTCCGTGACAAGCGGATCCCGTTGGAGCTGTGCCCCAGCTCCAACCTCCAGACCGGGGCCGCCGACTCCTACGCCGAGCACCCGATCGGGCTGCTGCGCCGGCTGCACTTCCGGGCCACCGTGAACACGGACAACCGGCTGATGTCGGGGACCAGCATGACCCGGGAATTCGAGCACCTTGTCGACGCATTCGGTTACACGCTCGACGACATGCAGTGGTTCTCCGTCAATGCGATGAAATCAGCGTTCATTCCTTTCGATGAACGACTCGCCATGATCAATGACGTCGTCAAGCCGGGTTATGCGGAGCTGAAATCCGAATGGCTGTTCCGGCAGACCGCCTCCACCAGCGGTTCTCCCGATCCACAGAGCTGATCGGGAGTTCCGGCGGGGCCCGGAATGCGGACGGTCTCCGGCTGTCCGTCCGCATTCCGGTGTTTGCGGTGGGTGGTCCGGCATGTTTACGGTCGTGGACCGCTCAGCGCGTTATTCAAAGATCCCCGTCACCGTATTCCAAGGACGCATCAACGATGAAGCAGTCTGCTGCCAAGACCCTCGGTGTCGCCGCTCTCGGTGCCGCCTTCGCCGCCGTCGGCGCGGGCGCGGCCAATGCGGCCCCGGCCGTCCCGGACTCCTCGCAGGCCCTGGACACCGTCACCAAGACGCTGCCGGCCGAGAACGTCTCCAAGGCACTGCCCGGGGCCGGTGAGGCCGTGGCGCAGGGGCAGACCGCCCTCGCCGCGGGACTTGCCGCCGCCCAGCCGGCCGCCGAGCAGCTGCTCGCCGGTGGTGGCCCGACCAAGCCCGTCGCCGGCCTGCTCGGTGGACTGCCGATCCAGGGCATGCCCACCCATGGTCTGCCGGTGAACGGGATTCCGATCGGCTGACCTCTCCCCAGCGGATCGGCAACGCCGTCGGGGCGCACCGGAATCGTCCGGTGCGCCCCGACGGCGTTGTCTTCCCCAGGTGTTACCAGGCGGTGGCCTTCTCCTCCGAGGGGAGGAGGATCCACAGCGCGATGTAGAGCAGGAACTGCGGCCCCGGCAGCAGACAGGACAGCAGGAAGATCACCCGCATCGTGGTCGCGGAGGTGCCGAAGCGGCGGGCCAGCGCGGCGCACACTCCGCCGATCATGCGGCCATGGGTGGGGCGGGCGAGGCTGGACATCCGCGTCTCCTTCGTGAGTGTCCGGTGCTGTGGGCGACCGGTTCGAGGCGGCCCGTGCGGCCCCTCATCTGTCCTCAACGGTACGAAGACGAACCGGGTCGAAGCGTCGCTCTACGGGGCGATCCCGACCCTGGGAATCGTCGGGGTACGACCCTGAGCCGCGTCCTCCTGGGGGAGGGCCGCGGGCCGCCGCCGCGCACCCCGCCGGCGGAGCCGGGAGCGGGCCGCCGGCACCACCGCCAGATGCGCGACGATCACACCGACCGTGTTCAGCAGGATCGAGTCGACGTCCACCACCCGCCCGGGCACCCCGGTCTGCAGCAGGGCTATGCCGAGCGAGATCAGGGCGCCGGTGGCGGCGGTACCGGTCAGGGAGGCGAGCGGGGAGACGCGCAGCCGGCCGTGGACCAGCGGGAGCAGCACGCCCAGCGGGGCGAGCAGCGCGAGGCCCTCACCGATCCGGTGGGCCGCCTCGCGCGGGCCCAGCGCCAGGTCGGCGCGGATACCGGCGAACGGGTGCAGGTTGGCGGGCATCACCCACGGCACGTCCAGCGGCCGCAGCATCAGCCAGGCGACGAACGCGAGATGTGCGACAAGGAGGACACCCCCTGTCGCACGGACGCGGATCGCGGCGCTGCCGCCGATGGAGCCTTGACGCTGCACGCCCCCGTAGACGCGCCCGCGCACGCGAACGGTTCCGGACACGGGGGTGAGGCCTCGGACACACGGTCCCTTGGGCGCACCCCGCACGCGCGCCCCGAAGGGGCGGGGGCTGTATCGGCATGCGGCTCCGCCGCGTGGGCGCGACCAGCCCCCACGGCCCGCACCCGCCGCACGACCTGCTCCGGCACCCCATCAGGCGCCGAAACACCCCTCACCCGGAAGAAACCTCACCGGACGGCGGCCGGTTCCCACTCGGAGAGTTCCGCACCGCGTCCGTGCACTCGTACCGCAGCAGCGACTCCCGCCCCGGCCCGCCCAGGATCACCGAACCGTCGCCCTCGGCCGCGGCCGAGTCGGAGAGAGTGCACACGATCTGGCCCAGCGCGTACGACGTCAGCTGGGCCGGGGACGTGCTCAGCCGCAGCGTGTCCTCGGGATCCCCGGGCCGGGGCCCGACGACCGACATCCCGCCGCGCACGTACGTCGTGTAGCCCGCAGCCTTCTCGGCGGCCGTGGGCGTCTCCGCGAGCTGGTCGAGGAGCCCCTGCGCGACGATCACCCGCCGCTGCGCGTCCGCCGTGCCCTCCGGGACCCGCACCTCCCGGTCCACGGTCACCAGCGAGGCGCCGCACAGCAGGAACACCTGCACCGGCACCCCGCGGGCGGACTGCGCCGACAGGTCCGGCTGGGTCATCGAGCACGGCACCCGCGAGGGCGCCCCGCCGAAGTCGGTCGGCACCTCGGTGGCCCGGATCCCGCACCCGGAGAGCGCGAGCGCCAGTCCGGCGACGGCCAGGAGTCTTCGTCCGTGCATCAGGCGTCCTTCTCCCCGGCGTCCTGGCTCTCCTCGGTGAGAGCCGAGGCGTCCCGGGGCAGCCGCAGGGTGAACACCGCGCCGCCCTCGGGAGAGTTGGCGGCGGTGATCGAGCCGCCGTGGATCCGGGCGTTCTCCGTCGCGATGGACAGACCCAGCCCGCTGCCCTCGGAACGCGGCCGGGAGGCGCTCGCCTTGTAGAACCGGTCGAAGACGTGCGGCAGGACGTCCTCCGGGATGCCCGGACCGTGGTCGCGTACGGCGATCACCAGGTCACCGCCCTCTTCCTGGTCCATGCGCACCGACACCCGCACCGGCGAACCGCCGTGCTTGAGCGCGTTGCCGATCAGGTTGGCGAGGATGACGTCGAGGCGGCGCGGGTCGAGGCGGGCGTGGATGCCGCGCTCGGCGTCCAGCTCCACCGCGTCCAGCCACGCCCGGGCGTCGATGCAGGCGGTGATCTGGTCGGCGATGTCGACGTCGTCGAGGACCAGCCGGGCCGTACCGGCGTCGAAGCGGGTGACCTCCATCAGGTTCTCGACGAGGTCGTTGAGGCGCCGCGTCTCGCTGACGACCAGCCGGACCGCGGGCTCGATCATCGGGTCCATCGACCCCGACTCCGCCTCCAGCTCCTCCTCCAGGATCTCGGTCACGGCGGTGATCGCGGTGAGCGGCGTACGGAGTTCATGGCTCATGTCGGCGACGAAGCGGCGCGAGGCGTCGTCGCGCGCGGCCATGTCGTCGACCCGTTTCTCCAGCGCCTCGGCCGCGTCGTTGAACGTCCTTGAGAGATCGGCGAGTTCGTCCGTCCCCGACACCCGCAGCCGGGTGTCCAGCTTGCCCTCGCCGAGTCGCCGCGCGGCGACGCCCAGCCGGTGCACGGGCTTCAGCACGGTCGTGGCGGCGGCCTGCGCGAGCAGTGCCGAGCCGATGAGCGCCAGCCCGGTGGCGATCCCCAGCGACCACGCCAGCGAGTTGAGGTCCTTCGCCTCCGGCTCCAGGGACTTCATCATGTAGCCGGACGGCCCGCCGCCGATCAGCCGGGTCCCGGCCACCAGGTACGGCGTGCCGTGGTCGACGACCCGCTGCCAGTACAGGTGGTACGCCGACTTGTTGGAGTCGGTCAGCTTCTGCTGCTTGTCGACGGCCGTGCGCAGCGACCGGGGCACGTCGTCGAGCGCGAACGCGCTCAGCCCGTCCGAACTGCCGTACACCGTCTTGCCGTCCGGGTCCTGGCCGACCAGTAACACGCTGAACCGCTGACTGCTGACGGCCATCTGCCCGGCCGTGCGCTGGAGTTCGTCCTGGGTGGGATGGACGGGCAGCGCTCCGGCCCGGTTCTGCATCTCCTGCTGGAAGTCGCGCAGCACCGCGTCCTGGGTACGGGTGAGCACGGCCTCGCGGTTGAGCCAGTACGCGATGCCGGACGCGGACACGGCCGCGGTCAGCGCGACGAGCCCGAAGACCACGACGAGCCGCAGCCGCAGACTGGTGAAACGCAGCCTGGACACGGCTCCCTTGCGATCCGCGGCCCAGCCGCGGAAACCCCCTTGCCGGTCCGTCACTGAGGAGCGTCCAGGCGGTAGCCGACACCACGCACGGTACGGATCAGGGTCGGGGAGGAGGGCACGTCCTCCACCTTGGCGCGCAGCCGCTGCACACAGGCGTCCACGAGCCGGGAGTCACCGAGGTAGTCGTGCTCCCAGACCAGCCGCAGCAGTTGCTGCCGGGACAGCGCCTGCCCGGGCCGCCGGCTCAGTTCGAGCAGCAGCCGCAGCTCGGTCGGCGTCAGCTGGAGGTCCTCGCCGTTCTTCGTCACGGTCATCGCGGACCGGTCGATGACGACATTGCCGTAGGTCGCCGAGTCGCTGGACTCCCGCTCCCCGCGGCGCAGCACGGCCCGGATCCGGGCGTCGAGCACCCGGCCCTGGACGGGTTTGACGACATAGTCGTCGGCCCCGGACTCCAGCCCGACCACCACGTCGATGTCGTCGCTGCGCGCGGTCAGCAGAATGATCGGCAACTGGTCCGTGCGCCGGATCCGCCGGCACACCTCGAACCCGTCGATGCCGGGCAGCATGACGTCGAGGACGATCAGATCGGGCCGCTGCTCACGCAACAGCTTCAGACCGTCCTCACCGGTCGCAGCGGTGGCCACCCGGTGTCCCTGGCGCGTCAGTGAGAGCTCCAGGGCCGTACGGATGGCGTCGTCGTCCTCGATCAGCAACAGGGAAGGCACGGGCTCATTCTGGCCCATGCGGGGCCTGTCGTACGACCTGTGCGACTGGTAGCCGCCCGCAAACCTCCCTAGCGCCACCATCTGTGCATCTTGTGTGGACTCTCTGTGCCGAACCCCTGTGACAGGTCTGTGACAGTCGGCGGATACGGCCGTGAAGGTGGCCCGGCAGAGTTCTCGGCACAGGCAAGCGAGCGGGACGAGGCGAGCGGCCTGAGCAAGCCGAACTACCGGAAGTCCACGACGGGGGGCGCGAGATGAACACGCTGATCGGTCACAGCACCAGCGCAGTGATCACGCGTCTGCACGACGTGCACCGGGGTTCCGAGAAGTCCGGTGCCGTGAGCGGGCGGGGGTGCGCTCGCGGCACCGGACGTCAGCACAACGCCTACATGACGGTGGTCGACGGCTTCACGGGGGAGCCGCACGGGGGATCCGCGCACGGGGAGGACACGGGGGAGCAGCGCTCGCTGACCGAGGCGGAGTTCACCGCCTACGTCCAGGAGCGCCGAGCCTCCCTGTACGCGACCGCCTACCACCTGACCGGTGACCGCTACGAGGCCGAGGACCTGCTGCAGAGCGCGCTGTTCTCGACGTACAGGGCGTGGGACCGGATCAGCGACAAGGCGGCCGTGGGCGGTTACCTGCGGCGGACCATGACCAACCTGCACATCAGCGCCTGGCGGCGCCGCAAGCTCAACGAGTACCCGACCGAGGAACTGCCGGAGACGCCCGGCGACACGGACGCGATGAGCGGCACCGAGCTGCGCGCGGTCCTGTGGCAGGCGCTGGCCCGGCTCCCCGAACTCCAGCGCACCATGCTGGTCCTGCGCTACTACGAGGGCCGCACGGACCCGGAGATCGCGGAGATCCTCGACATCAGTGTCGGCACGGTGAAGTCCAGCATCTGGCGGTCGCTCCGCCGGCTGCGCGAGGACGAGGTCCTCAGCTTCGGCCGTGACGAGGAGAGCGCCTTCGGGGAGCTTGTCGCCTGAAGGTAAGGGGATCCGGGGGGATCCCGACGGGGAGGGCCCGGGGGGACTCACGGGGGACGCGAGTCAGGGCCCATGGGGGAAGCGAGTCCGGGGGGACTCGCGGGGAAAGCACGGGGGAGCTCCGCCACGGGGGACACGGGGGTGTTCGGCGGAGCGACGGGGGAGCGGGACTGGAGGGCCGGGGGGTCCATCCAGTCCCGCGCCCTTTTGCGCCCGAACCGGCGCCGCTCTCGCGGACGTGGTCGCTCGCCGTCGTGGTTCCTCAGTTGATGGTTGCGGTGGTCTTCGCCGCGCCGTGATGCCCGACGGCCGCCGACGCCAGCCGGCCCAGCGCCTCGTCCCGGTCGCACGGGTGCGCGCCCAGCGCCACCTGGCGGGCCACGATCGCCCGCTCCGCGCGCATCAGCCGCCAGCCCCGGCGCAGCAGGAACGGCACCGACTTGCGGCCCTCCTTGAGATCGCGCAGGAAGCGCCGCCGGAAGGTCCGCATCGGGCCCCGGTTCAGACAGAGCGCGTCGGCCAGCAGCCCCAGCTCCCGGCAGCGCTCCACTATCTCGGCGGCGAAGATGCCCTCCGCGATGAACAGCGGGGTACGGCCGATGCGCAGCGGTTCCTCGCCGGTACGGGCGCTGAGCGCGATGTCGTACACCGGCACCGGCGTCGACCCCGTGGCGCAGAGCCGGGCGATGGCCTCGACCGCGACCTCCGCGTCCCAGGACTCCGGGTGGTCCCAGTCGATGTCCGAACTCCCCGCCACCAGCGGCAGGGTCGGGTCGTCGCCCTCCTTGTAGAAGTCGTCGAGGCGCAGGACGGGCAGCCCGGAACGGGCGGCGACGAGTGACTTGCCCGAGCCCGAGGGGCCGCACAGCAGCACCACACGGGCGGGGGACGGGAGATGAAGGCTCACGGAACACCAGTTTGACGCATGGGGGGCCCGCTGCCGACCCCGCGGGTCGGCTTTGGAGCGTGAGTCACACCTCAACTACCCTGAGTGCCGATCCGATCACCCTGAGCATCCGAAGGTGGCATCAGCAATGGCCCGAACCGCGTCCTCCCCGCATCCGACCGCCCAGCGCGCCCTGGTCGCACTCGCCACGGCGGGGGTCGCGCTCGGCGCGGGCGCCACGACGGCGGCCGCGGACACCCAGCACGTCATGGACCCCCTGGTGCGGACCCGGCCCACCTCGCTCGGTCACATCGACCCGAAGGCGGGCATGCAGGCGCTGGGGGCCGTACTGCCGTATGTCACGGGGCCGGTGACGGGGCTGAAGCCCAACCCGCTGGCGGGCACGGGTGTCGACCCGCTGGACAACGGGGTGGGTACGCAGGTGGCCGACTTCCGGCCGGTGTCGTCGAAGATGCTGACGGGTCCGGTGGCGCAGGCGTCGTCGGTCGGGGCGGTTCCGGTGCTGGGGCAGGCGCTGGGAGACGCGGGGAGTTGAGCGCCCGGTAAGGGGGTGCGGGGAACTGCGCGACCAGCCACGGGCGGCCCGCAGTTCCCCACACGCGGAGGTGAATCAGTAGGAGGACCCCGACGCGCCCAGCGCCCCCGTCGGGTGCCAGACCGTCTTCGTCTCCAGGAAGGCCGTGAGGCGCTCGGTTCCCGGGGTCCCGGCGTAATCCACAGGCTGTGGACGAAGCACGCGCTTGAGGTTGTCGGCCGCCGCGATCTCCAGCTCCTTCGCCAGCGCCTCGTCGGCGCCCGCGAGGTCGATCGCGTTGACGTCCTGGTGGGCGGCGAGGGGCGCCGCGATCTCCGCCGTACGGCCGGAGAGGACGTTGACCACTCCGCCGGGGACGTCGGAGGTGGCGAGCACCTCGGCCAGGGAGAGCGCCGGGAGCGGCGACTTCTCGCTGGCGACGACGACCGCCGTGTTGCCGGTCGCGATCACGGGCGCGACCACGGACACCAGGCCCAGGAACGACGACTCCTGCGGGGCCAGGACGGCCACCACACCGGTCGGCTCGGGGGAGGACAGGTTGAAGAACGGGCCCGCGACCGGGTTGCCGCCGCCGACCACCTGGGCGATCTTGTCGGTCCAGCCCGCGTACCAGACCCAGCGGTCGATGGTCGCGTCCACGACCGCGGCGGCCTTGGACCTGCCGAGGCCCTCAGCGTCCGCGACCTCGCGCGTGAACTGGTCCCGGCGGCCCTCCAGCATCTCCGCGACGCGGTAGAGGACCTGCCCCCGGTTGTAGGCAGTGGCGCCGGACCAGCCGCCGAACGCCTTGCGCGCGGCCACGACCGCGTCCCGGGCGTCCTTACGGCTCGACTGCGGCGCGTTGGCCAGCCAGTTGCCCTTCGAGTCGGTCACCTCGTACACCCGGCCGCTCTCGCTGCGGGGGAACTTGCCCCCGACGTACAGCTTGTAGGTCTTGAAGACGCTCAGACGCTGCTGCTCAGTGTTCTTGGGCTTCTCAGACATCGAGGTACGCCTCCAGACCGTGACGGCCGCCCTCGCGGCCGAAGCCCGACTCCTTGTAACCGCCGAACGGCGACGTGGGGTCGAACTTGTTGAACGTGTTGGACCAGATCACGCCCGCGCGCAGCTTGTTGGCGACGGCGAGGATCCGCGAGCCCTTCTCGGTCCAGATACCGGCGGACAGGCCGTAGGGCGTGTTGTTGGCCTTCGCCACGGCCTCGTCGGGCGTGCGGAAGGTCAGGACCGACAGCACCGGGCCGAAGATCTCGTCGCGGGCGACGGTGTGCGCCTGGGTGACGTTCGTGAAGAGCGTCGGGGCGAACCAGTACCCGGCGGAGGGGATCTCACAGGCCGGGGACCAGCGCTCGGCGCCCTCCGCCTCGCCCTGCTCGACGAGGGAGGTGATGCGCGCGAGCTGCTCCGCGGAGTTGATCGCGCCGATGTCGGTGTTCTTGTCCAGCGGGTCGCCGAGGCGGAGGGTGGACAGGCGGCGCTTCAGGGAGTCCAGCAGCTCGTCGTGGATCGACTCCTGGACGAGGAGCCGGGAGCCCGCGCAGCAGACCTGGCCCTGGTTGAAGAAGATGCCGTTGACGATGCCCTCGACGGCCTGGTCGATGGGGGCGTCGTCGAAGACGATGTTCGCGCCCTTGCCGCCCAGTTCGAGGGTGAGCTTCTTGCGGCTGCCCGCGACCGTGCGCGCGATCTCCTTGCCGACGGCGGTGGAGCCGGTGAAGGCGACCTTGTTCACGTCGGGGTGGGCGACGAGCGCGGCGCCCGCGTCACCGTAGCCGGGGAGGATGTTGACGACGCCCCTGGGCAGGCCCGCCTGGCGGCAGATCTCCGCGAAGAAGAGGGCCGACAGGGGCGTGGTCTCCGCCGGCTTGAGGACGACCGTGTTGCCGGTGGCCAGCGCCGGGGCGATCTTCCACGCCAGCATCAGGAGCGGGAAGTTCCAGGGGATGACCTGGCCGGCCACACCGAGCGGACGGGGGTCCGCGCCGTAGCCCGCGTGGTCGAGCTTGTCGGCCCAGCCCGCGTAGTAGAAGAAGTGCGCGGCGACCAGCGGGAGGTCGGCGTCGCGGGTCTCCTTGATGGGCTTGCCGTTGTCCAGCGTCTCCAGGACGGCCAGCTCGCGGCTGCGCTCCTGGATGATCCGGGCGATGCGGAAGAGGTACTTGGCGCGCTCGGAGCCCGGCAGCGCGGACCACTTCTCGAACGCCTTGCGGGCGGCCTTGACGGCCCGGTCGACGTCCTCGGCACCGGCCCGGGCGACCTCGGAGAGGACCTCCTCGGTGCTGGGGCTGACGGTCTTGAAGACCTTGCCGTCCGCCGCGTCGGTGAACTCGCCGTCGATGAAGAGGCCGTAGGAGGGCGCGATGTCGACGACGGAGCGGGACTCGGGCGCCGGTGCGTACTCGAATGCGGTGGTCATCTTTTCCTTGGCCATGGTGATCAGTCCACCGTCACGTAGTCGGGGCCGGAGTAGCGGCCGGTGGCCAGCTTCTGACGCTGCATCAGCAGGTCGTTCAGGAGCGAGGAGGCGCCGAAGCGGAACCAGTGGTTGTCCAGCCAGTCCGCGCCCGCCGTCTCGTTCACCAGGACGAGGAACTTGATCGCGTCCTTGCTGGTCCGGATGCCGCCGGCGGGCTTGACGCCGACCTGGACTCCGGTCTGCGCGCGGAAGTCGCGTACGGCCTCCAGCATGAGCAGGGTGTTCGCGGGCGTCGCGTTCACCGCCACCTTGCCGGTGGAGGTCTTGATGAAGTCGGCGCCGGCGAGCATGCCCAGCCAGGAGGCCCGGCGGATGTTGTCGTACGTCGACAGCTCGCCGGTCTCGAAGATGACCTTGAGGCGGGCGGACGTGCCGCAGGCGTCCTTCACGGCGACGATCTCGTCGTACACCTTGCGGTAGTTCCCCGCGAGGAACGCCCCGCGGTCGATGACCATGTCGATCTCGTCGGCACCCGCGGCCACGGCGTCCCGCACGTCGGCGAGCTTGACCGGCAGGGCCGCGCGGCCCGCCGGGAAGGCGGTGGCGACCGAGGCGACCTTGACGCCGGAGCCGGCGACGGCCTCCTTGGCGGTGGCCACCATGTCGGGATAGACACAGACGGCGGCCGTGGCGGGGGTCGTACGGTCCGTCGGGTCCGGGTGGACCGCCTTGGCGCCGAGCGCCCGGACCTTGCCCGGGGTGTCCGCGCCTTCCAGCGTCGTCAGGTCGACCATCGAGATGGCGAGGTCGATGGCGTACGCCTTCGCGGTGGTCTTGATGGAACGGGTGCCGAGGGAGGCGGCACGCGCCTCCAGGCCGACCGCGTCGACGCCGGGCAGCCCGTGGAGGAAGCGGCGCAGCGTGCTGTCGGACGCGGTGACGTCAGCAAGTGCGTGGGGTGCGGTGGTGGGCATGGTCACCACCCGAGCATATCTACGCGCGTAGCAGCTGTACACCCCGGAGGAACGGTTCTTATCAGAGGCGGCTGGGTGGGCGCCCTGGAAGGGGGCGGGTCGTATCGATACGCGGCTCCGCCGCGCGGGCGCGAGCGGCCACGAACCACCCGCACCCGCGCACCGCACCCATCCCGCACGGCGCGAAGGCGCACAGCTGAGGCAGAATCGCGGCATGACCACGCCCCTCGTCAAGGACCGCATCTACCGCTCGCCCCAGGCGTTGATCGGCGGCGTACTTCTGCTCGGCATCATCTGCTGGCTGGGCATCGACGCGCTGATCCGGGGCCACGGCCACACCCCCTGGCTCGCCCTGGCGGCCATGATCCTGCTCGTGCCGCTGGTGGTGGCGTTCACGCTGCGCCCGGCGGTGTTCGCGGGCGAGGACCGGCTGCGGGTGCGGAACCCGTTCCGGGTGATCACGCTGCCGTGGGGGGAGATCGTCTCCCTGCGCTCCGGTTACTCGAACGAGGTGATCGTCAAGTCGGGTGCGAAGTACCAGCTGTGGGCGATCCCCGTCTCGCTGCGGGGCCGCAAGAAGGCGGCCAGTCGGCAGGCGAAGGCGCAGGCGAAGGCGGGGTCGGACGCGCGGCGCGGCCGGACGGGGTTCGGCGGGGGCGGGCTCGGCGGCTTCGGGCTCGGCGGCGCGATCGGGGGCCAGCGGGAGCCCGACGAGGCGACCGGGCCGGCGCGCGCGGACACCGACAAGGTCATGGACGACCTGCGGGAGACGCTGGAGCACCGGGGCCAGGCCGAGTCCGCGCAGGGTGAGGTCACGGTCCGCTGGGCGTACGAGGTGGCTGCCCCGGCGGTCGCGGGAGCGGTGCTTCTGGCGATCCTGCTGGCGACGGGCTGACCGGCGGGCGCGTGGTGCCGGGCGCCCGTGGTGGGTGGCCCGGCATCGTCGTTTGGGGGTACGAGGTGGTTGCCCCGGCGGTCGCGGGAGCGGTGCTTCTGGCGATCCTGCCGGCGACGGGCTGACCGGCGGGCGCGTGGTGCCGGGCCCCCCGTGGTGGGTGGCCCGGCATCGTCGTTCAGGGGTTCACCCGGTCGCAGGTCAGCGGACGTCGACGTGGTCGGACGGGGAGACCGCGGCGGCGGTCGTGGCCGTGCCGGCGTAGGACCAGCGGTAGTCGCCGTCGGCGTACGCGCGGACGGTGGAGGAGACGGTGCCGTCGGCGGCGGTGGTGGCGGACTTCAGGGTGGTCCAGGTCGTGCAGCCCGCCGGACGGAACTGGAGTTCGACCCCCTGGCCGGCCGCGGCTGCGGCGAACGCGCCGGTCGCCCAGTCCGCGTTCTGCACACCGCCCCTGACCGTGAGGAGCCTGCCGCGCTTCACCGGTTCGGGGGTGGCGTCGACGGTCAGCCGGGTGTCGCGCTTCAGGGAGAAGGTGGCCGCGTTCTCCAGGAACTGGGCGTCGCCGTCGGCGGCGATCGCGTACGCGCTGACACTCCAGGTGCCCGCCAGCGTGTCGTCGGCCGGAGCGGTCCCCGGGGCGAGGTGGAAGGTCAGGGTGCAGGTGGTGGTGGCGTCGGCGGTCGGCGCGCAGTTCGTCGCGGCCGGAACCGTGCTGTCCTGGGCGGCGTACGCGCCGTGGTACAGCGTGGCGGCGATCTCCGAGATGCCGGTCGGGTCGGTCGCGGTGACCGCGACGGAGACGGTTCTCGCGTCCGTACCGACGACCACGGGGGCACCACTGTTGACGACCACGCCGGTGACGTAGGTGTCGCCGTACTGCTCGTCCGCGTGTGCGGCCGGAACGGCGAGGGCGGACAGGGCCACGACGCCGCACGCGGCGGCGACGGCAGAGTGAATGCGCATGCGAATTCCCCAAGTCGAATGCCATGGCCGGCCAATTCCCGGCAGCCGGTCCCGAATTGACGTGTGCAGCGTACTCAGCGAGTGAAGATTTTGGAATGCTTTCGATGGCCGCCGAAGGGCATCGAAGGTTTTCCGGTAAAGAAAAGCGCGGGCGAATATCGGCTCCGTCGATTCCATGGAAAACCGAAGGGAAAACTCGACCCTAATTTCAGCGGACCTGGCGGCCACCTCCGTGTTTCGCGCCCGGCGGACGGCCCTGTGGGACAGCTATGTGAACGAGGGGCAACCATTGGGTGAAGCATGCTCAGTACATTAAAGAGAGGGCAATCGTTGTCACTCGCGTCTCACTACCCTGCGGGTGCCGCGTGGCGGACGAACCAGCGTCCGGACGCGCGGCCTTCCTGACGACGGGAACCGCAGGGGTGGGGATGGATGGCGGCAAGACAGGGGGGCGCGGCCGTACCCGGCACGCGCTGCCAGATAGACATATCCGCAGACGGGAGTTACCTGTGGCGACTCACGGCCACCAACGGGCGGGTGATCGCCGTGGCGGCCCTGACGTACCGCAGCTACGAGGAGTGCCGAACGGCGTTCGAGAGAATGTGCGCCGATGTCCTCGGATTACCCGGGGGCGTGCACCACACGTCCGAAGGCAATGGCTGGGTGTGGCGATTGCGCGATCCGGCCGGCGGTGCGCTGGCCGTGTCCTCGCGCGCCTATGAGCGGCACTCGACATGCCAGGCCGCCTACGAGCGATTCCGCGGCCTCCTGATCGACATCGGGGCCGGTGGAATGATCGCCTGGGAGGACATGGGCTGAACGGGCCGGCCGTCGGCCCGCTATTTCACCACAGGGGTCCGAACCCGCCGCAACGGTGGGTTCAGACCCCTTTGTGTTTCCCCTATCACCGCGTTCACGTCAATCCCGGAAGTTGCCTCTCGGGGACACCTCGTTCACTTGCGCGTGTGCGGAAGTCCATCAGGCCTCAGGAGCGTCGACCCATGTGACGACGCGAATAGACGAGCGCCCCCTGGGTCCGGTGGACGACCCGCCGAGACGCCTGTACGCCGATCCGGGCCTCCCGGACCGGGTGTTCAGGGGTGCTCTGCGGGGCGGCGGCGCCCTGGTGCTGGCCATCATGCTGCTCGTCGGCGGCTTTCTCACCTACCGGGCCTGGCAGGCGCTGTCGGTCGCGAAGTGGGGCTTCGTCACCACCGAGACCTGGGAGCCCGACGGCGGCCACTTCGGTATCGCGGCCGTGCTCGTCGGCACGATCCTCATCGCGCTCGTCGCCATCGCGTTCGCCGTACCGCTGGCGCTCGGCACGGCGCTGTACATCTCCGAGTACGCCCCGCCGCGGCTCCGCCGCACCCTCGTGAGCATCGTCGACCTGATGGCCGCCGTGCCCTCGGTGGTCTACGGCCTGTGGGGTCTGTTCTTCTTCCAGGGGCACGTGGTCTCCCTGTCGCGCTGGATCTCCACGTACTTCGGATGGATACCGCTCTTCGAGGTCGACGGCGCCGATCCACGCGATCCGCTCGCCACCGCCACCGTCTACACCTCGTCCACCTTCATCGCCGGCATGGTCGTGTCGCTGATGGTCGCGCCGATCATCTGCTCGGTGATGCGCGAGGTGTTCTCGCAGGCCCCGGTCGGCGAACGGGAGGGCGCCTACGCGCTCGGCGCCAACCGCTGGGGCATGATCCGCAGCGTCGTCCTGCCCTTCGGCAAGGGCGGCATCATCGGCGGCACCATGCTGGGCCTGGGCCGCGCGCTCGGCGAGACCATCGCCGTGTACCTGATCATCTCGCCGGTGTTCGCGATCCAGCCGCACATCCTCCAGAACGGCACCAGCTCGGTCTCCTCACTGATCGCCCTGCGCTACGGCGAGGCGAGCGAGATCGGCATGTCGGCGCTGATGGCCGCGGGCCTCGCGCTGTTCCTGATGACCCTCGTCGTCAACTTCGTCGCGTCGTCGATCGTCGCCCGCAGCCGCTCCGGCGCGACCAGCGACTCCTGACGAGCTCCTGAGGAGATCCAGCCCCGATGACCGTCACCACCGCACAGAGCCCACCCGGCGACCAGGGACCGCGGACGACACCCGCCGACCCGCCGGCGACGACACCCGCCGACCCGCCGGCGCCGCGCACCCGGCTGCCCGAACGCCGCAGCGGGCTCACCGAGTCACGCCGCAACCTGTCGACGCTGCGCGCGACCGACGGGTACGCGATGCTCGGCGCCGCCGCCGCGTCCCTCGCGATCACCTGGGTGATGTTCGACCGGCTGCTGCCCTTCAACGGCGCGCTGGGCTTCGTCGTGATCGCGTACGTCCTCTTCCTCGGCCTGTACGCGCTGCTGGTCTCCTTCGACGAGGACGGGCCCGCGGTGCGCGACCGGGTGGCGGCCGCCGTCGTCCAGAGCCTCGGCGTGGTGATGATCGCCGTCCTGGCCTTCGTGATCGTCTACACCATCTACGAGGGCCGCGACGCGCTGCCGCACCTGAACTTCTACACCCGGTCGATGGCCGACGCGGGCCCGATCGAGCCGCTCAGCGTCGGCGGCATCCTGCACGCGATCGTCGGCACCCTGTGGCAGATCTCCATCGCCCTGGTGATCTGCATCCCGTCCGGGCTGGTGTGCGCGGTCTTCCTCAACGAGGTGCCGGGCGCCTTCAGCCGGTTCGTCCGCACCATCGTCGAGGCGATGACGGCGCTGCCGTCCATCGTCGCCGGCCTGTTCATCTACGCGACCTTCATCCTGGCGCTGGGCTTCGACCGCTCCGGGCTCGCCGCCGCGCTGGCGATCTCCGTGATGATGCTGCCGATCGTCATCCGCGCCTCGGACGTGGTGATCCGGCTGGTCCCGGGCACGCTGCGGGAGGCGTCGTACGCGCTCGGCACCTCGCGCTGGCGCACGGTGTGGCACGTGGTGCTGCCCACCTCACGGTCCGGACTGATGACGGCGATCATCCTGGGCACGGCCCGCGGGGTGGGCGAGACCTCGCCGGTCCTGCTGACCGCCGGCTACACCGCGGAGCTCAACACCGATCCGCTGCACGACCCGATGGTGTCGCTCCCGCTGGCCACCTTCGAACTGGTCAAGTCCCCCGAGCCCACCTACATCGCCCGCGGCTTCGGCACCGCCGCGGTGCTGCTGGTGCTGGTGCTCGTCCTGTTCGTCGTCGCCCGCGTCATCGGCGGCCGCGGGCCGGGACAGCTGACCCGCCGTCAGGAGCACCGCCGGGTCAAGGCGTCCCGCCGCGACGCCCGGCGCTTCGCGGCCCGTGCCGGCACCGACCAGCCGTCCGTCAGACCCGCACCGACGAGGAGCACCCCGTGATACCCGCCTCTGTCCGACGCCCGGGCACTACGCGCGTGTACCAGGCGCCGGCGATCTGCGTCGCCCTGGTCTGCGTGCTGCTGGCACTGCACCCGCCGGGTGCCTTCGCCGCCACCTACGTCAAGATCAGCGGATCCGGCTCGACCTGGAGCTCCAACGCCATCGAGCAGTGGCGCCGCAACGTCAAGCAGCAGGGACTCACCGTCAACTACTCGGCCGTCGGATCGTCGGTCGGCCGTACCCAGTTCGCCAACGGAACCTCCGACTTCGGTGTCTCGGAAATCCCGTACGGGCTCACGGAGTTCGGCACCACGGAGGCCCCGCCGCAGCGCAAGTACGCCTACATGCCGATCGTGGCCGGCGGTACGTCCTTCATGTACAACCTGAAGATCGGCGGCAGGCAGGTGACCAACCTCCGGCTGTCCGGAGACGTCATCACCAAGATCTTCACCGGCAGGCTCACCCAGTGGAACGCGCCGGAGATCAAGGCGGACAACCCCAAGCTGAACCTGCCCGCCCGCCGGATCGTCCCGGTCGTCCGCTCCGACGGCTCCGGTACGACCGCGCAGTTCAGCCTGTGGATGTCCAAGGAGTACGGCTCCCTGTGGAACGACTACTGCCGCCGGGCGGGCAAGCCCACCCCCTGCGGTCTGACGTCGTACTTCCCGGTGATCCCCGGTTCGGGTTTCGTCGCCCAGTCCCAGTCGCTCGGCGTCGCGGGCTACACCAAGCAGCCCCAGGCCGAGGGTGCCATCACCTACGTGGAGTACTCCTACGCGCGCAACGCGGGCTTCCCGGTGGCCAAGGTCCTCAACAGGGCCGGCTACTACATCGAGCCGACCGCCTCCAGCGTGGCTGTGGCGCTCACCAAGGCCCGGATCAACAACGACGAGCGCTCCGCGAACTACCTCACCCAGAACCTGGACTCCGTCTACACGTTCGGCGACAGGCGCACCTACCCGCTCTCCTCCTACAGCTACATGATCATCCCGACCAAGGAGGAGATGGGCTTCACCAGGGCCAAGGGCGCGACGCTGAGCACGTTCAACGACTACTTCCTCTGCGAGGGCCAGCAACTGGCGGACCGGCTCGGCTACTCGCCGCTGCCGAAGAACCTGGTGCAGGCGGCCATGGACCAGACGAAGCGGATCCCGGGCGCGGTGGCGTCGAACATCGACATCGGCAAGTGCAACAACCCGACGTTCTCCGGCGGCCGGAACGTGCTGCTGGACAACGCCCCCTACCCGCAGGCGTGCGACAAGAAGGGGCCGGACCAGTGCGCGACCGGCACCGGCGGCAACAGGACGCCCACGCAGGTCGGCAACGGGTCCGGCACCGGGGGCTCCGGCTCCGGCGGCAGCGCCTCGGGCGGCTCCGGTACGACCGGCGGCTCGGCGTCGACGGGCGGCTCGGGCTCGACGGGCACGGGCGGTACGACGACCGGCGGCGCAACCGGTGGCACGACGGGCGGCACCGGCACGGGCGGTACGACCACGGGCGGCATCGACCCCGACACCGGTGCGGCGCTCGGCGGCGGCCAGAACACCGGGGACACCTCGGTGGCCGCCAGCCCGGTCTCCCTGGCCTCGGACGACTCCCTGGGGCTGCGCACCGCGCTGATGGCGCTGTCGGCCGTGCTCCTGGTCGGCGTCGTCGTCGGGCCACCCGTGGTCGCGCGGCTCATGGCGGGCCGGGGCCGGCGCAAGGGCGGTGCGGCATGAGAGCCGCGCCGAACCGGCGGCCCGCACCGCGGGTCTTCGTCGCGGTGGGCGCCCTGCTGGCCGGACTGGTCCTGGCCCTGCTCCCGGTCCCGCCCGTCACGACGCCCGCCGCGGCGGTGGCCAGCGAGGACTCCGCGGTGACGGTGACGGGCAAGAAGGGTCCGCACGACGACTTCTCCAAGCTGAAGGTGACCGTCCACCAGACGAAGGACCTGCGGTCGCAGGGCGTCCGGGTCAGCTGGACAGGCGGGGAGCAGACGTCTGACAACTACTTCGCGTTCAACTATCTGCAGATCATGCAGTGCTGGGGGGACGATCCGGCCGGGCCCACCCGTGAGCAGTGCGAGTTCGGCAGCACGGGCCTGGGGGATGACGTGATCAAGGGCGCCATCGCCGGGACGAGGAGGGTCAGCGGCGACCCCGGTGCCGCCTACGTCTACGACCCGGCGGAGACGCAGTACACCGGTGCGAACGCTTTCGTTCCGTTCCGGCCCGTCGGTGGACTTCCGCCCACCACGTCGTCCACGGACACGACGTACTACGGTCCGCTGGACACGAACGAGCAGGTCGCCAACCGCACCTTCGGCAATGGCACCGGAGAGGTGAACTTCGAGGTGGAGGACGCGGTAGAAGCCCCCCACCTCGGATGCGGTGCGAACACCGCGCCCGCCGGAAGCGACCCCGTTCCGCGGTCGTGCTGGCTGGTCGTCGTGCCGCGCGGCACGCACGACGCCGACGGTACGGATGTCCTGAACGCCGGGGGCGGCCGTAGCCCGAATCTCGTCACCTCGCCGCTGTCCGCCACGAACTGGGCCCAGCGGATGGTCGTCCCGCTGTCCTTCCAGCCGGTCGGCGAGTTCTGCCCGGAGGGCCAGCCGGAGCGGCCCACGGCCGGCTCCGAACTGGCGACGGACGCTGTCACCTCCTGGCAGCCGAAGCTGTGCTCGGCCACGGGGAGCACCTTCTCCTTCACCCAGGGCGGGGAGGAGGTGGCCAGGAGCCAGGTACTGAACACGACGTCCGACGAGCCCCTGCTCGGCTTCACCGTCGACCCGGTCGATCAGAGGGACGCCGCGGCGAAGGTCGTGGAGGCGCCGGTGGCGGTGTCCGGGGTGGCGATCGCGTTCTTCATGGAGAGCCCGGACGGCGTCGTCCAGGACATGAAGCTGACACCGCGGCTCGTCGCCAAGATGCTCACTCACTCCTATGTGAAGGACGTCTCGCTCAATACGACGCCGAGCCATTTGAGAGGGAATCCGGACACGTTCGCCGATGACAAGGAATTCCAGGAACTGAACCCGGGATTTCCCACGTTGCAGGGGACGCCGAGAAGCCTCATGGTTCCGCTGCAGAGCTCCGACACCACCCGGCTGGTCTGGAACTGGCTCCAGTCCGACACGGACGCCCGGGACTTCCTGTCCGGGAAACCGGATCCCTGGGGCACGAAAGTGAATCCCTACTTCAAGGATCTGGACCTGGCGAAGAACACCGGGCTGACCGACTACCCCAAGGTGGACCCGACGACCACGGACGCCATCGCCAACGGTGTCCCCCCGCTGACCTACGCCCTGACCGACCTGGACCCGTACACGGCGGACCTGCACGACGGGGCGGTGCGGACCCTGCGGGGCAACAACAACCGCACCATCCAGTGGTCCGGCGTGTTCAACTCCACCAATCCGCCGCCCAAGCTGATCAACGACGTCCCGCCGCCGGGCAGACGCGCCGTGCTGGCGATCGTCGACACCGCGTCGGCGGAGCGCTACGGACTCAAGACGGCTGCCCTGCGCAACGCGGACGGCACCTTCGTCAAGCCCTCGACCGGCACTCTCACGGCCGGAGTCGAGGCCATGAAGGCGTCGTCCGAAGACGCCGGCGTGCTCGACCCCGATCCGGCGCGGGCCAAGGGCCAGGCCTACCCGCTGACGGCCGTCGCCTACGCCGCGGCGTCGGTGAACCAGGACGCCGCGACCCGTAAGGCGTACGCGCAGTTCATCAGGTACGCGGCCGGGGCGGGCCAGACCCAGGGCCTGGCGGCGGGCCAGCTGCCCTACGGCTACGCGCCGTTGCCGGCGGAACAGCGCGCGCAGGCGGTGACCGCCGCCAACGCGCTGGAGCGGGGCACCACCACGGGCGGCTCCGCCTCCGCCCCACCGGGGGCGGACGGCTCCGGAGGATCCGGCTCCGGGTCCGGCACCGGAGGAGTCTCCGGTGGCACGGACAGCGGCGGACAGTCCGCGGGCGGAGCCGGCGGCGACGGTACGGCCCACCCGTCGGCGGCCGCCGTGAACAGCTCCGCGTCCCCCTCCTCGGGGCCGCAGCAGCCTGTGGCGAACAGTCGGAGCGGAGTCACCCCGAAAGAGGTCATGGGGATTATCCGCTGGGTTTTGCTGGTCGTCCTGTTCCTCGGCGGTGCAGCAGGTCTTTCGGGTCCTTTGCTGCTTCGTCTCGCGCATCGGCGAATTCCCTAGGAGGCACCTAGGGAGCCTCCCCGTAACCTTTCTCTCGTTGGGAATTGGTTGGTCATCGCGCGGAATTGCTGGAAACGTATGCGGTGGCCGACCGGCGGGTCGGCAGCACGAAAATCCGGATTCCCATTTCCAGTGTTCCGGATGCAGCTTGAACGTCCAGTCTTCGAAAACCGGAAAACAAGGGGTTCAGAAGTGAACGTCAAGTCCTACGCCAAGGTCGGCGCTGTTCTCGGTGCCGCGGCTCTCGGTCTCGGAATCCTCACCTCTCCGGCTTCCGCCGACCCGACCCCGGCCACCGACTACCGCCAGCTCGCGGGTGTCGGCTCCGACACCACGCAGTACGTGGTGAACGGCCTGAGCGAGTCCTCCGCGGTGACCAACGCCAGCGGCAAGATCATCGCGTCGTGGAACGCGACGGGCACGAGCACGATCAAGACCAAGGCGTCCGGCTGTGACACCGTCGCGCGCCCCGACGGTTCGTCGGCCGGCATCAACGCGCTCAACGCCGACCTGGACGCGGGCACCCACTGCATCGACTTCGCCCGTTCCTCGCGCGGCCCGGCGGACCTCAGCACCACCGACCTGACCTTCATCCCGTTCGCCAAGGACGGTGTCACCTACGCCACCGACCTGGGCAGCACGCTCCCGACGAACCTGACCGCGGCGCAGCTGGCCGCGATCTACAAGTGCAACTCCACCGAGTTCCCGAACGCGCAGCCGCTGCTGCCGCAGTCCGGCTCCGGCACCCGCTCGTTCTGGCTGCAGGCCCTGGGCCTCACCGAGGCCGACCTCGGCAGCTGCGTCAACGGCACGATCCAGGAGCACAACGGCGAGGCGATCACCAACGCCAACCAGCTGATGCCCTACTCGATCGCCCAGTGGATCGCCCAGGGCAAGGGCCTCTCCGACGTCCCGAACCGCCGCGGCGAGTCCCGCCTGCGCAACATCAACAGCACCGCCCCGACCACGGGCTCGGGCACGGCGATCGCGCTCAACTCCGCCTTCACCCCGAACTTCCTCCGGAACGTCTACAACGTCGTCCCGACCGCCACCCTCACCAACGGCGTCGTCGCCGAGACCTTCGTCGGCTCGGCCTCGAAGGTCTGCTCCGACACCACCACGATCGGCAAGTACGGCTTCGGCACCCTGACCAACTGCGGTGACACCTCGGTCAAGGCCGAGCGCTGATCCGTGCACACCGTCTGATCCCCGCGTGACGGCCGGGCACCCTCGGGTGCCCGGCCCCCCGTGCTGTCCCCGTACATCCGTCAACCGTCCCCCGGGGGGCCAAGCCATGACAGTGCCACATCCGTTCCGAAGAGCGGCCGCCCTCGCGGCCGCCTGTGCCCTGGTCGTCCTGGGCCTGGTAGCCCTGGTGACCTCACAGTCCCAGCCTGCCCGGGCGGCCTCGGTCGGTGAGTTCACCATGACGCCCGGCAGCGGGAGCCTGACCGACGGGCAGCCGATCGCCGGCTCCATCGGGTTCTCCGGCGCATGTCCCGACGCCGCCATCGAGGACATCAACTGGAACAGCGTGCTCGCCCTGTACGTGGTCAAGCCCGACGGCACCGAGGCGGTGGCGGTGACCGGCATCACCGCCGAGGCGCCCTACACCGAGGCGTCCTCGACGGTCTCGCTGGCCGCGGCGGACAACCCGGGTGTGGACGTCAGAAGCCTGTCCGACATCATCGCGGGCGACGGAACGTACGAGTTGCGGCTGCGGTGCGTCGAGAACGACGACTGGTCCATTCCGCCCTCGTCGATCGTGCCGGGCGACCCGTACTGGTCCCAGAAGATCACCGTCACCGGCGACCACTGGGTGGTCGGGGAAGGCGCCACGGCCACCAGCGTCGCTCTCGTCGCCGACCCCGCCGTGATCGCACCCGGCGGGACGTCGAAGCTCACCGCGACTCTCTCCCCCGCGGCGGCGACCGGCAGCGTGACCTTCCTGGACGGTGACACGACGCTGGGCCAGGCCACGGTCACGGGCGGGAAGGCCGAGTTCACGACGCCGGCGCTGACCGAAGGAGCGCACGACGTCGTCGCCAGGTTCACCCCGGCCGGTACCGCCGAGTGGGGATCATCGGAATCCACGCCCACTCGGGTCACCGCGCAGCTGCCGAGGTACGAGATGTACGACAAGGGCTCCGGGACCCTGCTCGACTACAACCCGGTGCTCGAGCGCGGCCAGTCGGTGAAGGTCGTCGTCCGCGGGTGTGTGGCCGGCACCAAGTACTCGATGGTCATGCGCGGAAACGACGCCGGGTTCCCCGACGCCACGGCCGACGCGAGCGGGACGGTGACCTGGGCCTCGCTGACCGTGCCGGACGACGCGGTGGCCGGGCAGACCAACTGGGACTACAGCCCCGACTGCACCGGCGGTGTGAACGCCGTGGGAGCGGTGGACTTCACTCTCGCCGAACCGTCCTCCGAGTCCCCCTCCGCGACCCCGACCGACGGCTCGGGCGACGACCCCACCGACGAGCCCACGGACGGTTCCTCCACCGGGCCGACCGACGGATCCTCCGGTGACACGTCCGGCACCGGCTCCGGTGGCACGGGCGGCGACAGCACCTCCGGCGGCACCTCCGGAACCTCCGGCACGTCCGGCGGGTCCGGCGGCGGTGGCGGCCTCGCCTCCACCGGCAGCCAGATCGCGCTGTTCTCCGGCGTCGGCGCCGTCGTCCTCACCACGGCCGGCATCGCCTTCGTCCGGTACGGCCGCCGCAACGGGCTGCTGACCTTCGGCGACCCCCGGGCCTGACCGACCGTGCGGGCACGGGCGGCGGGCCCCCGCCCCGCCGCCCGCGCCGCCGTTCCGCCACCCCTCACCTCTTCACAGGAGCGCGCCCCGTGACCGTTCTGTCCCCGCCCCCGCCGGCCCAGGCGCCGCCGGCGCCCGAACCCGAGCCCCAGCCCCGTGCGGCCCCACCGCGGGCCGAGCGCCCCGGCTTCGCCTTCGCGGGGGTCGCGCTGTGCCTGCTCTCCGCCCTGCTCCTCGGCTTCGCCGCCAACCTCACCCTCGTCGGGCACCTCCAGCACAGCCGTGACCAGCAGACCGCGTACGCCGAGTTCCGCAGGCAACTCGCCGTGGGCGTCGCCCCGGTGGGCCAGCTGACGTACGACGGCAAGATGCTGGCGCCGGGCGCTCCGGTCGCCCTGCTGCGCATCCCGGCCCTGGGCATCAGGCAGGTCGTCGGCGAGGGCACCGCCTCCGGCGTGCTGATGGCCGGACCGGGCCACCGCCGGGACACCCCGCTGCCGGGACAGGCCGGCACCAGCGTGATCATGGGCCGTCAGTGGGGGTACGGCAGCCCGTTCAACCATCTTCACGAGCTGCCCGTGGGCAGCGACATCCGGGTGACGACCGGTCAGGGCACCGCCACCTACCAGGTCACCGGCATCCGCCGGGAGGGCGACCCGCTGCCGGCCGTCCTCCCGGCGGACCAGGGCCGCCTCACGCTCATCACCGCCGAGGGCGGCCCGTACACCCCCTCCGGCACACTCCGTGTCGACGCGGAGCTGACGAGCCCCGTACGGCCGGCCCCGCCGCGTCCGCCGGCCCTCGGCTGGATCAGCGGCTCCGAGCAGGCCATGGGCGGCGAGGGCGCCGCCTGGCTCCCGGTCTTCCTCTGGTCGCAGGCGCTGCTCCTGGCCGCCCTGCTCACCGTGGCCGCCTACCGTGTGTGGGGCCGCTGGCAGACCTGGATCGTCAGCGCCCCCGTCCTGGCCGCCCTCGGCCTCGCCGTCTCCGGGGCCGCCACCCGGCTGCTGCCCAACCTGCTCTGAACGACGAGGAGTCCACCATCATGTCCGACACCACCGACACGTCCGGCACCCTCGTCGACGAGATCCTCGACCCGACGAAGAGGATCACCGCCGTCAAGGCGCCCGAGGTCGGCTCCGGCACCGTGCCGGGCAACCCGGCGACGCTGGAGGCCGACGCCGTCTCGGCCTGGTTCGGCGACCACAAGGTGCTGGAGCACGTCTCGCTCACCATGCCCGCCCGCACGGTCACCGCGCTCATCGGCCCGTCCGGCTGCGGCAAGTCCACGTTCCTGCGGATCCTCAACCGCATGCACGAACTGGTCGGCTCCGCCTCCCTCTCCGGCCGGGTGCTCCTCGACGGCGACGACATCTACGACCGGGGCCGCCGCATCACGCACGCCCGTCGCGAGATCGGCATGGTCTTCCAGAAGCCCAACCCGTTCCCCGCGATGTCGATCTACGACAACGTCACCGCCGGCCTGAAGCTGGCCGGGATCAGGGCCGCCCGCGACGACAAGGACCGGCTCGTCGAGGAGTGCCTCACCAAGGCGGGCCTGTGGAAAGAGGTCAAGGACCGGCTCCGCCAGCCCGGCGGCGCGCTCTCCGGCGGCCAGCAGCAGCGCCTGTGCATCGCGCGCTCGCTGGCGGTCCGCCCCCGGGTCCTGCTGATGGACGAGCCGTGCTCGGCCCTCGACCCGACCTCGACGCGCCGTATCGAGGAGACGATCCACGAGCTGTCCGACGAGGTCACCATCGTGATCGTCACCCACAACATGCAGCAGGCGGCCCGGGTCTCCAGGCAGTGCGCCTTCTTCCTCGCCGAGCAGGGCACCCCGGGCGTGATCGTCGAACACGGCCCCACCGAAGACATGTTCGGAAACCCGCAGGACCCGCGCACCACGGACTACGTGAACGGCCGCTTCGGGTAGGGCCACGGCGGCCGCCTTGCCGCCCGCCGCGTGCCGGGTCCCCTCGGCACGCGGATCACGGGGCACTCGGCCACACCAGCAGCATGTACGCACCGCAGTACGCCGACCCCGCCACGGCCGCCGTCAGCGCGAGCACCCGCAAGCGCCGTGAGGAACGGGCGAGATACCCGGCGACGGGCAGCAGCAGCGGGAAACCGGGGAGGAGGAAGCGGGCCCGCGGGAAGTAGACGCCCCCGCTGGCCACCACGATCACCAGCAGGACCGCGCCGAACACCAGCAGCGGCACCGGCTGCCGGTCCGCCACCGCGAGCCCGAACAGCACGACCGTCGCGAGCATGGTCAGGCTCACCACCACCAGGAACAGCTCCGGCCGCGGGACCTGCCCGAACAGATGCCGGAGCCAGCGCACGGTCTCCGCCCCGCCGTCCAGCTCGTTGTGCCACATCCGCTGCACGGCGAAGTAGCCGTCCCAGCGGCCCAGCCGGAGGCCCACCCAGCCGACGTACGCGCACCAGCCCAGCGGCGCCAGCACCGCCGCCGTCAGCGCCCGGGCCGAGAACCGCGAGCGCAGCGAGAGCAGCGCGGCGACCGTCACCGCGGCGGCCACCGCGATCCCCGTCGGCCGGGTCAGCCCCGCCAGCACCGATCCCGCCGCCGCCCACAGCCAGCGCTCGCCGAGCACCGCGTACAGCGTCCACGCGGCGAACGCCGTGAACAGCGACTCGGTGTAGCCCATCCACTGCACCAGACCCACCGGGTACGCCGCCCACAACACCGTGAGCAGCACCCCGACCCGGCGACCGCCCACCCGGTCGCCCACCGCGAACACGCCCCAGGCCGCGACCAGCGACGCCAGCCAGGCGAGTCCGAGCCCGGTACTGGCCCGGGTGCCCGGGGTCAGCACGGCCACGGCCTTGACCAGCAGCGGATACAGGGGGAAGAACGCCAGGTTGTTGTGGTCGTAGGCGATGCCGAGGGTGTGCGTGTACCCGTGGTCGGCGATCCCGAGATACCAGCGGGAGTCCCACTGCGTCGCCAGCATCGGCCACACCCCGTGGTGCCGCCGGTGCGCCCACACGGCGAGGAACACCAGCCCGGTGAGCCGTACGGCGAGATACCCGGCGAGGGCCGGGGCCGCCCGGCGCAGCGCGTGGCGGGGGACGCCCGCGGTGGGGAGGTGGGGTCGTCGGGAGCCCGGGATGTGTCCGCTGGGGGCGGTGTCGGGGGCGGTCGAGGACACGGCGGCGGCTCCAGACTCCGGTACGGCGGCGGTGGCGGGCGTTACCCGACCACCGTTTCCCGGCCACCGGGGCACGGCGTGGAGCCCGGGTCAACTACCGCCGGGAAATCACCCGATGGGGTGCTGCGGAGCCGTACATGGGCCAACGAGGTCGAGGGGCGCCTGGGGCGCCCCTCGGTTCAGATGCCGGCTGCTGTCGACAGGTCCTGCTTGATCGCGGCCAAGGTCTCGGCCGCCCTGGCGCGGGCCGCCGGAAGGCCGGCGTGCGTGGCCACCGGGACGACGACCTCCAGGTAGCACTTCAGCTTGGGCTCGGTGCCGCTGGGGCGGACGACGACCCGGGCGCCGGTGAGCGTGTAGCGCAGGCCGTCGGTGGGCGGGAGCCGGTCCGTGCCCCGGGTCAGGTCCTCCGCGTCGGTGACGGCAAGGCCGGCGAGTGCGGTCGGGGGCTGCTCGCGGAGCCTGCGCATGGCGTCGGCGATGACGGCGAGGTCCTCGACGCGGACCGAGAGCTGGTCGGTGGCGTGCAGGCCGTGCTCCACGGCGAGGTCGTCGAGGAGGTCGAGGAGGGTACGGCCCTCCTCCTTGAGGACCGAGGCCAGCTCGGTGATCAGGAGCGCGGCGGTGATGCCGTCCTTGTCGCGGACGCCGTCGGGGTCGACGCAGTAGCCGAGGGCCTCCTCGTAGCCGTAGCGCAGGCCGTCGACGCGGGCGATCCACTTGAAGCCGGTGAGGGTCTCCTCGTACGGCAGTCCCGCCTTCTCGGCGATCCGGCCGAGGAGGGAGGAGGAGACGATCGACTCGGCGAACACGCCGGTGACGCCGCGGCGGACCAGGTGGGCGGCGAGGAGGACGCCGACCTCGTCGCCGCGCAGCATGCGCCATTCGCCGTCGTCCTTGACGGCGGCGGCGCAGCGGTCGGCGTCCGGGTCGTTGGCGATGATCAGGTCGGGGTCGGTCTCGCGGGCCTTCGCGAAGGCGAGGTCCATCGCGCCGGGCTCTTCCGGGTTGGGGAAGGCGACGGTCGGGAAGTCCGGGTCGGGGTCGGCCTGCTCCGGGACGAGGACCGGCTCGGGGAAGCCGGCGCGGGCGAAGGCGGCGAGGAGGGTGTCCTTGCCGACGCCGTGCATGGCCGTGTAGACGGTCCGTGCGGTGCGGGGGGAGCCGGGGGCCAGGACGGCGTCCGTACGGGCCAGGTAGGCGTCCAGGACGGTGTCGTCGAGGGTTTCCCAGCCGGCGTCGGGGCGGGGGACGTCGTTCAGGCTCGCGATCGCGTGGATCTCGGCGGCGATCTCCGCGTCGGCGGGCGGGACGATCTGGGAGCCGTCGCCGAGGTAGACCTTGTAGCCGTTGTCGCGGGGCGGGTTGTGGCTGGCGGTGACCTCCACGCCGGCGACCGCGCCCAGGTGCCGTATGGCGAACGCCAGCACCGGGGTGGGGAGGGGACGGGGCAGGACTACGGCGTGGAGCCCGGCGCCGGTCATGACGGCCGCGGTGTCGCGGGCGAAGTCGGCGGACTTGTGGCGGGCGTCGTAGCCGATGACGACGGTGCCGGTGCCCTGGCCCTGCTTCCTGAGGTACCCGGCGAGGCCGGCGGCGGCCCGGATGACGACGGTGCGGTTCATGCGCATGGGACCGGCGCCGAGTTCGCCGCGGAGGCCGGCGGTGCCGAACTGGAGGGTGCCGGCGAAGCGGTCCGACAGTTCGGTGATGTCACCGGCGTCGATGAGCTTGGCGAGCTCGTCGCGGGTGTCCGGGTCCGGGTCCTCGGCCAGCCAGGTCCTGGCCCGGGCGATGAGATCGTCGTGCACGGTCGTCGTCCAACCTCTCGTGGTGTGCCTGCGGCGCCTGTGCTGCTTCGGTGGGGGTGCGCGTGGCGCCTACGTGTGGTGGTGAGCCGGGGCCGGGGCGGGGAGTCTCCGTCCTCGGACCGGCGGTGGACCATCTCGGGTGGTGCGCGGTGCCGAACGCCGGCCGCCGCGGGCGGAAACGCCCCGCCCCGTCCCCTCCCCGCCGCGTGCGGCCGACGGCCGACGACCGACGGCCGGGAACCATGGTGGACCAACGGCAACGGTCCGTTGTGGGTGGTGATTCGTTGTCGGTCGTGGGGTCGCTGCGATCGTCGTGGGTCGAGGACCGTCGTCGTGTCGGGCCGACGGTCCGTTGTGGCGCGGGGTGCGTGTGCCCACTCGGGGGCGCGGGGAACTGCGCGACCAGCCGCCGGCGGTCCCGCAGTCGCTCTACGACCCTTCGTGGCACCCTCTGCCGCGTTTCTCAGATCCGGCCCAGTACCTGCGCGAGCAGCTCGCCCATCCGTGCCGCCGAGTCGCGGCCGGCCTGGAGGACCTCCTCGTGGTTCAGCGGTTCGCCGGTCATGCCCGCCGCCAGGTTCGTCACCAGGGAGATGCCCAGGACCTCGGCGCCCGCCTCGCGCGCGGCGATCGCCTCGAGGACCGTCGACATGCCCACCAGGTCGGCGCCGATGACGCGGGCCATGCGGATCTCGGCCGGAGTCTCGTAGTGCGGACCAGGGAACTGCGCGTAGACGCCCTCTTCGAGGGTGGGGTCGATCTCCTTGCACAGGGCGCGCAGGCGGGGCGAGTAGAGGTCCGTCAGGTCCACGAAGTTCGCGCCCACGATCGGGGAGGTCGCCGTGAGGTTGATGTGGTCGCTGATGAGGACCGGCTGACCCGGGCGCATGCCCTCGCGGAGGCCGCCGCAGCCGTTGGTGAGGACGATGGTCTTGCAGCCGGCGGCGACGGCGGTGCGGACGCCGTGCGCGACGGCGGCGACACCGCGGCCCTCGTAGTAGTGCGTGCGGCCCAGGAAGACCAGCGCGCGCTTGTCACCGAAGGAGTACGAGCGGATCTTGCCCCCGTGTCCCTCGACGGCCGGCGGCGGGAAGCCGGGCAGCTCGGTGACCTGGAACTCGGCGTCGGGAGCGCCCAGGGCGTCGACGGCCGGAGCCCAGCCGGAGCCCATCACGAGGGCGACGTCGTGGGTCTCGGCGCCCGTGAGCTCGCGCAGGCGCCCGGCGGCCGCCCCGGCAGCGGCATGGGGGTCGCCCTGGATGTCGTCCGGAAGAAGAGATGCGTTCACGCGGATGAGAGTAGCCGGTCTGGGCCTACGCGCGTAGATGACTGAGCTCACGGGATGGCGATCGTTGTCTTGTCGTTTCCAACGAGCGGTGTGACGCAGGCAACTTTTGGGTCGGCTGTGTGTGGTCTGTGCGGTTTGGGGGCTCAGCAGGGGCGCTTGCGGAGCTCCATGACGTAGTCGTGCGGGGCGCCCGCCGACTCCGCCGCGTCGGCGATCTCGCCGAGGTAGCGGGCCGAGGGGAGACCGCCCTCGTAGCCGTTGAGGACGTAGAGCCAGGCGGTCTCCTCGCCCTCCAGCGTGTGCACGCGCACGCGTGCCCGGCGGTAGATGCCCATGCCGACGCCCTCCCAGCGGTCCATGGACTCCTCGTCCATCGGGGCGAGGTCGTAGAGGCCGACGAAGACCTGGGCGAGGGGGTCCTCGACGATCGTGGCCAGCGAGCCCTCCCAGCCCATCTGCTCGCCGCCGAAGGTCAGCCGCCATCCGTTCAGCCAGCCGGTGGCACGGAGGGGGGAGTGCGGGGCGCGGCGGGACATCAGCCGTGCGTCGAGATTGCCGGCGTACGCGGCGTAGAGCGACGACATGGGGAGAGGGTACGGCAGCCGCCACAGGTACCTCTCCAGCCCCGGGAAGCGCCGGGTGGCGCCCCCGGGCAGTAGCACCTTGAGGCGTGCGGGACAATGGAGTACGTGACTCGGATCGTGATCATCGGTGGCGGACCCGGCGGATATGAAGCGGCGCTGGTGGCCGCGCAGCTCGGCGCGGAGGTGACCGTCGTCGACTGCGACGGTCTGGGCGGAGCGTCGGTGCTGACCGACTGCGTGCCGTCGAAGACTCTTATCGCCACGGCCGAGGTGATGACGAACTTCGACTCCTCGTACGAGGAGCTGGGGATCATCGTCGCCGACGACACCCCGCCGCTGGAGCAGGCGGCCCGGGTGGTCGGGGTCGATCTGGGCAAGGTCAACCGGCGTGTGAAGCGGCTTGCGCTCGCCCAGTCGCACGACATCACGGCCTCGGTGACGCGTGCCGGTGCCCGGGTCATGCGGGGGCGGGGCCGGCTGGAGGGCATGCAGGCCCTGGACGGGTCGCGGAAGGTCGTGGTCACGGCCGCGGACGGGAGTGAGGAGACCCTCACGGCGGACGCGGTGCTCATCGCCACCGGCGGTCACCCGCGCGAGCTGCCCGACGCCCAGCCCGACGGCGAGCGCATCCTGAACTGGACCCAGGTCTACGACCTCACCGAGCTGCCCGAGGAACTCATCGTGGTCGGGTCGGGTGTGACCGGTGCCGAGTTCGCCGGCGCGTACCAGGCGCTGGGGTCGAGGGTCACGCTGGTGTCGTCGCGGGACCGGGTGCTGCCGGGTGAGGACCCGGACGCGGCCGCCGTGCTGGAGGACGTCTTCCGGCGCCGAGGCATGAACGTCATGGCGCGCTCGCGGGCCGCCGCCGCCAAGCGGGTGGGCGACCGGGTCGAGGTCACGCTCGCGGACGGCCGGGTCATCAGCGGTTCGCACTGTCTGATGGCCGTCGGCGCGGTTCCGAACAGCGCCGGTCTCGGGCTGGAGGGCGCGGGCGTCAAGCTGCGTGACTCCGGGCACATCTGGACCGACAGGGTGTCGCGGACGACGGCTCCGGGTGTGTACGCCGCCGGTGACGTGACGGGCGTGTTCGCTCTGGCCTCGGTGGCCGCCATGCAGGGGCGGATCGCGATCTACCACTTCCTGGGCGACGCGGTGGCCCCGCTGAACCTGAAGACCGTGTCGTCCAACGTGTTCACCGACCCGGAGATCGCGACGGTCGGCTACACCCAGGCGGACGTGGACGCGGGCAAGATCGACGCCCGGGGGGTGAAGCTGCCGCTGCTGCGCAACCCGCGCGCCAAGATGCAGGGCATCCGGGACGGCTTCGTGAAGCTGTTCTGCCGGCCGGGGACGGGGATCGTGGTGGGTGGCGTGGTGGTCTCGCCGCGGGCCTCGGAGCTGATCCATCCGATCTCGATCGCCGTCGACAACAATCTGACGGTCGAACAGATCGCGAACGCGTTCACCGTGTATCCCTCTCTTTCGGGGTCGATCGCGGAGGTCGCGCGGCAGCTGCACACACGGAAGACCGGCAGCGAACTCTGACGGCCGGAACCGACTCCCCGCTGGTCACGGGGAGTTGTCGAGCATGCGTACGGCATAGTCGGGTGGGGTAGCTCCTATACCACTTCCGACCCTGCTGTGCGAACAACTTCTGCTATTCGGCGCAAACTGCTGAAAGCAGACGGTCGTTGGGGTTACTGTCAGTTTCGTGTTCGCTGCAGAACGTCGCCAATTGATCCTCGAAATGGTGCGCGCGAACGGGGCCGTATCGCTCCGTGAGCTCGCCCGCGTCGTCCAGACCTCAGAAGTGACCGTACGGCGGGACGTGCGCGCACTGGAGGCAGAAGGACTCCTCGACCGCCGGCATGGCGGTGCGGTTTTGCCGGGCGGGTTCACGCGGGAGTCCGGCTTTCCGCAGAAGTCACATCTCGCGACCGCCGAGAAGACGGCCATCGCCGATCTCGCCGCGGGTCTCGTCGAAGAGGGCGAGGCCATCGTGGTCGGGGCGGGTACCACCACCCAGGAACTCGCGCGCCGGCTGGCGAGAGTGCCCGGACTCACCGTCGTCACCAACTCGCTGCTGGTGGCGCAGGCGTTGGCCCATGCCAACCGGGTCGAGGTCGTGATGACCGGCGGCACCCTGCGCGGGTCCAACTACGCCCTGGTCGGCTCCGGCGCCGAGCAGTCCCTGCAGGGACTGCGGGTGTCGAAGGCCTTTCTGTCGGGCAGTGGCCTGACGGCCGAGCGGGGGCTGTCCACGTCCAACATGCTGTCGGCGTCCGTCGACCGGGCGCTGGTGCAGGCCGCCGCGGAGGTGGTCGTCCTCGCCGACCACACCAAGCTCGGTACGGACACGATGTTCCAGACCGTGCCGACGGACGTCATCACCCGGCTGGTCACGGACGAGCCGCCGGCTCACGACGACCGTGCCGCCACGGAGCTCCAGGCCCTCGCCGATCAGGGGGTGCAGATCGCTGTGGCCGGAGCGTCCGGAAACCCGGGGGGTGATCAGGTCCCGGCGCGTCAGCAACAGCATCAACAGCGTCGGGACGTCTCCCTTCCGGGGCCGCGGCGGGGCCAGGTGCCCGGGTCGGGGCTGCGGTCGGCTTCGATGATGAACGGGGAGCCGCCGACGGGGGGCGAGCGGGGGCGGGTCGCCGACATGCGGCGGCGGTGAGCGCCGGGTGCCTGGGCGCCGTGCCGGTTCGGTCGTCGCGCGGGCGCGGGTCTGCCGGGGCTGGTCGCGCCCACGCGGCGGAGCCGCCTGTCAATACGGCCCCGCGCCCCTGGGCCTCTCTGGCGTGAGTCCCTTCAACGTCAGGGTCAGCAAGCGGTTCGCCAGCTCGGGATCGCCCGGTGACTCCTCCACTGCCAGGGCGATGGCGTGGATGAGCTGGAGCAGGTCGGTGATCTGTACGTCGGCCCGTACCGTCCCCGCTTCCTGAGCGCGGGCCAGCAGGGCCGCGCCGGCCTCCCGCATCGGAGTGCCGCAACGGGCCAGGGCCGAGGCCGGATCGGTCGATGACGCCGACATCAGGGCCCGGGACAGACCCCGGTATGCCGCCGTGCTGGTGACGACCTCGTGGAGCCACGTGAGCAGGCCCCCGCACGGTTCGGGAGCCGTCAGCAACTCGCGCGCCCTGGCGAGGAGTTCGTCCACCGCGTCCTCGAAGACGGCGCTCATCAGGGCGTGCCGGTTCGGGAAGTGCCGGTAGAGGGTGCCGATGCCCACGCCCGCCCGGCGGGCCACGTCCTCCAGCGAGGCGTCGGTGCCGTGCTCGGCGAAGACCGTACGGGCCTCGGCGAGCAGCCGGTCGTGGTTGCGTCGGGCGTCGGCGCGCATGGGCCGTTCCAGAAAGTCGGGTGCCCGGCGAACGGGCGGGTGCCGTTCGCCGGGCGACGCGGTTCGGGGTCTCGTCAGTCCTTGATCTCGCAGATCACGGCGCCGGAGGTGAGGGACGCGCCGACCTCGGCGGCGAGGCCCTTGATGGTGCCGGCCTTGTGGGCGTTCAGCGGCTGCTCCATCTTCATGGCCTCCAGGACGACGACCAGGTCGCCCTCCTTGACCTCCTGGCCCTCCTCGACCGCGATCTTGACGATCGTGCCCTGCATCGGCGAGGCGAGGCTGTCACCGGAGGCGACCGGGCCGGACTTCTTGGCGGCCCGGCGCTTCGGCCTGGCGCCGGCGGCGAGGCCGGTGCGCGCCAGGGTCATGCCCAGGGACGCCGGGAGGGAGACCTCCAGACGCTTGCCGCCGACCTCGACGACGACCGTCTCACGGCCGGCGTCCTCCTCCGCCTCGGCGTCGGCCGGGGCGGCGAAGGGCTTGATCTCGTTGACGAACTCGGTCTCGATCCACCGGGTGTGGACCGTGAAGGGGTCCTCGGAGCCGGTGAGCTCGGGCGCGAACGCCGGGTCCCGGACGACGACGCGGTGGAACGGGATGGCCGTGGCCATGCCCTCGACCTGGAACTCGTCCAGGGCGCGCGCGGCCCGCTCCAGGGCCTCCTTGCGGGTCCGGCCGGTGATGACCAGCTTGGCCAGCAGGGAGTCCCACGCCGGGCCGATGACCGAGCCGGCCTCCACGCCCGCGTCCAGGCGGACACCGGGGCCGGACGGCGCGTCGAAGGTGGTGACCGAGCCGGGGGCGGGCAGGAACCCGCGGCCCGGGTCCTCGCCGTTGATCCGGAACTCGAACGAGTGACCGCGCAGTTCGGGGTCGTCGTAGCCGAGCTCCTCGCCGTCGGCGATCCGGAACATCTCGCGGACCAGGTCGATGCCGGCGACCTCCTCGGTCACCGGGTGCTCGACCTGGAGGCGGGTGTTGACCTCCAGGAAGGAGATCGTGCCGTCCTGGCCGACCAGGAACTCACACGTGCCGGCGCCCTCGTAGGCGGCCTCCTTGAGGATGGCCTTGGAGGCGCGGTACAGCTCGGCGACCTGCGCGTCGGACAGGAACGGCGCCGGGGCCTCCTCCACCAGCTTCTGGTGGCGGCGCTGGAGCGAGCAGTCACGGGTCGACACCACGACCACGTTGCCGTGCTTGTCGGCCAGGCACTGGGTCTCCACGTGCCGCGGCCGGTCCAGGTAGCGCTCCACGAAGCACTCCCCGCGCCCGAAGGCGGCCACCGCCTCACGGACGGCGGAGTCGTACAGCTCCGGGACCTCCTCGAGGGTGCGGGCGACCTTCAGGCCGCGCCCGCCGCCGCCGAAGGCGGCCTTGATGGCGATCGGGAGGCCGTGTTCCTCGGCGAACGCCACGACCTCGTCGGCGCCCGAGACCGGGTCCGGGGTACCGGCGACCAGCGGGGCGCCGGCCCGCTGGGCGATGTGCCGGGCGGCCACCTTGTCTCCGAGGTCGCGGATGGCCTGCGGCGGCGGACCGATCCAGGTCAGGCCGGCGTCCAGGACCGCCTGGGCGAACTCCGCGTTCTCGGAGAGGAAGCCGTAGCCCGGGTGGACGGCGTCGGCCCCCGCCTCGCGTGCCGCGTTCAGGACCTTGTCGATGTCCAGGTAGCTGGTGGCCGGGGTGTCACCGCCCAGGGCGAACGCCTCATCCGCGGCGCGGACATGCAGAGCGTCCCGGTCCGGATCCGCGTAGACGGCCACGCTCGCGATCCCTGCGTCCCGGCAGGCCCGGGCCACGCGGACAGCGATTTCGCCACGGTTGGCGATGAGCACCTTGCGCACGATTGAGGCTCCCTCCTTGAAACAAGCCGAGTTTAGGGAAGGCCGACACGGCACTTCGACCCGTCCCCAATGGTGAGCTTGCCCACACGGAGCGTGATGCGAGGCTCGCCCGACCCGCGAAAGCCCTTGTCGCACCGCGGTACGCAGGACTCCTTCGGAAAACCCTAGCCCCGCGATGTGCTCAAGGTCTCTGTGAGAGCGTGCCGCGCCCCACAGTGTTTCTTTGTTGAGTCCCTACGAATGGCCCAACGAATCTTTGCCGACGCCCGGCCCCTTGTCCCCGGGTTTACCCGTTAGTAGCGTTCGCGATGTCTTGAACGTACTTCAAGTAACAGCGGCTCTCGTGGGGCCGTGACCTGAAAGTGGGTGGGGGCCGGTGGTGCGCAGACCGGTGGCTTGGGCCGTGGCGGTCATACTCCTCGCGGAGGCACTCGGCGTCGCCGCGCTCAACTGGTTCATGGGAGTGGTGGTCGACCGTCAGGACATGTCCCTGGCCGGGCTCGACCCCGACAACATGTCGATGACCGCGAAGATCGGCGCCGTGGTCTTCGGCCTCTACTTCGCGCTGTGCGCCCTGGTGGCCCTGCTGGTGGCCATACGCAACCGGGCGCCCGCCGGCCTCGGCCGCATCCTGCTGATCAGCGTCGCGGTCGTACACGGCCTGCTGGGCGCCGTGGCGTGGGGCCTGATCGGCTGGACCGCGTTCCTGTCCATGGTGGTCGTCCTGGCCCTCGTCGTGCTGCTGTTGATGACGTACGACCGGACGGAGGGCGCCGGCGCCGGGGCGGGCGCCGACGGGGGTGCGGACGGTTCCGGTCCGGCTGCCGGTGAGCCGGAACCGGAACCGGGACCGGAACTGAGGAAGGACACGCCGGCCGCCGGGCCGGTCACTCCGCCGGCGCCCACAACTCCGTGATGCCGATGCCGAGCTCCCCGAGCAGCCGGCGGACCAGGGGCAGGCTGATGCCGATCACGTTGCCGTGGTCGCCCTCGATGCCGTCGATGAACGGCGCGCTGCGGCCGTCCAGGGTGAACGCGCCCGCCACGTAGAGGGGTTCGCCGGAGGCGACGTACGCGGCGACCTCCGCGTCGGTGGGCTCGCCGAACCGGACGACGGTGGAGGCGGTCGCCGCCACGTGCCGGTTGCTCGCCGTGTCCCACACGCAGTGCCCGGTCTGCAGGGTGCCGGCCCGGCCGCGCATCGACTTCCAGCGGGCGGTCGCCTCCTCGGCGTCCGCCGGCTTGCCGAGCGCCCGGCCGTCGAGGTCCAGCACCGAGTCGCAGCCGATCACGATGGCGCCCTGCACGTCGGCGCGGGCGGCGACGACGGAGGCCTTGGCCTCCGCGAGGGCGAGGGCCAGTTCGGCCGGTGTGGGGGCGGTGACGGCGTCCTCGTCGACGCCGCTGACGATCACCTCGGGAGCGAGACCCGCCTGGCGCAGGAGGTTCAGCCGGGCGGGGGACTGGGAGGCGAGGACGAGTCTGCGCATGGCGTCAGCGTATCGGTGGGCGCGGACAGGTGAGTGCTCACCTCACGCCGAGAACGATCATCAGCAGGAGCATGACCAGAGCCAGGAAGACGCCGAGCCGCCGGAGGGCGTTCTGCACGTCTTGCAGGTCCTTCGGCGGCTCGTCGTCAGGGTCCGACCACAGCATGGCACCAGCGTGCGGCCCGGCCGGGCCGGGGCGCCTGAGTAGCCGTACTCAAATTGGAGCCGTGCGTTTCTCTCAGGTGCGCCCGCGCGGCGGAGCCGCATATGGACACAGCCCCGCGCCCTGGTCTCCTGCTGTCAGCTCGGCCAATAGGTACGGGTCCATGCCGTCGTGCTCGGGGCGGGGAGCCGGTGCTGGGCGATGCGGGACGGGTCGGACCAGGCGGCCCGCGCCGTCGGGGTGCCGGACGGGGCGGTTGCCAGGGCCGCCGCCCTCGCCCTGACCACCGCCAGAGCGGCGGCCAGTTCCTCCGGGGTCGGGTTGCCCCGTATGACCTTGATCGTCACAGCGGCTCCTTAGAGGGGGATGTTGCCGTGCTTCTTCGGCGGCAGGGACTCGCGCTTGGTACGGAGCTGGCGCAGGCCCCGTACGACATGGCGCCGCGTGTCCGACGGCATGATCACAGCGTCGATGTAACCGCGCTCGGCGGCCGTGTAGGGGTTGAGGAGGTGGTCCTCGTACTCCTGGATCAGGCGGGCGCGCACGGCTTCGACGTCCGCGCCGCCGGCCTCCGCCTCGGCGAGCGTGCGGCGGTGCAGGATGTTGACGGCGCCCTGGGCGCCCATGACGGCGATCTGTGCGGTCGGCCAGGCGAGGTTGAGGTCGGCACCCAGGTGCTTGGAGCCCATGACGTCGTAGGCGCCGCCGAAGGCCTTGCGGGTGATGACGGTGATCAGGGGGACCGTCGCCTCGGCGTAGGCGTAGATCAGCTTGGCGCCGCGGCGGATGATGCCGTCGTGCTCCTGGTCGACGCCGGGGAGGAAGCCCGGGACGTCGACGAAGGTGATGACCGGGACGTTGAAGGCGTCGCAGGTGCGGACGAAGCGGGCCGCCTTCTCGCTCGCCTTGATGTCCAGGCAGCCGGCGAACTGCATCGGCTGGTTGGCGACGATGCCGACCGGGTGGCCCTCGACCCGGCCGAAGCCGGTGACGATGTTCGGCGCGAACAGGGCCTGCGTCTCGAAGAACTCACCGTCGTCGAGGACGTGTTCGAGCACCGTGTGGATGTCGTACGGCTGGTTCGCGCTGTCCGGGACCAGGGTGTCCAGCTCGCGGTCCTCGTCGGTGACGGCCAGGTCCGCCTCCTCCGGGAAGACCGGGGCCTCGGAGAGGTTGTTGGACGGCAGGTACGACAGCAGCTGCTTGATGTACTCGATGGCGTCCTTCTCGTCGCCGGCCATGTGATGGGCCACGCCGGAGACCGAGTTGTGGGTGCGGGCGCCGCCCAGCTCCTCGAAGCCGACGTCCTCGCCGGTGACCGTCTTGATGACGTCCGGACCGGTGATGAACATGTGGGACGTCTGGTCGACCATGACCGTGAAGTCGGTGATGGCCGGGGAGTACACGGCGCCGCCGGCACAGGGCCCGACGACCAGCGAGATCTGCGGGATCACACCGCTCGCGTGCGTGTTGCGTCGGAAGATCTCGCCGTACGCGCCGAGGGAGGCGACCCCCTCCTGGATCCTGGCGCCGCCGGAGTCGTTGATGCCGATGACCGGGCAGCCGGTCTTCAGGGCGAAGTCCATCACCTTGACGATCTTCTGGCCGTAGACCTCGCCGAGGGCGCCGCCGAAGACGGTGAAGTCCTGGGAGAAGACGGCGATCGGGCGGCCGTCCACCGTGCCGTATCCGGTGACGACGCCGTCGCCGTACGGGCGGTTCTTCTCCAGGCCGAAGTCGGTGGAGCGGTGGCGGGTGAACTCGTCCAGCTCGACGAAGGAGCCCTCGTCGAGGAGCAGCTCGATCCGCTCACGGGCCGTCAACTTGCCCTTGGCGTGCTGCTTTTCGACCGCGCGCTCCGAACCGGCGTGTGTCGCTTCATGGACACGGCGCTGGAGATCCGCGAGCTTCCCCGCGGTCGTGTGAATGTCGGTCTCTTCCGGCTCGGACATCGGGATGCGGCTCCCTGCCTGCTCAAAAGGGGGGACGGTTACTCATCCGTAGCGTAGTGGGGCGCCTACCAAACGGCAGTGCGGCGTACAACACACCTAGGGTGGCTTGCATGACGCCGCGAGATGCAGCAGACGAGAACAACAATCGCTGGTCCGACCTGGACCGTCCACCGCTCGGGGCGGCGGGGCTGCGCAGGGCTCTGGTGCGGGACGGCGGCCATGGCGGCCTCTACTGCGACATCGAGGTCGTGCAGCGCACCGGCTCCACCAATTCCGACCTGGTGGCGCGGTCCCTCGCGGGGGACGCGGACGAGGGCGCCGTGCTCGTCGCCGAGGAACAGACCTCCGGGCGGGGCCGTCTGGACCGCCAGTGGACGGCGCCGGCCCGCTCCGGCCTGTTCTTCTCGGTGCTGCTGAAGCCGGCCGAGGTGCCGGTGGCCCGCTGGGGCTGGCTGCCGCTGCTGACCGGGGTGGCGGTGGCGACGGGGCTGGCCCGGGTGGCCGGTGTCGACACGGCACTCAAATGGCCGAACGACCTGCTGGTGACCGTCGGTGACGAGGAGCGCAAGGCCGGGGGCATTCTGGCGGAGCGGGCCGGCGAGGACGCGGTCGTGGTCGGCGTCGGTATCAACGTCACGCTCCGTGCGGAGGAGCTGCCGGTGCCGCAGGCGGGGTCGCTGGCACTGGCCGGTGCGGTGACCACGGACCGGGATCCGCTGCTGCGGGCGGTGCTGCGGTCACTGGAGGACTGGTACGGGCGCTGGCGCGAGGCGGGCGGCGATCCGGCGCGCAGCGGGCTCCAGGAGACGTACGCGGCGGGCTGCGCGACGTTGGGGAGGACGGTCCGGGCCGAGCTGCCGGGGGACCGGTCGCTGGTCGGAGAGGCGGTGGCCGTGGACGGGGACGGACGACTGGTGATCGCCACGGAGGAGGGCGTGCAGGAACCGGTGGGGGCAGGCGACATCGTGCACCTGCGACCGGCGTGAGGGCGGGGTGTCGCTTACCCGCGCTTGCAGGGTGCCGCTGCGCCCACCCGTGCCGCCCCAGCGGCACGACTGCCCGCAGCTACGACGGCCCCCCCGTAAGGGGTGCGGGGCTGTGCCCGATATGCGGCTTCCGCCGCGTGGGCGCGCTTGGGGGGTGCCCTCATCGCCCCGAGCGGCTCGACGGCCGGCGGCTGCGACGGGCCCCGTAAGGGGCGCGGGGCTGTGTCTGATGTGCGGCTTCCGCCGCGTGGGCGCGCTTGCGGGGGTGCCCTCATCGCCCCGAGCGGCTCGACGGCCGGCGGCTGCGACGGGCCCCGTAAGGGGCGCGGGGAACTGCGCGGTCCGCCCCCACCGGACCGCAGGTGGGATCCGGGCCGTCCGTCCCCCGGTGCGGGGGTCCGGGGGCACAGCCCCGGGGGAACGCCGGCCGGGGGTACCACCGACATCGGCCCACCTCACGAAGTGAGCTACCGCACAGCTGCCGTAGAGTTGAGGCCGGTCGATACGTGACCGCGGCAGATCGGAAGGGCAGCAGGCGTGACCGTCGACGACACGGGCTCCGGCGAGGGCGCGGACGCCGCCGACTCCGGCGAGGACCCGCTCGCCCTGCGCCTCGAAGGCCTGATCCTCGGTGCCGAGCGCCGCTACACCCCGTTCCAGGCGGCCCGCAGCGCCGGCGTCTCCATGGAACTGGCGTCGAGGTTCTGGCGGGCCATGGGCTTCGCGGACATCGGACAGGCCAAGGCGCTCACCGAGGCCGACGTGCTGGCCCTGCGCCGGCTCGCCGGTCTCGTCGAGGCGGGCCTGCTCAGCGAGGCCATGGCCGTACAGGTGGCCCGGTCGACCGGGCAGACCACCGCCCGTCTGGCCGAATGGCAGATGGATTCCTTCCTGGAGGGCCTGACCGAGCCCCCCGAGCCGGGCATGACCCGCACCGAGGTCACGTACCCGATCGTCGAGCTGCTCCTGCCCGAGCTGGAGGAGTTCCTGGTCTACGTCTGGCGCCGTCAGCTCGCCGCCTCGGCCGGCCGGGTCGTGCAGTCGGCCGACGACGAGGAGATGGTCGACCGTCGGCTGGCCGTCGGCTTCGCCGACCTGGTCGGGTTCACGCGGCTGACCCGCCGGATGGAGGAGGAGGAACTCGGCGAGCTGGTCGAGGCCTTCGAGACCACCGCCGCCGACCTGGTGGCGGCCCGCGGCGGCCGGCTCATCAAGACCCTCGGCGACGAGGTCCTGTACGCCGCCGACGACGCCGGCACGGCCGCCGACATCGCGCTGCGCCTGGTGGAGACCATGGGTCACGACGAGACGATGCCGGAGCTGCGCGTCGGCATGGCCTTCGGCACCGTGACCACCCGGATGGGCGATGTCTTCGGTACGACCGTGAACCTGGCCTCCCGGCTGACCTCCATAGCCCCGCGGGACGCCGTGCTCGTCGACTCGGCGTTCGCCGAGGAACTGATCCGCTCCGGCGAGGCGCCCGCCTCGGAGGCGGAGGCCGCCGAGGCGGCGGCCACCGCCGAGAAGGAGGGCGAGGAACCCCCGACGTACCGCTTCGCGCTCCAGCCGATGTGGCAGCGCCCGGTGCGCGGCCTGGGCGTGGTGGAGCCCTGGCTGCTCACCCGCCGCGACGGGGAGCCGTCCTAGCGGCGACCGGCCTGTATCAGTGGGTCCACGCACAGTCCGACGACGGGCAGGCAGACACCGTCGCCCGGCGGACGGGTACGGGGCGTGGCGGTCGGGGTGGGGGTCGTGGTCGTGGCCGGGGTGCTGGTCGCCGGAGCCGGCGCGGTGCCGGCCGGCCGTGCCGGGCTCGTCGGGATGGTGGTCGGGACCGTGACGCCCCCGGCGGGCAGTGCGCTGGGCGAGACCGATGCCAATACGGACGGCGTGGCGGACGGCGTGGCCGCCGGGGTCCGGCTCGTGCCGCCCATGACGGTGGCCGCCGAGGCGGTGGCCGTGGGGACCGGACCGAGGGTGGCGGCCGCGTTCGCCGACCGGTCCGTGGCGTCGGCGGTCGGATCCAGCCGGGGTTCCGCCTCGGCGGTGCCGGGCGTGCCGACACCGCCCTCCGGGACGATCCGTACGAGGCTCAGCATCCCGGCGGCCAGTGCGAGACCTCCGGCGGCGAACAGCACCTTGCGGGGCCGGGGCTTGCGGTGCCGCCCCCCGCGGCCGACTGACGGCGTTCCTGTCATGACGCTCCCTCCCGGCTGCGCGCCCCCGATGCGCCGTGGCGAGCGCACGTTATGCGCTCCCATGGGGCGTGCGCCGGGAGTCTCCCGGGATGTCACCCGAACGAGGGTGTCCGGAGCCGGTCGATGCCCCTTTCCCCGAGCCGGGCCCGGCTGCGATGATCGTGCGGTTAACAAGCGTTAACGCGAGTGGGAGTCGAGCGGAGGGTGCCATGAGCGAGGAGCGGTACGGGGAGTTCGTGCTGGTACGACGCCACGGTCACGTGGTGGAACTCGTACTGGACCGGCCCAAGGCCATGAACGCGGTGTCGGCGGACATGGCCCGCTCGATCGTGGCCGCGTGCACGGCGCTGGGCGCCGACCGGGAGGCCCGGGTGGTGGTGCTGACCTCCTCGCACGAGCGGGCGTTCTGCGTCGGCGCCGACCTCAAGGAGCGCAACTCCATGACCGACGCGGAGCTGGTCCGGGCGCGGCCGCTGTCGCGCGGGGCGTACACCGGCGTACTGGAGCTGCCGATGCCGACGGTCGCCGCCGTGCACGGCTACGCGCTCGGCGGGGGCTTCGAGCTGGCGCTGTCCTGCGACGTGATCGTGGCCGACAGTACGGCGGTGGTGGGCCTGCCCGAGGTGTCGGTGGGCGTGATTCCGGGCGGCGGCGGTACGCAGCTGCTGCCCCGCCGGGTCGGCGCGGCCCGCGCCGCCGAGCTGATCTTCTCGGCGCGCCGGGTGGAGGCGCCGGAGGCGCGTGAGCTGGGCCTGGTCGACCAGCTGGTGGAGACGGGCCAGGACCGGGACGCGGCGCTGGCGCTGGCGGCACGGATGGCGGCGAACTCGCCGGTGGGGCTGCGGGCGGCGAAGCGGGCGCTGCGGCTCGGGCACGGGCTGGACCTGCGGACGGGGCTGGAGGTCGAGGACGCGGCATGGCGGTCGGTGGCGTTCTCGGGGGACCGTGCGGAGGGCGTCGCGGCGTTCAACGAGAAGCGGAAGCCGGAGTGGCCGGGGGAGTGAGGTGCGGGTGGGCCGGGGCGCGGGGGGCCGCGTGATCGGCGTGATCGGCCCGCATCGGGCCGCAGTCCGGGACGGCGCAGGTCGTCGCTACACCTGTTCGCCGCACCAATGTCCCGAATGAGCCCAAACCTCCCTAACCTGGAGTAATGGGTGAGGACATCCGGCTCGCCGCCGTCGTGGCGCTGGCTCAGGGCATGGCTGCGGCTCACACCCCACACGAGTGCTGGCGCGCCGCCGCGGCCGGGGCCTGCCGTGCCCTGGACGGCAGTTTCGCGGCGCTCTCCGTCTGGGAGCGCGACCTCGGCCGGCTGCGGGTCCTCGTGAACGTCGGGGAGCGCGCCCCGGACGAGGAGGAGTTCCCGGAGGCCGAGGCCTACCCGGTGCACCAGTTCCCCGAGATCACCGAGTTCCTCCACGAACGCTGGGCGGGCGGCGGCGGCCCCAACGCCTGGGTGGAGACGGCCGAGGGTCCCGCCGCCGGCCGCCCCGGCTACTCGCACCGGCGGGTCGACGCCCTGCGCCGCAGGGGCCGCGGCTGCTGCCTGGTCGCGCCGATCCTGCTGCACGGCAGGGCATGGGGCGAGCTGTATGTCGCCCGCGCCGTCCAGACCCCCGTCTTCGGTCGCGGCGACGCCGACTTCGCCACCGTCCTGGCCTCCGTCGTCGCCGCCGGGATCGCCCAGACCGAGCGTCTCGAGGAGGCCCGCCGGCTGGCGTACACCGACGCGCTCACCGGGCTCGCCAACCGCCGTGCCGTCGACGTACGCCTCGACGAGGCGATCGACCGGCACCGCGCGGACGACGCCGTGGTCAGCCTGGTCGTCTGCGACCTCAACGGGCTCAAGCGGGTCAACGACACCCAGGGGCACGCCGTCGGCGACCGTCTCCTCGAACGGTTCGGCTCGGTCCTTTCCCTGTGCGGGGCGATGCTCCCGGGGGCCCTCGCCGCACGGCTCGGCGGGGACGAGTTCTGTCTGCTGGTGGTCGGCCCGCAGGCCGACGACGTGGTCAAGGCGGCCGACGAACTCTGCCGCCGGGCCGGGGAGCTGGAGCTGGGGGAGGGGGTCGCGTGCGGGGTCGCCTCGACCGCGGACCCGATCGGGCCGGTGCGCTCGGCCCGCCGCCTGTTCCGGCTCGCCGACGCCGCGCAGTACCGCGCGAAGGCGCTCCGCGCGGACCGGCCGGTGGTGGCCGGGCGGGAGGGGCCGGACGATCCCGTCGTCCGGCTGGCCGACGCGCCCCCGCCGGAACGGGCCGAGCGGCGCAGCTTCCGGGGCCGACGGTCATGACCGTACGGCTGTGACGCAGAACCCACCGAGAAGTAAGGGGCAACCCGGTACCCCACTAGTGACAGCAGCCGCATTCACTGCGTACGCTCCTGAATATGGATATGCACACTGTGGTGGTGGGGACGTCCGGTGTCACCGCGTCCGACGTCCTCTCCGTGGCGCGCGGCGGCGCCCGCGTCGAACTGTCGGCGGAGGCGGTCGCGGCGCTGGCGGCGGCCCGGGAGATCGTGGACGCGCTGGCGGCCAAGCCGGAGCCGGTCTACGGCGTGAGCACCGGCTTCGGCGCCCTCGCGACCCGGCACATCAGCCCGGAGCTGCGGGCCCAGTTGCAGCGCAACATCGTGCGCTCGCACGCGGCCGGCATGGGGCCGCGGGTGGAGCGCGAGGTCGTACGGGCCCTGATGTTCCTGCGGCTGAAGACCGTCTGCTCCGGACACACCGGTGTGCGTCCCGAAGTCGCCCAGACCATGGCCGACGTGCTGAACGCCGGCATCACCCCGGTCGTGCACGAGTACGGCTCCCTCGGCTGCTCCGGCGACCTGGCCCCGCTGTCCCACTGCGCCCTCACGCTGATGGGCGAGGGGGACGCGGAGGGCCCGGACGGCGTCGTCCGCCCCGCCGGTGAGCTGCTCGCCGAGCACGGGATCGCGCCCGTCGAACTGCGCGAGAAGGAGGGGCTCGCGCTCCTCAACGGCACCGACGGCATGCTCGGCATGCTGGTCATGGCCCTCGCCGACCTGGACATGCTCTACAAGTCCGCCGATGTCACGGCCGCGTTGAGCCTGGAGGCGCTGCTCGGCACGGACCAGGTGCTCGCGCCCGAGCTGCACGCGATCCGCCCGCACCCCGGGCAGGGCGACAGCGCCGCCAACATGCTCGCCGTGCTCAAGGGTTCCCAGCTCACCGGGCACCACCAGGACGACGCGCCGCGCGTCCAGGACGCGTACTCGGTGCGGTGCGCTCCGCAGGTCGCCGGGGCCGGGCGGGACACGCTCGCGCACGCGCGCCTGGTCGCCGAGCGGGAGCTGGCGTCGGCCGTCGACAACCCGGTCGTGCTGCCCGACGGCCGGGTCGAGTCCAACGGCAACTTCCATGGCGCGCCGGTCGCCTACGTCCTCGACTTCCTCGCCATCGCGGTGGCCGACCTCGGGTCCATCGCCGAGCGGCGGACCGACCGGCTGCTGGACAAGAACCGCAGCCACGGGCTGCCGCCGTTCCTGGCGGACGACGCGGGCGTCGACTCGGGCCTGATGATCGCCCAGTACACGCAGGCGGCGCTGGTCAGCGAGCTGAAGCGGCTCGCCGTGCCGGCGTCGGCCGACTCGATCCCCTCCTCCGCGATGCAGGAGGACCATGTCTCCATGGGGTGGTCGGCGGCGCGCAAGCTGCGGACGGCCGTGGGCAATCTGGCGCGGGTCATCGCCGTCGAGCTGTATGCGGCGACCCGGGCGATCGAGCTGCGGGAGGGGCTGACGGCGGCGCCGGCTTCGGTGGCCGTGATCGAGGCGGCGCGCTCCGCGGGGGTGCGGGGGGTCGGGCCCGACCGGTATCTGGCGCCCGACCTCGCGGCGGCGGAGGAGTTCGTGCGGGGCGGAGCGCTCGTGGAGGCCGCCGAGAAGGTGACCGGGGCGCTGCGGTAGGTCTTTCGGGTGCGGGTGCGGGTGCGGGTGCGGGTGCGGGTGCGGGTGCGGGTGGGCGGGGGCTGGTCGCGCAGTTCCCCGCGCCCCCAGGATGGGGAGTTCCTGGCGCCTCAAGATGCGTAGTTCCCCGTGTCCGTGAGAGGGCGTGGGGGGCTGTGTGTTAGTTCAGTTTGGCTGACTGGGCCTTGATCACCGGGGGCGGTACCGTGTACGTCTTTCCGGCCATCATCGCCCCGATGTTCATCGTGAAGTACGTCGCGAGCGTGTTGCCGTGGCGTACCACCTCCGCGTGCAGGGGGCCCTTGTCGCCGTCCATGTCGGTGACCGCCGTGAACGCCACCGACTCGTCGCCGGCGCCCGAGGGCTTGGTCGCCGTGACCTTCGTGACCTTCTGCTCGTCGCCGGCCGCGCCGCCCGTGAAGCCGCTCGCGCAGTCCCTGACCGCCGCCGAGAGGGCCTTCAGGGCCTGCTGCGCGCCGTTCCCGTCGTACGACGACAGGTCGAGGGACGTGACGTCCAGGTTCAGCGAGTCCTTGAGCGCGTCCTCGAACTTTCCGTCGGCCATGTCATCGAGGGAGGTCGCGTCGTCGGTCGGGTCCTTCTTGTCCTCGCGGACCGTGCGGCCGATCTCCGCGGGCGCCTCGGCCGGTGCGAGGCCGGTGAGGACGTAGGCCAGCGGGCGGCACTTCTCGTCGCTCGCCTTGATCTTGCTGCGGGTCGGCGCGGCCTCGCCGATCGCGTTGACCTTGTAGCCGTCGACCTCGCCCTGCGCGAGGATCCGCTGCTTCAACTCGGCGGCGCTCGACGCCTTGACGGTGGAGGCGGCGTCCGTGGTGGCGGACGGGTGCTCGGAACTCCCGTCGGAGCAGCCCGTGATGAGGGCGAGGGACAGTGCGCCGCCGGCGGCGAGGGTGCACATCCGCACGCCCGATGATCTCTTCATGAGAGGACTCTGAGTCCCCGGTCAAGGATCGGTCAAGTTGTTTAAAATTCCAGCCGTTCCCGGCGGACCGAATACACCACGAACCCGGCGCCGACGGCGAGGAAAAGGGTGCCGCCGACGACGTACGGCGTGGTGTCCGGGCTTCCGGTGTCGGCGAGTTGACCGGCGTCCCCGGTCGCCTCGGAGGTCGCCTCGGACAGCGCCTTGGCCTGCTGGGTGACCTGTGTCGCCGTACTCTCCGACGTGCCGGTTCTCGCCGGGGTGTCCTGGGACGCGTTGGCGGACGGGACGAACCACAGCGCGCACAGGAGCGTGCCTGCGGCGGTGGCGGTCAGCAGCGGGCGGCGAACGGATGACACGGAATATCGATCCCCTTGTGACGCTGGCGAATTGGCCGTGTGGGGCGATGTTAGTGAAAATCGCGGGTCACGGGAAAGTCACAGGAGGTTTCGGCCGTACGCTCCCGGCATGAGCACTCCAGAGACATCACGTTTTGTACGGCTTCGAGTGGAGCTGGTCCTCGAAGTCGAGGACGCCGACGAGGTCACCAAGGCCGCGCTGCAGCGGATCGCCGAGGACCCCGAGCTGCCCGGCGAGGAGCGTGCGCACGCCGAGAGCACTGTGACGGAGGACACCGCCGAGGCCCTCGCCTATCTCGTCGACCCGTTCGACCTGGTCAGCGAGGTGCCCGGAGTCGAGCTCCAGCAGGCCTCGTGGTCCAGCGAGGAGGTTTCCTACGATCCGGATTCGCCGGAGTGGGACCTCGACGAGGATGATGGCGACGGCGACGACGAAGAGGGCGGCATCGGCTGAGCGTTCCGGGGAACCAGTGACCCCGGACGGCAACCGCCGTCCGGGGTTTCGTCGTCTGGGACAGCGCACGGACCGACCCCTGCCGCCCCTCCCGCCCCGGCGGACGTGGTGTGCCCCACACCTCCCAGGAATGTGGAACGGGACGAAGCGGCCGTAGCGTTGAAGGTTCTTGACGGGGACTCTCGGTGTGTTCGCGGACTCGGCAACGATGGAGAAGCGTGTGATGACGGACAGTAAGCGGCGCAAGGGCCTGATGGCCGCGTCCGCACTGCTCGGCGGTGTGCTGGTGCTCACGGCGTGTTCCGGAAGCGACGACAAGGCGTCCGGCAGCGGTGAGAGCTCGCAGGCCCAGTCGGATCAGGCGGCGGCGAAGAAGTCGTCCCAGGCCGACATCACGATCACGCCCAAGGACGGCTCCGACAACGCCTCCATCAACAACTCCGCGGCCGTCACCGTCAGCAAGGGCACCCTCACGAACGTGACGATGACGACGGCCGAGGGCACCGCGGTCGCCGGCGCCCTGTCCGCCGACAGGACGACCTGGAAGCCCTCCGCCCAGCTGGATCGGTCCACCACCTACAAGGTGGCCGCCGAGGCCAAGGACTCCGCCGGCCTGGTCGCCCACGAGAACGCCTCCTTCACCACGGTCTCCCCGGCCAACAGCTTCATAGGCACCTTCACGCCGGAGGACGGCTCGACAGTCGGCGTCGGCATGCCCGTGTCGATCAACTTCGACAAGCAGATCACCGACAAGGCCGCCGTCCAGAAGGGCATCACGGTCACCTCCAGCAGCGGCCAGGAGGTCGCCTGCCACTGGTTCTCCACCCAGCGCATGGACTGCCGCCCCGAGGACTACTGGAAGGAGAACTCCACCGTCACGCTGAAGCTCGCGCTCGACGGTGTGCAGGGCGCCTCCGGTGTCTACGGCGTCCAGCAGAAGACGGTCACCTTCCACATCGGCCGCAACCAGGTCTCCTACGTCGACGCCAAGACCAAGGAGATGAAGATCACCCAGGACGGCAGGACCGTCAAGACCATACCGATCTCGGCGGGTTCGCCCGAGAACAAGACGTACAACGGCGTCATGGTGATGTCCGAGAAGTTCAAGGAGACGCGCATGAACGGCGCGACCGTGGGCTTCACCGACAGCGACGGCAAGGGCGAGTACGACATCAAGGACGTGCCGCACGCCATCCGCCTCACCAGTTCCGGCACCTTCCTGCACGGCAACTACTGGGGCGCCAAGTCCGTCTTCGGCGCCGTGAACACCAGCCACGGCTGCGTCGGCCTGTCCGACACCAAGGGCGCCAACGACACCAGCACGCCGGCCTACTGGATGTACAGCCACTCGATCGTCGGTGACGTGGTGGTCATCTCCAACACCGGCGACAAGACCGTGGCCCCCGACAACGGCCTCAACGGCTGGAACCTGAACTGGACCGCCTGGAAGGCCGGTTCGGCCGTCTGACGCACAGCCGCCACACAGCTCGACGATGCCGCCCTCAGGGGCGGCATCGACATTTCTGGGGCCGGCCACAGCCTTCTCATGCTTCTCTTATTTCGGCCTTATCGAGCCATCACGGTGCGTCCCTACCTTGCGGTCATGTTCTTCACCTACCTGAGGCGCGAACTGCGCCGCCGCAGAAAGGCGGCTCTCGTCGTCGCCTCCGGCCTCGCGCTGGGCATCGCACTGGTCATCGTGGTCAACTCCGTGTCCAACGGCATGGGGAAGGCGCAGGACAAGGTCCTCCAGTCGCTGTACGGCCTGGGTACGGACATGACCGTCACCAAGGCCGCGTCGGCGTCCACGGGCGCCTCCCAGCGGCCCCGCTTCAACTTCGACGCGCAGAACAACGGCTCGTCGAGCACGCAGAGCAGTGACCGCGTCATGGTGCAGGGTTTCACCACCCTCGCCTCCACCACCGTCACCAAGGTCGGCGGCCAGAAGGGCGTCGCGACCGCGGTCGGCGGGCTGAACCTCAACGTGGTCAAGATCAGCGGCCAGTTCACCCGGGGTCAGTTCCAGCAGAACCAGGGCTCCGGCGGCAACCAGCAGGGCGGTCAGGGCCAGGGCAACGGCGGGGGCACCGGCGCCCCGCAGGGTGAGGTACGGGGCGGCGGCGCCAACTTCGACGTCAACTCGTACACGGTCTACGGCACCGACGTCACCCAGACCGAGGTCGGCCCGCTGACCTCGTCGAAGATCACCAGCGGTCGTACCTTCAAGACGACCGAGACCGACGCCAAGGTCCTGGTCGCCGACTCGGCGTTCGCCAAGGAGAAGAAGTACAAGGTCGGTTCGACCGTCACCATCAACAAGGTCAAGTACACGATCATCGGCATCGCGACGGCCGACAGCGGTGACGCGGCGGCCAACCTGTACATGCCGCTGAAGCAGGCGCAGACGCTGGCCGACGAGAAGAACAAGGTCACCACGATCTACGTCAAGGCGACCGACTCCAAGCAGATATCGGCCGTCAAGTCGACCATCCAGAAGAACGTCTCGGGTACGACGGTCACCACCTCCGCCGACCTCGCGGACACCGTCTCCGGCTCCCTCTCCACGGCGTCCTCGCTCGCCACCAACGTCGGCAAGTGGCTGTCCATCGCGGTGCTCGTGGCCGCGTTCCTGGTCGCCGGACTGCTGACCTCCTCCGCGGTCTCCCGCCGGGTGCGCGAGTTCGGCACGCTGAAGGCGCTGGGCTGGAAGTCCCGCCGGGTCACCGGTCAGGTCATCGGTGAGGCCATGGTCAACGGCCTGGTCGGCGGCGCGCTCGGGATCGCGCTCGGTCTGGCGGGCGCGTACGTCGTCACCGAGATCAGCCCGACCCTGGACGCCTCCCTCGGCGGCGGCGGTGGCGGCGGCAACGCGGGCGCCGGTCCCGGCGGCGGTGGCGGCTTCGGCGGTGGCGGCGGCTTCGGCGGTGGGCGGCAGACCGCGAAGACGCTGGAGGTCGCCCTGACGGCACCGGTCAGCGTGACGACGATCGCGGTCGCGGTGGGTCTGGCGGTGGCCGGCGGCCTGATCGCGGGTGCGTTCGGCGGCTGGCGGGCGTCGAGGCTGCGGCCTGCGGATGCGCTGCGGCGCGTGGAGTAGCCGACGTGGGCTGGGGTGGGCGGGGGTTTCGTTTCCGGCGCCGGCAGGGTGCCTCCCCCACTCTCGGCTTCGCTCGAGCGGGGGACCCCCATCGCCCACCCGTGCCGCCCAGCGGCACGACTGCCCGCAGCTACGTCAGCTGACAAGTGTGCCCGCGCTGCAGCGCTCCTTCAGGGGCGCGGGGCCCCTGCCGATATGCGGCTCCGCCGCGCGGGCGCGATCAGCCCCCACTCACCCGCAGCCGACGACGAAACCGCCCCACCCCGAACCCTCCCAGGAGTCCCCATGTACGAACTCAGAAGCATCACCAAGCTCTACTCCCGCGGCAAGGACACCGTCCGCGCCCTCGACGGCATCGACCTCACCATCTCCGACGGCGACCGCCTGGTCATCCAGGGCCCCACGGGCGGCGGCAAGTCCACCCTCCTGCAGATGCTCGGCGGCCTGGACCGGCCGACCTCCGGCGAAATCGTCCTGGACGGCACCGACCTGGCCAAGCTCTCCGAGACCAAGCTGACCCGGGTCCGCAGCGAGAACATCGGTTTCGTGTTCCAGTCCTTCAACCTGATCCCGACGCTCACCGCCCAGGAGAACGTCGAGACCGCCCTCGTCCCGCTCGGCGTCAAGGCCAGGGAACGGCGGGAACGCGCCGCCGAGGCGCTGACGTCGGTCGGCCTCGGCGAGCGCCTCGGCCACCTCCCCGGCGAGATGTCCGGCGGCCAGCAGCAGCGCGTCGCCATCGCCCGGGCCCTCGTCAAGCAGCCCAAGGTGCTGCTCGCCGACGAGCCCACCGGCAACCTCGACGAGGGCATGCGCGACGAGATCATGGACGTACTGGAGCGCATGTGGAAGGAGCACGGGCTGACCTTCATCATGGTCACCCACGACTCCGCGATCGCGAAGAAGGCCCCCCGGCTGGCGACCATCCGCAAGGGCAAGATCACCGTCAAGGAGAACGCGGGCGCGTGAAGTGCGTCACTGGCTGACGGCGCCTAACACTGAACTCCCGCGCACAACCGCGCAGTTGGGTAACAGTGTCCGCCCCGGCGCGTAACAGTTCTCCTGTACTTCTCTTACCGGTCTCTCATCTCTTGAGCCCGCTGATCACCCCCCGGCATACTCCGTATTCCGGGGGGTTGACGTATACGCGTACGAGACTGTCCCCGGCCGGGTGAACGGGGAATTCGCCCGGGACACCGTCTCCCAGGGGGAGTCTTGCGCAGACAAGTGAAAAGAGCTGCCGCGGCCACGGTGGCCACGGCGGCAGCCGTCGCTCTCGCCGCAGGCATGACCAGCCCGGCGTCGGCGAAGCCGGAGCAGCGCGCCACCGCGGCCGCCGCGGCCGCTTCATCGGTCGCCGGCAGGCACCACGTCACCCTGATCACCGGTGACCGGGTCGCCCTCGACGCCAAGGGCCGGGTCGTCGGCCTGGAGCGGGCCGAAGGACGCGAGCACATACCTTTCCAGATCCGCAAGGCCGACGGTCACACCCTCGTCGTCCCCGGTGACGCCGTCCGGCTGGTCGCCTCCGGCAAGCTGGACCAACGGCTCTTCGACGTCACCGAGTTGAACAAGGCCGCGACCCGCAAGGCGCAGAAGAACGGCCTGAAGGTCATCGTCGGGTACCAGGGCGCGGCCGGTGCCGCCAAGGCCGACGTCCGTGACGCCGGCACCCTGCGGCACAGCCTCAGGACGCTCAACGCCGACGCCGTGCAGACCCCGGTCAAGGACACGCCGGAGCTGTGGGACGCGGTCACCAACGGGGACAAGGCCGCCTCCGGCATCGCGCACGTCTGGCTCGACGGCGTCCGCAAGGCCAGCCTCGACAAGTCCGTGCCGCAGATCGGCGCGCCCAAGGCGTGGGCGGCCGGTTACAACGGCAAGGGCGTCAAGATCGCCGTCCTGGACACCGGTGTCGACACGACCCACCCGGACCTCAAGGACCAGGTGATCGAGTCCAAGAACTTCACCACGGCCGCCGACGCCTCGGACCACTTCGGCCACGGCACGCACGTCGCCTCCATCGCGGCGGGCACCGGCGCCAAGTCGCACGGCAAGTACACCGGTGTCGCGCCCGGTGCGAAGATCCTCAACGGCAAGGTCCTGGACGACACCGGCTCCGGTGACGACTCCGGCATCCTGGCCGGCATGGAGTGGGCGGCGGCCGAGGGTGCCGACGTCGTCAACCTCAGCCTGGGCGGCTACGACACCCCGGAGATCGACCCGCTCGAAGCCGAGGTCAACAAGCTCTCCAACGAGAAGGGCATCCTGTTCGCGATCGCCGCGGGCAACGAGGGCCCCGAGTCGATCGGTTCGCCGGGCAGCGCGGACGCCGCGCTCACCGTCGGCGCCGTCGACGGCAACGACAAGCTCGCCGACTTCTCCTCCACCGGCCCCAGCGCCGAGGGCACCATCAAGCCGGACGTCACCGCGCCCGGCGTCGACATCACCGCGGCCGCGGCCAAGGGCAGCCTCATCGACCAGGAGGTCGGCGAGAACCCGCCCGGCTACCTGACCATCTCGGGCACGTCGATGGCGACCCCGCATGTCGCCGGCGCCGCCGCGATCCTGAAGCAGGAGCACCCCGACTGGGGCTACCAGCAGCTGAAGGCCGCACTGACCGGCTCCGCCAAGGGCGGCAAGTACACGCCGTTCGAGCAGGGTTCGGGCCGTATCGCCGTCGACAAGGCCATCAAGCAGACCGTGGTCGCCGACCCGGTGTCGGTGAACTTCGGTGTGCAGCAGTGGCCGCACACCGACGACACCCCGGTCACCAAGCAGCTCACCTACCGCAACCTCGGCACCAAGGACGTCACCCTCAGCCTCACGGCGAGCGGTACCGACCCCAAGGGCGCGGCCGCCCCGGCCGGCTTCTTCAAGCTGGGCGCGACCAAGGTGACCGTCCCGGCGGGCGGCACGGCCGCCGTCGACGTCACCGCCAACACCAAGCTGGGCGGCACCCTCGACGGCGCCTACTCGGCGTACGTCACGGCGACCGGCGACGGCCAGAGTGTCCGCACGGCGGCCGCGGTGCAGCGTGAGGTGCAGTCGTACAGCGTCACCGTCAAGCACATCGGGCGCGACGGCAACCCGACCGGTGTCTACAACACCGGCCTGGTGGGCTACTCGGGCCTCGGCAACGGCCGCGCCTACGCCGTCCCGACCGCCGGCTCCGGGACCGCCACGATCCGGGTGCCGAAGGGCACGTACCTGCTCGACGCCTGGATCGCGAAGGACCTCACCACCTTCGACGGCGGTCTCGACTGGCTGGTCCAGCCCAAGCTGAGCGTCACCAGGGACCTCACGGTCACCATCGACGCCCGCACCACCAAGGCGGCCGACATCACCGTGCCGGACGCCCAGGCGAAGCCGGGCTTCGCGACGATCGACTACATGTACGACCCGGCGGGCGTCGGGTTCGGGGTCGGCCTCGACACCTTCGACAAGATCCGGATGGCCCCGCTGGGCGGCGAGGTCGCGAGCGGTCTGACCCAGACCTGGAGCGGCCAGTTCACCAAGGGCGACCGCGAGGAGTACGACGTCGCCACCAGCGCCCAGGTCAGGAAGATCCAGGGCGACAAGGTCCGGCACTTCAAGACCGGCGAGTTCGCCACGGTCAAGAACAGCCTCGGCGCCTCCGCTCCCGGCAAGACCGGCTCGGTCAGCCCGTGGGGCATCGTCGGCGAGGACGTGGTGATGGGCGGTGACGGGGAGCAGAAGCTGCCCAGCGCACGTACCGTCCATGTCTCCACCGTCGACGGCGCTTTGTGGGGCTTCGACTTCGCCCAGTTCAGCGGCCATGACGCCCAGGGCCTGCCGATCGCCGACGCCTTCTACACGAGCGACCCGCAGCAGTACAAGGCGGGCAAGAGCTACCAGAACACCTTCAACAGGGCCATCTTCGGTCCGCATCTGACCAACGAGTTCGGTCTGTACCGCGACGGAAACCAGATCTACGGCATCGTCCCGCTGTTCTCGGACAGCGCCAAGCACGCCGGGTCCTCCGACTTCCTGTCGGTGAACACCACCCTGTACCGCAACGGCACCAAGGTGGGTTCCAACAAGGACCCGCTGTTCGGTGACGGCGCCTTCACCGTGCCGTCCGCCGACGCCGAGTACAAGCTGACCACCTCGGTCATCCGCTCGGTCAGGGTCGCCGCCGCCTCCACCCGGATCGACGCCAGCTGGACCTTCCACTCGAAGAAGCCGGCCGGCGCCGCCCCGCTGACCAAGCTCCCCGCCTCCACCGTCCACTTCGGCGCCAACACCGGCTCGGACAGCCGCGTCGCGGCGGGCAAGACGGTCACCTTCCCGGTCACCGTCGAGGGCGCGGCCGCCGGCCGCAACCTGAAGTCCCTCTCGGTCTACGTGTCGTACGACTACGGCAAGACCTGGAAGAAGCTGACGGTCAGCCACGGCAAGATCACCGTCAAGAACCCGGCCAAGGGCAAGGCCATCTCGTTCCACGCCAAGATCGCCGACAAGAAGGGCAACAAGTCGACGATCTCCATCTACAACGCGTACTACGCCAAGTGAGCCGTAGCCGCGGAGCGGCCGGGCAAGGGGTGGACCGCCACTGGGCGGACTGCTGCCGAGTGGCCGGCCGCTGAGTGGATCCACAGCGAACGGCCCGTCGGAAGCGCGGCTTCCGGCGGGCCGTTCCTCATGCCCGGGGTCAGCTCAGGGGGCGGGGACGCGGGTCGCGTCCGTGCCCCAGCTGGCCAGCAGCCGCAGCGCCTCCGCCGACGCCGAGCCGGGCTCCGCGTGGTACGTGACCAGGGACTGGTCCGGGTCGTCGGGCATCCGGAACGACTCGTAGCTGAGGGACAGCTCGCCCACCAAGGGGTGGTGCAGCCGCTTCACCCCGTGGCTCTTCTCCTTGACGTCGTGTGTCGCCCACAGCCGGCGGAACTCCTCGCTCTTCACCGAGAGCTCGCCGACCAGCGCGGACAGCCGGGTGTCGTCGGGGAAACAGCCCGCGTCCATGCGCAGCAGACAGACGATGTCGATCGCCTTCTGCTCCCATTCGACGAAGAGATCGCGGTACTCGGGCCGCAGGAACACCAGCCGCGCCCAGTTGCGCTCCGTGACCGGCAGCTCCGACCAGTCACCGAAGACCGCGGCCGCCATCCCGTTCCACGCCAGGATGTCCGAGCGGCGCCCGCCGATGTACGCGGGCACCCCGTCCATCGCCTCCAGCAGCTGCCCCAGCGCCGGACGCACCTGCTGCGGCCGCGCCGCCCCCTTCTTCTTGTGCTGCTTGCCCTTGGCCAGGTGCATGAGATGCGCGTGCTCGGCGTCGGACAGCCGCAGCGCGCGGGCGATCGCGTCCAGCACCTCCGCCGACACGTTCCGCCCGTTGCCCTGCTCCAGGCGCGTGTAGTACGCCACCGAGACGCCGGCCAGCTGCGCCAGCTCCTCGCGCCGCAGCCCCGGCACCCTGCGGTGCCGCCCGAAGTCCGGCAGCCCCACGTCGCCGGGGAGCAGCCGGGCCCGCCGGGTGCGCAGGAACTCGCTGAGCTCGGCACGCCGGTCCAGCGGCGGGGAGGGGGAGGTCGGGGGCTGCTCTTCCATACGTCCAGTATTCACGGTCGTACGCACGCGAACCTGACCCCGCCAGTGGTAGGCACGCCAGACGTACGCAGAGGCGTGGGCTGGGTGGCGGACGTAGCGTGGAGGAACCTGGATGTGTGCCCGGGAAGAAGGCGACCGGGTACGAACACACCCCTAGGAGAACCCCCCTCATGACCACTGTTGCTGCTTACGCCGCGCCCGCCGCGAAGGCCCCGCTGGAGCGGACCACGATCGAGCGGCGCGCGGTCGGTGAATTCGACGTCCTCATCGACATCGAGTTCGCCGGTATCTGTCACTCCGACATCCACCAGGCCCGCGAGGGCTGGGGTACCGCGATCTTCCCGATGGTGCCCGGGCACGAGATCGCGGGCGTCGTCTCCGAGGTCGGCCCGGGTGTCACCCGGTACGCGGTGGGGGACCGGGTGGGCGTCGGCTGCATGGTCGACTCCTGCCGCGAGTGCGACAACTGCAAGGCCGGTCTCCAGCAGTACTGCACCGGCGGCGGTCCGACCTGGACGTACAACGCCGTCGGCAAGGACGGGCAGCCGACCTACGGCGGCTACTCGCAGAAGATCGTCGTCGACGAGAACTACGTCGTCCGCATCCCCGACGGCCTTTCCCTCGACGTCGCCGCCCCGCTGCTGTGCGCCGGCATCACCACGTACTCCCCGCTGAAGCACTGGAACGCGGGTCCCGGCAAGAAGGTCGCGGTCGTCGGCCTCGGCGGCCTGGGCCACATGGGCGTCAAGATCGCCGCCGCCCTCGGCGCGGAGGTCACCGTCCTGTCCCAGTCGCTCCGCAAGAAGGACGACGGCCTGAAGCTGGGCGCCACCGACTACCGGGCGACCAGCGACCCGAAGACCTTCGAGGACCTCAAGGGCACGTTCGACATCATCCTCAACACGGTGTCGGCGCCGCTCGACTTCGACGCGTACCTGTCGCTGCTGCGCACCGACGGCGCGATGGTGAACGTCGGCATCCCGGAGGAGCCGGTGCACATCCTGCTCTCCTCCGTCTTCGGCAACCGCCGCGTCCTGAGCAGCTCCGGCATCGGCGGTATCCAGGAGACCCAGGAGATGCTGGACTTCTGCGCCGAGCACAACCTGGGCGCGGAGATCGAACTGATCGACGCCGACCAGGTCAACGAGGCCTACGAGCGGGTCGTCAACAGCGACGTCCGCTACCGCTTCGTGATCGACACGGCGACGATCTGAGTCACCGTTTCTGCTTCCGGCCGAGAAGCCAGAGCAGATAGGGACCGCCGACCAGGGAGGTGAGCGCACCCACCGGGATCTCCAGCGGAGGCACCAGGGTGCGCGCCACCAGGTCGGCGGTCACCAGTACCAGGCCGCCCGTCAACGCCGAGCAGACCAGCGGCAGCTGGGGCGTGCGGGTGAGCCGCCGAGAGGAGCAGCGCGAGGGCGACGATCACCGACCGCGGGTGCCGGCGGTCGGGACGATGCCGAGGGTGAGCAGGTCGTCGAGCTGCCCGGTGGAGAGCACCGCGATCCGCTTCGGCCGGGCCTTGACGGTGGTCCTGCCCTCGAAGTGGGTGACCGTGCGCGGGAAAAGGCCGTCGGTCTCGTTGTCCGAGCCCATGCCGTCGGCGAGGGCGCTCGGCGCGGCGGAGGGGCCTTCGGAGGCGCCGGCGACCTTGTTGACGGTTCCGTCGGCGTGCGACGCCCCGGCATCGTTGTCGGAGGCGGAGGAGGAGCAGCCGGCCAGCAGGGCGCCCACCACGGACACGGCGGACATGGCCAGGACGGCCTTCATTCTCGACGCACGCACAACCAGGTCTCCCGATCAGTTGATAAGGCAAGCCTTACCTTAACTGGTGTCGGGAGTACGTTGGACGGGAGGAGGTCCCACGATGACCGTGAACCTGAACCACACCATCGTCGCCGCCCACGACAAGCACGCGTCGGCGAGGTTCCTGGCCGACATCCTCGGTCTTGAAGTCAGCCCCGAATACGGCCCGTTCGTCCCGGTGGCGCTGCCGAACGGCGTCACCCTCGACTACCTGGACAGCCCCGGGAACATCCCGCCGCAGCACTACGCCTTCCTGGTCTCCGAGGACGACTTCGACGAGATCTTCACCCGCGTCCGGGACGCCGGCCTCACCTACTGGGCCGACCCGCACCACAGCCGCCCCGGCGAGATCAACACCAACGACGGCGGCCGCGGCACCTACTTCGACGACCCCAACGGCCACCGCCTCGAAATCCTCACCCGGCCTTACGGCAGCGGCGGCTGACCCAGCGGCACGGACTCCCCGGGCGCGTACGACCGTACGACCGCACCCGCCCCGTCACCAGCGGACGGCCGTACGACGTGCACGCGCCCACGTCCGCCGACCAGCCCCCGCTCGTCCGTCACCGTCAGCACGGTGTTCTCGTCGACCGCGACGCCGTACGGCACCCGGCCGTGCGCCACGGTCGCGACCAGCCGGCCCAGCGTGCCCCACTGCGCCGCGTGCACCTCCACCGCGAAGGGCACCAGGCCGAGGCCCGGCCGGACCTCGACCTCGTCCAGGTCCTCCGCGGTGTCCGGCGGACAGACCGGCGCGCCGTCCACCAGCCAGCCGCCGACCACGGCCCGCCGGGCGGCGAGAACGGCGCCCGCGGAGAACCCGGCATAGGGGATGCGATGCTCGGCGAGGACCTCGGGCAGCAGTTCCAGACAGCCCGAGAACGCGTCCTGGTAGGCAGGCGTGAGCCCACCGCACACCAGCACCCCGTCCAGGCCGTCCTTCAACGACCCGGGTTCGAACCGCCCGCCGACCGGCACGAGCAGCGGCACCGGAACGCACTCCCCGGCCGCCCGCAACGCCCCCGCGTACCGCCCGAACTGCTCCGCCCCGTCCCCCTCGTCGACGATCACACACCCGATACGACGGCTGCCCGCACCGGCGGCCCGCAGCAGCGGCCCGTACACCTCGGGAGCGTCCCAGCCGCCGCCGACGAGAAAGATCCCGCTGCTCGGTACCCCGGGCTCGCCGCCCCGGTGTCGGGTGCTCACCCGCGCAGGCCCTTGATTCCGTCCTGCGCGGCCATGACCAGCTCGATCGCCCGGTTGTCGGTCGCCGGTTCACGCATCTGGTTCGTCACGTAGGCGATCGCCGTCCGCTCGTCCGGGTCGACCCAGACCAGCGCGCCGCCCCAGCCGCCCCAGCCGAGGGCGCTGCCGAAGAGGCCGTAGCCCAGGCCGTAGCGGGAGGGCATGCCCAGGACACGGTCGTCGCCGTCGAACTGCACCTCCCGGGCCCGTTCGCACCCCGCCGGCGACAGCACCCGCACCCCGCCGACGGTTCCGCCGCAGGCGATCAGGGACTGCACGAGGGCGATGGCGCGGGCGTTGCCGAAGCCGCTGGCCGCGGGGATCTGGGCACGCCGCCAGGCGAGGCTGTTGCCGTCCCGGACGCGCAGCGTGGCGACGCCGGCGCGTCGCGGTGCGTCGCTGTCCCGCGCGCCGGCCGCGTAGTCCTCGTCCCTGCCCGGCGGCGGCACGGTGAGCGCCACCCGCCGGTCGTGCTCGGCGCCCAGCCCGACATGGAAGTCCGCGCCCAGCGGGCCGGCCACCTCGGCGGCGAAGAACTCGCCCAGGGTCCGCCCGGTGATCCGGCGCACCACCTCACCCACGAGGAACCCCTGGGTGAGCGAGTGATAGCCGGCCGCCGACCCCGGCTCCCACTGCGGAGCCGTCCCGGCGAGCCGGGCCGTGGCCGTCGTCCAGTCGTACAGCTCCTCTATCGACCCTTCCCAGTCGGGCAGCCCGGCGGTGTGCGAGAGCAGATGCCGTACCAGCACGCCCTCCTTGCCCGCCGCGGCGAACTCGGGCCAGTACCGGGCCACCGGCGCGTCGGGATCCAGCTCACCCCGGTCGATCAGGACGAGCGCGCACAGGGCGGTCATCGTCTTGGTCACGGAGAACACGTTGACGATCGTGTCCCGCTCCCACGGCACACTCCGCCCCGCGTCGGCGAACCCGCCCCACACGTCGACCACGGGCTTCCCGTCCACGTAGACGGCGACGGCACCTCCCACATCCCCCTCGTCCAGCAGCCCGGAGAGCATGGTGGGCACAGCGGCGAACAGCTCGTCGTAGGAGCCATGAATGTCGGCCATACGGGCCATTCAGCCCGCCGCCGCACGACCGACGCAACCCAATTGCCGGCACGGATCCCGGGCGACCTCGGCCGCCCCAGGTCACGGCGGAATCAGTCGGCGGTTCACCCGGCCCGCCCCCGCTCCAACGGCTCGATGACCTCGGCGACGAAGGCCGGGCGGCCGGTCGGGCGGGTGCGGAATCGCGCGGGGTCCTCGCGCGTTGTGGGGAGTGGGCGCGGGACGCCGGTGACGTGCGAGCCGAACAGCCCGAGTGACCGAGCTGACAGGAATTGGAGGGTCCGTAATGGCTGCGCAGACGCAGAGGGCCGTGCTGGCGGGCGGATGCTTCTGGGGGATGCAGGACCTGATCCGCCGGCTCCCGGGCGTGACCGGGACCCGGGTCGGATACACCGGGGGTGACGTGCCCAACGCGACGTACCGTAACCACGGCACGCACGCGGAGGCCATAGAGATCCTCTTCGACCCCGAGAAGACCGACTACCGCGCGATCCTGGAGTTCTTCTTCCAGATCCACGACCCGAGCACCAAGAACCGCCAGGGCAACGACATCGGCCTCAGCTACCGCTCGGCGATCTACTACGTGGACGACGAGCAGAAGCGGATCGCCGAGGACACGATCGCGGACGTGGACGCCTCCGGACTCTGGCCGGGCAAGGTCGTCACCGAGGTGGAGCCGGTCGGCCCCTTCTGGGAGGCCGAGCCCGAGCACCAGGACTACCTGGAGCGTTACCCGGACGGCTACACCTGCCACTTCCCGCGCCCGGGCTGGCGACTGCCGGCCCGCACGGAGGGCTGACGGACCGGCCCACCGGACAGACCACGCGGACAGACGACCCGGACAGACCACCCGGACAGGCCCCCCGGACAGGCCCCCCGGTGCCGGGGGGCCTGTGTCGCCGTGCGACCCATCGGCCGTCACTTGCCGTCCGGTGGGCCGGCCCCTCAGGCACCGCCTACCCGGGCGTGGCCGTCGTGGGCGAGGGGGGTCACGTCCCGGATGGCGCCGGCGGAGCGTCGTACCGCCGCGCCGGCGGAGCGTTTCAGGGCCGCGCCGCGCGGAGCGTCTTACGGCCGCGCCGCGCGGAGCGTTTTACGGCCGCGCCGCACGGACCCTGTTTCAGGGACCGGCCGGAAACAGCCACTCCATCGAGGCGAGGCTGTTGTCGACGTAGCTGCTCCGTCCCGTCTCGATGCCGTGCGCCAGGTCCTCGAAGACACTGCACCTGGCGTAGAACACGGCGCGTTCGCCGAGCGCCGCGAGGTCGTTGGCGTCGGTTCGGTAGCCGCTGATGGCGGCGCGGGCGGCGGCAGGGCCGAGATCGCGGTGGAGCAGCCCGAAGTCGTAGGCCGGATCGACGACGGCCGCGTCGCTCCAGTCGATGACGCCGGTCACCGTCCATGCGACCGGGTCGACGAGAACGTGTTCGATCCCCAGATCGTTGTGGGAGAACGTCGGGGTGTATCCGTCGTGTGGTGGCGCGGCGTCCAGGAACGCCTCGACGGATCGGCGGTGCACCGCCGGTACCTGCCCGGCCACCGTCGCATAGCTCTCCGCGGCCTCGTGTCGCCACTCGGTCAGCGGCTGGTGGTCCGCGTCCACCAGATCGGCCAGCCGTTCGATCGGAACGGCATGCAGTGCGGTGAGCAACTGGCCGAGCGCGGCGGCGATCGACGAGCCGTGCACCGACCGCTGATGCCGCGGCATGTCCGACAACGGCACGCCGGGGAGCTTGCGGTAGGCCAGACATCCCAGCTCCGCGACCGTGAACGCCGGTTCGGGTACGGGCAGCGGCGAGATGTCGGCGACGGCGGCGAGCAGGCGGGCCTCGTGGCCCACCAGGGCGGTCCGCCGCGCCGGGTCGGGCTCCTTGCTGAAGCGCACGACCAGCTCACCGTTGACCTCGTACGCCAGGTTGTCCAGGCCCTCGCCGAGCGGCACGACGGACTCGATCCGACAGCCGGGCATGTGCGCGACCACGACGCTGCGGGCGTCTGCGACGCGGTCGCCGCTGCGACTGGTCATCTGCCGACCTTAGCAACGGACCGCGTGAGGCCGACGGTGGTCATCGGTCGGCCCCGCGGTCGCCCGCCGGACGTGCACATGCGCGGATGGCATCCGTTCGGGCGCGGACCTGGGTTGCAGGCCGGGCGTCAGGCTTTCAGCCGCTCCCGGTCTCCCATCACCACGACGGGGTGAAGGTGGGGATCGAGGGTGCTCAGCAGGGTCTTCATGCCCGACTCGGGAACGGTGACGCAGGCAGACGTGCCGTCGCCGTGGTCCAGGTGCAGCCATATGCCGCCGCCCTTCTCCACTCCCTGGGGACGGTTCCAGTCGAACGGGGGGACACCCTTGAGCCGGTTGTAGTCGATGGCGATGACGTAGTCGAAGTCATGGACGTGGTCGTCGCCGTCCTCGGTCATGGACGCGAAGGCGTTGTCGTCGTACCAGTAGCGCAAGCGGCTGCCAGGATTCTCGAGATTCCCTCCCGCGTCCGTCAGGGAGAACGCGCCGACGGGACTGCGCTCGTCGTCCATGCGGTGGTCGGTCGTCCAGCCCTCCCTGCCGTTGTGCGCGGGCCAACTGCCCTTACGTTTCCAGGCGGTGCCCTGTCTCTCGTAGAGCACGACGGTGCTCTCGGCGGAGTCCGGGCCGTCGCCGTAGACGACCACGGCCTGGCGGGCGTCGGCCGGCACGCGCTTCCACATGCGGCTTCCGACGCCCGGAACGGGCAGGCCCGCTTCCGGGCCGGGGGAGCCGTGCGCCGCCGGGTTGTTGACGCCCGGCGCACCGACATGACTCAGGTGCCCGCCGGTTCCACCGCACGCCGCGGTGCCGGCCAGCAGGGCTCCGCAGGCGAGAGCCGCGGATATGGCGTGACGCGCGCCACCGCGCCGCGCCGGTACAGGACAGGGCCGTATGACAGTAGATGTCCGCATGACCAGGATCCTGTGGCGGGACGGCACCGGCCCGCATCTCGAACACGGCATCCGGCCTAGCGGCCACACTGAGCCAGGGTGCACCTTCCGCGGGCCGCCCTTGTGCCACGCGCGGTTGCTTCTCGGCCGAGCGCGCCGTCGTTCGACGCCGTCCTGATCGCTCTCGGCGACGGACAAGGCACCGGCTCCGCCGAGAGCACCGATCGCACCGATCGCACTCCAGAACTCGTCCGTGCGGGCCCGCCGCCCCCGTCGTCGGTCAGGACCCGCGGACGGGGGTCGCACCGACCCAGCGGTGGCAGGCGGGTACGTCCACGTTGCTGCCACACACGATGGTGACCACGTGCCGGCCGGCGAAGCGGGCGAAGGCGGAGACCCCGGTCCCGGCAAGACCGGGTTGCCATGTGCCCCGTCACCGTTCGGTGGGACGGTCCGTCACCCCAGGAGGTGGGCGAGAGATTCGTCCTCGGCGGGACGCGGGTCCTGTGCACCCCGACCGAGCCACCTGGCAGCGTCAGTTGAAGTGTGCGCATGCCCGCGTCGGGGGGACCCCGAGCACCCTTTCCCTCCGGCGGTGTTCAGGCTGGTCGTGGCCCGGTGTGCTGTGCGGCGTCAGCTGCGTCGCCGCCACCAGCGCTGCTTCTTCCCGGCTGTCCGCGGACCGGTTCCGGCCCCGTCAGGGGCTGACGTGCTGCTCGGTGGGAGGGCGCTCACGGCGGCGCGGATGCGGTCGAAGGGGGCAACGGTGTGACGGTCGTCGGCGGAGAGTGCCACCCCGACGCAGACCAGCTTGAAACTGTCCTCGCCGACGGGTGCGCCAATGAACACCGGTGCGCCCACGCACCCTTGTGGCAGGTCTCCGATCCACCGGATGCCGCCGTCGCCTGAGCGTGTGATCCGGCCGATCACGACAGCCTGCTCCCGGGTGCCGTCCCCGTCGTTGACGTGTCCCAGCAGATAGGCCGGGACCGGCGACTCACCGAGGCCGGCGATGTCCCCTTCCGTGGCCGCGATGCCGTCGGTGATCTCGTCGGTCGTCCAGTGCCAGCCCTTGCGGGCGCCGTGCGCGTGCAGCCCGGTGGAGGGCATGACCGCCACCCCCAGGTCACCGAGATGAGTCCACCCCTCCGCGAAGTCGAGCATCATCAGCTTCTCGGCGCTCATCACGGGTGCGCACAGTGCAGGGCGCAGGGTGAACTCGGCCAACTCGACTCGTGCCGGCTCACTCGCGGTCACGAGGTACTGCCGGATTACCTCACCTTCGGAGGTCGTCTCCACGAGTTCGTTGAACCAGAAGGCCGTCGCGTGTTGTTCCTCCCGGTGAGCTCGCTGGAAGGGAAGCGTCGAGCGGCCGACGTGATCGACTATCGCGTCGATGGTCGCACTGGAGTGATCCGGCAGGTCAGACATGGATCGAGAGGCTAACGCACGGCCTGAGGCAGCTACCGGGCGGCATGGCAGGGCCCGTCCGCCCGCCTCCGGTCCTCGGCGACAGCGACGGGCAAGGGTCTGTCAACGCGGCCGGATGACTCACGTCAAGCCTTGCTAACAGGCCTTTCCCCGCGAGGTAGCGGAGCCTGTGCACAGGGTCTCGTGGTGTCCGTCCACCTCCGGCGGGCACACCATGCCGGGATACGTGCGGTGTTCGGCCACCTCAGTACCAGCGGACTTGGCCGGCTGCCCCATGGCCCGTGGAGGCGGCGTGGCGTAGAACGCGGAGCGGGCCGTCAAGAAGTTCGTCCGCGTTGTGGTCGGGGTCGTCACCCAAGCCGGTCATCCACGCGTGGATTCGCTCGATCGCGTCGCGACGTGGGGTTCCGGTCAGGACGAGGGTCTCCTCGACCGCGGGCAGCTCAGCGCGGACCTGCTCGGCATCGAGGAGGAAGTCCCCGAACCGGCCCGGCAGCCGCAGCGTCGCATGGGGACCCAGTGCGTAAGCCAACGCGGAGAACGGGTCGGCCTTGCGCGCCGTGGCCACGAACAAGCCCTCCTCGACAGCGGGAGGAAACTGATCCATGACGGTGTCACGCATCTCCTCCGCTTGGTCGGAGCCGTCGTGGCAGGCGTCGAAGAACGCGCTCAGCCGGAAGGCGTCCTCGTCGGCGCTCCAGTTGCCGGGAGAGCTCGTAGACGGAGTGAACATGGACGTCTGCGCCTTGCTTCGCCACCAAGCCAGCTCCCCGGACACGTCACGGTGCACCGGTGCCTGCGCCGAGTTCTGAACCGAAGCGCGCAGCAAATTCCGTACCTCCTGTTCAGGCACCGCGCCGACGATCCACACACCTGTGACGCTCAACTCCGCCTCCTTCTGCTCCTCGACCCGAACTCGGGCATGTCTCAGCCATCGGTGTGACGGTCGTCCGTAATGCGGGTCCACAGAGAGAGGTCGCTGCACCGTGCCCGTCCGAGGAGACGACCATCACCAGATCGTGGCCGGTGCCGGGGTCCGTGGCGAAGCCGATCCCGAGCAGTCCGCCGACAGGAACGCCGTACTCGTACTCGAAGACGGGCCGCCAGGGTTCGGGTGCGGGCACCACCGGGGCCGCGAGAAGTCGGTTCCGCATCGCCCGCTGGTAGGCCGAGAGTTCAGACTCATGCTCGGACTGCCCGACCGGGGGCGTCTCCTTCGTCCACTTCATCACGGGACCATGATCCTCGCCCCGACAGTCCGGCCCGAAGGCGACCTTGGTCCAGTGCATGGACAAGGGTTCCTGCGGGCTGTGAACGCGGCTTGATGTCCTGTCGAGCCTTGCTCATGGACTCTATGGACGGACCGGGCGGGTGACGTCCGTCGGAAGACGTGGCAACGAAGAGGATCGCAGCAAGGATCCTGCTACCTGGCTCCGACGGGCAACTGCCTGCCGTCTGCGACCGGCGTGCTCCGTCGGATCGGGCAACGGGTCGAAAATCGGTGGTCACCCGAGCTGACCGAGCCCACGCTGTACGCCATGGAAGAACCGCTCCACAGGATTCGCGCGCTCCACACGGCGTCCACGATCACCGTCTATCAGGCGTACTCCCCTGAGATCGGACTGCCCGCCATCCGGGACGGCCGTTTTCCGGCAGCGTGGAAGCCTGGCCGCATGACGTGGATCAAACCCAGTTTCATGTGGATGATGTACCGCTCCGGCTGGGGCACGAAGGAGGGGCAGGAGACCGTCCTCGCCGTCGAGCTCACCCGTGACGGCTTCGACTGGGCACTGCGCCATGCCTGCCTGTCCAGTTACGTCCGCGGACCGCATCCCGACCGCGGCACCTGGCAGCGTGACCTCAAGCGCTCACCGGCCCGTGTCCAGTGGGATCCGGAACGCGATCTGCACCTGCGTCCCCTGCCACACCGCTCGCTGCAACTGGGGCTCGCGGGCGAGGCATCGACGCGTTACGCGGACGAGTGGATCGTGTCCATCAGCGACGTGACTCCGCTCGCCAACGAGATCCATGCACTCGTCAGGGACGGCGAGCTGGACTCAGCCACCCGACTGCTCCCGCAGGAGCAGGCATACCCCGCCGGCGCAGAACTCCTGGCCCACCTGCGTCCCTGACCGGCAATCACATCGGGCAGATCCCCCCACAGGACCCCGGAACGGGGAACCGACAACGACACGGAGAACGAACGGGAACGTACGGAAGCGGACGCCCGCGCTCGGTACGGACGGGGCTGGTGTGCCACGCCCCGTGGTGCGCGGGAACCGCGCGGCCGGCCCCCACTTCCCGCGGCCGACACACGACCCTTCTCTTAACCGGCACCCGTGTCGAGGACGCGTCCTCGACACGCCCGCAGCGCGCCCGCAGCGTGTCCTCGACGCGCCCTCAGCTCTGCAGCGTCGCCGGGCTTCCGCCGTTCGCCTCGTAGCCCGCCACCGCCAGCGCGCGGTAGAGGGCGAACTCGGCGGCCGGGTTCGCGGACAGCGTCCAGGGCAGGGCCCCCACGTGCCCGTCGACGTGTATCAGCTCGCCCATGGCCTCCGCCCAGCGCTCGGAGCGGACCAGGAAGAAGACCAGCAGATGCCGGACGTGGGCGAGCATCGGGTCGTCCTGGCGGGCCGAGTGCACCGCGTGCAGGGCGCCGTGCACCGCCTTGGTGACGACCTCGCTCTGGTAGAAGCTCGCCACCAGGTTCACCTCGGGGAGGTGCTCGAAGACCGCGAACAGCGGCATCGCGGCCAGCAGCGAGCCCCGCGGGGCGCGCGCGGCGGCCGCCTCGGCGAAGGAGTACGCCACCGCGCGCGAGCCGTGCCACTTCTCGCACCAGTAGTGCAGGGCCGCGAGATGCGCCCCCATGTGCGTCGGCGCGCGGTCCAGGATCTTCAGCCACAGCTTCTCGAACTCGGTCTGCGAGTAGTTCAGCCCGCGGGCCACCGAGAGTTCGACGATGTACGGCAACGGGTCCCCGGGGGAGAGCAGGGCCGCCTGTCCGCAGGCGTCCCTGGCCTCCTCCATGATGATCCGGAAGTCGTCCGTGCCCGGCGTCGACGTCCGCCACGCCTGCTGGACCAGGAACTCCGCGTGCACGGCGGCGGCGCCCGCGTCCTTGGGCTGCTCGGCGCGCCACACCCGGAGCCACTGCCCGCCCGGCGTCTCGCTGACCCCGCCCGGCCGCTGCTGGAGCTCCAGCGCCGCCGCTCCGGCGAAGGCCTGCACCCGCTGCCAGCGCAGCTCGCCGGCGATCTCCGTGCCCGCGAGCAGCTGCGCCGCCGCGTGGTAGTCGTGGGTGCGCTGCACCAGGTCAAGGACGTCGAGCAGGTCCTGGTCGGGTCCCGGCATCCGGATGTCCAGCTCCTCCTCGCGCACGAAGCCGTAGTCCGCCGGGTCTGCGGCGTCCGGGTGGCTCGGGTGGACCTGCTCGATCATGCCGCGCCGCCGCCGCAGGACGGGGAGCAGCACGAAGCTCAGCAGGAGCAGCGCCATCAGGGCCCAGAGAATCGCCATGCGTCAAGCGAACCAGACGGCGCGGACAATTGGCCAACCGGTGGTCACGACCTGTGGACAACGTGGGGGCGGGGCGCGACCGCGGGCCGGTGGGAGCCTGTCGCGCCCACCCGGCGGAGCCGCACATCGACACGGCCCCCCGCCCTCCGGGGCGCGTGCGCGGGCACGTGAGCACTAGGCTCATGACCTATGAGCGACAGGCACATCAGTCAGCACTTCGAGACGCTCGCCATCCACGCGGGCAACACGGCGGACCCCCTCACCGGTGCGGTCGTACCGCCGATCTACCAGGTCTCGACCTACAAGCAGGACGGCGTCGGCGGCCTGCGCGGCGGCTACGAGTACAGCCGTAGCGCCAACCCCACCAGGACCGCCCTGGAAGAGAACCTCGCCGCGCTGGAGGGCGGTCGCCGCGGGCTCGCGTTCGCGTCCGGGCTGGCGGCCGAGGACGCCCTGCTGCGCACCCTGCTCAGCCCCGGCGACCACGTGGTCATCCCGAACGACGCCTACGGCGGCACGTTCCGGCTGTTCGCGAAGGTCGTCTCCCGGTGGGGCGTGGAGTGGTCCGTCGCCGACACCAGCGACCCGTCGGCCGTACGTGCCGCGATCACCCCGAAGACCAAGGCGGTCTGGGTGGAGACCCCGTCCAACCCGCTGCTCGGCATCACCGACATCGCGGCGGTCGCGCAGGTCGCCCACGACGCGGGCGCCCGGCTCGTCGTCGACAACACCTTCGCCACGCCGTACCTCCAGCAGCCGCTCTCGCTCGGCGCGGACGTCGTCGTGCACTCGCTGACGAAGTACATGGGCGGTCACTCGGACGTGGTCGGCGGCGCGCTGATCGTGTCGGACCAGGCGCTGGGCGAGGAGCTGGCGTACCACCAGAACGCGATGGGCGCGGTCGCCGGGCCGTTCGACTCGTGGCTGGTGCTGCGCGGCACCAAGACGCTCGCGGTGCGCATGGACCGGCACAGCGAGAACGCCACCAGGGTCGCCGACATGCTGAGCCGGCACGCGCGCGTGACGCGTGTCCTCTACCCGGGCCTGCCCGAACACCCCGGTCACGAGACCGCCGCCAAGCAGATGAAGGCCTTCGGCGGCATGGTCTCCTTCCAGGTCACGGGCGGCGAGGAGGCGGCCGTCGAGGTCTGCAACCGCGCCAAGGTGTTCACCCTCGGTGAGTCCCTGGGCGGAGTCGAGTCGCTGATCGAGCACCCGGGCCGGATGACCCACGCCTCGGCGGCCGGTTCCGCGCTGGAGGTGCCCGCCGACCTGGTGCGCCTGTCCGTGGGCATCGAGAACGTCGACGACCTGCTGGAGGACCTGCAGCAGGCGCTGGGCTAGAGCCGGCTCACCAGCCGACGATGGGCGGGGTCGTCGTCGACGGCGGCTGCGCCCACGGCCGGACCAGTGCCGCCCAGACGGTGAACGCCACCGCCGCCGCGCACAGCATCAGCCACAGCAGGCGGCGGGCCGCGCGTCTGCGGCGCAGCAGGCGGCCGCCCCGGCGCACCGCCTCGCCGTAGAGGTCGGGCGGCACCCGCGGCGGTCTCTGGTCCATGATCCGCCGGGCGGCGGCCTCGCGTTCGGCGCGGTTCACGACGGTGCCACCTTCGCTCCCCTCACCGTGGGTGCCGCCTTCCTGGGCGGGTGCAGCAGGGTGGCGGTGGCCCGGTCACAGATGGCGTGCACGCGGTCGGTGGGCAGGCCGAGCAGCGCCGCCGTCTGCTCCTCGGCGACCCCCTCGTACAGCCGGAGCACCAGGATCAGGCGTTCCTGGGGCGTCAGGACGGCGAGGGCGCTGTGCGGGTGCGGGCGGGTGCGGCTGAGCGGGCCGCCGTACTGGTGCCAGACGGAGTTCGCGAAGCGCAGGGCCAGGTGCTGGCGGGCCCGGTCGTACGGGTCCTCGCCGCGCAGCCGGTCCCAGCTCGCGTACGTGTGCGCGAGCGCGAGGGTCAGCAGGCGCCGCGCGCGCGGGTTGGCGTCCGGGGCCTCCGCGGTGAGCAGGGTCGCGGCATGCAGCAGCCGTCCCGCCGCGCCCGCGACGAACGCCTCGAACTCCCGGGCCCGGCGGGCGTCCTGGAACGCCTGCCGATCACGCACCGCGCCTCCCCGTCCGTGGGGCCCCACCGCGTCCGGGACCCGGACACGGATTCGGATACGACGGAGGCCCGGTCTCATATGAGGCCAGGGGTGCCCCCACGGTCAAGAGCCGGGCGACAGGCACGCGCGCCGGATGTTCCACGGGCCGGTGCCGGCCATGGCTCAGGACGCCGGACGGGTCCAGGCCGGGGTTCAGGACGCGGTCGGGTCCCGGCCTGGGGTCAGGGCACCGACGGCGGGTCCGGGCCATGGCTCAGGACGCGGTCGGGTGCCGGCCGGGGTTCAGGACACCGACGGCGAGTCCGGGCCGGGCTGGATGGTCATGCGCGCGGACAGGGCGCTGTTGAAGCGCGTGAGCAGCGCACAGAACGTCTCGCGCTCCTCCGGCTCCCAGTCCTGGGTCAGCTCCGCCATCAACTGCCGCCGCGAGGAACGCACTTCGTCCAGCCGCGACAGCCCGCGCGGGGACAGCTGGAGCACCACGGCCCGCCCGTCCTCGGGGTGCGAGGTGCGCTTGACGAGCCCGGTGTCGACCAGCGGGGCCACCTGCCGGGTGACCGTGGAGGAGTCGATCCCCATGCTCGCGGCGAGCGCCTTGACCCCCATGGGGCCTTCCTTGTCGAGCCGGTTGAGCAGCAGGTACGCGGCGCGGTCCATGGAGTTGCGCACCTGCCCGACGCCGCCGAGCCGGGTCTGTTCGGCACGGCGGGCGAACACCGCCACCTCGTGCTGCAGCGTGTCGAGGAGGCCGGTGTCACCGACGGTCGTCATGTCCATCGACATTTCAGGTGTTGTGGGCATGGCCGGAGGCTCACTTCATGAAGAGTGCTGGTGTGGGGGACAGAGTACGCGGACAGGGGGCGAGCCGTACCGGCGCTGCGCAAACCGGTCTCGGAGCTTGGTCACATCCGAGGCTTTGGCCTGTGAACTGCGAGACTTGAGTCATGAGCTACAGCACGGCTGACTCCTTGCGCTCCGTCACCCTCGACGACGTACGCGGCGCTCAGAAGATGCTCACGGGCGTGGCGCGGGTGACCGCGATGGAGAGCAGCAGGTATCTGTCCCAGCTGGTCGGCTCGCCGGTGCACCTCAAGTGCGAGAACCTGCAGCGGACCGGTTCGTTCAAGCTGCGCGGCGCCTATGTGCGGATCGCCGGGCTGCTGCCCGAGCAACGTGCCGCCGGGGTCGTGGCGGCCAGCGCCGGGAACCACGCGCAGGGCGTGGCCCTGGCCTCCGCGCTGCTGGGCGTGCACGCCACGGTGTTCATGCCCAACGGCGCCCCGCTGCCCAAGATCAGCGCGACCCGTGAGTACGGCGCGGAGGTACGGCTGCACGGCCAGGTGGTCGACGAGACGCTGGCCGCCGCCCAGGAGTACGCGGCCGAGACCGGCGCGGTGTTCATCCACCCCTTCGACCATCCCGACGTCATCGCCGGTCAGGGCACGGTCGGCCTGGAGATCCTGGACCAGTGCCCGGAGGCCGGCACGATCGTCGTCGGTATCGGCGGCGGCGGGCTCGCGGCCGGCATCGCGGTCGCGGTGAAGGCGGTCAGGCCGGACGTGCGGATCGTCGGTGTCCAGGCGGAGGGCGCGGCCGCGTATCCGCCCTCACTGGCGGCCGGGCGCCCGGTCTCGGTGCGGAACCCGGTGACGATGGCCGACGGCATCAAGGTCGGACGGCCCGGCGACGTGCCGTTCGCGCTGATCGAGGAACTGGTCGACGAGGTCCGTACGGTCGGGGAGGATCAGCTCTCCGCCGCCCTGCTGCTCTGCCTGGAGCGGGCCAAGCTGGTCGTGGAACCGGCCGGCGCCGCTCCGGTGGCCGCGCTGCTCGCCGAGCCGGGCGCCTTCGCCGGACCGGTCGTCGCGGTGCTCTCCGGCGGCAACGTCGATCCGGTGCTGATGCAGCGGGTGCTGCGGCACGGCATGTCGGCGCAGGGCCGCTACCTGGCCGTACGGCTGCGGCTGACCGACCGGCCGGGCGCCCTCGCCACGCTCCTCGGGGTGCTGTCGGCGGCCGACGCCAACGTCCTGGACGTGAGTCACGTGCGGACCGACCCCCGGCTCGGGCTCTCGGAGGCGGAGGTCGAACTGCACCTGGAGACCAAGGGTCCGGTGCACTGCACCGATCTCGGGCAGGCGTTGCGCGAGGCCGGGTACACGGTCATCGACTGAGAGAGCGGCCGCTCCCGGCGGGAAACGGCCAGGTCAGGACCTGTTCATTCACTCGTTCGAGAAAATCTGTCGACGAACGCGATACATCGCGTTATGGTGTGTCGCGTGGCCACGGCCGCGCCCGGCTGCCTCGCGCCGGCGAAAACCATAGGCGGCCCGCAGCGCGCATCCCTAGCCTTTCTCGAAGAATCCTCAACGACGTGGAGACACATATGCCAGGCGCCATCTATGCCGAAGGCCTGGTGAAGACCTTCGGTGACGTAAGGGCTTTGGACGGCGTCGACCTCGATGTCCCCGAAGGCACCGTCCTCGGACTGCTCGGGCCGAACGGCGCCGGCAAGACGACGACCGTCCGCTGTCTGACGACCCTGCTCCGCCCCGACAGCGGCAAGGCGGTCGTCGCAGGTCTGGACGTGCTCAGGCAGCCGGACGCGGTACGCCGCTCCATCGGCCTGTCCGGACAGTTCGCGGCGGTCGACGAATACCTGACCGGCCGCGAGAACCTGCAGATGGTCGGCCGTCTCTACCAGATGGGCGCGAAGCAGGCCAAGGCCCGCGCGGTCGAGCTGCTGGAGCAGTTCCACCTCACCGACGCCGCCGACCGCCCCACCAAGACCTACTCCGGAGGCATGCGCCGCCGCCTCGACCTCGCGGCCGCCCTGGTCGTCTCGCCGCCCGTGATGTTCATGGACGAACCGACGACCGGCCTCGACCCCCGCAACCGCCAGCAGCTGTGGGAGGTCATCAAACAGCTGGTCTCCGGCGGTACGACGCTGCTGCTCACCACCCAGTACCTGGAGGAGGCCGACCACCTCGCCCACGACATCGCGGTCGTCGACCACGGCCGGGTCATCGCGCAGGGCACCTCCGACCAGCTCAAGGCCCGCACCGGCGGCGAGCGCGTCGAGGTCGTGGTGCACGAGCGCGACCACATCCCGACCGCCGCCGAGGTGCTGCACGGCTTCGGCAAGGGCGAGACCACCGTCGAGGAGCACACCCGCAAGCTCACCGTCCCCGTCACCGGCGGCGCCAAGCTGCTCGCCGAGGTCATCCGCGAGCTGGACTCCCGGGGCATCGAGATCGACGACATCGCGCTGCGCCGCCCCACCCTCGACGACGTCTTCCTGTCCCTGACCGGACACACGGCCGAGGAGAAGACCGAGGACAACGGCGAACAGGGCCCGAAGGACACCCGCAAGGACACCCGCAAGGAGACCGTGAAGTGAGTGCCGCCAGCGACACCGTGCGGGTAGCCGCCCCGGGCAACGCCCTCAGCCAGTCCTTCCGCGACTCGATGGTGGTCGCCAAACGCAACCTGATCCGGATGTCCCGGATCCCCGAGATGCTGATCTTCGGGCTCATCCAGCCGATCATGTTCGTGGTGCTGTTCACCTATGTGTTCGGCGGCTCGATCCAGGTCGGCTCGTCCACCTCCACCCAGGCCTACCGCGAGTTCCTGATGGCCGGCATCTTCGCGCAGACGGTGACCTTCGCCACCGCGGGCGCGGGCGCCGGCATCGCCGACGACATGCACAAGGGCCTGATCGACCGCTTCCGGTCGTTGCCCATGGCGCGCGGCGCGGTCCTGACCGGCCGGACCATCGCCGACCTCGTGCAGACCGCGCTCACCCTCGTCGTGCTGGCGGTCGTCGCCCTGATCGTCGGCTGGCGCGCCCACGAGAACCTCGGCAAGGTACTCGCCGGCTTCGGCCTGCTCCTGCTGCTCGGGTATGCGTTCTCGTGGATCGGTGCGCTGATCGGCCTGTCTGTGCGCACTCCTGAGGCGGCGACCTCGGGTGGTCTGATCTGGCTGTTTCCGCTGACGTTCATCTCGAACGCGTTCGTGGACGCGAGCCACCTGCCGACGTTCCTGCGCCACATCGCGGAGTGGAACCCGTTCAGCGCCACCGTCCAGGCCAGCCGCGAGCTGTTCGGCAACCTTCCGCCGGGCTTCAACGCGTCCGACGCCTGGCCCATGCAGCACCCGATCCTGGCCTCGCTGATCTGGTCGGTCGCGATCATCCTGGTCTTCCGGACGCTCGCGGTCCGCAAGTACCGCTCGGCCACCGCGTGAAGCGGACCATGATCACGCGACGCGTGACATGACAAGGCCCCCGGCGTCCCACGGACGCCGGGGGCAGGTCTGTTCGCGTCAGCCGGAGTAGGGCTCGGCCTTGAGGATCTTCACCGAGGCCTTCTTGCCGTTCGGCAGCTCGTACTCCGCGTCCTCGCCCACCTTGTGTCCGATGACACCGGTGCCCAGCGGGGACTGCGGCGAGTAGGTCTCGACGTCGGCGCTCGCGTATTCGCGTGAGGCCAGGAGGAACGTCATGGTGTCGTCCTCGTCGCCGTCGAAGGCGATGGTCACCACCATGCCGGGCGCGACGGCGCCGTCCGCGGAGGTCGGAGCCTCGCCGACCTTGGCGTTCTCCAGAAGCTGGGTCAGCTGGCGCACACGGAGCTCCTGCTTGCCCTGCTCCTCCTTGGCCGCGTGGTACCCGCCGTTCTCGCGCAGGTCGCCCTCCTCGCGCGCGGCCGCGATCTTGGCGGCGATCTCCGTGCGCGCAGGACCAGACAGGTACTCCAGCTCGGCCTTGAGCTGGTTGTACGCCTCCTGGGTCAGCCAGGTGACGTTCTCGCTGGTCTGGGTCACAGGTGCTCCTCGTCGGTACTGGGAATACAAAGCATCGCCCTACCCAGAAGCATGTTCCTCCATGGAAGGGCGAAACCACGAGCCTAACAATTCAACGGCGTAAGGGGGAGGACATAAGCCATCAGAATTACGTCAACGCAGGTGAGGGCCTACGTATTCATGGCTGACGTCAGTCGGCGTGGCAGCCGAGCAGCTCCGCCGTGGTGCCCCGGGCCGTCGTACGGAGCGTGAGCACCCGGTCGATCTCGGTGGCGGAACCGGTGAAGCGGAAGTCCGCCCGGCCCACCTCGGAGCCGTCCGCGGCCTGGGAACGCAGGGTGCAGTACCCGGAGGCGCCGGCGTCCTTGTGGACCTCCAGATGCACCTTGACCGCGCTGTCCGAGGCGTCGAAGGCGACCACCTGGGCGCTGATCTCACTCTTCACGACATAGTGGTAGGCGAAGTAGCCGACCAGGGCGAGCAGCACGGCACCCAGGACGGCGCCGGTGATCTTGAGCCTGCGGTCGGCGACCTCGTCCGAGGAGCGGCCGTAGCGGCCCTCGGGCAGCCGCGTACTCGCGGTACTCATGATCGTCCTCCCGGCAAGAACCCCTCCCGGACCCGGCAAGACCCGGACCCCGGAATTATTCGCCCCCCGATTCGGTCACTATAGAAGCGCCGATCGCACCCGAAGACACCGGGGCGCCGACTTACTGAGGATGAGTCTTGACTGACCAGCTGCGACTGATGGCCGTGCACGCCCACCCCGACGACGAGTCGAGCAAGGGCGCGGCCACCATGGCGAAGTACGTGTCCGAGGGGGTGGACGTGCTGGTGGTGACCTGCACGGGCGGGGAGCGCGGCTCCATCCTCAACCCCAAGCTGCAGGGCGACAAGTACATCGAGGAGCACATCCACGAGGTACGCAAGAAGGAGATGGACGAGGCCCGCGAGATCCTCGGCGTCAAGCAGGACTGGCTCGGCTTCGTCGACTCCGGCCTGCCCGAGGGCGACCCGCTGCCGCCGCTCCCCGAGGGCTGCTTCGCCCTGGAGGACGTCGACAAGGCGGCCGGCGAGCTCGTCCGCAGGATCCGCGCGTTCCGCCCGCAGGTGATCACCACCTACGACGAGAACGGCGGCTACCCGCACCCCGACCACATCATGACCCACAAGATCTCGATGGTGGCCTTCGAGGGCGCGGCCGACCCCGAGAAGTACCCCGAGAGCGAGTTCGGCCCCGTCCACCAGGCGCAGAAGCTCTACTACAACCAGGGCTTCAACCGCCCCCGCACCGAGGCGCTGCACAACGCGCTGCTGGCGCGCGGCATGGAGTCGCCGTACGGGGACTGGCTGAAGCGGTGGAACGAGGTCGAGCGCACCGAGCGCACCCTGACCACGCACATCCCGTGCGCGGACTTCTTCGAGATCCGCGACAAGGCGCTGATCGCCCACGCCACGCAGATCGACCCCGACGGCGGCTGGTTCAAGGTCCCGATGGACCTCCAGAAGGAGGTCTGGCCGACCGAGGAGTACGAGCTCGCGAAGTCGTTCGTCGATACCTCCCTCCCCGAGGACGATCTCTTTGCGGGCATCCGCGACAATGCCTGACATGAGCGCAAGCGCAAGTCTGGCACTGACGCATCTCGTCCCCCTCGCCAAGGAGGTCGACGAGAACAAGGTCACCCCCGGGGTCCTCGGCTTCATCGTCTTCGCGGTGATGGCCGTGGCGGTCTGGGGCCTGATGAAGTCCATGAGCAAGCACATGCAGAAGGTCGACTTCAAGGAGTCCCCGGACGCCAAGGCGGACTCGGGGACTCCCGCGGCCGACCCCAAGGTCTGACCGGCCTCACGCCCCACCCGGCACCGGCACCCCCATCACCTCACGGGCGTGCCGGCTGGGAACCATGCCCAGCCGCCAGGCCTGCCAGCCGGACTCCAGGGTGACCCCGCGGTCCAGCAGCAGGCCGTACGCCGTGACGTACTCGGCCAGCTTCTCGTCGCGCAGCGGATGGGCGCCGCGGGAGAGCTGGGCCAACTCCTCCTGGGCGACCGCCGTGCCCACCTCCACACCGCCCGGCGCGGCGTAGGGGAGCAGGGTGCAGCGCAGGAAGCGGGCCCAGTCCTCACCACGGCGGTCGCCGTACGACGAGAACAGGGTGACCGCCTCGTCGCACAGGGCCAGGGCCTGCTGGGTGCGGTTGTTGCCGGCGTCCACGACGGCCAGCTCCAGACAGGTCCAGGCCTCGCCGTGGACGACACCGATGCGCTGGAAGTCGGCGCGGGCGTCGACCAGGAGCTGACGGGCGAAACCCGAGTTGCGCAGCGAGCCGGTCTGAGCCGCCCGCTGGTCGCGGGTCGCCCGGGCCGAGTGGTGGCGGGCACAGGCCAGCCCGTAGACGTCCCGTATCCGGGAGAACATGGTGCGCGAGCGCTCCAGCTCACGCACCGCCAGGTCCAGCGTGCCGGTCTCCTCCAGGGCCTGGCCCAGGTAGTAGACCGTCCAGGCCTCGCCGCGCGCGTCCTCGTTCTCCCGGTGCCGGGCGGCCGCCTGGCGCAGTGCGTCCACCGCCGGGGACGCGTCACCGTCCACCAACCGGGCCCGCGCCAGCTGGGTCAGCGCCCAGGCCTCGCCACGGGCGTCGCGGGTACGGCCGTAACGCTCCAGCGCCGCCCCCAGCTCCCGCTCCGCTCGCGGTACGTCACCCATCCGCAGCGCCAGCTGACCGAGCTGGAAGTGCGCCCAGGCCTCGCCGTGCACCGAACCACCCTCCCGGTGCAGCACGAGCGAACGGGTGAGCAGGTCCAACGCCTCCGGCAGCCGGGCACGGTCGCGCTGCACCGCCGCCAGCGCGTGCATCGTCCAGGCCCGGTCGGTCGCCAGCTGGGGGGCCGCCTGGAGATCCAGCGCCTCCTGGAGCCTGGCCGCCGCCTCGGTGAGGTTGCCCTGATGGTGCAGGGTGATCCCCAGGGAGCACAGGGCGCGGGCCGCACCGGCGTCGTGATGCGCCTCCATGTAGAGGTCCACCACCGAGGTGAGGGTGGTGCGCGCCTTGTCCAGTTCACCCAGCTGACGGGCCGCGATACCGGTACGCCACTGCACCGAGCGCACCAGCAGGCCCTGGTCCACCGCCTGCGCCAACTCGCTGATCTCACCGAGCCGGTACAGGTCGCCGCGCAACAGGCAGTAGTCGCACAGCGCGCCCAGCAGACTCTGCACGGCCGCCTGGTCGACGCCCTCCGCGTGCCGCAGCGCCGCCGTGATGAAACTCGACTCGTCGTCCAGCCAGCGCAGCGCCTCGTCGAGCGAGGTGAAACCGTGCGGACTGAACCGGTCCGAGCGGGTCGACATGTTGCCGTCCACCAGCCGCAGCACGGAGTCGGCCAGCTCCCCGTAGTTCACGATCAGCCGCTCCTGCGCCGCCGTACGGTCGGCCGGCTCCTCCTCGTCGGCGAGGCGGGCCTGGGCGAAGGCACGGACCAGGTCGTGCAGCCGGTAGCGGCTGCCCCGGACGTGGTCGATCAGACCGGCCTGCGCCAGCGTGACCAGATGACGGGTCGCCTCCGCCTCGTCCGTGGCCAGCAGAGCGGCCGCGGCCGCCGCGCCGAGCGAGGCCCGGCCCGCCAGCGCCAGCCTCCGCAGCAGACGGCGCCCGGTCTCCGACTGGTCGGTGTAGCGCAGCCACAGCACCCGCTCCACCGGCTCGACCGGGCCGTACGCGCCGAGATCCGCCGCCAGCTGGAGCGGCGACCGCGAACCCAGCGACGAGCCCGCCACCCGCAACGCCAACGGCAGCCCGCCGCACAACTCCCGGATCCGCTCCGCGGACTGCGCGTCGTACGGCCCTGACGTGTCCTGCGCCGCCGCGTCCAGCAGTTCCTCCGCGCCCGCCGCGTCCAGCGCCGTCACCGGAAGCTGATGCACCCAGGCCGGCAGGTCCGCGGGCAGGTCGAGCTGGGCCCGTGCGGTGACCAGGACCAGGCTGTCGGACCGCTCCGGGATCAGCGTGCGCACCTGCTCGGCATCCAAGGCGTCGTCCAGCACGATCGTCACCGGCAGACCCGTCAGGTGCTGGTGGTACAGCTCGCTGAGCCGCTTGACCTGCTGATCCGCCGAGGAACGCTCACGGAACAGCAGCTGTTCACGCGGCGCACCCAGCCGGTTGAGCAGATGCAGCAGCGCGTCCCGGGTGGGCAACGGCGGCTCGCCCCGGGTGTCGCCGCGCAGATCCACCACGACCGCACCCCGGAAGAAGTCCTTCAGATCGTGGGTGGCCCGGACCGCGAGCGTCGTACGCCCGGAGCCGGGCTCGCCGTGCAGGACGACCACCGTCGGACGGGTCTCCGTGGTCGCCCGCGCCGCCTGCGCCCACTGCCGGATCCGCGCCAGCTCCTGGTGCCGGCCGGCGAACGGAACGTCCGGGTCGGGGAGCTGACCGAACGACTGCTGCAGCACCGTACGCCTGCGGGCCGCAGCGCTCTTGTCCGCACCGCGCAGCCCCGGGCCCTGCTTCTTCGGCCCCGTGGACGCGCTCAGCACCCGCTGCTGATCGAGGAACGGGCGAATGCCCCGCACCTCCAGCGCGGTCAGCCACTGCAGCCGCAGCTGCTCGGGACCGCCGGGCTGACCGGCCGCACCGGCCTGGTGATGAGCGGCGGGCAGATGAGCACCCGCGACCTTGACGACCGTGGCGGCCGCGCCGATCACTCCGGCGGCCACGCCCGCGCCGAGCGCCGTACCGGCGCCGGTGCCCAGGGAGAGGTCGGCGACGCTGGCGGCGACCGCGGCGACGGCCGCTACCAGCAGGGGAGTTCCGGCACCCTCTCTGGCGTACCGCTGGCCGAAGCTCTGCCGGCCGGCCTCGCTCTCGTCGAGAGCGTGGGCGTAGGTGTCGTACTCCTCGGCGGCGCTCTGTGCCATCGCTTCCAGGCCGCCGCGGGCCCGGGACAGCAACAGCTGCCCGTCCACGCGGCCGCCGGAGCGGCGGACCTCCTCCTCCACGGCCCGGACCAGCAGCCGGTCGGCCTCCGCCCGATGGGCGTCCCGCATGTCCCGTCCCCCTCCAGCGGTAACTCCTTTGCTTATGAGTGTCCTTGGGAGAGAGCGAAGTTGCGAGAGGGCCGGATCATCGAAGGCGGATCATCCCGGCGGGATCGTCACGCGGCGGTTCGGCTACCGCGGCACGGGCTCGCTCTGCCGGCCCTTCGACAGCGCCAGGAAGACGCATGCCGCGGCCAGCCCCGCCTCCGCCACCGCGCTGCCCAGCGCCTCGAGCAGTTCGACGCCGACCGCCGACGTCGTTATGTCGAACCAGGCGTCCAGGATCGCGACCGATGCGGTCGCCGAAGCCGTCAGACGCGCCCGGGCGTCACCCCGCAACCCCAGCACCGCCGTGGCCGCGCAGCCCATCGCCATCAGGACGTCCAGCCCGATCCAGGCCAGTGACCAGTTGTGCACCTCGGCCTTGGTGGGCAGCGTCAGCGCCAGCACCACCATCCACGGCACCAGCAGCACGGCGGACGACCCGAGAAGGATCAGTGCCCACCTCTTCAACCGCCTCGTCCGCTGCATCCTCCGCGCCTCCGTCGCCGTTAACCGCTCCAACACCTCGGCCCCCTCACCTTGTTCCGGCTTCCCCGAACTCGTGGACCTCACGGGTCCTCCGCCATGCCCCACGCTAGACCGCAGAGAAAATTCTGCAAAGAGAATTCGGCAGACATCGGGGAAGGGTCAGGGTTCTCTCAGGGGTCTCAGGGCTACGGTGATCGCATGACCGACGTCACGCCCGGGACCGCCGCAGCGCCCGACCCCGCCGCCCACACCGAGCTGACCGGCCTCGAACGCACCGCCCTCTACAAGTCGCTGGGCAATCCCCTGCGCCGCCGGATCCTCGACTACCTCGGCCGGCACGGCGAGGCCAACTCCACCGTGCTCGCCCGCGAACTCGGCGAGAGCTCCGGCACCACCAGCTACCACCTGCGCAAACTCGCCGAACAGAAGCTCATCGAGGAGATCCCGGAGAAGTCGGGAGGGCGGGAGCGGTGGTGGCGGAGCCTGCCGTTCAGCCACACCACCCCCGACCCGGCCGCCATGACCAGCGAGGAGTACGCGGCGGCCGAGCACCTCGCCCTGCTCAGGATCGAGGTCGACACCACGCTGTTCCGCCGCGCCCACGAGGAGTACCGGGGGCCGCAGGGCTGGGCCCAGGTGCAGCGCACCGGCACCTGGATGACCAAGGACGACCTGCACGCCTTCGTCCACGCCTACCAGGAACTCCTCGCCCGCCACAGCCACCCCGACGACGCCGTTCCCGAGGGGGCACGCCGGGTCAACCTGCGCTTCTACGCTGCTCCCGACGCCGTGGGAGAGTGGGAGGGTGAACCGACTGGCCCATGAGACGTCCCCGTACCTCCTCCAGCACGCCGACAATCCCGTCGACTGGTGGCCCTGGTCGGCCGAGGCCTTCACCCGGGCCCGCGAGACGAACAGACCCGTCCTGCTGAGCGTCGGATACAGCTCTTGCCACTGGTGCCATGTCATGGCCCACGAATCCTTCGAGGACCAGGACACCGCCGACTACCTCAACGAGCACTTCGTCGCCGTAAAGGTCGACCGTGAAGAGCGGCCCGATGTCGATGCCGTGTATATGGAGGCCGTGCAGGCCGCCACCGGGCAGGGTGGCTGGCCGATGACCGTGTTTCTCACGCCCGACGCCGAGCCCTTCTACTTCGGCACCTACTTCCCGCCCGCCCCGCGCCACGGCATGCCCTCCTTCCGGCAGGTGCTGGAAGGTGTCCGGGGCGCCTGGGCGGACCGGCGGGACGAGGTCGCCGAGGTCGCCGGGAAGATCGTCCGTGATCTCGCCGAGCGGGAGATCAGCCACCAGGGCGCCCGGCCGCCCGGTGAGGAGGAGCTCGCCCAGGCCCTGCTCGGGCTCACCCGTGAATACGACGCGCAGCGCGGCGGGTTCGGCGGCGCACCCAAGTTCCCGCCGTCCATGGTCATCGAGTTCCTGCTGCGCCACCACGCCCGGACCGGTTCCGAAGGCGCCCTGCAGATGGCCGCGGACACCTGCGAGCGGATGGCCCGCGGCGGCCTCTACGACCAGCTCGGCGGCGGCTTCGCCCGGTACTCCGTAGACCGCGACTGGGTCGTGCCGCACTTCGAGAAGATGCTGTACGACAACGCCCTGCTCTGCCGGGCGTACGCGCACCTGTGGCGGGCCACCGGGTCCGAGCTGGCCCGCCGGGTAGCCCTGGAGACCGCCGACTTCATGGTCCGGGAACTGCGCACCGGCGAGGGCGGGTTCGCCTCCGCCCTGGATGCCGACAGTGACGACGGGACCGGCAAGCACGTCGAGGGCGCGTACTACGTGTGGACGCCCGCGCAGCTCGGCGAAGTCCTCGGCGCGGACGCGGATCTCGCCGCCCAGTACTTCGGGGTCACCGAGGCCGGCACCTTCGAGCACGGTCAGTCCGTCCTGCAACTCCCGCAGCAGGAGGGCGTGTTCGACGCCGAAAGGGTCGAGTCGATCAAGCGGCGGCTGCTCGCGAGGCGCGCGGAGCGCCCGGCCCCCGGCCGGGACGACAAGGTGGTCGCCGCCTGGAACGGCCTCGCCGTCGCCGCGCTCGCCGAGACCGGCGCCTACTTCGGCCGGCCCGATCTGGTCGAGGCCGCCGTCGGCGCCGCGGATCTCCTCGTACGGCTGCATCTCGACGACCACGCGCGGCTCGCCCGCACCAGCCGGGACGGCCGGGTCGGCGCCAACGCGGGCGTGCTGGAGGACTACGGCGATGTCGCCGAGGGCTTCATGGCGCTCGCGTCGGTGACCGGTGAGGGCGTCTGGCTGGAGTTCGCCGGGCTGCTGCTCGACCACGTCCTGGTCCGGTTCGCCGACCCGGAGACCGGTTCCCTCTACGACACCGCCTCCGACGCCGAGCGGCTCATCCGCCGGCCGCAGGACCCGACCGACAACGCCACGCCCTCCGGCTGGACCGCGGCCGCGGGTGCGCTGCTGAGTTATGCGGCCCACACCGGGTCGGAGCCTCATCGCACCGCGGCGGAACGGGCGTTGGGTGTCGTCAGGACGCTCGGGCCGCGGGTGCCGCGCTTCATCGGGTGGGGGCTCGCCGTCGCCGAGGCGTTCCTCGACGGTCCGCGCGAGGTCGCGGTCGTGGGACCCGACCAGCGGGACGGCCGTACGACCGCCCTGCACCGCATCGCACTTCTGGGCGTAGCCCCCGGTGCGGTCGTGGCCGTGGGGACTCCGGGGAGTGACGAGTTCCCGCTGCTGGCCGAGCGCCCGCTCGTCGGGGGCGAGGCGGCCGCGTACGTCTGCCGTAACTTCACCTGTGACGCCCCGACCACCGACCCGGAGCGGCTGAAATCGGCGCTCGGGGGCTGAAGGACCAGGTGGGCGGCCCTCAGCGGGCCCCCGCCGGGTCTCCACCGGTAGCCGCATGTCGATTGCCGCCCCGCACCCCTTCCCGTGCGTGTTCGAGCGGGTCGCGCTTTCTGCTCGTTGCGTCGAAACATGTCATTTATCGGAAGAGTTCGTGCTCTTCACATCACCCTCATATGATCCTGCTCGCGCCGTGACGCGTGTGACGCGCTGTCACGGCTGGGGAGAGAATGGGGAATCGGGGGTCCTGCACACCTGTCGTACGACGACTCGTCGCATCCGTGGCGAGTGGTGTGTGAAGATTTTGTAAGCGAAGTTTGCGCTTTGTGTGGCCCTCGTTCACCCAAGATCTCCTAGCATCGCTGAAGCAGTGCCCGGTTCTGTCCCTTTCGGACCGAGGCAGCCGTGTCATGTGGGGGGAGAACGCAACATTGTCCGAGTTCTTCGACCAGGTCTGGTCGTGGATCGTCGAGGCTGTGGGGGAAACTTCGTGGCGAGAGCTGATGCCGCTGGGGCTTGCCGGACTCTTCGTCTGGGCGCTCTGGCTGTACCGAGCGGTGCTCTCCCGGTTCGCCAAGCCGGTCGTCAACAACTTCCGTACCAGTGTCTCCGTGGTGGTCCCGGCGTACCGGGAAGACCCTGACATCCTGCTGGAATGCCTGGACACCTGGCTCGCCCAGGACCCGGCCGAGATCATCATCGTTCCCGACGTGGAGGACCACGAGGTACTGCGCCGGCTGTCGCTGGTGGAGGACCCCCGGGTGCGGGTGCTCGCCTTCGAACACAGGGGGAAACGTTCCGCCCTGGGTGTCGGCATACGTGCCGCCACCGGGGAGGTGCTCGTCCTGGTGGACTCCGACACCCGCTGGGAGCCGGGCCTGCTGGACGCCGTACAGATGCCCTTCGTGGACCCCACGGTCGGCGGCGTGGGCACCCAGCAGAACGTCTACCAGCGCACCACCAGCGTCTGGCGCCGAATAGCCGACTGGCTGGTCAACCTCCGCTACTACGACTACGTCCCGGCCATGGGCCGGGCCGGTGCCGTGGCCTGTCTGTCGGGCCGTACGGCCGCCTACCGGCGGGCGGCGGTCCTGCCGGTCCTGGAGAACCTGGAGAACGAGTTCTTCCTCGGCCGCCGCTGCGTGGCCGGCGACGACGGCAGGCTGACCTGGCTGGTGCTCGCCTCCGGTTACAAGACGGTGCACCAGTCCTCCGCACGGGCCATCTCCATGTTCCCCTCGTCCTTCCGGGCCTTCGTCAAGCAGCGCGTCCGGTGGAGCCGCAACTCCTACCGGTGCTACCTGACCTCGCTGTACAAGGGCTGGCTGTGGCGGGCCCCGCTGGTCACCAAGATCACCGTGCTGCAGATCCTGCTCACCCCGGTGACCATGGGCATGGCCCTCGGCTATCTGCTGCTGAGCCGGCTCGACTTCAGCGGGCGCGGCATCGTCCTCACCCTGGTCTGGCTGATGCTGGGCCGTGCGGTCCGTGGCTACTCGCATCTGCGCAGGCATCCGCAGGAGATCCTGCTGCTGCCGCTGACGGCTCTCGTGGTCATCATGATCTCGCTGCCGATCAAGCTGTACGCCTTCGTCACCATGAACAAGCAGGGCTGGCTCACCCGCAGCTCCACCAGCATCGGAGGCGAGGGCCAGAGCGCCTCGACCCTCTCCGGCGGCGGTCAGAACCACTCCGCTCTCCAGCCGGAGGTGATCTGACGTCATGTCGGCACGACTCATCACTGCCAGACCGGGCCCCGGCACGGGGCTGCGCCGGGCGGGTGCCAGAACGGCGGCGCTGCTGGGCTCCTTCGCGGTGGCGGCCACGCTGCTGCTGGGCACGTCCACCGCGGCGCACGCCGACGGGGACGGCGACAAGCAGAAGCTGGCCGCGGAGGACGCGGAGACCCAGGCCGCGCTGGTCGCCGACGAGGACCACCGGCTCAACCAGGTTCGGGCGTTCACCTCGGTGGCGCCCCTGCAGAGCACCAAGTGGACCGTGCCGTACCGGCTGGACACCGACAACGGATACACCCTGGTGCTCACCCAGCGCAGCAACGCCTACACCATCGCCGACCTGCTGAAACTCGCCCCGCAGACCTTTGTGCGGCGCAAGGACGGCTCGTACCTGCTGACCGAGAACATCTACCTCAACGTCGGCGCCAAGCTGAAGCTGTCCAACCCGGGCGGTCTCACCCTGCGGATGGCCAGCAACCGCACCGGCTTCGTCTCCATCGTCTCCTTCGGCGGCGAACTGGCGCTCCAGGGCACCGCCCAGGCCCCGTTGACGGTCACCAGCTGGGACCCGCAGGCCAACAAGGCCGACACCGATGTCCGGGACGGCCGCGCCTACATCCGCACCATCGGCGGCCAGTTCGACATGACGCACACCAAGCTCGCGAACCTGGGCTTCTGGAGCGGCCGTACCGGCGGACTCAGCCTCACCGGCACCGACCGGCCGAACACCGGCTCACTGGAGGACACCGGCCAGATCCACGGCAAGACCGCACGGGAGCGGGCCAGGGAGCAGGGGGACACGCAGGACGACGGCTCCAGCAGCGGCGACGTCACCGCCATGCCCTCCGGTGAACTGACCACTCCCGACGCCCGCTTCTCCACCGGCGGACTCTCCTACGTCTCCGGGTCGATCACCCACTCGACCATCACCGGCAACGCCTTCGGCGTCTTCATCTCCAGTGCCACGGGGATCGAGATCAGCGACACGACCGTGCAGAACAGCCTGGAGGACGGGGTGGTGCTGCACCGCTTCGTCTCCAGCTCGCTGGTGCAGCGCACGGTCGCCAAGGACAACGGCGGCGACGGCTTCATCCTCTCCCGCGCCACCCAGCAGGTGCGGATCAGCGGCTCCACCGCCCAGGGCAACGGCGGCAACGGCTACACCCTCAGCGGCAAGCCGCTCGCCGACGGCCCCTCCGCCTCCGGGCAGGCCGTCGACAGCTACGGCTCCAACTCGGTCGCCAACAGCGTGGCCAAGGACAACGGCCGCTACGGCGTCGAGGTGCTCGGCGGGTTCGACGTCGGGGTGCAGAACAACCGTATCGAGGGCGGTGACATGGGGATCGTGGCCCGCCTGGCGGCGGACAAGGTGTCCATCACCGGCAACCGCCTGAGCGGCCAGAACCGGCAGGGCATCTCGGTCCGGGACGGCGTCAGCGACGCCACGGTCACCGGCAACATCATCGACGGCCCGGAGACCGGCGTGTACGTCCGCGACTCGGCCGCCGAGATACGCGGCAACACCGTCCAGGACGCGACCAACCACGGTGTCAGCCTGGTCGGCGGCGTGGACGGTACGACGGTCTCGTTCAACGTGATCGGCGGGGTCGGCCCCAGCGCGCTGGACTCCAGCCGCTCGCACGGCGGCGCCGACATCAAGGAGAACCAGACCTTCGCCTGGTACGACACCAGTTCCTTCTGGGTCAAGGTCAAGCACTACGCGAGCCCGATGACCCTGCTGTGGACCGGCATCCTGCTGCTGATCCTGTTCTCGGCCGCCATGGGCCGGCGCAGGCGGCGCGGCCACGGGCGGGCCGGCCGGATCGTCCACCCCTACTCGGACAAGGCACCGCTGCCCGCCCCGCCCGCGGACGAGATCGAGGTGGCGGGCCGCCGCAAGGTGCCGGTGATGAGCGAATGAGCGACGACACACCGGACGGCACAGAAGCCCCGGGGGCCGGGCCCACGACGGCGGAACGGCTGCGCCGGATCTGGCTCTCCGGCGGCCTGCCGCTGTGGGTGGCCTCGGCCGCCCTGCTGATCTCGGTGGTGGCGCTGATCGTGGCGGCCTCCGCCGGAGACGGCCCGCCCGTGGTGTACGGGGCGGGCCCCGACGCGGGCCCGACCATCGCGGTGGCCACCCCCACGGACGACGCCGACGACTCCGGTGCGACCTCCGCCGCTCCGGAACCGAGCGGTACGGCCTCCGACGAGCCCACGGCCGCGCCCACCCCGTCCGGCTCCGCCGCGGCGGCCGTCGCCGGAGGGACGAAGTGCCCGGCCGCCACGGTCACCGTCGGGGACGCCAAGTCCCTCACGGAGGCGCTGGACCAGGCACGGCCCGGCGATGTCATCCAGATGCGGGACGGGGTGTACGACGACAAGTTCACCGCCGCCAACCCCGGCACCGGGAGCCGGCCGATCTTCCTGTGCGGCGGCCCCGGCGCGGTGATCGACGCCGGTGACGTCGACGGCGGTTACGCCTTCCACCTGGACGGCGCCAGCCACTGGCGGCTGATCGGCTTCACGGTCCGCAACGGCCAGAAGGGGGTCATGGCCGACCACGTCCGGAGCACCGTCATCCAGGGGCTGACCGTCGAGAACATCGGCGACGAGGGCATCCATCTGCGCGACTTCAGCTCCGGCAACGTGGTGACGGGCAACACCGTCCGTGACACGGGCAAGCGCAAGGAGACCTTCGGCGAGGGCATCTACGTCGGCTCGGCCGAGTCCAACTGGTGCACGGTCACCGACTGCAAGCCCGACAAGAGCGACGACAACGTCATCCGCGGCAACCACGTCAGCGCCACCACCGCCGAGTCCGTCGACATCAAGGAGGGCACCACCGGTGGCTCCCTCATCGACAACACCTTCGACGGCGCGGGGCTCAGCGGGGGACACAACGACTCCTGGGTCGACGTCAAGGGAAACAACTGGCTGATCAGGGGCAATGTCGGCCGTCACTCCCGCGAGGACGGCTTCCAGACCCACCGGATCCTCGACGGCTGGGGCACCGGAAACCTGTTCCAGGGCAACACCGCGCAGGTGGACGGCCCCGGCTACGGCTTCCACCTCGCGCCCGTCGAGAACAACAAGGTCGCCTGCGACAACAAGGTCAGCGAAGCGGCGAAGGGCCTCGCCAACACAGCCTGCTCCTCCTGACGCGAGGGGCCCGGTTCGCACCCGGGCCCCGCACGCGGCCGCAGTCCCCTCTCCTTCACCCAAGCGCGTCCTCGGCATGCGCACCTTCAGCTCGGGAACCCCTCTCGGAGGCATCATGGACACTCTTCTCGACGGCACCGACGCTCCCCGTCTCACGGTCATCGGCACCGGCTACCTGGGCGCCACGCACGCCGTGTGCATGGCGGCGCTGGGCTACGAAGTACTGGGCGTCGACGTGGACCCCGGCAAGATCGAGCTGCTGAGAGCCGGGGAGGTGCCGTTCTTCGAGCCAGGGCTGCCCGAACTCCTGGTCAAGGCCCAGGAGTCCGGCCGGCTGCACTTCACCACCAGCCTGGCGGAGGCCGCGGAGTTCGGCGACATCCACTTCGTCTGCGTGGGCACCCCGCAGCAGCCCGGCTCCTACGCGGCGGACCTGCGCCATGTGGAGGGCGCGGTCACCGAGCTGGCCCGGCACCTGCGCCGGCGGGCCCTGGTGGTCGGCAAGTCCACGGTGCCGGTGGGCACCGCGGCCCGGCTGGCGGAGCTGGTCCGCGAGACCGCCCCGGCCGGGGACGAGGTCGAACTCGCCTGGAACCCGGAGTTCCTGCGGGAGGGCTTCGCCGTGGAGGACACCCTGCACCCCGACCGGCTGGTGTTCGGCACCGAGTCCGTGTGGGCGGAGGAACAGCTGCGCGCCGCGTTCGCGCCGGTCATCGCCCAGGGCACCCCGGTGGTGGTGGCCGACCTGCCGACCGCCGAACTGGTCAAGGTCGCCGCCAACTCGTTCCTGGCCACGAAGATCTCGTACATCAACGCCATGGCGGAGGTCTGCGAGGCCACCGGCGCCGATGTGCACCTGCTGGCCGAGGCGCTGGCCTACGACGACCGGATCGGCGGCCGGTTCCTCAAGCCGGGCCTGGGCTTCGGCGGCGGCTGCCTGCCCAAGGACATCCGGGCCTTCATCCACCGCGCCGAGGAGCTGGACGTCGCCCAGGCGGTGGCGTTCCTGCGCGAGGTGGACGGGATCAACCAGCGCCGCCGGGCCCGCACCGTGGACCTGGTCCGTGAGCTGGTCGGCGGGGAACTGGCGGGGACGAAGGTGGTCGCGCTGGGGGCGGCCTTCAAGCCCAACTCGGACGACATCCGGGACGCCCCGGCGCTGGACGTCGCCGCCACGCTGCACCGGGCCGGTGCCCGGGTGACCGTCTACGACCCGGTGGCGATGGACAACGCCCGCCGCGTCCACCCGGAGCTGGAGTACGGCACCGACGTGCTGCAGGCCGCCGCGGACGCCGACGTGGTGGTGCTGCTGACCGAGTGGGCGCAGTTCCGGGAGATCGACCCGGAGGTCATGGGTTCCGTGGTGAACCGGCGCCGGGTCGTGGACGGCCGGCACGCCCTGGACCCCGCGCAGTGGCGGGCGGCCGGCTGGGAGTACCGGGCGCTGGGCCGCAACTGAGCCCGGGCGCGGGCCGGCTCAGGCGAACTCGGCGAGGGCGCGCTCCACGATGGCCTCCAGCTGCTGGTGGTGCGCGCCCTTCCAGTAGGCGCGGCCGCACTCCGTGCACTGGGCGAAGACGTCGTACGACTTCTGGGTGCCGCCCTTCAGCTGGTCCGCCACCTCCTCCTTGGTCGCCTTCCTCAGCAGGCCGTTGCAGGCCGTGCAGCGGGTCCAGGGCCGCAGCTCGGGGGCGAAGCGGTCGAGGATGTCGTGGAGTTGGTCGTCGGGGCTGGTGCTGTAGACGTAGGCGCCGGCCCATAGTTCGCGGCGGCGCAGCAGGCCCCGGTCGCGGCTGAGCAGCACGCGCTTCTCGGCCGCCGAGCGGGCCGAGAGGGCCGGGTCGCCGATGTCCGTCGACTCGTACGCGGTGTCCACGCCCAGCAGGCGCAGCCGGCGGGCCAGGGTGCCGAGGTGGACGTCGAGGAGGAAGCGGAGCGGAGCGCCCGGGATCTCCTGCGGGCGCCGGACCGCGCGTACGGCCACCGACTCGCCGTCCGCCGGGATGTGCGCGGCCGGCACCTCCCGTCCGTCCACCTCCAGCGCGCCGACCTCGGTGAGCGGGACGCCCAGGGACTCGATCACATGGCCGAGCGTGGAGACGCCGTCGACGGCGAGGGGGTGGGTGCCGGTGCGGCGGGCGTGCGGGACGAACAGGGCCAGCTCGGGGGCGACTTCGACACGGATCTCGGCAGCGTTCACCTGGCCAGGATGGCACGGCAGGCGGCCGGGACCTCAGGGTTTTTCCGGCGGCAGACCGTGTTCGATGACGCTCAGGGCGCGGTCCACGAGGGACTGGAAGTCGGGCTCGTGGTCCTGCTCCGCCCAGTACATCGAGGTCTCCATCAGCCCGCCGACGATGGACATCGCGTAGACCCGCACCTCCAGGCTGTGCGGGTCGCGCCCGGTGCGCTCGCCGATGGCCTGGCACAGCAGCCGGCCGGTCTCCGACATGCTCTCCATCATCCGGGAGCGCACCGCCGGCACCTCGACCATCAGGCGGGTGCGCAGCCGGGAGACCGAGCGGGCGTCCTTCATGCCCAGGGCCACCGCCCGGTGCATCACGTGGCGGAGGGACTCCGGCCACGGCTCGTCGGCGGGCCGCGCCCGGAGTTCCTCCATGATGAGCGGGTCGTACTCGTCCGTGAGGACGATGTCCTCCTTGGTCGGGAAGTACCGGAAGACGGTGGACGGCGACACCTCGGCCCGCTCGGCGATCTGCTCGATCGTCGTGGCCTCGTACCCCTGCTCCTCGACCAGCGCGTACATCGCCTCGCGGATCGCCTCGCGGGTCTTGATCTTCTTCCGTTCACGCAGGCCGAGCCGGGGGTTGTCGGCCGGGGAGAAGGAGGTGTGCGGTGCCGTCATGCTGGTCATTGTCCGGCATCGGCGGTGGCGGGGGCCACGGCCGCGTCCTCGTTGCCTTCCGCTTCGGTGGGGTGGGCGGTCGGTGTGTTGGGCAGCAGCGCGGCGGCCAGCAGCGCGGTGACCAGCGCGGCGGCACCGCAGACCAGCAGGACCAGGCCCATGCCGTGCACGTACGCGGCGTTCGCGGAGGCGACCAGTGGGGCCGAGCCCGCCCTCTCCGCGACCAGGTGGGCGGCGACCACCGACTCGCCGGCGGTGTGGCCGAGCGGGGCGGGCAGGCCGGTCACGTCCAGGCGGTCACGGAAGGTGCTCGCGAGCAGGCTGCCGAGCAGGGCGATGCCGATGGCACCGCCGACCTGGCGGGTGGTCATCAGCAGCCCGGAGCCGCTGCCGGCCCGGTCGGTGGGCAGGGCGGCGAGGGCGCCGTCCATGGCGGGAACCACCGAGAAGCCGAAGCCGAGGCCCGCGATCGACAGCCACAGCGCGGTGTAGCCGTAGCCGGAGTCCACGGTCGTACGGCTGCCGAGGATCGCGGCGAAGGCGAGGACGACCAGGCCGGTGGCGATCACGGCGCGTGATCCGAAGCGGGCGACCGCCGCCTCGGCGCCCCGGGCGGCCACCAGCAGGCCGCCCATCATGGGCAGCAGCCTCAGGCCGGTGCCGAAGGCGTCGTTGCCGAGGACCGCCTGGAGGTAGGGCGGCAGCACGAACAGCAGGCCGGACAGCACGAACATCACGAGCGTCGCGGCGAGGGTGTTGAGCAGGAAGCCGCGGTGGGCGAGGAGGGTCATGTCGAGCATGGGGCGCTCGACCCGGCGTTCGCGCAGCACCAGGCCCGCGACGAGGACGACGGAGCCCGCCAGCAGGGCCAGGACCAGCGGGTCGCCCCAGCCGCGGTCGGGGGCCTCGATGATGGCGTAGATCAGGGCGCCGAGGCCGGTCACGGTGAGCGCGGTGGAGAGGACGTCGACCCTGGGGGAGGCGGGGTCGCTGGTCTCGGGGAGCAGGAAGACGCAGGCGGCGATCCCGATGGCGGCCATCGGGACGTTGATCAGGAAGACCGACCCCCACCAGAAGTGGTTGAGCAGGAAGCCGCCGATGATCGGGCCCAGCGGCAGCCCGAGCGCCGAGGCGGCCGAGACGATGCCGACGGCCCGGGTGCGCTCCTTCGGCCCGAACAGCGAGGGCAGCACGGACATGGCGAGCGGCATCACCAGTGCCGCGCCGACGCCCATCACCGTGCGGGCGGCGATCACCCAGTTCACGTCGTCGGCGAGGGAGCCGACCAGGGACCCGGCCAGGAAGATCACCAGGCCGGTGACGAGCATCCGGCGGCGGCCGAAGCGGTCGCCGAGGAGCCCGGCCGGGAGCATCAGCGAGGCGAAGACGACGACGTACGCGTCCGCCATCCACTGCTGCTGGCTGGTGGTGGCGCCGAGCTCCCCGGCCATGGTCGGGAGCGCCACATTGAGGATCGTCGTGTCGAAGCCGAGCACCAGCATGCTCGCGACCAGGGCGCCCAGGGCCCACCAGCGGCGCGGGTTCCGATGTGTCTCTTCAAGCTGGGTGACAGTAGCCATGAAATGAGAGTAGCTCTCAAAATCTAGTACCTGTCAATGGGGAGTTGATGTCAGGGCATGAGAAAAGTGGCCACGGCTCGGGAGCCGTGGCCACTCGCGGAGGGGGGTGGGGCTACGCGTGCTGGTAGGCCACCAGCGAGATCCCCACGTAGTGGACGACGAACGCGGCCAGCGTGAAGGAGTGGAAGACCTCGTGGAAGCCGAAGTAGCGCGGTGACGGGTTCGGGCGCTTGATGCCGTAGATCACGCCGCCCGCGCTGTAGAGGAGGCCGCCGACGATCACCAGGACCAGCACGGCGATACCGCCGGTGCGCATGAAGTCGGGCAGGTAGAAGACCGCCGCCCAGCCCATCGCTATGTAGCAGGGCGTGTACAGCCAGCGAGGGGCGCCGACCCAGAAGACCCGGAAGACGATGCCGGCGGCCGCCGCGGCCCAGACGCCCCACAGCAGCCACTGCCCCTGCGCGGCGGGCAGGAGCAGCAGGGTCAGCGGGGTGTAGGTGCCCGCGATGATCAGGAAGATGTTGGCGTGGTCGAGTCTGCGCAGGATGCCGTCCATGCGCGGGCTCCAGTTGCCCCGGTGGTACAGCGCGCTCACGCCGAACAGCAGACACGCCGTCAGGACGTAGATCCCGCACGCGACACGGCCGCGCGGTGAGTCGGCGAGAGCGGTGAGGACGAGGCCCGAGATGAGTACGGCCGGAAACATGCCCAGATGCAGCCAGCCACGCAACTTGGGCTTGACCTGGTGCGACAGGGAGGAGAGCGCGCTGGAGCCGCGGCCGGCGGCCGGCGAATCCGTGGGCGCGTCGGGGACGGGCGCAGTCATGGACTGCATCGTACCTACGGAACCGTAAGTCACGGATCGGTCTCGGCCGATGACGGGCCGGGGGTGGCCATCGTCTCACGGGTCACCCGTCGGCCACCCGGCGGTCCTGCGATACCGGGCAAAAAGACCTTGAGGCGAACTCAATGTGGACGCAAAGAAACGCAGGTCGGCACCGCGACCGTGGCCTTCCTCACGTCGCTCATCTGTGACTCCCTCTGGACAGATGGGTGATCGAGTCGGAGGATCAAATGAGTGCGGTCGGCACCGGATGAGCGCCAGGCGGTCGATGACCGTGAAGCATCCGGGTCGCAGCCCCCACGGGGCGACAAGGTCCTCAGCGGACCAAAAAGATCAAAAAATCCCTCATTTAGGAGCAATCGTGGCGCGCGACATCGCGGCTCCCACCGTCATCCCCACCAAGCACCAGGAACTGATCTCGTGGGTCAACGAGATCGCCGAACTGACGCAGCCGGACAGCGTGGTCTGGTGTGACGGATCCGAGGCCGAGTACGAGCGACTGTGCGAGGAGCTCGTGGCGAAGGGCACCTTCAAGAAGCTCGACCCGATCAAGCGCCCCCACTCCTACTACGCGGCCTCCGACCCGACCGATGTCGCCCGGGTCGAGGACCGCACCTTCATCTGCTCCGAGGAGGAGAAGGACGCCGGCCCGACCAACCACTGGAAGGCTCCCGCCGAGATGCGCGAGATCTTCTCCGGCGAGAAGGGCCTGTTCCGCGGCGCGATGAAGGGCCGGACGATGTACGTCGTCCCGTTCTGCATGGGCCCCCTCGGCTCCCCGCTCTCCGCGCTCGGCGTGGAGATCACGGACTCCGCGTACGTCGCCGCCTCCATGCGCACCATGACGCGCATGGGCCAGGCCGTCCTCGACGAACTCGGTGACGAGGGCTTCTTCGTGAAGGCCGTGCACACCCTCGGAGCCCCGCTGGAGCCCGGCCAGGCGGACGTCCCCTGGCCCTGCAACCAGACCAAGTACATCTCGCACTTCCCCGAGTCCCGCGAGATCTGGTCCTACGGCTCCGGCTACGGCGGCAACGCCCTGCTCGGCAAGAAGTGCTACGCCCTGCGCATCGCCTCCGTGATGGCGCGGGACGAGGGCTGGCTCGCCGAGCACATGCTGATCCTCAAGCTCACTCCTCCGCAGGGCGAGTCCAAGTACGTCGCCGCCGCCTTCCCGAGCGCCTGCGGCAAGACCAACCTCGCCATGCTGGAGCCCACCGTCTCGGGCTGGACCGTCGAGACCATCGGCGACGACATCGCCTGGATGCGGTTCGGTGAGGACGGCCGCCTCTACGCGATCAACCCCGAGGCCGGCTTCTTCGGCGTCGCGCCCGGCACCGGTGAGCACACCAACGCCAACGCCATGAAGACGCTGTGGGGCAACGCGGTCTTCACCAACGTGGCGCTCACCGACGACAACGACATCTGGTGGGAGGGCATGACGGAGGAGCTTCCGGCCCACCTGACGGACTGGAAGGGCAACGACTGGACGCCGGACTCCGAGACCCCGGCCGCCCACCCCAACGCCCGCTTCACCGTGCCCGCCGCGCAGTGCCCGATCATCGCGCCGGAGTGGGAGGACCCGCGGGGTGTGCCGATCTCGGCGATCCTCTTCGGCGGCCGGCGCGCCACCGCGGTCCCGCTGGTGACCGAGTCCTTCGACTGGAACCACGGCGTGTTCCTGGGCGCCAACGTGGCCTCAGAGAAGACCGCCGCGGCCGAGGGCAAGGTCGGTGAGCTGCGCCGCGACCCGTTCGCGATGCTCCCGTTCTGCGGTTACAACATGGGCGACTACATGGCGCACTGGGTCGACGTCGCCAAGGGCAAGGACCAGGCGAAGCTCCCGAAGATCTACTACGTCAACTGGTTCCGCAAGAACGACGCGGGCAAGTTCGTGTGGCCCGGCTTCGGCGAGAACTCCCGGGTCCTGAAGTGGATCGTGGAGCGGCTGGACGGCAAGGCGGCGGGCGTGGAGACGCCGATCGGCGTGCTGCCGACGCGTGAGGCCCTCGACACCAAGGGGCTCGACCTGGCCGACGGCGACCTCGACTTCCTGCTGACCGTCGACAAGGAGGCCTGGCGCGAGGAGGCCGCGCTGGTCCCCGACCACCTCAACACCTTCGGCGACCACACGCCGAAGGAACTGTGGGACGAGTACCGGGCGCTGGTCGAGCGCCTGGGCTGAGTCCCGCTGTCCGAAGACTCCGCGGCCGGCACGGATGTGCCCTGACCAGTGATCGTCACGGCCGGCCGCGGTGTGAACCGGCGAGGCCGCGCACAACGGCGTGCGTGGCCCTGGGCCTGCTGTTCCCGTCACTTCCCGTCCGCCCCGACGGGGGCGGGGGCGGCAGGCCTTCGCCTGTGGGGGCGTAGCCCGGGGGTGCGTTGTCGGGTGCGGCGCCGTCGTGGCCTGTCGCGCAGTTCCTCGCGCCCCTGAGTTTCTTCAGTTGCCCCTCTCCTCCAAGTAGCGGGTATGCGTCTCCTGGCGTCTGGCCTCCGTGTCCCTGAGAGTCGCCGCCAGGCGTTCCGCCTCCTCCTTGAGGACGGTCAGCTGACGCTCCAAGTGCTGTTCCGGGGGCTCCTGGCCGGGCGTCAGACGCGTCCACCAGCGTGTCCGGACGAAGCTGTCGACCGCCTCCGGGATGTCCTGCCGTACCGTCCGCGACAGCACGTGGACGCCCTCCGGGTCCTGGGCCAGCAGCTCGGCCGCCCAGCCCGGGTCCAGCAACGCGGTGAGCAGGCCGGTCAGTTCGCCGAGCCGGGCCTGCGCCGAAGCGGGCAGGCCGACCTCCGTCAGATAGGTCTCCAGTTTCCCGAAGTCGGCCCGCACCCCCTCCAGCTGCGCGGACGGCGTCGGGAAGTCCGGCAGCGGCGGCCGCTCCGGCGGGGCGATCAGCGCGCCCGCGCCGTACAGGCCCGCCACCACCACCGGCCAGTACGGGCCGGCCACCCCGGTGAAGGTGAGGACCAGGCCGAGCAGGCCGCCCGCCGATCCGGTGAGGTTCTTGCGGGACTCCAGACAGCCGAGGAACTTACTGGTAGCCACGGATCTCCTCGAAGGCGCCGTCCAGGGAGCCCTGCTGGGCGTCGAAGAGACGGCCGCCGGTCAGGGCGGCGATGTGCTGCAGTTCGGTGCGGGAGGAGTCCCCGAACAGGATCGGGAAGACGGGGATGTTCCGCCGGCCGGTGGACAGGCCGCGGTAGAAGTCGTCGAACTCGCCGGCCTCGGCGCCCGTGGTGTTCTCGCCGTCCGTCATCAGCACGATCGAGGTGAAGGTGTCCCGGTCGGCGCGCAGCTGGTCGTACGCCTTCTCCAGCGAGGTGTAGATGGCGGTGTCGCCGTCGGCCCGCAGGGCGTCGGTGTCCTCGCGGATCGCGTTCAGGCCGGTGTCCGGGTCGGCCGGGTCGACGACGTGCGTGCTGACGTTCTTCACGTCCGAGCCGAACGGCATCAGGGTGACCTCCTCGCGGTCGCGGAAGTCGCCCGTGAGGTCGGTGAGGGCCTTCTTCAGGCGGGCGAGACGGTCGCCCTCCATCGAGCCCGAGGTGTCCAGGACGTAGACCGTGCGGGACGGCCGGCGCAGTTCGTTCTCGTACGCGGAGATCAGCCCGTCGGCCACCGACTTGCTGCCGGGGAAGGGGAGTTCACGGCGGCGGGAGGTGTCGAGACCGGCGGCGGGCGGCACCGAGGCGACCACCGGGCGGCGGTGCGTGGTGTCCGTGAGGAGCTTCTGCACGGCCGTCGTCCGCAGGTCCTCGGCCACCCTGCGGACGTCCTCGCGGGTGTCGGCCGAGGAGGCGGACAGCGAGGAGAGCGGGTAGTCCGCGGTGATCACGCCGTCGGCGGGGCGGATCACGGTGAGGCCCGGGATGCCCTTGAGAACGGACTCGTAGTTGAGCAGGGCGTCGACGTCGCCGCGCCGCCGGTAGGCGGAGGCCAGCCAGCCGGAGGAGCCCGAGGTCAGGGTCTGGCCCTTGAAGAACTTCTTCAGCCGCGGGGTCGCCTTGGACACGTCGGCGTCGGTGAGCGCCGACTGGGCGCCGGTGAGCGCGGAGGCCACCGAGACCAGCGTGGAGAAACCGGAGTTGGAGCGGGCCGGGTCGGTCATGCCGTACGTCAGCCTGCCGCCCTCCACGGCCTGCTCGATCTGCGACCAGGTGACGTCGGCCGGCTTCCAGCCGAGCGACCTGACGGTGGCCGTCCGGACGCCGATCGCGACCGGGCTGGACATGATCGAGGTCTCCGAGACCACCTTCTTCGCCGCCTCAGGGCGCAGCCGCAGGTAGTCGTCGGAGGAGAGCCACAGGGCGTCGTACCTCCCGTCCGCCTTGCCCTGGGCGACCAGGTCGACGGCGTCCAGGGTGCCCAGGTAGGTGGGGCGGATCGTCACGCCGGTGTCCTTGCGGACCTGGTCGAAGACGGCCGTCATGTCGCTGAGTTCGGAGGAGGCGAGGACGCGCAGGGTGCCGGGCTTCGGGGCGGTGGAGTCGTCGTCCCGGTGGCTCTCGGAGGTGCACCCGGTCAGCAGGGCTGCGGTGGCGAGCAGGGTCAGGAGCGGGCGTCTGTTCATGCCGGGCCGCCCTCCAGCGCGCCCTTGGAGCGGCTGCGCTCCAGGTAGGCACCGGCCGACTGGAGTTCGTCCGTGAGGGACTGCACGGTGTTCGCCATCACCTCGGTCGCCTGCACCTTGTAGGTGTCGATGGCGTCCAGGGTGCGGTAGATCTGCTGGAAGGCGGCGCGCAGCGTCTCGGCGCCGACGGCCGGGTCGGCGGCGATGCGCTGGATCTCCCCGCTCTGGCCCGCGAGCATCTCGGCATTGCCCCGGATGAGGTCCTCGGTCGTCCCGCGCAACGCGTTGACCTGCTCGATGACCTTCTTCTGGTTGTCCAGCGCGGAGGCCAGCATCACCGAGATGCGCAGCGCCGACACGGTGGTGGTGGCGGCGCGTTCGACGCCCTTGATCAGCTCGTCGTTGTTGCGTCGTACGACGTCCATCGCCAGGTAGCCCTGCGCGGACACCGCGAGCTGGGTGAGCAGGTCCTGGTGCTTCTGCCGGACCGGGAAGAGCACGTCGGCGCGGAGCGCGTCGGCCTCCTGGGGGTCCGGCTGCCGGCCGATGTGCTGCTCGACGGCGGTGTCCAGGGCCTGGGTGAGGACGACGTACTCCTGGAGCTTGCCCATCGTCTCCCAGAGCCGGACCCGCTCGGTCTGCAACGCGGCGTTGTCCCGGCGGAGTTCGTCCTGGCCGCCGCGCAACGAGCCCACGATCTTGTTCAACGTGCCCTGTGCTGAGGCGTACTTGGCGACGTGGTCGCGGAGCCTGTTGCCGCCGGGCAGCCGGGAGAGGAACTTGCGGCCCTTGCCCGAGGGCAGGTCGCGCGGGTCCAGGTCCTCGACGACCCGGCGCAGTTCGACCAGTGAGCCGGCGACCTTGCCCTGGGCGTCGCCGCCCTTGTCGGGCAGGCTGCGGACGGCCCGCTCCAGCATGCGGTTGGACTGCGAGGCGGCGCTGCGCATCTCGCCGGCGCCGAGACCGGTGATCTCGCCGACCTTGCTCGCGAACTCCGGTGACCGCGCGTCCAGGGCGGCCAGGTCCCGGACGTACACGGAGGCCTTGTGCGCCATGTCGGTACGGACACCGTCGTCGACGGGCACGAGTCCGCCGGCCTTCTCCCGCGGCACCGGCGCGACCGCCTCGGGCGGCGTCAGCGTGAAGACGTCCTCACCGCTCAGCGTGGGCGGGTGCTCGCCGCCGCTCGGCCTCATCTTGTCGAAGTTGCTCACAGGATCCCCCCGTCAGCCGCGCGCCCGGCGGGCCATCTCGTGCAGCACCGCGGAGGTGGGCACGGGCGCCTGCCGGACGCCGGTCAGTGTCTGGTTGAGGTACGCGGCCCGGTCGGCGGTGGCCGTGACGAACTCGGCGGAGTCGCCCTGGGGCCGGAAGCCGTGCCGCACGGCGAGCTTGCGCAGGGCCGGGTCGGTGCTGAGGAGGTCGCCGAGCTCCCGGCCGGCGTCGTCCATCGGCACGATCGTGTGGTCGCTGTTGACCGTGGTGTCCGGGTAGAGGACCACCAGGTCGTCGGCGCCGTGCTGTTCGGCGAGCAGCGAGACGACCTGCGACTCGTAGAGACACACCAGCGGGTTGCCGGCACCGCTGATGAAGTCCCGGAAGACCGAGTCGCTGCTGGGCTGCTGGGCGCCCTGGACGCTGACCAGCTTGTGCAGCAGGGGTGCGGTCTTCGCGACGGCGGCGTCGCTCGCCACGACCTGGCCGCCGTTGGCGACGTAGGAGGCGGCGGCGAGGTAGAGGGCGCCGGAGTTGGAGGTCTCCGGGTCGGTGCTGGTGATGTACAGCGTCCCGGTCAGCTCGCCGTGCGCCCTGGCCCCCTTGAGCTGCTGCCAGGTCCGGTCGTGCCGGGCGGCGTCCAGGTAGGCGGCCATCTTCAGGGTGCCCTTGCCCTTGCCGTCGAGCACGGCGAGGCCGTTCGCGGCCAGTACCTCGGCGGCGCTGCGGTGGGCCACCACCACGAGGGGCGAGTAGAAGGGCCTCGGGAGCGGCTGGCGGGCGTGGTACTTCGCGGCCAGCTGGTCGGCGGGTGCCGAGCTGGACGGGAACGCGAAGTCATAGCCCTTCAGGTCCAGGCCGTCCATGGCCCAGGACCCCGACGCCTCCGTCTTCACGGTGTAGCCCTTGGCGGCGAGGGCCTTCACCACATCGGGATCGGCGAAGAAGTCCGACTTCTCCGAACCGATCACACCACGCACGGTCTTCGTTGCCGTGCCCTTGTCGTCCCCTTGCCGGCCTGCGACGACGGCAGCCACCACGCCACCGATCAGCAGTACCGCCAGGACGATTCCCGCGATACGTCTCACGCCGGGGAGCGTGCTCGCGGAACTCCACATTCCAGGGCGCTCAGGGTGAACGGGGCGTGAAGTGGACGTCCCGGATTACAACGGGGGGACGAGGGCCGATCAGGGGTGCGGCGGGGCCGGCTGGTGGGGGGTGGCAACCCGGTCCGCGCGGGGTTTGGGGGCGCGCGGACCGGGGCCGTTCGGGGGAGCGGCGGATCGGCCGGTGGCGGGCGGCCGGCCCGGGTCAGGCCGTCGTGGTGAGTTCCGTCGCCGCCGCGTGGGCGTCCATGCGTTCCGCGGCGAGGATCGCCGCCGCGGTGTCCGCCCGGGACGCCGCGACCACCAGCGCGCGGCCGGCCAGTGCGTGGGCGCGCTCGTGCAGGGGCGCCGGCCGTCCTGCCGCGGCCGGCGACGCGCGGACCGGTGTACGTCCGCCCCGCAGCCGGGTCACCTGCTCCGCAAGCCGGGTCGCGGCGGCGTCGAGGTCGGTGGACGGCGTGAGGCCGCGCAGCTCGTCGGTGACGGCGAGCAGCGCCGCGAGATGTCCCGCGAGCTGGATGTCCAGCTCCTCCTCGCGCGTCCGGTGGGGGAAGTCGGCAGACGCGCCGGCCATCGTGCTGTGGACCGACTTGGTGCGGATCGCTTCGTACATGGGAGATGGCCTCCTGTGCTGTCAGGAAGCCATCCTACCTTGGATCTCGTCTAAAGTTGACCCGGTTCACGGTCCGTGGTCCGGCGGCTACGACGGGCCCCGGCCGCCCCCGGCTACGGCTGCCCGTAGCCGTCCAGGAACCGGCCGATCCGGCCGATCGCGTCCCGCAGGTCGCCCACCGACGGCAGGGTCACCACCCGGAAGTGATCCGGCTCCGGCCAGTTGAAGCCGGTGCCCTGGACGACCATGATCTTCTCCTGTCGCAGCAGGTCCAGGACCATCTGCCGGTCGTCCTTGATCTTGAAGACCTGAGGGTCGAGGCGCGGGAAGAGATACAGGGCGCCCTTGGGCCGGACGCAGGTCACACCCGGGATCTGGGTGAGCAGCTCGTACGCCGTGTCCACCTGCTCCTTCAGGCGCCCGCCCGGCAGTACCAGCTCGTTGATCGACTGGCGTCCGCTGAGCGCGGCCACGACCCCGTGCTGGCCGGGCATGTTCGCGCACAGCCGCATGTTCGCCAGGATCGTCAGGCCCTCGATGTAGGAGTCGGCGTGTGCGCGGGGGCCGGAGATGGCCATCCAGCCGACCCGGTAACCGGCCACCCGGTAGGCCTTGGACATGCCGTTGAAGGTGAGCGTGAGCAGGTCCGGGGCGATCGCGGCGGTCGGGGTGTGCGTGGCGTCGTCGTAGAGGATCTTGTCGTAGATCTCGTCCGAGCAGACCAGGAGGTTGTGGCGGCGGGCGATGTCGGTCAGCCCGCGCAGCATCGCCTCGTCGTACACCGCGCCCGTCGGGTTGTTCGGGTTGATGATGACGATCGCCTTGGTGCGGTCGGTGACCTTGCGCTCGATGTCGGCGAGGTCGGGCATCCAGTCGGACTGCTCGTCGCAGCGGTAGTGGACCGCGGTGCCGCCGGAGAGGGAGACGGCCGCCGTCCACAGGGGGTAGTCCGGTGCCGGGACGAGGACCTCGTCGCCGTCGTCCAGCAGGCCCTGCATCGCCATCACGATCAGCTCGGAGACGCCGTTGCCGATGAAGACGTGCTCGACGTCGGTCTCGATGCCGATGGTCTGGTTGTGCATGACGACCGCGCGCCGCGCGGCCAGCAGGCCCTTCGCGTCGCCGTAGCCGTGCGCCGAGGAGACGTTGCGGAGGATGTCCTCCAGGATCTCCGGCGGGCAGTCGAAGCCGAAGGCGGCCGGGTTTCCGGTGTTGAGCTTGAGGATGCGGTGTCCCGCCGCCTCCAGCCGCATCGCCTCCTCGAGAACCGGGCCCCGGATCTCGTAACAGACGTTGGCGAGCTTGGTCGACTGGATCACCTGCATGCCCGTGAGCTTACGGTGCGGTATGGCTTGTCGCGTCGTGTTTTCCACCACGTGAGACACGAAAAGTCCCAGAAGTTTGGCCTGTTATCGCCGGTAGCTGTCTCATCGGCCCCTTCCCTCCTAGAATCCGCGTCCATGCCGAGACCTGCCGAGGACGAGACCGGGACGCCCAGCGTCTACCAGCCGCAGGGGGGCGGACCGGCCCCCGCGTACGAGGAGTACCGGGACCCGGCGTCCGCACACGGCTGGCTCAACGCGTACGACGAGACCCGCGAGCTGCCCCGGATCACACCCGCCGTGTCCGCCGTACCGGCGCCCGTACCGGCGCCCGCGACGGCACTCGTGCCAGCGGCGGGCCGGGCGGAGCGGCGGCGGTCGGCCCGCGAGGCGGAGGGCCGGCGGCCGAGACGATGGGCGGTCGCCGTGGGCGCGGCGGGCGCCGCGGCCGCGCTGGTCGCCGGGTTCGCCCTCTCCTCCTCGTCGGACGGCACCCAGGACGTCCGGAGCCGTACGGAGCGGACCGTCGGCGAGTCCTCGCCGCGGCCGCCGCAGGACGGCCCGAGCAGCGCGTCGGTCACCCCCTCCGCCGCGTCGGCCGTACCGGCGGCAGGGGGCGTGCCGTCCACCCCGGCGGCCTCGTCCGCGAGCGTCCCGCCGTCCACCGCCGCCTCCGCCTCCGCGTCCGCGCCGCCCGCCGGCGCCTCGCCGAGCGGTGGCCCGACCGCCGGCCCGAGCGCGACACCCGCACCGACCGCACCGACCGGGACGCCGGCCGAGACCCCCAGGTACGGGGGACACGGCTGGGGGCACGGGCGGGGCGGCGGCGGCCGGTCCCACTAGGGGCGAGCCCGCGGACCGGGCTGCGCCTGTGCCTCAAGTGGCTTCGGGGCCGGGTAGGTTGGTCGTCCACCGGTCCGGAGGGGCGCAGGGAACTCTCGCTGCTCGACGACGAGCCCGTGACCGGCCCGGAGGCCGATCCGCTCGGCACCGGGCGGCCCGCCCGGCAGCTGGCCAAGCTCCTCCATGGCTCCCGGTCCGCGACCGACGCCGCGTGCGCGGAAATCCGCCAACGCCGGTCCTGAAACAACTCCTTGCCCCACCACCCCCCTCCCCTCACAATGCACATGACAAAACAAGCGGCGACCGGAAGATCTCCGGTCGCCTTGTCGTCAAGAGGGGACCCCCACATGAACAAGCCTCTCGTCGCCGCGCTCGCTTCCCTGGCCATCACCGGGATCGGCACGGCTCCGGCGGTCGCCGTGCCACAGACGGCGAAGGCCGCCGCGGTGACCGTCAACTTCGCCGGCACCGTCTCGCTCAGCAACTGCTCCGGCTCCGTCATCCGGTTCCCGAACTCCGCGGACACCGACCCGGCGCTGGTGCTCACCAACGGCCACTGCCTGGAGACCGGCTTCCCCGAGCCCGGCGAGGTCATCACCGGCCAGTCCTCCAGCCGTACCTTCGGCCTGCTGAACTCCGCCGGCACCAAGGTCGCCACGCTCCGCGCCAACCAGGTCGTCTACTCGACGATGACCGACACGGACGTCACGATCTACCGCACCACCACGACGTACGCGGCGATCAAGAACTCCTACGGCATCAGCCCGTTGACCGTCAGCAGCGCGCACCCCGTCGCCGGCACCGCCATCAAGGTCGTCTCCGGCTACTGGAAGACGATCTACAGCTGCAGCATCGACGGGTTCGTGTACCGGCTTAAGGAGGGCGACTGGACCTGGAAGGACTCGGTCCGTTACACCTCCGCGTGCAACACGATCGGCGGGACCTCGGGCTCGCCGGTGATCGACACCACCACGGGACAGGTCGTCGCCGTCAACAACACCGGCAACGAGGACGGGGAGCGGTGCACCGTGGACAACCCGTGCGAGGTGGACGCGAGCGGGAACGTCACGGTGCGGCAGGGGATCAACTACGCGGAGGAGACGTACATCATTCCGGCGTGCTTCACGACGGGGAACGTGCTGAACCTGAGTGCGAGTGGCTGCACCCTGCCCAAGCCGTAGCGCTCCGCTGGGTGCGCCGTCTTCGGCTGCGGGTTCGCGGGGGCTGGTCGCGCAGTTCCCCGCGCCCCTGACGGGGCGCTTCCGTACGGGGTGTTCAAAGCGGGCGGCGGATGGCACGCCCTGCCAGTTCGTCCGTCCTGTGGCCGTCCTCCATCACGAAGCGGCCGTCGATCAGGACGTGCGGGATGCCCGTCGGGAGCTTCCGGGGCTCAGCGTACGTGGAGCCCGCCGCCACCGTCTCCGGGTCGAAGAGGACGACGTCGGCTCGGTAGCCCTCGCGGATCAGGCCGCGGTCCGGCAGGCGCAGCCGGGCCGCGGGGCGGCCGGTGAGGTGGGCGACGCACTCCTCCAGGGAGAGGACTCCCAACTCCCGTACGTAGTGGCCGAGGTAGTGCGGGAACGTGCCGTACGCCCGGGGGTGCGGCTTGGTGCCCTGGAGGATGCCGTCCGAGCCGCCGGTGTGGACGCGGTGGCGCATGATCGCGCGGACGTTCTCCTCGTGGCCGACGTGCTGGAGGATGGACGGGGCCAACCGGTCCGCCAGCAGCAGGTGGCGGGCCGTCGTCCACGGGGCCTCGCCGCGCAGCCGCGCCGACTCCGCCAGCGTACGGCCGACGAAGTCCGCCAGCGCCGGGTCGGCCACGCCGGAGATCTCGATCGTGTCCCACTCGATGGGCACGCCGTGGCAGCCGTCGGAGCCGAGGGCCTCCAGATGGTGGCGGACGCGCTCGGCCGTGTCCCCGTCCGCCAGCCTCGCCAGGACCGCGTCCGGGCCGCCCTCGTTCGCCCAGCTCGGCAGCATCGCCGCGAGGGTCGTGCTGCCTGGCGTGTAGGGGTAGGTGTCGAGCGTGATGTCGGCGCCGGCCGCGAGGGCCTGGTCCAGCAACGACAGCAACTCGGGTGCCCGGCCCTTGTTCACGCCGAAGTTCATGGTGGCGTGGGCCAGGTGGAGGGAGCAGCCCGCCTCCCGGGACAGGGCCACCATCTCCTCGTACGCCTCCAGGGCGCCCGCCCCGTACGAGCGGTGGTGGGGGCAGTAGTAGCCGCCGTACGACGCCACCACCCGGCACAGCTCGGTCAGTTCGGCGTCCTTCGCGTACATGCCGGGGGTGTAGGTGAGGCCGGAGGACATGCCGACCGCGCCCTGTGCCATGCCCTCCGCCACCAGCCGGCGCATCCGGTCCAGCTCGGCCGGGGTGGCCTCGCGGTCCTCCCAGCCGACCGCCAGCGCGCGGACCGTGCCCTGGGGGATCAGATAGGCCGCGTTGACGGCGATGCCCCGGTCCAGGCGGTCCAGGTACTCGCCCACCGAGCGCCAGTCGAAGTCGATGTCGTCACCGTGGCCGTTCCAGCCGGCGATGGCCCGGCGCACCTCGGCGAGGGTGCGGTCGTCGACGGGGGCGTACGACAGCCCGTCCTGGCCCAGGACTTCGAGGGTGACCCCCTGCGCGGCCTTGGCGCTGTGGTCCGGGTCGCGGAGCAGGGCCAGGTCGCTGTGGGCGTGCATGTCGATGAAGCCGGGGGCGAGGACCAGACCCTCGGCGTCCAGCTCGCGCGTCGCGCGCGGGCGCTGGCAGCCCGCCGCCGCGGCCTCCTTGACGATGGTGACGATCCGGCCCCCGTCGACGACCACGTCCGCGCGGTAGGCGGGCGCCCCGCTGCCGTCGACGACGTCCGCGTCCCGGATGACGAGCTGGTCCACGGCTCCTCCTAGAAGAACGTGCGGACGTAGTCGACGACCGTGCCGTCCGCCTCGGCGACCGGGATCAGCTGCCACTTGTCGAACGACGTGCACGGGTGCGAGAGGCCGAGGCCCACCCAGTCGCCGACCTCGACGTCCGCCTCGGGGGTGGTGGCGAGCCAGGCGTGCTGGTCGGACAGGCCGGTGACCGACACCCCGGTCGCCGGGCGCTCCGTGCCGTCCCGGCGGATCACCTGGGCGAACGGGAGGTCCAGGTCGTAGGCCGCGTCCCGCTTGCCCGCGTTGGCGAAGGCCTGCTCGGCGGAGGGGCGGGAGACGATCTGCGCCCAGAGCCGGAAGGCCGGCTCCAGGGCGCCCTCCTCGGGGACGCGGTTGAAGGGGGTGACCTCCCGGTAGCGGCCGTCGTCGTGCGAGACGTAGGCGCCGGACCGCAGCAGCTTCAGCACGGGGAGGGAGAGCGCGGGGATCCCGGCGAAGACGTCGGCGACCGCGTCGAACCAGGCGCTGCCACCCGCGCTGACGACGATCTCGTCGGTGCCGGCGAACCGTCCCGCCTTGTCGAGGTCGGCGGCGAGTGCCACGAGCCGGCGCAGATAGGCGTGCACGCGGTCGGGGTCGGCCCGTGGGACCTCGCCCTCGTACCCGGCGACCCCGACCAGCCGCAGGGTTCCCGCCGCCCCGGCCACCGCGTCCGCGACCGCCGCGCACTCCGCCTCGGTACGGACGCCGGTGCGGGCGCCCTCCCCGGCGGCCAGCTCCACGACGACGTCGACCGGACGGGAGCTTCCCTCCAGCGCCGCGTCCATCAGCTCCACCCCGCGCACGGAGTCGACGTAACAGACGAAGCGGAACTCCGCGTCGCGCTCCAGCTCGGCGGCGATCCAGCGCAGCGCCGGGGCGTCCACGAGCTCGTTCGCGAGGAAGATCCGCCGGGTGCCGAAGGCGCGGGCCACCCGTACCTGATGCGGGACGGCGAGGGTGATGCCCCACGCCCCGTGCTCCACCTGGCGCCGGAAGAGCTGCGGGGCCATGGAGGTCTTGCCGTGCGGGGCGAAGGCGAGGCCGTGCCGCTCGGTGTACGCCTCCATGAGCGCGAGATTGTGCTCCAGGCGCTCGGCGGAGAGGGCCAGCACGGGTGTGGCGAAGCCGTCGGAGAACAGGTTGCGGCGCTGGGCGGTCAGCTCGCCGACGGTGAGGCCCTCGGCGTCGGGCGGGAGGCCCTTGAAACGGTGGTCGACGCGTTCCTCCGTGAGACGGGCGAGCGCGTCGGTGCCGGTGTCGAAGGACACGGAGCCTCCCTGATCTGGTGGGTTGCACTGTGTGCAACGTCCATTGCGTATATCGCTTACCGCTGTCTAACATCCACGCCAACGCCGGGTCAATGGAGCCCGCAGCGACCCGAGACGAGGAGCCACGACCATCGTGAAGGCCACGGACGCCGTCGACGCCGTTTGCGTCGTGGACACCGTCGACGTCGTGGACGCTGGTGATGCCCTGGACGCCCTGGATGTCGTCGCGCTCGGCGAGTCCATGGTGACGTTCCTGCCCACGCGGCCGGGGCGCCTCGCGGACGTGCCGTCCTTCGACCGTGCGATCGGCGGCGCGGAGTCCAACGTGGCGTGTGCGCTCGCCGCGGCGGGACATGCGGTGCGATGGGTCAGCCGGGTCGGCGCGGACGGGTTCGGCGACCATCTGGTGGAGACGGTGGCTTCGTACGGCGTGGACGTCGCGTGCGTGGACCGTGATCCCGGGCGGCCGACGGGGGTGTACTTCCGTACGGCCGGGGACCGGGCGACGGACGCCCATGAGGTCGCGTACTACCGGGCGGGATCCGCGGCGTCCGCGATGTCGGTGGCGACCGTGGACCTGGCCGCGGTGCGCGCGGCCCGGATCCTGCACCTGTCCGGCATCACGGCCGCGCTGTCGCCCGGCTGCCTGGACCTGCTGAGGGAGCTCACGGCTCCCGCCGAGGGGCGGCCGGTCGTGTCCTTCGACGTCAACTACCGGCGCGGGCTGTGGGGTTCGGGCGGCGGGCCGGATGTCCTGCTGGAGCTGGCGCGCCGGGCCGACATCGTGTTCGTGGGGGAGGACGAGGCGGAGGAGGCGTGGGGGGTGACAGGAGGCCCGGAGGCCGTTCGCGAACTCCTGCCGGAGCCGGGCGTGCTGGTGGTGAAGCAGGGCGGGGTGGGAGCCGTGGCTTTCGTGTCGGGGGCCGGTGCCGGGGCCGAGGCCGGTGCCGGTGCCGGTGCCGGTGCCGTGTCGGCTGCGGGTGGGTGGGGGCCGGCCGCGCAGTTCCCCGCGCCCCTACGAGGCGCCTTTGCCGCGGGCAGTCGTGCCGCTGGGGCGATGGAGATCCCCCCGCTCGGGCGAAGCCGAGAGTGGGGGAGGGCGGGCGCGGGCGGCACCCTCCCGACGCCGGTGAGTGACCCCACCCCCACCTTCGAACCCGCCCCCGTCGTGGACGTCGTCGCCCCCGTCGGTGCCGGGGACGCCTTCGCCGCCGGGTTTCTCTCCGGGACCCTGCGCGGACTGTCCCTGCGGCGCACACTGCGGCTCGGTCACCTCTTCGCCGCCGCCGCCCTCACCACCCCCGCCGACCTCGCCGCACCCCCCGCCCGCGACACCGCCGACCGTCTGACCGCCTTCGACGCCGACGCGTGGGAGAGACTTCGACTCGGCCCCGGCTGGACCGAAGCCGACGCGGCCGAAGAGGAGGTACGCACCCCATGAGCCAGACCGTCGACCGAGCGCTCAGCATCCTGCCGCTGCTCGCCGAGGGCCCCGCCGACCTCGGCCGGGTCGCCGAGCGCCTCGGCGTGCACAAGTCGACCGCCTTGCGGCTGCTGCGCACCCTCCACGAACACGGGCTGGTCTACCGCCAGTCCGACCAGCGCTACCGCCTCGGCGCCCGGCTCTTCGCACTCGCCCAGGAGGCGATGGAGAACCTCGACATCCGCGAGATCGCCCACCCCCACCTGGCCCGCCTCAACGAGGCCTGCGGACACACCGTGCACCTCGCCGTGTTCGAGGAGGGCGAGGTCCTCTACATCGACAAGGTCGAGAGCCGCTACCCGGTGCGCATGTACTCGCGCATCGGCAAGCCGGTGGCCATCACCGTCGCCGCCGTCGCCAAGCTGCTCCTCGCCGACCTGCCCGAGCCCGAGCGGCGCGCTCTCGCCGACAAGCTCGACTACCCCATGTACACGGCCCGTTCGACACCGAACGCGGAGGCCTTCCGCAAGGAACTGGCCAAGGTGCGCGAACAGGGCTGGGCCACCGACCTCGGCGGCCACGAGGAGTCCATCAACTGCGTCGCGGCCCCCATCCGCGGCGCCGACGGCCGGGTCGTCGCCGCGATGTCGGTCTCCGCGCCCAACGTCGTCGTCACCGCCGACGAACTCCTCACCCTGCTCCCGCAGGTGCGCCGTACGGCGGACGCGATCAGCGGCGAGTACTCCGGCAGAACTCCGATCAAGGAAGCCAGCAACTGATGACCGAGAAGACCGCCCTCACCCCCAAGACCCACACCACCCCGCCCGCCAAGTTCTCCCACGGCGTACGCAAGGGCAACATCCTCCAGGTCGCCGGCCAGGTCGGCTTCCTGCCCGCCGAGGAGGGCAAGCCCCCGACGCCGGCCGGCCCCACGCTCCGCGAGCAGACCCTCCAGACCCTCGCCAACGTCAAGGCGATCCTGGAGGAGGGCGGCGCCTCCTGGGACGACGTGATGATGATCCGCGTCTATCTGACGGACGTGGACCACTTCGCCGAGATGAACGGCATCTACAACACCTACTTCGAGGAGCAGGGCCTCACCGCCCCGCCCGCCGCCCGCACCACCGTCTACGTCGGTCTGCCCGCCGGCCTCCTCATCGAGATCGACGCCCTCGCCGTCCTCGGCTGACGACCCATCAGTACCCGCACGCCGTACGTCTGTCGCGGCACGGCCCCCGCACCGGGCGCCGTGCCGCGATCCCCCCTGTCCGGCTGCGCCTGTCGGGGGGACACCCCCCAAACCCCCCGGACGATGTACTTACGAAGAGGACCCCCACATGTCCCTACCGCTCGCCGCATCCGCCACCTCAGCCCCAGCCACCCCACCCCACACCGGAGGGCTGCTCCTCCTCCTCGACGGCACCGCGGGACTGCTCACCGTCGCCGCCATCGGCATCGCCCTGCTGCTCTTCCTCATCATCAAGGCGCGGCTCCAGCCCTTCGTCGCCCTGCTCGCCGTCTCCATAGCCGTCGGCCTGCTGGCCGGTCTCTCCGTCACCGAACTCTTCGGCACGGTCCAGCGTTCGGACGCCGTCTCCACCATCGAGTCCGGCATGGGCGGCATCCTCGGCCATGTCGCGATCATCATCGGCCTCGGCACCATGCTCGGCGCGATCCTCGAAGTCAGCGGCGGGGCCGAGGTGCTGGCCTCCCGGCTGCTCAACCTCTTCGGGGAGCGGCGGGCCCCGCTCGCCATGGGCCTCACCGGGCTCATCTTCGGCATCCCGGTCTTCTTCGACGTCGGCATCTTCGTGCTGGCCCCGCTCGTCTACGCGGCCGCCAAGCGCGGCGGCAAGTCGATCCTCCTGTACTGCCTCCCGCTGCTCGCCGGTCTCTCCATGACCCACGCCTTCCTGCCCCCGCACCCCGGCCCGGTGGCCGCCGCCGCGCTGCTGCACGTCCAGCTCGGCTGGGTCATCCTCATGGGCATCGTCTGCGGCATCCCGGCGGTGCTGGCCGCGTGGGTGTACTCGGCGTGGATCGGCAGGCGGATCTTCGTCGCCGTACCGCAGGACATGGTCGAGGCGGCGGAGGAGGCCAAGCAGGCGGTGCTGGCGGAGCAGCGGTCGGCGGGAGTGGAGCCCCCGGAGAAGCCGGTCCCGCTCGGCACGGTCCTGGCCATCATCGGCACCCCGCTCGTCCTCATCCTCGCCGCGACCTTCTCCTCGATCGCCCTGGACCCCTCCACCGGCCGCTCGGTGATCGAGTTCTTCGGCACGCCGATGGTCGCCCTGACCATCGCCCTGGTGCTCGCCTACTACCTGCTGGGCATCCGGCGCGGCTGGTCCCGCAAGTCCCTGGAGACGGTGTCCACCGCGTCCCTCAAGCCGGTCGGCAACATCCTGCTGGTGGTCGGCGCCGGCGGGATCTTCGGCGCCGTACTGAAGGCCAGCGGCGTCGCCCAGGCCCTCTCGGACACCTTCAACGGCGTGGGCCTCCCGGTGATCGTCCTGTCGTATCTGATCTCGGTGGTCCTGCGGGTCGCCCAGGGCTCGGCGACGGTGGCGATCGTGACGACGGCCGGCATCGTCGCCCCGCTCCTGACCGAGGGCGACCACTCCCAGCCCTTCGTCGCCCTCGTCATCATGGCCATCTCGGCGGGCTCCATCTTCGCCTCCCACGTCAACGACGGCGGCTTCTGGATGGTCGCCAAGTATTTCGGCATCAGCGAGCGGGACACCCTGAAGACGTGGACCGTGCTGGAGACGGTGTTGTCGGTGGCCGGGTTCGCAGTGGCGGCCGTGCTCAGCCTCTTCGTGTAGGCGTCTGATAACGAAGTCGGGGCTGGCTGTCTCCGGCACAGGTTCTTGGACCATACTGCCCGCTGTGGAGCAGCGCATAGGAGCCAACAGCCAGCCCCTGGAAGGCGCCGGATTCGACCCGGCCTTCATCCCCGGGCTCACCTCGCCCGCGTCCGCCGAGCCGGAGGACGCGCAGGCGAAGGACACGGAGGCGAAGGCCGCCGAGGCGGAAGAGGGCGATGCCGTCGAGGACACGGCCGAACCGGCGTCCGCGACCCGGGCCGCGACCGAGTCCGAGGACGAGGGCGACGAGGAGGAGACCGTCGACGGTCCCCTCTTCGAGGCCTCCGACCGGCGCGCCCGGATAGTGGCCGACCGCCAGGGCGTGCGCCTCAGTCTCGACGAGGAGAAGTGCGAGTTCCGCTGGGACGAGATCGGCGCGATCGAGACCGAGGCACCGCGCTTCGGGAAGCGCTTCACGATCACCGTCCACACGCCGGACCGCCGCTGGTATCCCATCGAGATCGAGGCGACGTCCCGCTCCCGCTTCAAGGAGTGGGAGGACGACCTGGACGCGGTCCTGGACGCGTACTTCGAGGACGGCGAGGCAGAGGAAGACGCCCTGGAGACGGACGACAAGACCGCTGCCGAGGCCGAGGACAAGACCGAGGACAAGACCGAGGCCGAGGACAAGGTCCGCGACGAGAAGTAGCCCGGCGCAGGCGGGCGGCCCCGGTCCCGTGGCCGCCTAGCCGCAGTACTGCGCTTCCTTCCCGATCGACCGGTACATGCAGTCCGCGTTCTCCAGCAGCTGGAACACCGCGTCCCGGTTCCGGGAGGTCTCCCGCTCGATCACCTCGTCGGGCGGATAGAACCCGCCCCCGGAACTGGACGTCGGGTACATCTCGAACGTGAAGTCGAAGATCTTCTGCGTACCCCACAGATAGTCGTCGATCGACCCGTCCGTGATGTACAGGTCGCTGGACTGCTCCGGCGTGTAGCCGTTGCTGGCCGCCATCTTCTGCCCCACGGCCTTGAACGCGGCCGCGTCGTCCGCGGTCATCCCGGTGGCGGTGTCGGCCGTCGTGAACCCGTACGGCCACAGCACCAGTTCGCTGTACGTGTGGAAGTCGATCCCGGCCTTGATCTGCTGCTTCCCGCCGACGACCCGGCTGCGCACGAAGTCGGCGACGACCTTCACCTCGGGCGCCGACTCGGCGGCCGCGCCCCGGTAGGTCTCCGCGGACGTGCTGCCCGAGGAGCCGCCGCAGCAGCCCCATCGGTAGTTCCAGTTCCGGTTCAGGTCCGTACCGACGTACGAGGAGCCCGAGTTGGGCTGCCGGTTCTTGCGCCACGACCGGTACGAGCCGGTGGCGATGTCGTACTCGCCGCCGTCCGGGTTGAGGTCCGGCACGATCCAGATCTCCCGGCTGTTGACGATGTTCGTGATCCGGGAGTCGGAGCCGTATCCCGCGCCCAGCTCCCGCAGCAGATACAGCGCCATCTCCACCGTGAGGTGCTCGCGCGCGTGCTGGTGGAAGGTGAGGAGGACCTCGGGTTCGTTCTCGTCCGTCGCCACGTTGTCGCTGACCTTGATGGCGACGATGTCCCGGCCCTGGTACGACTCGCCGATCACCTGCCTGCTCATGATGGCGGGGTAGGCGGCGAGCCGCTGGCCGATCTCGGCGTTCGCCTCGGCGTAGTTGTGGTACTTCGAGTCGGCCGTCGGGAAGTCGAACAGGCGCAGCTCGTCGGCGGCGGTGGACCGGTCGGGGGCCGCGCCGAGGGGCGTGACGTCGTAGCCGAGGCGTTTCAGCGCGGCGATCTGCGGGGCCCGCCCGGAGACGACCACCGTCTCCTCGTCGGCCTCGTCCACGGTGACGCCGGTCTGCTGGATGGCCGCGCGGGTCACCGGGGTGGTGCTCTGGTGGATCTCGTACTGCCGGACGTCGTCGGCCGAGGGCGGCGCCGGGCGCGCGCTGTCGGCGGACGCGTGGGTGGCCGTCGCCGCCACGGGGGCCGCGAGGGCGAGGGCCAGCAGGGCGCCGAGCGCGGCGGTCCGGCCGCGGGCGCCGGAGCCGCGAATACGAAGTCGCATGAAGTCTCCTGGGGGAGGTGGGGGTGGTCCAGTGCGACGTGCCTGTGCAGTTGTTGTGCGAAGGCTGTGCGAGTGCCGCTCATCGTCCAAGGAATGGCATGAACAGGTCAAGACGGTAAAACCAGCCGCGGGAACCGGCCGTGCGAAACGGCCGCGCAGATTACGCCTTTACCCGCAACCGCAGGTGGCCCCCACCGAAATACACCCGCCCGCGTGACGTCCATGTGCGTCTGCCCGGTCCCCCGGGGGACCGTGGACGGAGGGCCAGGAGGAGGGCTGGGTGATGATGAGCACCGGTACGAGCGCGTGCCCCGCCGCGGCCGGGGGCCACTTCGACCACCGGATGGCCGTGTTCGGCTCGGACGAGGCGTTCGTCGCCGCCGCCCTGCCCTTCCTCGCCGAGGGGCTCGCCGCCCCCGACGAGCCTCCGCCCGTCGCCATCGCCGCCCCCGGCCTGCTGGCCGCCCTGCGCGACGCGCTCGGCACCGACGCCAGGGACGTCGGCTTCATCGACCACACCGACTGGTACACGGGCACGGCCGCCAACGCCGTGGCCCAGGGCGCCGGCTACCTCGCCGTGAACGCCGGACCCGGCGGCCGTGTCCACCTGCTCATGGAGCCCGACTGGGCGGGCCGTGCCGGCCGTTCGGTACGGGAGAGCACCGAGTGGATCCGCTACGAGTCCCTCGCCAACCTCCTGTTCGCCCCCTTCGCCACCACGGTCCTGTGCGCGTACGACAACCGGACGGCGGGCCCGGCGGTCGTCGACGCGGCCCGCCGCGCCCACCCGGGGACCGGGGTGTACGAGCAACCGCCGGTACTGGTGCGCGAACTGGACGCCGTACCGCTGCCCCCGCCGCCGCGGACGGTCACCCGGCTGCCGGCCGCGGAGTCGGTGGGCGCCTGGGCGGCCGGGCAGGGGCTGGCGGCCGCGGACGCGGAGCTGTTCGCGCGGGCGGTCGTGGCCGCGGCCGGCGCCCATGGCCCGGTCGTCGAGTTCCTCGCCTGGGGCGAGGCCCCGGCCTGCGTCTGCGAGCTGCGGCTGTGCCGGGCCGTGGGCGACCCGCTAGCCGGGTTCGTGCCGCCGCCGGCCGGGGAGCCGGAACCCGGGCAGGGGCTGTGGTTCACCCGCCAGGTGTGCGCGTACGTCGATGTGCGGGACGGGGCGCCGGGGGACCGGGCGAAGATCCGCGTCCAGTACGCGTGAACGGTGGTTCGGGCCCGGAACGTGGGGGTGCGAGTGGCTCCGCCGGGTGGGCCGCGACGGGGGGTGGTCGTCGCGGCCCGTTCGCGGGTGCGGGGGCTGGTCGCGGCCCCTTGGGTGAGTTCACCCAAGGGGCGCTTTCCCGTGATCGCTACGGCAGGCCGTGGACGTGGGCTCCCACCGAGTTGGACCACGCGTTGCCCGACGACGCGTCCCAGTTGGTCGACCAGGTCATCGCGCCGCGCAGGTCGGGGTAGGTCGTCGACGGCTTGAAGGAGCCGCAGTTGGTGGCCTTGGTCAGGCAGTCCAGGGCGTTGTTGACCACCGTCGGGGAGACGTAGCCGCTGCCCGCCGCGCTGGTCGACGCCGGCAGGCCGAGGCCCACCTGGGAGGGGCTGAGGCCGCCCTGGAGCTGGATGCAGGCGAGCGCGGTGAGGAAGTCCACCGAGCCCTGGCTGTACACCTTGCCGTCGCAGCCCAGCATGGAACCGCTGTTGTAGTACTGCATGTTGACGACCGTGAGGATGTCCTTGATGTTCAGGGCCGTCTGGAAGTACCCGTTGGACGTCGACTGCATGTCGATCGTCTGCGGGGCCATGGTGATGATCAGCGACGAGCCCGCCTTCGACGACAGCGAGCGCAGCGCCTGGCTCATGTAGGTGGCGTTGATGCCGTTCTCCAGGTCGATGTCGACGCCGTCGAAGCCGTACGTCTGCATCAGCGAGTAGACGGAGTTGGCGAAGTTCGTCGCGGAGGCCGAGTCGCTCACCGAGATCGTGCCGTTCTGGCCGCCGATCGAGATGATGACCTTCTTGCCGGCCGCCTTCTTGGCCTGGATGTCGGCCTTGAACTGGTCGACCGTGTACCCGCCGAGCCCGGCGGAGTCGAGGGTGAAGCTGACCGCGCCCGGCGTGCCGGTCGCGTCCGCGAAGGCGACGGCGATGATGTCGTAGGAGGAGGGCACGTCGGAGATCTTCTGGACGGTCGCGCCGTTGTTGAAGTTCTGCCAGTAGCCCGTCACCGCGTGCTTGGGAAGCGTGCCGCCGCCGTTGCCGCCGGTCGCGGTGGTGGTCGCCGTCACCGCCGTCGACTTGGCGGACTCGCCCGCCGAGTTGGTCGCGGTGACCTGGAAGGAGTACGACGTCGAGGCGGCGAGCCCGGTGATCGTGGCCGAGGCGCCGGTGACCGCGGTGACCTTGGTGCCGTTGCGGTAGACGTTGTAGCCGGTCGCGCCCGACACCGCGCTCCAGGACAGGGACGCCGAGGACGAGGTCGTACCGGAGACCGCGAGGCCGGTCGGGGTCGCCGGGACGGTCGGCGTCGGGTCGGAACCGCCGCCGCCGTCGGGGCCGAAGACCGAGAAGTCGTCGGCGTAGTAGGCGGCCTGGCCGTACCAGCCGTGCGTCCAGACCGTGACCGAGGTGGTCGAGGAACCCGTGGTGAAGGTCGTCGACAGCTGCGTCCAGGACGTGTTCGGGGTCCAGGTCGACACGTCCGTGGTGCCGGTGCCGGTCACCCCGAGGTAGGTGTAGGAGCCCTGCACCCACGCGCTCAGCGTGTAGGTGGAGTTGGCCTTCACCGCCACCGTCTGGCTGCACTGGGCGTAGTCCTGCCCGGCCGGGGTCGCCTTGAGGGCGGCGGCGCCGGAGTGGACGGGGGAGGAGACGGTCGTACCGCTGCCGGCGGAGCAGGTCCAGTTGGCGAGGGCCGACTCGAAGCCGGCGTTCTTCACGTTGTTGACATCGGCGGCGGAGGCCGGGGAGGAGGCCAGGCCCGCCATCGCGAGGGCGGTGGCGAGCGCGGCCACGGCCGACCAGGTTCGGATACCTCGCTGTCCGGCATGCCGGGACACGAGTCGGGGGATGAGTCTGGGCATGACAATCAAGGTGGTCCAGACCAATTCACGTGTCAATAGGTCCAGACCAAATTCAAAGCGGCCGCTGACCGGGTCAGGCCCCGGTCATATGCTCAACCTGTCCCGATTTGAAGCTACTTGTGTGGTCACGGATCCCAGACAGCTGGACAAACGCTGTTCTCCGGTCACAGAGGCGTGGTTACAGTGCTGAGGTAGTCACGCAATGAAGTCGTCCCGGCTCATTGGAGTAACACCGGTGGGCCGCCGGGGTGTGAAGAGCGGGGAGCTGCGCGTGCCAACTGCCATTGCCGTGACCAGCGCCGACATGGCGCTGCCGGTGCAGGACGAGCGGACCATGCCCGCGGTCGTGCTCCGGGACCTGGACCAGCGGCCCCTCGACCAGACCCTCGCCGAGTTCGTGGCGCTCATCGAGCAGCACGGGCACGTGATCGTCGTCTGCTCCGCGGCCGTACCCGAAGCCGTGACCCGGCGCCTGCACACCCTGCGCTCCCTGCTGGAGAGCGACCGGATCGCCCTGTTCCGCCCCGACCTGCCGCCCCTCGGCATCGCCGTCCTGGCCCGGCAGTTGCGGCAGCTGGCCTCCTGCGACCTCAGCCCCGGCGTCCTCGCGTCGGCCGGCCGGCTGCTCACCCACTACATCCACTCCGGCGCCGTCCTCGGCTCGGTCACCAAGCTGGACCGGGTCCCGGTCACCCTCAAGGCGCACGCCAAGTCCTGGATGCCCGGCACCCAGTTCGCCGTCGTCGCGCACCCCCAGCCGCAACTGGTCCGGGTCGGCCCGGACGCGACCCTGACCGGACCCGAGTTCAGCACCTGGATGCTGGTCGCCAGGGGACAGCTGCAGTCCGAGTGGATCGGCGGCCTCGCCAAGACCTGGGGCTCGTACGGCCTGCGCGAGACCCCGCTGCCGGCCGAGTCGTCCCGGTGGTGGGGGACCGGCCGGATGATCGAGTTCACCAGCTACCTCGCCGACCTGTCGGTCCTCTACCAACTGGTCACCTCGGTCCGGCGGACCAGCTGTCACTGGTGCGGCATCGACGTCATCGGCGACCGCTGTGTCTTCTGCTCCGCCACCCCGCCCGTCTACGACCCCCCGGCGCACCGCGCGCTGGAACAGCGGACGCCCGCCTGACCCGTACCACCCACCGCTCGGTTCCCCCACTTCCCCGCTTCCCCGATGAGGTCGCACGGTCCATGAACTCCCGTCAGCGCCGCGGCGTGATACTCCTGATCCTGTCGGTGATCTGCGCGCTCGGCGCGTTCGCCGGCGTGCTCTCGGTCATCGACAACGCGAAGTCCGAGGTCGGCCCCAAGGTCACCGCGTACAAGGTCCGGTCGGACGTCAAGCCGTACACGACCCTGAGCGCCGGCCAGTTCGAGAAGGTCGAGATGCCCAAGCGGTGGCTGTCCGCCAACGCCGTCACCAGCCTCAGCGCGATCGAGGGAAAGATCGCGGTCACCACGCTGAAGAGGGGCTCGCTGCTCCAGACCGACATGATCGTCGACCAGCCCGCGCTGAAGGCCGGCGAGCAGGAGGTCGCGATCATGATCGACGCGGCCACCGGAGTGGCCGGCAAGATCACCCCGGGCTCGCTGGTCAACGTCTACGCCACCTTCCAGGGCAAGCAGCAGAGCGACCCCGACCAGTCGAAGATCATCGTGACCAACGCCCGGGTCCTGGACGTCGGCGCCCAGCTCAGCTACGTGGACCCGGACAACCGGAACCAGCAGCCCAGCGACGCCGTCCCCATCACCTTCGCGCTGTCCACGCTCGACGCCCAGCGCCTCACCTACGCGGAGTCCTTCGCCCAGCGGGTCCGGCTGGCCCTGGTCGCGCCCGGCACGACCACCAGCGTGCCGGACAAGGACCGCACCTACGAACTCGCGACGGACAAGTGAGAGGCGCCTCGCATGCCCATCAGGATCCTCCCCGCCGTCGGTGACGCGGACGCCGTCCGCTCCCTGGTCTCCCTGCTCAGCCAGCTCCCGGACAGCGAACCGCTGCCGCCCGTCGTCGACTCCACCCAACTCGTCGACACCCTCGCCCGGTTCGCCGCCGAGTCCGTCGACGAACTCCCCGAGGTCGTCGTCGTCCACGAACGCATCGGCCCGGTCCCGGCCCTGGAACTGATCCGCGAGGTCGCCCTGCGCTTCCCGGCGGTCGGCGTCGTCCTCGTCACCACCGACACCAGCCCCGGCCTGTTCGCCGCCGCGATGGACTCCGGCGCCCGCGGCCTGGTCGGACTCCCCATGAGCTACGAGGAGCTGGCCGGCCGCGTCCAGGCGGTCGCCCAGTGGTCCACGGGCGTACGGCGCCACCTCGGCCACGGCGCGGACGCGTTCGCCGGCGTCGGCGGGACCGTCGTCACCGTCAGCGGCGCCAAGGGCGGGACCGGCGCGACCCTGGTGGCGATCCAGATCGCCCTCGCCGCGCAGGCCTCCGGCCACTCCACCGCCCTGGTCGACCTCGACCTCCAGACCGGGGACGTCGCCTCCTACCTGGACGTCCAGTTCCGCCGCTCGGTCGCCGACCTGGCCGCGGTCAACGACATCTCCCCCCGCGTGATGGCCGAGGCCGTCTTCCGCCACGACTCCGGGCTCGCCCTGCTCCTCGCGCCCGCCGAGGGCGAACGCGGCGAGGAGGTCACCGACCGGGCCGCCCGCCAGATCCTCAGCGCCCTGCGCTCCCGCCACGAGATCGTGGTCGTCGACTGCGGCGCCCAGCTCGGCGGGGCGGGCGCGGCGGCCGTGGAGACCGCCGACCTGGCGCTCCTGGTGACCACGCCGGACGTGGTCGCCGTACGGGCCGCCAAGCGCACGGTGCGGATGTGGGACCGGCTGCAGATCCGCAAGGCCGAGGAGACCACGGTGGTCGTCAACCGGCACACCAGGGCCACGGAGATCCAGCCGGCCCTGATCCAGCGGATCACCGGCACCGCGCTGGCGGGGACCCCGATCCCCGCCAACTTCAAGGAACTCCAGGGCGTGGTGGACGCCGGACGCGTCCACGAACTGGACGCCCGCAGCACGGTGAAGCAGGCGCTGTGGGCGCTGGCCGGGGAGTTGGGCCTGGTACGGACGGCGGAGGGGACGGTGCCGCGCCGGACCGCGGGGCGGGCCCGGGCCGGGGAGCGGGGGGCGGTCGGTTTCCGGCGGCGGAGGGAGCTGCCGTGAGGCGCCGTGGGTCGGGTGCGGGTGCGGGGGCGGTCGGCCGTGGGTCGGGTGCGGCGCCGCTGTGGCCGTTCGCGCAGTTCCCCGCGCCCCTTGGGCGCGCTTCAGCAAAGCGAGACTTTGAAGCGTCCCGCAGGGAAGCGCCCCATAGGGGCGCGGGGAACTGCGCGACCAGCCCCCACGCACCCGCACCCGACCGACGACCCACCGGCGCCGCACCCGACCGCGGCCAGGTCACCATCGAACTCCTCGGCATGACCCCGATCATCATCCTCACCCTCGTGCTGATGTGGCAGGCCGTCCTCGTCGGATACGCCTTCACCCTCGCCGGAAACGCCGCCGACGAAGGCGTACGCGCGGGCACGGCCGTCCCCCGGGGGGCACGGTTCGGTGTCTGCGAGCAGGCCGCGCTGGAGGACCTCTCCAGCGCCTGGCGGGAGGGCGCCACGGTGGACCGGTGCGGCGGCACCGGCATGGTCACCGCCGACGTCTCGCTGCGCGTCCCGGTGCTCTTCCCCGGCACCATCGACTTCCCCGTCACCGTGCACGGCCACGCCGGCACGGTGGAGGAGGTGACGCACTGATGCGCCGCAACCAGCGCGACCGCGGCCAGGTCGCCGTCGAGTACCTCGGGTTCATCCCGGTGCTGCTCATCGTCGGGCTGGCCGGCATCCAGCTCGGCGCCGTCGCCTACGCCGCCGAGCAGGCCGGGACGGCGGCCCGGGCCGGGGCCCGGGCCGCCTCGCTGAGCCAGGACGTCGGCGCGGCCTGCGCCGGCGCGGTCAGCGGCGGGATCGACGTGAGCTGCGCGTCCTCCGGCGGCGGCGACTCGGTCACCGTGACCGCCACCGTCCACATCCCGAAGATCGTCTGGGAGCTGGGCAACGCCACCAAGTCCGCCACGATGCCCGTCGACCACTGAACGAGGAGCACGGCAACCATGAGCCTGCGGGCACGTATCAACTCCCCCGAGGAGCACGGCAGCCGGGGCGAGGACGGCCATCTGGTCTCCTCCTACCGGGCCAAGCTCCTGGAGGAGATCGACCTCGCGGAGATGAGCGCGCTGGCCGCCGCCGAGCGCCGGGCCCGTCTCGAACGCGTCCTCGGCCACATCATCAGCCGCGAGGGCCCGGTGCTGTCGACCGTCGAGCGCTCGCAGCTGATCCGCCGGGTCGTCGACGAGGCCCTCGGCCTCGGCATCCTGGAACCGCTGCTGGAAGACGTGTCGATCACGGAAATCATGGTGAACGGCCCCGACGCGATCTTCGTCGAGCGCGGCGGCCGGGTCGAGCAACTGCCGCTGCGGTTCGCGTCCGCGGACCAGCTGATGCAGACCATCGAGCGGATCGTCTCCACGGTCAACCGCCGCGTGGACGAGTCCAACCCGATGGTCGACGCCCGCCTCCCCTCCGGCGAACGCGTCAACGTGATCATCCCGCCGCTCTCCCTGACCGGCCCCATCCTCACCATCCGCCGCTTCCCGCGCTCCTTCACCCTCCAGGAGCTGATCGGCTTCGGCTCGCTCGACGAGCCCATGGTGTATCTGCTGGCCGGCCTCGTGCAGGCGAAGTTCAACATCATCGTCTCCGGCGCCACCGGCACCGGGAAGACCACCCTGCTGAACGCCCTCTCCGGGCTGATCCCGGCGCACGAGCGCATCATCACCATCGAGGACTCCGCCGAACTCCAGCTCCAGCAGTCGCACGTGGTCCGCCTGGAGTCCCGCCCGGCGAACGTCGAGGGCAAGGGCCAGGTCAGCATCCGCGACCTGGTCCGCAACTCGCTGCGGATGCGCCCCGACCGGATCGTGGTCGGCGAGGTCCGCGGCGGCGAGTCCCTGGACATGCTCCAGGCCATGTCCACCGGTCACGACGGCTCGCTCGCGACCGTCCACGCCAACAGCGCGGAGGACGCCCTGACCCGGCTCCAGACCCTGGCCTCCATGTCGGACGTCGAAGTCCCCTTCGTCGCCCTGCACGACCAGATCAACAGCGCGGTCGAGGTCATCGTCCAGCTGACCCGGTTCGTGGACGGCGCCCGCCGGATCACCGAGATCGCGGTGCTGGACAGCCACGGCAGCGAGCCGTACCGGCTGGCGACGGTGGCCCGCTTCGACGCCCGGCCCATGACCCACGACGGCCATGTCCACGGCGCCTTCCAGTACTTCCCGCTCCCGCGCCGCACCGCCGACCGCCTCTACATGGCGAGCCAGCCGATCCCGCAGGCCTTCGGCGTGGCCCAGCACTTCGACCAGCTCACCACCCGAGAAGCGAGGTAGGCCATGACCCTCCATGACCTCGTCACCCTCACCACCGGCATCACCCTGCTGACCTGCCTGCTGGCCGTGGTGGGCCTGCACACCTACGCCTCCGGCAGGGCCCAGCGCGCCGCCCTCGTGGACCGCCTCTCCGCCACCGGCCAGGTCCCGCTCACCGGCCGCCGGCGCCGCTTCCGCAACCTCGACCGGCGGCTGCGCGGCACGGGGATCGGCAGGCGGCTGGAACTCCGGCTGGCGGCGACGGGCCTGGACGTGACGCCCGGCGAGTTCTTCGTCTACCTGCTCGCCGCCGTCGTGGCCCTCTGGCTCATCGGGCAGGCCGCCCTGGCGCCGTTCTTCGGGCCGATCGCCGGCCTCCTCGGGGTCTTCGCCGCCGTGCAGTTCCTCAACTGGCAGCGGCAGAAACGCATCGAGCGGTTCATCGCCCAACTCCCGGAACTCGCCCGCATCCTGGCCAACGCCACGCACGCCGGACTCGCCCTGCGCACCGCGATCGGCATGGCGGCGGAGGAGCTGGAGGCCCCGGCCGGCGAGGAACTGGGCAAGGTGGCCGACCAGTTGGCGATCGGCCACTCCATGGACGACGCGCTGGGCGAACTGACCGACCGGCTCCCGTCCCGCGAGCTGGTCGTCCTGGTCACGACGCTCGTCCTGTCCAACCGGGCGGGCGGCCAGGTCGTCTCCGCCCTGCGCAACCTCACCGAGACCCTGGAGGAACGCAAGGAGACCCGCCGCGAGGTCCGCACCCAGCTCTCCCAGGTGACGATGACGTCGTACGCCGTCCCGGTGCTCGGCATCGGCGCGCTGTTCCTGATGAACGGGGTCAAGGGCGACACGCTGGACCGCATGACGGGCACCACCCTGGGCCAGGCGGCCGTGCTCATCGCCTTCGGCCTCTACGTCATCGGCTTCGTCCTCATCCGCCGCCTCAGCCGCATCGACGTGTAGGGGGCTGTGACCATGGCACTACTCCTGGCCCTCCTGATGGCCCTCGGCGTCTGGGGTGTCTTCGCGGGCGTCCGCATGTACCGCGCGGACGCGAAACTCCCCTCCGACCTGGCGATCGCCCTGGAGGTGGGCGCCACCCGCACCGGCGCCGCCAACTCCCTCGTCGACCGCATGGGCATGCGCTACGCCCCCGCCGTCCTGCGCCTGATGGGCCCGCGCCTGGTCGCCAAGTACCGCCGCAGGATCGACCTGGCGGGCAACCCCGGCGGCCTGACGATCGACCGGTACGCCGCCCGCCGGGCGGTCTACGGCGCACTCGGCGGCGTCGGCTTCCTGGTCTTCCTGCTGAGGGGGCAATGGCTGATGGCCGTTCTCCTCCTCCTCTTCGGCGCGTTCTGGACGGAGGTCGGCATCTGGTCGGCGATCCGTATCCGCAAGGACGTCATCGAACGCACCCTGCCCGACTTCCTGGACGTCCTCGCGGTGGTGGTGAGCGCCGGCCTCGGCTTCCGGCAGGCCCTGGACCGGGTCGCCTCGCACTACGAGGGCCCCTGGGCGGACGAACTCCGCATCACGCTCCGCCAGCTGGACCTCGGCATGAGCCGCCGCCAGGCCTTCGCGGAACTCCGCCGCCGCAACGACTCCGAACAGGTGGCGATGTTCGTCACGGCGCTCCAGCAGGGCGAGGAACTGGGCGCGCCGATCGTCGACACCCTGGTCGCCCTGGCCAAGGACATGCGCCGTACGGACGCCCAGAACGCCCGCCGCAAGGCGGCCCGGGCGGTGCCGAGGGCCACGCTGATGATCACCACGTTCATGGTGCCGGCCACGATGCTCCTGCTGGCCGCCGGCCTGCTGCTGGGCTCCGGGGTCGACTTCGGGTCGGTCACGGGGAAGTAGCCGAGGGAGGGCGGTGATGGTGATGGCGGCACGGGAGGACGACGGGAAGGTCGAGATCCGGGCCCTGCGGGCGATGGGCCGCCAGGTCTTCGGCTTCCGCCTGGCGATGATCGCCGTGGCGGCCCCCGCGGCCCTCCTCAACGCCACCCCCGGCCTGGGCACCCGCCTGGTCGGCTCGGCGGTGGTCGTCACCTTCATGATGTCGTACGTCCTCTTCCGGGACTGGCAGCGCTTCGGCCCGCTCCTCCTGCGCCACCCCACGCTGCTGGCCGCCGACACCCTCTTCGGTTCCTTCCTGCTGATCTCGGCCGGCCCCGACACCACCCTGGCCTACGTCAGCGTCTGCACCCCGCTCGTCGCCGGCCTCCTCTACAGCTGGCGCGGAGCGGCGGTCTTCGCCTCTCTCCAGTCGCTGATCCTCCTGGTCGTGGAGGAGACGCTGAAGCACCACACCGGTGTGGCGGACTCCCTCCTGCTGCCCGGCCTGTGCGTGATCACCGGCGCGATGGGCTCCACCCTGCGCACCCTGATACTCCGCTTCGGCACCGCCACCGAGGCCCTCACCGAGACCCGCGCACGCCTGGCGGCGACGGAGGCGGTGAGCGCCGAACGCGCCCGCCTGGCCCGCGAGATGCACGACTCGGTGACCAAGACCCTCTACGGCGTCGCACTGATCGCCGACGGCCTGGCGGTGTCGGCGGCCGCGTCCCCGGACCGCCTGGACCCGGCGCTGATCAGACAGCAGGCGGAACTGGTGGCGAACGCGGCCCGCAAGGCGGCGGAGGAGTCCAGGGACCTGCTGACGGACCTGCGGACCGCGACCGACGCGCGACCGTCGGACGTACGGGCGGAACTGGAGTCCCTGGCAGCGGACTTCACCACCCGCACGTCCCTCCCCACCACGTACGACGGCCCGGCCGCCCCCTTCCCCCTCGCCCCCGCCGCGAGCCGCCAGCTGCTGAGCATCGCGGCGGAGGCCCTGGAGAACGCGTACCGCCACGCACGCGCGACGAGGGTCGACGTACGGGCCAGGACCACGCCCACCCACCTGGTGGTGACCATCCGGGACGACGGCCGGGGCCTGCCCCCGGACGCGGCCCTCGAAGACCTGGGCCACGCCGGCCACTTCGGCCTTCTCGGCATGACGGAACGGGCCGCGTCGATGGGCGCGCGCCTCCGGTTGACCACCGACGAGGGCACCGAGGTCCGCGTGGAGGTGCCACTGACATGACGGAGACGAGAGGAGGCCCCCCGATGCCGCAGCACCCCTTCACGGAGCGCGAAGAGCCACCGCCCCCGCCCCTGCGCGTCCTGGTGGCCGACGACAACCCGGTGATCCGCGCGGGCCTGACGGCCGTCCTCCGCGCCGCGGACGGCCTCACGGTCGTCGCCGAGGCCGACGACGGCCGCGCGGCCTACGAGGCGGCCCTGCGCCTGCGCCCCGACGTCATCCTGCTCGACGTCCGCATGCCCGGTGTCGACGGTATGTCGGCGCTGCCGCACCTGGTTCGCCTGGCCCCGGTCATGATGCTGACGTACAGCGACGAGACGGAGATCGTGCAGGAGGCCGTACGCCTGGGCGCCGGCGGCTACCTGGTCCACGGCGAGTTCACGACGGCACAGCTGGCACAGGCGGTACGGGACGTGGGCGGCGGCCGACCGCACTTCACACCGACGGCCACGAACGCGTTGCTGGCCCATATCAGAGACCATGCAACTGCACACGCAAAACCCGAACTACGCGCCCTCCCAACACATTTTCCACCCAAAGGGCTTTCGCAACTGCAATCAACTGTGGGACAGTCGTCGAAGTCCCGTTTTCAACTGAGCGGCAGGGAGGCGGAGATCATGAACCTCATCGCGTCCGGCATGAACAACCAGCAGATCGCCGCCGTCTGCTTCATCAGCGAGAAGACGGTCAAGAACCACATCAACCGCATCTTCGCCAAGCTCCACACCGCCACCCGCGCCCAGGCGACGGCCAAGTGGCTGGGGGTGTCATGAGGCTGAACAGGATGAACTGGGTCCGGATTTGGGTCCTGGGACCCTCCGCGGACGGGTATGTTCCGCCGTACGTTGCGACGATCGGAACCGAACCCGGAGGGGAGCACCATGAGCGACCGGATGCTGAGGATGCTTGTCGCGCTGCAGCGCCGCGCCGACGACCGGGGGCAGACCGCGGTCGAGTACCTGGGGATCATCGCGGTGGTGGTGGCGATCGTGCTGGCGATCACGGGTACGAGTATCGGTCAGACGATCTACGACGCGATCACCTCGAAGATCGCAGAGATCACCGGCTGACGGACGCGCGCAGTTACCGAGACGCAGGGCAGGCCTTTCCCATCTACATCACGGTGGTGGCGGGTCTGCTCTTCCTCGCACTCGCCTACCTGGCGGTCGGCCAGGCCGCGGTGAATCGCAACGGCGCCCAGACGGCCGCCGACTCGGCGGCTCTCGCGGCGGCCCTCGACACCCGTAAGCAACTCGCGGACCAGTGGCTGCTGGACGTTCTCGACCCGACCAAGTGGCAGGACGTCTTCCAGGGCAATGTCCTGGTCTCCGACTCATGCTGGCGCGCCGACCAACTCCTGTCACAGAACGACGCCACCCGTCTGCAGTGCCACGCGGAAGGTCCGCTGAGCTATGAGGTCGAGGCCCGGACCAACAAATCGGTGGGGGACTCCGTCGTACCCGGCACGGAGAACGTCAAGTCGAGGGCGCGGGCCACAGCCGTGATCGAGTCGCTGTGCACGTTCCCCGCCCCGGACCCGTCTCCGACCCCTACCCCGGACCCCACCGCGAGCCCTTCCTCGGGCGACGACCGGCCGCTGCCCGAACTCACGTGCCGGGGCCGTGGTGTCTGGGACCTGGACCCGCACCACCTCACGGATCTCCCGAAACCCGAGGACCTCTTCGACGTCCATCTGGCCGACTGACAATCGAATCGACGAGTGATGAAGGAAGCGGAGCGATGAGCGTTCGGTTCACCACGCAGGCCCGCAGGGGGATGGTCGCTCTGATCGCCGCGGCCGGTCTGGCCCTGGGCGCGGCCGCATGTGGCAGCGGCGGGGGAGGCGGCGACGACGGGAAGACGCCGCAGGCCTCGGCGGCCAGGAGCGGCCAGGCCGACCCGAGCACCCAGGAGGGTCAGTCGTCCACCCCCATCGCGGAGTTGCAGGGATCGAACGGACTCCTTCTCCAGATCAGCTCCGCGCAGCGCGATTCCGGTGGCTTCGTCACGGTGAACGGCGTCCTGAAGAACGACGGCGCCCAGACCGTCGTCATTCCGTCCGCCCTCAGCGGCAACGAGACGGAGATCATCAGGAACGGCCGGTCGCTGGGCGGCGCCACGCTCGTCGACTCCAAGGGGAAGAAGCGGTACTACGTGCTTCGGGACACGGACGGCCGGCCTCTGACCACGACCGGTTTCTCGACACTGAAGGCGGGACAGACACTCGCGGTCTTCATGCAGTTCCCCGCCCCACCGGCCGACACCACCGAGGTCACCCTCCAACTCCCCACCTTCGCCAGCGGCACGATCCAGATCTCCGGGTGAGGCCGAAGTGACCACACCACGCCTCCCGCTGACCCTGGGCGCCGCGACGCTCCTGCTGGTCACGAACCTCTACGGCGCGACGGCAGCCCGTGCCGACGGCGGCGACCCGAGCGTCCCGCCGGGCACCGAGCCCTCCGCCGCCGCGCCCGTGAAGATCGACCCCACCGACCCCGACCTCAAGCTCCCCGAAGGTGCCACCCTCGCCGATCCCAAGGTTTTGGACATCAAGTCGGTCGTGGAGGACCAGAGCGGTGACGAGCGCCGTGAGGACACCAACGCGGACGTGACGTTCGCCCTCCAGGCCGAGGTGCTGTTCAGCAAGGACAGCTCGAAGCTGAGCGCGGCGGCGAAGGCGCGGATCGACACGATCGCGGAGGAGATCAGGAAGCAGAACGCGACCCAGGTCCGCGTCTTCGGCTTCACGGACGACCTGGGCTCCTCGGCCCACGGAGACGTCCTCTCCCGCCAGCGCGCCAACGCCGTACAGGGCGTCCTCGACCAGGACCTGAACGACCCGAACCTCACCTTCGACGTCCGCGGCTACGGCGAGCAGTACCCGATCGCCGACAACTCCACGGAGGAGGGCCGCAAGAAGAACCGCCGCGTGGAGGTGACGTTCCCGAGGACGGGGGGCTGAGTGACGTCGGTGCCCCGGCCGCGGGGCGCGGTCACGGTTCGACGCCCACCCGTGCCCCCACCTTCACGCCCCACCCCGCCATGGCCCCGGCCTCCGCCTCCAGCACATGCCGGGACCGGAGACGCGGCAGGCCGAGCCGTCCCGGCGGCATGGTGCGGACGGCGATGACGGTCAGACGCCGGTCCAGATAGGCGACGTCGATCGGCATCCGCATCCGGAACGTGTGGATGCCGCTGGCGGGGGAGAGCAGGATCGCACCGTCGAGCCCGTCGCGTCCCAACAGGCCTCTGGCGCGAGCGCGATAGGACGTGGCGATCTCCAGCGGGACGACGACCGGTTCCTCGCCGCCGTGGATGACCAGCCTTCCCCGCCCGTCCCGCCAGCGCCTCATGGTCTGCCTCTCGCTTGTCTCCCAGCGGTTCCCGAAGTGACCGTATCCGCAACACGGACGAGTGAAGCCTGCCGCGGTGCTCAACGACAGGCGTGGCTTTGCCGATCCCGGTGGGGCCGGCGCCGCTGCCCTCGAACGCGCCCGCCGCGCAGGAGTACGTCTACCGGACCCGCAGCCTGCGATGCGTTGAGAGGTCTGTTCGGTCAATGCGGTTGTGGCTCTCCGGGCCCGCCGGTTAGGAAGGTCCTATGACCGCACTCGGCGCCGTATTCCGTCCCCAGCTGCCCCCCGAGCGACTCCGTGCCGTGGTTCGGGTCGCGGATGATGTCGGGCTCGAGGAGTTGTGGCTGTGGGAGGACTGTTTCCGGGAGGGTGGGATCTCCACCGCCGCCGCCGCCCTCGCCTGGTCGGAGCGGGTGCGGGTCGGCGTGGGGCTGTTGCCCGTACCGTTGCGGAACGTCGCCATCACCGCCATGGAGGCCGCCGCGCTGCACCGGCTGTTCCCGGGGCGCGCGATCCTCGGCGTCGGCCACGGCGTGCAGGACTGGATGGGCCAGGTCGGCGCCCGTGCCGAGTCCCCGCTGACTCTGCTCCGCGAGCATCTCGACGCCCTGCGCGCACTGTTGCGCGGCGAGCGACTCACCGTGGACGGACGGTACGTGCGGCTCGACGACGTCGCGCTCGACTGGCCGCCCGCCGACCCCGTCCGGATCCTCGCCGGAGCCGAAGGCCCTCGCACCCTCCGCCTCTCCGGCGAGGCCGCCGACGGGACGATCCTGACCGCCGCCACCCCGCCCGACGGCGTCCGCCGGGCCCGGCGGCTCGTCGAGGAGGGACGGGCGGCCGCCGGCCGGGGCGCGGACGAGCCGCACCAGGTCGTCGTCTATCTCCTCACCGCCACCGGGGCCGACGCGGCCGCCCGGCTCCGCGCCGAACTCGCCGCCGAGGGCCTGGAGTCGGTCCCCGAACTCGGCGTCGCCGGAGACGCGGGCGCCGTCGCCAAAGCCGTGCGGCGGCTCACCGAGGCCGGCGCCGACACCGTCATCCTCCAGCCGACGGGGGACGAACCCGATCCCGAGGGCTTCGTACGGTTCACCGCCGAGGAGGTCCGGCCACTGGTGCCGTGAGCCGTCCGGCGGTCGGTGGTGCGGTAGTGCGGTGCTGCCGGAGGGCCAGGTAAGGCGGGACCGCCGCACGGCCCGGTCGGTCGGACCGCCGGACGGCGGCCCGCTCAGTCGCCCCCAACGGCCCGGTCGGGCGGCACCGCCGGACCGCCCGCTCGGTCGGTGGTACCGGCCCCGTCCGACGGCCCTGTCGACCGGCTCCGTCGAGCTGCACCGTCCGACGGCCCCGTCGAGCGGCTCCGTCGAACTGCCCCGTCCGACGCCCCCGTCGACCGGCCCCGTCGACCGGCCCCGTCCGACGCCCTCTCAGTCGCCCCCGCCCGACGCCCCAGTCAGCCCGTACCCCCCGTTGCGGGGCGGCGGTGGTCGCCCGTCGTTCCGTCGATCAGCTCGCGCAGGATGTCGATGTGCCCGGCGTGCCGGGCGGTCTCCTCGAGCATGTGCACCAGCACCCAGCGCAGGGAGACCGGGTGGTCCCGCCAGTCCGGGCGGCCCAGTGCCTCCAGTGGACGCCCGGTGATCACCGCGTCGGCCGCGGCGCGCGCACGGCCGTAGAAGTCGATGATCTGCTGGGTCGTCTCGCCGGGACCGACCGACAGGTCCTCGTCCGTGTACGGGTCGAACCAGAGCGGCTCGACCTCGCCGCCGAAGCTCGACACGAACCAGCCGTACTCCACCGACGCCAGATGCTTCACCAGCCCCAGCAGGTTCGTCCCCGACGGGGTCATCGGGCGGCGCAGCTGTTCGTCGTCGAGGCCCTCCAGCTTCCACAGCACCGCGTCCCGGTGCCGGTCCAGGCCCGCGTGCAGGATTTCCTTCTCACCAGCGGTGTACGTGCCATCGGTCGTCGTCATGGTGGGCGAAAATAGCAGCGGGCACTGACATTCCGTTGGGATCATGCGGGCCATGGCCGAGCAGACGCACCGTACTTTCGAGGACCTCGTCGCCGAGGGCGCCGCCGTGCCCACCGAGGGCTGGGACTTCTCCTGGTTCGAGGGCCGGGCCACCGAGGCGCGCCCCTCCTGGGGCTACGCCCGCGCCGCCGGCGGACGACTGGCCCGGGCCACCGCCGTCCTCGACATCCAGACCGGCGGCGGCGAGGTCCTCGACTTCGCCCTCAAGACGCTTGACACCGCCGCCCCCGGCCGCCGGCCCCGGCTGCTCGCCGCCACCGAGGGCTGGGCGCCCAACGTCCCCAAGGCGAGCGCCCTGCTGGGCGCGCGCGGTGTCGTGGTCGTCGCCTCGGCCGAGGACGCCCCGCTGCCGTTCGCCGACGAGTCCTTCGACCTGGTGCTCAGCCGGCACCCGGTGCGGGCCCACTGGTCCGAGATCGCGCGTGTGCTGCGCCCCGGCGGCACCTACTTCGCCCAGCACGTCGGACCCGCCAGCGTCTTCGAGCTGGTGGAGTACTTCCTCGGGCCGCAGCCGGAGGCGGTCCGCGGCGGGCGTCATCCCGACCGGGAGCGCGCCGCGGCGGAGGCGGCGGGGCTGGAGGTCGTCGGCCTGCGGGCCGAACGGCTGCGGATGGAGTTCCACGACATCGCCGCCGTCGTGCACTTCCTGCGGAAGGTCGTATGGATGGTCCCCGGCTTCACGGTCGAGGAGTACGAGCCCCAACTCCGCGCCCTGCACCGGCGGATCGAGGCGGAAGGACCATTCGTCGCGCACAGCGCCAGGCACCTCTTCGACGCCCGCAAGCCGGAGCGCCGGCCGTGATCCACCGGCCTTGGAATGCCAGGCGACGAAGAATGGCCAAGAACTGCCGTTCGACGCGCCGGACGACCACCCGGTACCGGGTGCGCCCAAAGGATCATCGAAGATCATCGTGGTGCAAGTCGTGACACGGATGAGCCAATCGGGGCAAGTTGTTCGCTAGTGCGCGGATCTACGCATACGTGAACAGTCAACCCCTCCGTTCATCTCTCATTTCCCTAGTGTTTTCACATCGTTACCTCTGACGTCCCGTATCACCCTGTTGGCTCACGTAAGTTCAGACCAAGGTAATTCGCGTGAGCAAAGCTGCGCGGGCGGCACCGTGCAGTGGAGGGGGCTGCGCGGTGCCGCGATGCCCCACTGGCTCCCGTCAAGCCGTCGTTCGCGGCCGGGGTAGCCCGTCGGAGGGACGGGTGCGCAACCCGCCGAGGCGTCACCAAGACGGCCCAAACCCTCTTGATCTCCCCGAATGCGGCCAGTTTCCCTGGGATTCCGCTGCGAATCGGCCATGCGGGGCCCGTGAATACAGCGTTCCAGGCCCATCGCGGCGTCGCCGGACGACTCCGGAGAGTAGTTGTGGCACGCCGATGCACGCGGCATCACTTACAAAGGGTTATGGTGGAAACCCCCCCTCGGGCCGGTCCGTCTCCCCCCCACGGACCGGCCCGTTTTTTCACCCACTTCTCAGGCGGCCTCGGGGCCACGCCGTCGAAGGGGTGCCGGGGCTGCACACATCGGCGGCTCCGCCGCGGGGCGCGACCAGTTACAACCGGCCCGCCGAGAGACGCGACCAGCCGCAACCGGCCCGCGCGCCCCGCCGAGAGACGCCACCAGCCACAACCGGCCCGCGCCCCGCGTGGCGACCGGAACCCCATCCCCCGGGCGCCCTCCCTCCCGCGCCTCCCTCAACTCCCCGCGGGGTAGGCTTCGGCGGGCGGACTCCCGCATTCGAATCCCGCGGACTCCCGCATCCGATCACGCGGACCCCCGCATCCGAATCACGAGGGGCGGACCTCAAGTGAACCTGCGCGACAAGCTGCGCGGCCTGCTCGTCAGGCTCTACGCACGCCGGGTGGAAGGCCACCTGGACCACGCTCAGGTGCCCAAGCACATCGGCGTCATCATGGACGGCAACCGCCGCTGGGCGAAGGCCGCCGGATCCAGCACCGTGCACGGCCACCGGGTTGGCGCCGAGAAGATCGAGGAGTTCCTCGGCTGGTGCTCCGAGACCGATGTCGAGGTCGTCACCCTCTGGTTGCTCTCCACGGACAACTTCGACCGCGCCAAGGAGGAGCTGGTCCCCCTCCTCGGCATCATCGAGGACGTCGTCCGTACCCTCGCCGCCGACGGCCGCTGGCGGGTCCACCACGTCGGCACCCCCGACCTCCTGCCCTCCCCGATGCAGAACGCGCTCAAGGAGGCCGAGGAGGCCACCGCGCACGTCGACGGAATACTGGTGAACGTCGCCATCGGCTACGGCGGCCGCCAGGAGATCGCCGACGCCGTCCGCTCGATGATCCTCGACGCCCAGGACAAGGGCATCGCGATGGGCGACCTCGCCGACTCCGTCGACGTCGACATGATCGGCCGGCACCTCTACACCGGTGCCCAGCCCGACCCGGACCTGGTGATCCGCACCAGCGGGGAGCAGCGGCTGTCCGGATTCATGCTCTGGCAGACGGCGCACTCCGAGTACTACTTCTGCGAGGTCTTCTGGCCCGCGTTCCGCAAGGTCGACTTCCTGCGCGCCCTGCGGGACTACGCGGCCCGCCACCGCCGCTACGGCGGGTGACGTGATCGTGACGGCGGTCGTCGACGCGACACAGGACCCCCGTCACCGTCGCCACACTGGATAACCCCCTCGCTACGGTGGATGACCCCATCGGGCGCATGAGGCGTGAATCACCCATTTCAGGGCGCCAGTAACACGGAGTTCACCTGCGCGTCGTTGCAGACCGTGGCATGGCGGCGCATGTTCGAGGGCATAAGGCAAGCAGGTCGATGCCCGAACCACGGGCATCGGATCTCAGCGGGCGACTCGGGGTCGTCCGCCCGGGAGGCCCTTTGCACCAGCCCGACCGTGCGGTCACGGCACGGAAGAAGCAGCGGAGGGCCGGTTTTCGGCCCGTGCAGGGTGGCCGTCAACCGGTCCAGCTCCTCTTCGTCGCTCCCCGACCTCATCCGAGGGGGTACGTCCTTCCGTGGTGACCAGCACAACGCGCCGCAAGTCCGACCGGCGCACCTATGTTCTCGACACCAGCGTCCTGCTGGCCGACCCGAACGCCATGACCCGCTTCGACGAGCACGAGGTCGTGCTTCCGATCGTCGTGGTCACGGAACTGGAGGCCAAACGGCACCATCCCGAACTCGGCTACTTCGCCCGGCAGGCCCTGCGTCTGCTCGACGACTACCGGGTCCGGCACGGCCGTCTGGACGCCCCCATCCCGATCGGGGACCTCGGCGGCACGATCCGTGTCGAGCTCAATCACTCGGACCCCAGCGTGCTGCCCAGCGGCTACCGCCTGGGGGACAACGACTCCCGCATCCTCGCGGTGGCCCGCAACCTGCAGGCCGAGGGATACGACGTCACCGTCGTCTCGAAGGACCTCCCGCTCAGGATCAAGGCGTCGTCGGTCGGCCTGCTGGCCGAGGAGTACCGCGCCGAGCTCGCCATCACGGGCGCCTCGGGCTGGACCGGAATGTCCGAACTGACGCTCTCCGGCGAACAGGTGGACATCCTCTTCGAGGAAGGCCACGTGTACGTCCCGGAGGCCTCCGACCTCCCCGTGCACACCGGCCTGACCATCCAGTCCGAGCGCGGCAAGGCACTCGGCCGGGTGACGGCGGAAGGCAACGTCCGTGTGGTACGCGGCGATCGGGAGGCGTTCGGCATCAAGGGCCGCAGCGCCGAGCAGCGCATCGCGCTCGATCTGCTGCTCGACCCGGACGTCGGGATCGTGTCGATGGGCGGCCGGGCCGGCACCGGCAAGTCGGCGCTGGCGCTGTGCGCGGGTCTGGAGGCGGTCCTGGAGCGCCGCCAGCACAAGAAGGTGATGGTCTTCCGTCCGCTGTACGCGGTCGGCGGGCAGGAGCTGGGCTATCTGCCCGGTTCCGAGTCCGAGAAGATGAGCCCCTGGGCGCAGGCGGTCTTCGACACCCTCTCGGCGGTCACCAGCCGCGAGGTCATCGAGGAGGTCACCGCGCGCGGGATGCTGGAGGTGCTGCCGCTCACCCACATCCGCGGCCGCTCCCTGCACGACGCCTTCGTGATCGTCGACGAGGCCCAGTCGCTGGAACGGAACGTCCTGCTGACCGTTCTGTCCCGGATCGGCGCGAATTCAAGGGTGGTTCTGACCCACGACGTGGCCCAGCGGGACAACCTCCGGGTCGGCCGGTACGACGGTGTGGTCGCCGTGGTGGAGAAGCTGAAGGGGCACCCGCTCTTCGCGCATGTCACCCTCACCCGGTCCGAGAGGTCCCAGATTGCCGCGCTTGTGACCGAAATGCTGGAGGACGGACACCTTTGATCCATCTGGTCTCTGTGTCCAACTTGGGCTGATTACCCATCCGTTGGCGCCGTCCGGCAAAGGCAGTGAGCCTAGCCGGGCGGCGTCTTCGTGCGTGCGGCTTTCCTGAAATCCCCTGGGGGAAACGGGATGTGAGCTTTCACACGCAACTCGGAATTGCCACCCGGCGTCGGGTTACGGCAGAGTCTCACTCCTGTCAGGCCCCGCATACGACACACCTGTACCCCCAGCGGTACGGCAACACAGAAGCATCACAGCTAAATCCATAGCGACGTCGTATGCCGCCCGAGCACCACACGGCGCTTCCCACGGGGAGTCGTCCATCGGGCCCGTGCCTCCCGTGACCCCGCAGTTGGGAGGCCAGCGTCAGGGGAACGATTGCGTCCGCCAGGGTCACCGAAGCGGGCGATGCTGGAAGGAAACCGTGTGAGCCGGATTTCGGTCCGGGGATTCGCAGTGGCCTCGGCCACCGCGGTCACCGCCGTCGGAAGCGTTGTCGGTGTTGCCTCGGGCAGCGTCGCACAGCCCAACGACGCTGAGGCGACGGCAGCCGACACCACGCTCCTCGCGGACATACCCGCGGGTCAGCAGGCAACGGTGCAGACCGCGTCCCTGACGCAGCAGGCCGACGCCGTGGCCATCCAGGCCGACGCGACCGCCAAGAAGGACGCCGAGCAGGCGGCCCGGGTGGCCGCCGCCAAGGCCGCGACCGCCAAGAAGGCCGAGGCCGAGCAGGCGGCGAAGGAAGCCAAGGAGCGCGCCGAGGCGAAGAAGGCGGCCAGCCGTTCCTCCGTCACCTTCGCGGTCCAGAGCTCGTACAGCGTGGCGCAGATCCAGGCGATGGCGCAGCAGATGGTGGCCAGCGGCCAGTACCAGTGCTTCAGCAACATCGTGAGCCACGAGTCCGGCTGGAACTACCAGGCGGTCAACGCCTCCTCCGGTGCCTACGGTCTCTTCCAGGCTCTGCCCGGCTCCAAGATGTCCTCCGTGGGCGCCGACTGGCAGACCAACCCGGCCACCCAGATCAAGTGGGGCCTCAACTACATGAACTCCCGGTACGGCAGCCCCTGCCAGGCCTGGTCGTTCTGGCAGGCGAACAGCTGGTACTAGAGGCCACTCGGCTTCTCTCAACCTTCGACAGCCCCTCCCCGTCCTAGGGGGAGGGGCTGTCGCCCTGTACGGTCGGAACGAACGACTCCAGGGGGGAGTGGTGAGGAGCACCCGGAGACGCGGGGGAAGAGAGCGGATCATGTCGCGAGTGCCGGAGTGGCTCGGCAGGCTGGGTGCCGGACTGAGTGAGATGGGCGAGCGGTTGGACGAGCGCCGCGCCGAGGTGGCGCGCGAGCACGCCGAACCGGAGCCGCCCGCACTGCCCGCACAGGCCCCCGCTCCCGCACCGGCGTCCCCCGCCGCCGCCCCCAGGACCGTCCGGAATCCCGCCCCGCGCCCCGACCCCGTGACGGCCATCCCCTGGGGCGTACGGGTCGCCGCCGAGGCCGGCTGGCGGCTGCTGGTGCTGGCCGGCACGGTGTGGATCCTGATGCGGGTCATCAGCGCCGTACAACTCGTGGTGTTCGCCTTCGTCATCGCGCTGCTGATCACCGCCCTGCTCCAGCCCACGGTCGCCCGGCTGTGCCGCTACGGCATGCCCCGCGGCCCCGCCACCGCGCTCACCGCCATCCTGGGCTTCGTGGTGATAGGCCTGATGGGCTGGTTCGTGACCTGGCAGGTCATGGAGAACGTCGACACCCTCTCCGACCAGGTCCAGAACGGCATCGACGACCTGCGCAACTGGCTCCTGAAGAGCCCCTTCCACGTCACCGACAAGCAGATCAACCAGATCGCCAAGAACCTCCGCGAGGCGATCGGCGCCAACACCGACCAGATCACCTCGTTCGGCCTGGAGGGCGTCCAGGTCGTCGTGGAGGCCCTGACCGGCATCCTGCTGGTCTTCTTCTCCACGCTCTTCCTGCTCTACGACGGTGCGCGCATCTGGCAGTGGTTCCTCAAGCTCGTGCCCGCCGCCGCCCGCGAGGGCGTGGCCGGCGCCGGCCCGCGCGCCTGGCGCACGCTCACCGCCTACGTCCGCGGCACGGTCCTGGTCGCCCTGATCGACGCCATCTTCATCGGCCTGGGCATCTACTTCCTGGACGTCCCGATGGCCGTCCCGCTCGCCGTCTTCATCTTCCTGTTCTCGTTCATCCCGCTGGTCGGGGCGGTCGCCTCGGGCGCCCTGGCGGTGGTGGTCGCGCTCGTCACCCAGGGCGTCTTCACGGCCGTCATGACCCTCGCCGTCGTCCTCGCGGTCCAGCAGATCGAGGGCCACATCCTGCAGCCCTTCATCCTCGGCCGCGCGGTCCGCGTGCACCCGCTCGCGGTGGTTCTCACGGTCGCGGCCGGCGGCCTGGTCGCGGGCATCGGCGGCGCGGTGGTGGCCGTACCGCTGGTGGCGGTGACGAACACGGTCGTCAGCTACCTGCACCAGTACTCGAACGACAGATACGCGGACGCGGAGGAGCCCGAGCCGGCATCCGAGGCGACCGACGACGAGGCCGTCCCGGCCGAAGTGGGGTCCGGGAACGCGGAAAACCCCGCCCACTGAGAGGTGAGCGGGGTTCACGCGGCGACGGCGCCTACTCGAGCTCGGCGAGCACGGACTCCGCGTCCAGCGTCACGCCCACCGCCTGGACGACCGAGGCGATCTTGAACGCCTCCTGGATCACCTCACGGTCGACACCGGCCTTGCGCAGCACCTGCTCGTGCGAGTCCAGGCACATCCCGCAGCCGTTGATCGCGGACACCGCGAACGACCACAGCTCGAAGTCGACCTTGTCGACACCGGGGTTGCCGATGACGTTCATCCGCAGGCCCGCGCGCAGCGTGCCGTACTCGTGGTCGGAGAGCAGATGGCGGGTGCGGTAGAAGACGTTGTTCATCGCCATCACCGCGGCCGCGGACTTCGCGGCCCGGTACGCCTCCGGCGTCAGGTTCGCCTTCGCCTCGGGCGCCAGCTCGCGCAGCACGATCGGGGACCGGGAGGCGATGGCGGTCGCCAGGACCGTGCCCCACAGCTGCTGGGCCGGCAGCTCGGAGTTGCCGATGACCGAACCCAGGTTGAGCTTCAGGTCCTTGGCGTGGTCCGGGACCGCGGACTTGAGGGCGTCGAGCGACAACTCACTCACCGGCCAGCAGTGCGACCGGGTCCAGGGTGTCCTCGCCCTTGGTCCAGTTGCACGGGCAGAGCTCGTCCGTCTGGAGCGCGTCGAGGACCCGCAGGACCTCCTTGGGGTTACGGCCCACCGAACCCGCGGTCACCATGGAGAACTGGATCTCGTTGTTCTGGTCGACGATGAAGACCGCGCGCTTGGCGAAGCCGTCCTCGCCCTCGATGCCCAGGTCGCGCATCAGCTCGTGCTTCGAGTCGGCCATCATCGGGAACGGCAGGTCGCGCAGGTCGTCGTGGTCCTTGCGCCAGGCGTGGTGGACGAACTCGGAGTCACCGGAGAAGCCGAGGATCTGCGCGTCACGGTCGGCGAACTCCTCGTTCAGCTTGCCGAACGCGGCGATCTCGGTCGGGCACACGAAGGTGAAGTCCTTGGGCCACACGAAGATCACTTTGAAACCCTGGTAGGTCTTGTGAGTGATCGTCTCGAACTCCTCGCCCTTCTCCAGCGAGACACAGGCGGTCAGTTCGAACTCGGGGAACTTGTCACCGACAGTGAGCACATGCTCTCCTTGCAGCGCGGAAGCACCCCGGATCGCGGGGTCGCCTCCGATGGGTTGGACGCCGCCGATCGTGGCACAAGGTGCATTGATTCCTGAAATAGCTACACTCGGTCGGGTTGATCGGAGGTGGCTATCAGTGGCTGTGGGTAACCCCATGGGGAACGGTGTCGGCGTGGGGAACAAGCGTCGTCAGCCGAGTCTCGCCCAGCTGCGCGCCTTCGCCGCCGTCGCCGAGCACCTCCACTTCCGGGACGCGGCCGCCGCGATAGGCATGAGCCAGCCCGCGCTGTCCGGAGCCGTCTCGGCCCTGGAGGAGACGCTCGGCGTCACGCTCCTGGAGCGCACCACCCGCAAGGTACTGCTCTCACCCGCCGGCGAACGGCTCGCCGTACGCGCCAGGGCCGTACTGGAGGAGATGCGGTCGCTGCTGGCGGAGGCCGAGGCGGTGCGGGCGCCGTTCACCGGCGCGCTGCGGCTAGGTGTCATCCCGACCGTGGCGCCGTATCTGCTGCCCACCGTGCTGCGGCTGGTCCACGACCGCTACCCGGACCTGGACCTCCAGGTCCACGAGGAGCAGACCGCCAGCCTGCTGGACGGACTGACCGCCGGACGCCTCGACCTGCTGCTGCTCGCCGTCCCCCTGGGCATCCCGGGTGTCGTCGAACTTCCGCTGTACGACGAGGACTTCCTGCTCGTCACCCCGCTGGACCAGCCGCTCGGCGGCCGGACCGGCATTGCGCGCGAGGCCCTCAGGGAGCTGAACCTGCTGCTCCTGGACGAGGGGCACTGCCTGCGCGACCAGGCCCTGGACATCTGCCGGGAGGCGGGCCGTGGAATCAAGGGGGCGGCGCGAAGCCCCTCGGTCGAGAGCGGTGGTGGGCGACGGGAGGGCGCGCCGGTGACCACCACGGCCGCCGGCCTGGCCACCCTCGTCCAGCTGGTGGCCGGCGGGCTCGGCTGCACCCTGTTGCCGCACACCGCCGTCCGGGTCGAGACCAGCCGCAGCGACCGGCTGCTCACCGGCACCTTCGCCGAGCCCGCCCCGAGCCGCCGGATCGCCCTCGCGATGCGCGCCGGGGCAGCGCGCGGCGCCGAGTACCGGGAGCTGGCGGAGGCGTTGCGCGAGGCACTGCGTCCGCTGCCCGTCCGGGTACTCGGCGCCGACTCGTAGCCCCCTACTCGGTACGCAGCCCGTCCGGGCGCATCAGGCGCAGCAGCGGCGGCAGGCTCAGTACCGTGACGGCCAGCACGACCGCCGCGCCGAAGCCGGTCATCGCCAGCACGCCCGGCCAGTCCACCCGCACGGTGGAGCCGACCATCTTCAGCAGCACCGTGCCGAGCGTCAGCCCCACCACGCCGGCCAGCAGCAGTCCGAGCCCGACCGGGATCGCGGTCTGCCACAGCACCGACAGGCTCAGCGTGCGCCGCCGGGTGCCGAAGGCGACCAGCGCCGACAGCAGCTTCTTGCGCTCGCGCAGCTGCTCCAGCTGGCCGACCAGCAGGCTCGCGCCGATCAGCGCCAGCACGGCGGCGGCGCCGGCGAACAGCCCGGTGCGGATCGACTCGAACTGGCCGTCCCGCTCGATCGAGGTCAGCGTCTCCGCGTGCATCAGCGGGTCGATCCGGACCGCCGTGTTGATCACGTTCTCCGAGGCGTCGCGCACCCCGGAGTCGATGGACAGATAGACCACACCCTGTACCGCCGTGCTGGCACCGTCCGGCAGAGCACCGGGGGTGAGCAGGAAGCCGCCGCGCTTGTAGCCGGTGGGGTCCTCGCGGGTCTGTGCCTGCTTCAGCCCCGCCGGTACCTTCCAGCGGCTCGCGGCGCCCTGGTCGTCGCCGGTGTAGGAGGGGTCGAGGTAGAGCGTCCGGCCGTGCTTCTCCACGGTCGTCAGCAGCTTCGTCGTCTCGGACCCGGTGTCCGAGCCCTTCACCACGAAGGCGTCGCCGTCGTGGCAGGACGGCAGGACGGCGACCTCCCGCAGCGAGGCGCAACTTCCCATGCTCACCTCGGCGGTCTGGGTCGGGTCCTTCTTCAGGTCGCCGACCTGGCCGTCGGCGATCGAGACCACCTTCAGCACGCCCTTGGTGCCGGTCATGGCCCGGGCGACCTCGGGCACCGGGACGCCGTTCGGTACCTGGACCGACATCTGCGCGCGGGTGAGGTCGTTGTGGGTCTGCTTGGTGTAGTCGGCCTCGACGCCGGCGAAGACCATCTGGAGGGCGATCGCGCCTGCCACCGCCACCGCGATCCCGTTGACCATGCGGGCCGCCGTACCACTGCTCAACTGGAGTCGCCGGACGGCCAGTTGCCAGGCCACCGCGCCCCGGCCGAGCCGTGCGACGACCGACTCGACGACCCACGGCAGCAGGGCCGTGACGCCGACCAGGAGCAGCAGGACGCCACCGGTGACCAGGTACTGGTTGAAGTCGCCGCCGCCGCGGCCCTGCCCGATCATCGGGTAGAGCGCGGCCAGGCCGGCCACCGGGAGCAGCAGCCGCCACCACAGCCGGCGCCGCCTGGGCTTCGCCGTCCGCACCACGCCGAGCGGCTCGATGACCACCCCGCGCAGCGCGAACAGGGTCACCAGCACCGCCGCCGCCGGGACGGCGACCGCCACCAGCACGGCCAGCAGGGGGGAGGGGTTGAGATAGCTCGGGAACACGCTGATGCCGAACACCTCGGTGGTGCCCGCGAACTGCCGGCCGACCAGGAAGAAGCCGACGCCGAAGACCAGGCCGAGCAGCGCGCCCGCCATCGCCTCGCCGGCCGCGATCCGCCGTACCATCCGGCCGTCGGAGCCGACCAGCCGCAGCGCGGCCAGCCGCCGGTCGCGGCGTTCGCCGCCGAAGCGGACGGCGGCCGCGACGAACACGGCGACCGGCATCAGCAGCACCACGAACACCACGAGGACCAGCAGGGTGAGGACCGGGTCGGACTCCGCGTCCGGCGACCTGGGGCTGCCGAAGTGGTCGATCCGGGCCACGTTCGGCGGGTCGACGTGGGCGGCGAGGTCGTCGGAGCCCGCGTAGTAGGCGAGTTCCTGCGAGCCGGTCAGCCCGCTCTCCGCGATGGTGGCGGTGATCCGGTACGGCAGCCGGGCGCGCAGCAGCGCGCCGTCGGGGGAGTCGAGCAGCCGCTTCAGCGCGGGCGAGACGGCCATCTCGCCGGGCGCCGGGTACGCGGTGAGCCCGGGCGGCACCGGCGCCTTCGCGCCCTCCCGCTGGACCATCCGGCCGCGGATGTCGGCGCCGCGGTAGGGGGTGTCGATGTCGGCGATGACGAACGTCTTCTCGCCGGCCTTCAAGGGATGGCCGAAGACGTACGTGTAGTCCGCCCGTGCCACATCGCGCTGATGGCGCACGGCCAGCGCGCTCGGGAGGGCCGTGGTGAGCAGCAGCAGCGCCACCCCCAGGCCCACGCCGACGGCCGTCAGCGTGGCCCGGAACCAGCCCTCGCGTCCGCCTCCGAAGGCGAACCGGACCCCCATGGCCAGATCTCTGGACCACTGCCTGACGTTCATACCACCCGCTCCATGTCCCGGGACTTGCCGTCGCGTACGACGATCTCGCGGTCCGAGTAGGCGGCCACCCGGGCCTCGTGCGTGACGAGCACGACGGCCGCGTTGGTGGAGCGGGCCGCGTCCGTCAGCAGCTCCATCACGCGCTCGCCGTTGAGCGAGTCCAGCGCGCCGGTGGGCTCGTCGGCGAAGAGCACCCGGGGCTCGGTCACCAGCGCCCGGGCCACCGCGACCCGCTGCCCCTGGCCGCCGGAGACCTCGCCGGGCCGCTTGCGGCTCAGGTCGTCGACCTCCAGCTTCTCCATCCAGCCCAGCGCGGCCCTCTCGGCCTCCTTGCGGGAGGTGCCGTTCAGCCGCAGCGGCAGCGCCACGTTCTCCACGCAGGTCAACTCGGGTACCAGCTGGCCGAACTGGAAGACGAAACCGAACTCGCTACGGCGCAGGGCGCTGCGCTCGGTGTCGTTCATGGTGGCCATCTCGCGCCCGGCGTAGACGATCGAGCCCGAGTCGGGCGGCACGATCCCGGCGAGACAGTGCAGCAGGGTCGACTTGCCCGAGCCGGACGGGCCCATCACGGCGACGACCTCGCCCGGGTGTATCGAGAACCCGGCCCCGTCGAGCGCGAGCGTGGGGCCGTAGGCCTTGCGCAGCCCCTCGGCCGCGAGCAGCGAACCAGCGGGAGCGGTCACTTGGTCACCTCCGTGCGGAGCTTGTCGAGGCGGGCGGCGGTCAGTTCCAGCCACCGCAGGTCCGCCTCCAGGTGGAACAGGGCGTGGTCGCAGACGAGCTGGTCCGCGAGATCGCCCCGGCGCTTGCGGTCGGTGAGGATCCGCATGCTGCGCAGATGCTCGGAGCGCTGGCTGTCGAGGACGTCGCCGGCGTCGCGGTGCGTCAGCAGGGCGAGCACGACCTTGGTGTACAGGGTCGACTGGAGGTACTCCTCCGGCTTCTCCGGAGTGGCCAGCCACTTCCCGACGTCGGTGACGCCGGCGTCGGTGATGGCGTACCGCTTGCGCTCGGGGCCGCCGCCGGCCTCGATGCCGTCGACTTCCACGAGCCCGTTCTTCAGCAGGCGCGACATCGTCGAGTAGACCTGGCCGTAGTGCAGCGGCCGGTCGTGACCGAACTTCTCGTCGAAGGCCCGCTTCAGGTCGTAACCGTGGCGCGGGCCGGACTCCAGGAGCCCCAGGAGGGTGTGACCGATGGACATGGCAGCACTGTACACACGGTGTATACGCCCCATGTATACGCTCGGTGTGTAGATCATGGCGGGGTGTGTGAACGGGCAGGTGGGAGCCGATTGTCACGGTTGTGCGACAGCGCGATGTCACGGCGCGCGAGCCTGTCTCGTCCTTGCTCCGGGAGTCTGTTCCTCAGCTCGGGAAGGTGATGATCGTGCGGGTCTTCGTGGCGGGTGGCAGTGGTGTTCTGGGACGGCGGCTGGTGCCCCAACTGGTGGCGCGGGGGCATCGGGTGACGGCCACCACGACCAGCGCGGCCCGGCTGGATCTGCTGAGGCGACTGGGGGCCGAGGGCGTGGTGATGGACGGCCTCGACGCGCTGTCGGTCGGGGCGGCGGTGGCCGCGGCCCGCCCGGAGGTGATCGTGCACCAGCTGACCGCGATCTCCACGGCGCACGCGGGCAAGCCCGACATCAAGCATCCGGACCGCTGGTTCGCCCTCACCAACCGGCTGCGCACCGAGGGCACCGACCACCTGCTGGCCGCGGCCGAGGCGACCGGCGTCCCCCATGTCGTCGCGCAGAGCCACGCCAGCTGGAACGGCATCCGCGAGGGCGGCTGGGTGAAGACGGAGGAGGACCCGCTGGACCTGATGGCGGGGACGGCGGCGCACCAGGGCATGCTGGCGCTGCGCCACCTGGAGGAAGCGGTCCTCGAAGCGGGCGGCGCGGCCCTGCGGTACGGGGCCTTCTACGGCCCCGGTGCCATCGACGACCAGGTGACCCTGGTCCGCAAGCGCCAGTACCCCCTGGTCGGCCGTGCCGAAGGGCACAGCAGCTGGATCCACCTCGACGACGCCGCGAGCGCCACCGTGCTGGCGGTCGAGCAGAAGGCGCGGGGCGTGTTCAACATCGTCGACGACGAGCCGGCGCCGGCCGCCGAGTGGCTGCCGTACCTCGCCGAGTGCGCCGGGGCGAAGCGGCCGCTGCGGGTGCCGGTCTGGCTGGCCCGGCTGCTGGCCGGCGACCAGGCGGTGGTGATCATGACCGAGGGGCGCGGCTTCTCCAACGCCAAGGCCAGGCGGGAGCTGGGCTGGGAGCCCCGGTACCCGTCCTGGCGCCAGGGCTTCAAGGCGGAGTTGGCGTAAGCCCGCCGGAGGGGCCCGTCTCGCCGGGGAGCCGGCCGGATTCCGCGAGGGCGTGCCGCGGCGGGAACTCGGTCTGCGCGTGGGCCGACCGCAACCCGTCCCCGGCCCACCGCGCCAGCGCGGTGATAACACTTTGGAGGGCAGAGGCAACCCTCTGCCCTCCCCGCTCGTCGGTTCCGTTGGGGCGGGGTGCTCATTGTCACGTCCGTAAAGGGCGGATCGTCTGCTCTTTGTCATAGAGAGCGGTGTTAGCTTTCTGAGCTGACCTGAGCCACGTACTTGTGTGACACCCGTACACACGTGTGACAGCCGAGACGAAGCGGAGCAGACGGACTCATGGGACGAGCGGAAGAGAGAAAAGCGCGGCAGCGCGGTGGCCGCCGTGCCGCGCCCAGGCCCCGCTCGTCACCGCAGGCCGCGCACGAGTCACCCGAGACCCCGGGCGGCACCGCGACGGCGGTCCAGTCGCCGCCCACCGAGGGCGGCACCCGCGCGGAGCGCCGCAAGGCCGCCGCCGGCAAGGGGAAGCCGGCCAAGGGCGGCAAGTCCGCGAAGGGCCGGATACGCCGGCTGTTCACCTGGAAGAAGATGCTCGGCGCCTTCTTCACCGTCTGTCTGCTCGGCATCGGCGCCTTCGTCATGCTGTACGTGATGGTGGCCGTTCCCCAGGGCAACGCGCTCGCGCAGACGCAGAGCAACGTCTACAAGTACAGCGACGGCTCGGTCCTGGCCCGCAAGGGCACCGTCAACCGCGAGATCGTGGACCTCTCCAAGGTCCCGAAGGACGTCCAGCACACCTTCGTCGCGGCGGAGAACAAGACCTTCTACAGCGACTCGGGCATCGACCTCAGGGGCATGGCCCGCGGCCTCTACAACACGGCGCGGGGCCGCGGCACCCAGGGCGGCTCGACGATCACCCAGCAGTACGTCAAGAACTACTACCTCGACCAGGACCAGACCGTCACGCGCAAGCTGAAGGAACTGGTCATCTCGCTGAAGGTGGACCGCGAGAAGTCGAAGGACGAAATCCTCGCGGGCTACATCAACACCAGCTACTACGGCCGCGGCGCCTACGGCATCCAGGCCGCCGCCCAGGCCTACTACCGCGTCGACGCCGAGAAGCTCTCGGTCCAGCAGGGCGCCTATCTGGCCGCGCTGCTCCAGGCGCCGAGCCAGTACGACTGGGCGGTGGCGGGCCCGGTCGGCAAGAAACTGGTGCAGCAGCGCTGGAACTACGTCCTGAACAACATGGTCGGCCAGGGCTGGCTGGACAAGTCGAAGCGCGACGCCATGAAGTTCCCGATCCCCAAGGAGCCGAAGGCCGCCTCCGGTCTGGAGGGCCAGAAGGGCTACCTGGTCGACCTGGCCAACACCCAGCTGGAGAACCAGCTGATGAAGACCCAGGGCCTCACCCGCTCCGAGGCGGAGGCCCAGGTCGTCGACCAGGGCTGGACGATCACCCTCAACATCGACCCGAAGAAGCAGGCCAAGCTGGAGGCGGCCGTCAAGGGTCAGCTGACCAGCAAGCTGGACGGCAAGAAGCGGAAGGTCGACAAGAACGTCCAGGCCGGCGCCGTGTCCGTCGACCCCAAGACCGGCAAGATCCTCGCCCTCTACGGCGGCGTCGGCTACTACGACCACTACACGAACAACGCCACCCGCGCCGACTACCAGCCGGCCTCCACCTTCAAGCCGATCATCCTCGCCGCCGCGCTCGACCAGGACGCCAAGACGCAGGACGGCAAGGAGATCAACGCCAACACGATCTACGACGGCACCAGCGGCCGCCCGGTCAAGGGCAGCGACATCGCCTTCTCGCCGCCGAACGAGGACGACGCCGACTACGGCAACATCACCGTGCAGACGGCGATGAACAAGTCCGTCAACTCGGTGTTCGCGCAGATGGGTGTGGACGTCGGCATGAAGAACGTGATGAAGGTCGCCGACGACCTCGGCCTGGACACCACGGACCTGCCGGCGGTGCCCGCACAGACCCTGGGCAGCATGGGCGCGAGCCCGCTGGAGATGGCCGGCGTGTACGCCACCCTCGACAACCACGGCAAGAAGGTCACCCCGACCATCCTGGCGTCGGCGGAGAAGACCGGCCGCAAGGTCGACCTGCCGGACCCGATCGGCGAACCGGTGATCAGCATGAGCGCGGCCGACCAGGTGACCTCGGTCCTGACCGGTGTGGTCGACGACGGTACGGCGAAGGCGTCGGTGGCCCAGAACCCGCTGCGCAGGGGCCAGCAGGTGGCAGGCAAGACGGGTACCTCCGACAACAACAAGTCGGCCTGGTTCACGGGCTTCACGCCCGACCTGGTGACCTCGGTCGGACTGTTCGGTGAGGATGCCAAGAGCCACAACCAGGTCTCGCTGACCGGCGCCACGGGCCTCATCCCCGGCACCGGCCGTATCAACGGTGGCGGTTACCCGGCGCAGATCTGGGCGACGTACACCTTCGGGGTCACGAAGAAGCAGAAGTTCGAGCTGAACACCGACCTGGGCGCGGCCGTCCAGCCGTCCGAGACCCCGTCGAAGTCGGCGCCGCCGTCCGAGACCCCGTCGCAGACGCCGAGCCAGACGCCGACCAAGTCCGCGCCGCCGTCCAACTCGCCGTCGCAGTCGCCGAGCCAGAGCCCGACGACGTCCGCGCCGCCGTCCAACTCGCCGTCGCAGTCGCCGAGCCAGAGCCCGACCGGCGGCATCACGGACAACCCGCTCGACCCGGCGGCGGACGGCTTCCAGTAGCCGTCGGACAAGACAGTTCCCCGCGCCCCGGAAGGGGCGCGGGGAACCGCGCGACAAGCCCTCACCGGCCCGCGGTTCCCGGCGGCCCCAAGCCCCGCGGCGCTACCGGTTCAGCTCGAACCAGACGACCTTTCCGGTGCTCAGCCGGGTCGCTCCCCACCGTCTGGCCAGTCTGTTGACGAGGTACAGCCCCCGGCCGCCCTCGTCCGTCGCCCGCGCCTGCCGCAGCCGCGGCAACTGCGGCACGTCGTCGCCGACTTCGCAGCGCAGCACGTCGGTCCGCAGCAGCCGCAGCGTCACCGGCCGTGACGCGTACCGCACCGCGTTCGTCACGACCTCGCTGACGAGCAGCTCGACGGAGTCGGACAGTTCCTCGAGTCCCCAGCGCGCAAGCGCCCGCCGGGCCAGCCGCCGGGCCCGCCCCGGCGCCGCGTCCTCCGGCTCCAGGAACCAGTACGCCACATCGCTCGGCGCGATCCCGTCGAACCGGGCCGCGAGCAGCGCGATGTCGTCGTCGCGGTCACCGGGCCCGAGCATGTCGAGCACCTCGTCGCACAGCGCTTCCAGGGGCGGCGGGTGGTCCGGCCCGGTCAGCTGGGCGGTCGCGGCGAGCTTCTCCCGCAGCTGCTCTATCCCGGTCCACACGTCCCGCAGCCGGGACTCCACCAGCCCGTCGGTGTACAGCAGCAGCGTCGCCCCGGCGGGCGCGTCCAGCTCGACCGCCTCGAAGTCGACCCCGCCGACCCCGATCGGCGCCCCCGCCGGCACCCGCAGCACCTCGGCCCGCCCGCCCAGGTGCAGCAGCACCGGCGGCGGATGGCCCGCGTTGGCGATGGTGATGCGGTGCGACACCGGGTCGTACACCGCGTACAGGCAGGTCGCCATCCGGTCGCTGCCCAGCCGCTGCGCCTGCTCGTCCAGATGGTGCAGGACCTCCTGCGGCGGCAGATCGAGTCCGGCCAGCGTCTGCGCGGTGGTGCGCAACTGCCCCATGATGGCGGCCGAGGTCATCGAGTGCCCCATGACATCGCCCACGACCAGCGCCACCCGGCTGCCCGGCAGCGGGATCGCGTCGTACCAGTCGCCGCCGACCCGCGCGGTCTCCGCGGCCGGCAGGTAGCGCGAGGCCAGCCGCACGCCGGTGGCGCTCGGCAGGTGCTCCGGCAGCATGGTCCGCTGCAACTCGTCGGCGATATAGGCCTCCCGGCCGTACAGCACCGCCTTGTCGATGCCGAGCGCGCTGTGCGTGGCCAGCTGGGCGGCGACCAGCAGGTCGTCCGTCTCGAAGGCGAGCCGCTCCGGGCGGCGCAGGAACAGGGCCGCGCCGATCACCCGGCGCCGGCCGCGCAGCGGGGCGAGGATCGCGTGCTGTCCGCCGGGCACGAGGGACTCGGCGCCCTCGCCGAGGAGTTCGGGAAGCGCGGCACGGGCGGCGGGGGAGTCGGCGAAAACCGGTCGTACGCCCCGCAGTACCTCGTTGAGAGCGCCGCCCGGCCGTACCTCGCACAATTCCGCGGTGAGCGCGGACAGGCCGATGTCGGCAGGCTCCGGCTCCGGGACCGGCAGCGGCGGGAAGCCGTCGGTGTCCCGCTCCTCCGGGATCCGGTCGGTACGGCGCAGCCGCAGCACCACCGGGCCGACCGGCCGCTCGTCGCCGACCGGCAGCGGGTCGCGCAGATAGACCAGGATCGCGTCCGAGAAGGTCGGCACGGTCGCCCGGCACAGCCCCATCACGATCTCGTCCAGGTCGATGCCCCGGGCGATCCGGCGGGTCGCGGCACCCACGAAGCGCAGCCGGTCGCCGTCCCGGCGCATCGGCATCGGCCGGCCGGGCGGCAGCCCGCGTCCGGTACGGCGCTCCTGGGCGCCCGCGCCCGCCACCCGCTCCTGCTCGGCGCCGGGCTGCGGCGGAATGCCCTCCGGGGCGGGGCGCGGCCGGTGTGGATCGGGCTCAGCGCTGGTGGGCTGGGCGTGCTCGGGGCCGTTGACGGAGTGCTCCTTGGACGTGCTGGTACCGGGGCCGGAGGGCGTCTCGCCCGCGCGGGCCTGTGCCGGTAAGGCGGTGGCGCCGAGCGGACGAGGCGGTGCCTGCGGCTGCGGCGGCGGTTGCGGGGTACGCAGGAGCGCCCCGCGGGCCTCCGCGGGGTCGGCGCCCGGCTGGGGGCGCTCGTAGGAGGTGGGGTGCTCCGTCACGCGTGTCGAATCCGTCCGTCCGGGGCTGCGCGCCGGGCGCGCAGGTGGTCCCGCCGAAACTCCGATACCCGGATCAGGTGCCCCAGGAACGGAATTCCGGCGTGGCTGGAGGCTGTTCCCGTGCCACCGGCGAACGCTCTGCGGGCCGGGCCCCGCTCGCCGGTGCTGCCCTCGTACCCCTCGCTCACGTCCTGCCGCCCCTCGGTGACGTTCGGTCAGCCCGGATGAACACTCCGGGAGTTGTGCTCAACGCGCCCTTGCGGAGGACGATCCTACGGTTGTGCACCGGGGGCGCATCAAGGGTCTCATGTGGACACGCGCGCGGGCGTACGGTCCCAGTCGTCCGGCAGCGACGGTACCCCCCAGGCCGGGTCCGGGCGCCAGTGCTGCCAGCCGTCCGAGAACGGCGGCTCCCAGGCCCGTACGGCGGCCACCGCGGCCAGACCCGCCGCCCGCACCCGTTCGGCCGTCTCCGCGTCCATCAGGCCGTCCCGCTGGGCCTGGGCGAACTCGTCCTCGTCGAGCCAGTGCCAACTCCGGTCCGGGTGCACGGAGATGTCCAGGAAGTGATCCTCCGAGTCCACTCCGCCGCCCCAACGGACCAGCGGCTGCTCAAGATTGACGTACCAGTTCTTGAACCGCCAGCCGGGTTCCCAGAACAGCCACACCGACCAGGGCCGACCGGGGCGGGCCAGCTTCAGCACCCCGGTGCCGAACCAGTGGCCGCGCGCCACGGTCCGCGGCTTGGTGTACCGGGACTCCAGCGGCTCCTCGCCGACCGACGTGCCGTCGGCGAACACCGGCCTGACGCATTCGGTGCCGGGAGCCAGCCAGACGGCGAGCAGCTCCTCGTCGTCCCGGACGACGGTGACGGGGCGTGCGATGTGGAAACCGTCTCCGGCGTTCTCCCGGTACCGCCACAGGATCTGGCTCCCCGGAGCCCAGAACCCGGCTCCGTCACCGGTCGTACCGCCCGTTTCCCCGCGCGTCACGCGTCTCACCGCTCCACCGTCTGCCATGCACAGATATTAGGTGCCGTAGGCATACGACGCTGCGGCGGACGTCACGGTTCTGGCCGGGCGGCGCGAAACGTTCGCACGCGGTTACGGCCGTGTCATCCGCAGGACATCCAGCGCCTCGTCCAGCTGCTCGACGGTCAGATCACCCTTGTCGACGTACCCGCCCTCGATGACGACCTGGCGGATCGTCTTACGTTCCGCCAGCGCCCTCTTGGCCACCTTGGCGGCCTCCTCGTACCCGATGTACTTGTTGAGCGGCGTCACCACGGACGGCGACGACTCGGCGTACTCCCGGGCCCGTTCCCGGTGCGCGGTGATGCCGTCCACGGTCCGGTCGGCCAGCAGCCGCGAGACGTTGGCGAGCAGCCGCACGGATTCGAGCACGTTCTTGCCGATGACCGGAAGCATCACGTTCAGCTCGAAGTTCCCGGCCGCGCCGGCCACCGCGATCGTCTGGTCGTTCCCGATGACCTGCGCGGACACCATCAGCACGGCCTCCGGGATCACCGGGTTGACCTTCCCCGGCATGATCGAGGACCCCGGCTGCAGATCCGGCAGCGCGATCTCGGCGAGCCCGGTCCGCGGCCCCGAGGCCATCCAGCGCAGATCGTTGGCGATCTTCGTCAGGCCGACCGCGATCGTCCGCAGCTGCCCGCTGGTCTCCACGATCCCGTCCCGCGCGCCCTGCGCCTCGAAGTGGTCACGCGCCTCGGTGAACGGCAGCCCGGTGACCCGCGCCACCTCCTCGATCACGGCGGCGGAGAACCCGGGCGGGGTGTTGATGCCGGTACCCACCGCCGTGCCCCCGAGCGGCAGTTCGGCCAGCCGGGGCAGCGAGGCCCGCAGCCGCTCCACGCCGTACCGCACCTGTGCCGCGTACCCGCCGAACTCCTGCCCCAGGGTCACCGGAGTGGCGTCCATCAGATGCGTCCGCCCGGACTTCACGACGTCGGCGAACTCGTCGGACTTGCGCTCCAGCGACGCGGCGAGATGCTCGAGGGCCGGGATCAGGTCCCGCGTGACGGCGGCGGTGGCGGCGATGTGGATGGACGACGGAAACACGTCGTTCGACGACTGCGAGGCGTTGACGTGGTCGTTCGGATGCACTTCACGCCCGAGGCGCTCGGTCGCCAGCGTCGCGAGGACCTCGTTGGTGTTCATGTTCGACGAGGTCCCCGACCCCGTCTGGAACACGTCCACCGGGAACTGGTCGTCCCACTTCCCCTCGGCGACCTCCCCGGCCGCCTCCTGGATCGCCTGGGCCATGTCCTTGTCGACCACCCCCAGCTCGGCGTTCACCTTGGCCGCCGCGCCTTTGATCCGGGCCAGCGCCTCGATGTGCGCGCGCTCGATCCGCTGCCCGGAGACCGGGAAGTTCTCGACGGCCCGCTGCGTCTGGGCCCGCCACTTGGCGTGGGCCGGTACCCGGACCTCGCCCATGGAGTCGTGTTCGATGCGGTAGTCGCTCATGCCGTTATCAGCGATCGGGGCGTCGCGGTTGTTCCGGACCGTGGGCCGCACGGGGCACGGCCGGACCTCGGCCTGCTGCATTGGCACCAGCGACGTCACCGGGTCGGGGGACGGCGTCCCCGGCCGCCAGGGCGGACATCACGGATAAATGTGACTATCGCCCCGAGGTGACAAGGCGATCCCCGCCGTCACCACGGCTGGCAGGAGGACCAACCGATGAACTTCACTCCCAAGGGTCTGCTCGGCGTCATCGCGGCGGTGTCCATAGGCGCGGCGGCCCTGCTGGGCACGGGAGCCGGCACCGCGGCCGCCACCGGCCGCGCCCACCGCGCCCACTGCGACCGCGCCGAACGGCCGGTCTGGAGTGGCGATCCCAGCCGCAACGTGACCGCCCGCGGCTGCAGCGTGCCCTCCGGCGAGGACCGCTGGTACCGCGTCGAGGTCGACACCCTCGTGGAGCCCCACCACAAGACGGACTACCTGAACGGCCCGGTCGAGCGGACCGGGACGGAGCACGACACGACCCTCAGGTGCATGGGCTACACCAAGGACGGCGACCAGCTGAACTGGTTCGGCTGCATGCCCCACTGACCGTACGGCCGAGGCGGTCCCCGGGCGGTGGGCGCGGCGGGGGCGCGGACCCCCCCCGCCGCGCCGGACGCGCTACGCCAGGCCGGGACCCCGGACCGGAATCGACGTGAACGTCGGAGCCGGGGCCGGGTCCTGGAAGAAGTCGTTGCCCTTGTCGTCGACGACGATGAACGCCGGGAAGTCCTCGACCTCGATCTTCCAGACGGCCTCCATGCCGAGTTCCTCGTACTCGACGACCTCGACCTTCTTGATGCAGTCCTGGGCGAGCCGTGCGGCCGGGCCGCCGATGGAGCCCAGGTAGAAGCCGCCGTGCGCGTCGCACGCGGCGGTGACCTGCTTGCTGCGGTTGCCCTTGGCGAGCATCACCCTGGAGCCGCCGGCGGCCTGGAACTGCTCCACGTAGGAGTCCATGCGGCCTGCCGTGGTCGGACCGAAGGAGCCGGACGCGTAGCCCTCGGGGGTCTTGGCCGGGCCCGCGTAGTACACCGGGTGGTCCTTCAGGTACTGCGGCATCTCCTCGCCCGCGTCGAGCCGCTCCTTGATCTTGGCGTGCGCGATGTCACGGGCGACGACCAGCGGACCGGTGAGGGAGAGCCGCGTCTTGACCGGGTACTTGGTCAGCTCGGCGAGGATCGTGTCCATCGGCTGGTTCAGGTCGATCTTCACCACGTCGGAGGACCCCGCGGCGGAGCCGCTGTCGGATTCAGTCAGATGCTCGTCCGTCGTCTCCGGGAGGAACCGGGCCGGGTCCGTCTCCAGCTGCTCCAGGAACACGCCCTCGGCGGTGATCTTCGCGACGGCCTGCCGGTCCGCCGAGCAGGAGACCGCGATGGCGACCGGGCAGGAGGCGCCGTGCCGGGGCAGCCGGACCACGCGCACGTCGTGGCAGAAGTACTTGCCGCCGAACTGCGCGCCGATCCCGATCTTCTGCGTCAGCTCGAAGACCTTCTGCTCCAGGTCCTTGTCCCGGAAGCCGTGGCCGAGCTCCGAGCCCTCCGCCGGGATCTCGTCCAGGTAGTGCGCGGAGGCGTACTTCGCGGTCTTCAGCGCGTACTCGGCGCTGGTGCCGCCGACGACGATCGCCAGGTGGTACGGCGGGCAGGCGGCCGTACCGAGCGAGCGGATCTTCTCCTCCAGGAACTTCATCATGGAGGCCTCGTTGAGGACCGCCTTCGTCTCCTGGTAGAGGAACGACTTGTTGGCCGAGCCGCCGCCCTTGGCCATGAAGAGGAACTTGTAGGCGCCGCCGTCGGCCGCGTACAGCTCGATCTGGGCGGGCAGGTTGGAGCCGGTGTTCTTCTCCTCCCACATGGTGAGCGGAGCCATCTGCGAGTACCGCAGGTTGAGGTTCAGATAGGCGTCGTAGATGCCGCGGCTCAGCGCCGCCTCGTCGCCGCCCTCGGTCAGCACGTTCTGTCCGCGCTTGCCCATGACGATCGCGGTGCCGGTGTCCTGGCACATGGGCAGCACGCCCGCCGCCGCGATGTTCGCGTTCTTCAGCAGGTCGAGCGCGACGAACTTGTCGTTGGCCGACGCCTCCGGGTCGTCGATGATCCGCCGGAGCTGGGCGAGGTGGGCGGGCCGCAGATAGTGCTGGATGTCGTGGATCGCCTCTTCGGCCAGCTTGCGCAGCGCCTCCGGCTCCACCTTGAGGAACGTCCGCCCGTCCGGTCCCTCGACGGTGGACACGCCCTCCGAGGTCACCAGCCGGTACGGGGTGGTGTCCTCGCCCTGGGGGAGCAGATCGGTATACGCGAACTCAGGCATCTCAGCCCATTCCTCACTCTGACGGACGGCCGCCCGCCGACGCTGGCGGGCGCTCTCCAGCGTAGGACCTGACTCAGACACGGAGCTTGTGAGGTAAGGCTCAGTTCGACACGCCCGGGGTTGTCCACACCCCTAGTCGCGATCTATCGCGTTTCGGTACTCTGCTGCCGTGGACCTTCAGAAGCAGACCCCTCAGGAGCGCGCCGGAACGCCGGTCGCCGAGCTGCGCGCCTCGGACGCCGACCGTGACCGCATCGCCGACATCCTGCGGGAGGCCCTCGCCGAGGGGCGCCTGACCGCCGACGAGCACGCCGAGCGCGTGGAAGGCGTGCTGAGCGCCAAGACGGTGGGCGAGCTGGAGGTCTTCATACGGGACCTGCCCGCGGCCCACGCCCACCCGGCCGCGCCGCCCTACATGCCGGTACCGCCCCGGCCGACGCCCGGCGCGATCCCCGTCGAGCCGGACGGCAACGTGGTGGCCGTCTTCAGCAGCGCCCGCCGCCGGGGCCGCTGGCGGGCGGGCCGACGGCTGCACGCGTACGCGGTCTTCGGCTCCGTCGAGCTCGACCTCACCGAGGCGATCTTCGAGTACCAGCAGGTCGTCATCAGGGCGTTCTCGATCTTCGGGGACGTCCAGATCCGCGTCCCGGAGAACGTGTCGCTGCGCGGCACCGGCGGCGGCGTACTGGGCAACTTCGAGGCGGACACGCTCGATTCGGTCGACTCCGACGCGCCCGTCGTCTACGTCGAGGGGTGGGCCGTGCTCGGCAATGTGGAGGCGCGGCCGAAGCGCGGGAAGCTCATCGAGGACATCCTGGACCGGGTTCACGACAAGGTCGACAGGAAGTTGCGCAAACACCTGGATCGTTGACGGACGCGAATGACTGCTCGACGGACGGCGCCCGGGGTTGTGAACAGGCCGCCGCGGCACGGCTGTTGAGGACGCTGTGCATAGGCCCGCGCACAGCGGGTAGGCCTTGCTGCATCGTCTCTCGCTCGCGAAGCCGTCGTCAGGAGTAGACCCGTGCTGCAACCGCCGCATTCGTCCCTGCAGGTAGCTGCCGTACCGGCCCAGCGGGTGCCAGTGCGGGACAGGGACCAAGACGCACCCTGGCACACCGAGGCGGTGTGCCGGCGCGACGAGGCCGGCCTGTTCTTCGCACCCTCCAAGGAACCAACCGCCGCCCGGCTGTCCCGGGAGGAGGCGGCCAAACGGGTCTGTGCCCGCTGTCCGGTGATGGTCGAGTGCCGCGAACACGCGCTGCTCCAGCCCGAGCCGTACGGCGTCTGGGGCGGCCTCACCGCCGCGGAGCGCCGCGTGGTCCTGGCCAGGCGCAGGCGCCGTGACATGGAACTGAAGAAGGCGGCACGAGCGGCGGCGGCGAACCGCATAGCGCAAGCCGGCTAGGCAAAAGGCGCCCTCTCCGCACAGAGGGCGCCTTTTGAGTAGTGCCCCGAAGGGGCGCGGGGAACTGCGCGACCAGCCACAACGAACCTGTAGCGCGTAGGGTCAGCAGCCCCCTCCCCGTGGGCGTTACTTGGCCCGGTCGAAATCCACCGTGCTGTACGCCCGCAGCTTGCGCAGCCGGTGCTCGGAGTCGATCCGCCGCACCGTCCCCGACTTCGACCGCATCACGATGGACTCGGTGAGCGCGGTCTCCGACCGGTACCGCACGCCGCGCAGCAGCTCGCCGTCGGTGATCCCGGTGGCGACGAAGAACACGTTCTCCCCGGTCACCAGGTCCTCGGTGGTCAGCACCCGGTCCAGGTCGTGCCCGGCGTCGATGGCCCGCTGCCGCTCCTCGTCGTCCTTGGGCCACAGCTTGCCCTGGATGGTGCCGCCCAGGCACTTCACGGCGCACGCGGAGATGATGCCCTCGGGCGTACCGCCGATGCCGAGCAGCATGTCGACGCCGGTGCCCTCGCGCAGCGCGTAGACCGAGCCGGCGACGTCACCGTCGGAGATCAGTTTGATGCGGGCGCCGGCCTCGCGGATCTCCTTGATGATCCCTTCGTGCCGCGGCCGGTCGAGGATGACGACGGTCACGTCCTCCGGCGTGGCCCGCTTCGCCTTGGCGACCCGCCGGATGTTGACGGAGACCGGCGCGTTGATGTCGACGAAGTCCGCCGCATCCGGGCCGGTGACCAGTTTGTCCATGTAGAAGACGGCGGACGGGTCGAACATGGCCCCGCGCTCGGCCGCGGCCAGTACGGCGATCGCGTTGGGCATGCCCTTCGCGGTCAGCGTGGTCCCGTCGATCGGGTCGACGGCGATGTCGACCTCGGGGCCGGTCCCGTCCCCGATGCGCTCTCCGTTGAAGAGCATCGGGGCCTCGTCCTTCTCGCCCTCCCCGATGACGACCACGCCGTTCATCGAGACGGTGGAGACGAGGGTCCGCATCGCGCGCACGGCGGCGCCGTCGGCGCCGTTCTTGTCGCCGCGGCCCACCCAGCGACCGGCGGCCATCGCGGCGGCTTCGGTCACCCGGACGAGTTCCAGGGCGAGGTTGCGGTCGGGGGCCTCGGAGGGGACATCGAGTTCGGACGGCAAGTGATGATGCTCGGTCATCGGAGCGCACCTTTCTGATACGACGACGGCCGGATGAGGGTTCCTGTCGACTCTATCGCCAGGCTGACAAAATGAGCAGGGGACCCCACGGATGAGCGCAGCGGGCACCTGCGACGATAGGGGGCGTGGCAGGCACGAACGGCAAGCAGAAGACGGTCCGGGACATGATCCTCTCCCTGGCCCTGATCGGCCTCGCGGCGGGCTTCATCTACCTGCTCGTCCCGCACGACGATCACGCTCCCGACATCCAGCGGGTCGACTACCGGGTCGAGCTGCTGACGGCTCGGCGCGCGGCGACCTACCCGGTGGCCGCGCCGGAGGGCCTGCCCAGCGCCTGGAAGGCCACCTCGGTCCGCTTCCAGGGCGAGGCCGGCGACCGCTGGCACCTCGGCTACCAGACCCCCGACGGTCAGTACGTCCAGATCGAGCAGTCGACTCAGAAGCCCACGGACTTCATCACCGACGCGAGCCAGGGTGCGTCGGCCACGAAGACGACCGAGAAGATCGGCGACCGCACCTGGACGCACTACACGGGTGGCCGCTACGACGCGCTGGTGCTGGACGACACCCCGGGTTCCACGACGGTGGTGGCCGGCACGGCCTCCTTCACCCAGCTCACGAAGATGGCCGCGGCCCTGAAGATGTCCTGACCCGCGCTGTCACTGCCCGTCCTGGCGTGACCCGTTCCGCACACACCTGAGAGGCCCCCGGCGCCGTTGCCGGGGGCCTCTCACGTGTGTGCGGGGTGGCTCAGACCGTCGTGACGACGTCGTCGTAGGCCAGGCGCGGGGAGCGCGGGAACCAGGCGTCCGGGCCCGGCTTGCCGATGTTGACGACCATGAACGGGGTGTGGTCGTCGTCCAGGAACTCCTTCTGGACGCCGGCCGCGTCGAAGCCGCCCATCGGGCCGGCGGCGAGGCCGGCGGCGCGGATGCCGACGATGAAGTACGCGGCCTGGAGGGCGGCGTTCAGGGCGGCGCTGCCCTCACGGACCGCGCGGTCGCCGAAGACGGCGTCCTTGGCCTGCGGGAAGTGCGGGAAGAGCTGCGGCAGCTCCTCGTGGAACTCGTTGTCCGCGGCGAGGATCGCGACCAGCGGGGCGGCGGCGGTCTTCTTCTGGTTGCCCTCGGCCATGTGCTGGAGCAGGCGCTCGCGGCCCTCGGGGGAGCGGACCAGAACCACCCGGAGGGGCGACTGGTTCATGGAGGTCGGGCCGTACTTGACCAGGTCGTAGATCGCCTGGACCTGCTCGTCGGACACCGGCTCGTCGGTGAAGGTGTTGGCGGTGCGGGCCTCGCGGAACAGCAGGTCCTGGGCGGTGGGGTCAAGAACAAGAGACATGTTTTCGAACTTCCTGGAGATCGCGATCCGTCGAATCCGGACCGCGGTCCGGATAGGCTGTCGGCACGACCATAACCCGTGAAGGTTCAAGCTTCAACAAAGGCCGGAGTCTGGTGATCCGCCTCACAGCCACCTTCCGCTCACACCTTCCGCTCACACCACCCGTTCACTCCTCCTCCGCGTCCCCGTCCTCCCCCTCGTCCCCGTCCTCCTCGGCCAGCGCCGCGTCCAGCCGGGCCCGCGCGCCCTCCAGCCACCGCCGGCACACCTTGGCCAGCTCCTCGCCCCGCTCCCAGAGCGCGAGGGACTCCTCGAGACTCGTCCCGCCGGCCTCCAGCCGCCGCACGGTCTCGATCAGCTCGTCCCGCGCCTGCTCGTACGAGAGGGCGGCCTCTTCCGTCCTGCTGCTCATGCACTGACCTTTCTCATCGACGGGTACGACACGGCGTCAGCCGTCCACCCGCACCGTGAACTCGCCCTCGGCGACCCGCGCCCGCAACGCCTCGCCCGGCTCGACGTCCCCCGGATCGCGCACCACATGACCGTCGTCCTTCTGCAGCACGGCGTATCCGCGCTTCAGCGTGGCGGCGGGGGAGAGGGCCACCACGCGCGCGTGGGTGTGCGTCAGCTCGGAGTCGGCACGGTCGAGCAGATGCCCGAAAGTGCGCCGCGAACGGTCCACCAGCGAGGCGACATGATCGGCCCGCTCGTCGACCATCCGGTGCGGATCCTCCATGACTGGCCGCGCCAGCGCATGCGCCAGCCCCCGCTCCTCCCGCCCCACCAGCCCGTCGGCACACCGCCGGGCCCGGTCCCGCAGCATCCGCACCCGCTCCAGCTCCTCGCCGACGTCCGGCACGACCTTCTTCGCGGCGTCGGTGGGGGTGGAGGCGCGCAGGTCGGCGACGTAGTCGAGCAGCGGGGTGTCGGGCTCGTGCCCGATGGCGGACACGACGGGCGTACGGCACTCGGCGACCGCCCGTACCAGCTGCTCGTCGGAGAACGGCAGCAGGTCCTCCACGCTGCCACCGCCACGAGCCACGATGATCACGTCGACGTCCCGCATCGCGTCGAGCTCCTTCACCGCCTGCACGACCTGCGGCACGGCGTGCACGCCCTGCACCGGCACGTTGCGCACCTCGAACCGCACCGCGGGCCACCGATGCCGGGCGTTCTCCAGGACATCCCGCTCGGCGGCCGAGGCCCGCCCGCACACCAGCCCGACCAGCTGCGGCAGGAACGGCAACGGCTTCTTCCGGTCGGCGGCGAACAGGCCCTCGGCGGCCAGCGCCTTCTTGAGCGCCTCAAGCCGCGCCAGCAGCTCCCCGACCCCGACCGGTCTTATCTCGGCAGCCCGCAACGACAGCTGCCCGCGCGGCGCGTACCACTCCGGCTTCGCGTGGACGACGACCCGCGCGCCCTCACCCACCACGTCCGCGACGGCGTCGAACACCTGCCGGTAGCAGGTGACGCCGATCGAGATGTCGTACGACGGATCCCGCAGCGTCAGGAACACCACACCGGCGCCCGGCCGCCGGGAGAGCTGGGTGATCTGTCCCTCGACCCACACGGCACCGAGCCGGTCGATCCACCCACCGATCAACCGGGACACCTCGCCGACGGGCACAGGCGCTTCGACAGACGTGTTCAAAGCCATGCGCCGAGAGTAACGGCGCCGACTGACAGGCCCGTCACCCCGCGGGCCGCCTGAACGCGGCGAACGCCACCGCGACCGAGGCGAACGCCACCGCGACCGAGGCGAACGCCACCGCGACCGAGGCGAACGCCACCGCGACCACGGCGACGGCACGGACGGGGGCCACCGCGCCGTCCGACGCGGCGTCCAGGGGCGTCGGTCTCCCCGGAACCGCCACCGGGACGCGATCTCAAGCCCCCCGAACGCGGCCTTACGATGGGTGCCATGACTGCTTCGCCTGGCCGCCGTGTCCTGCTCGCCGCCCCCCGTGGCTACTGCGCGGGTGTGGACCGCGCCGTGATCGCCGTCGAGAAGGCCCTGGAACAGTACGGGGCCCCGATCTATGTCCGCCACGAGATCGTCCACAACAAGTACGTCGTCCAGACCCTGGAGAAGAAGGGCGCGGTCTTCGTCGAGCGGACCGAGGAGGTCCCGCCGGGGAACATCGTGATGTTCTCCGCGCACGGCGTCGCCCCCGTCGTCCACGAGGAGGCCCAGCGCGGCCGCCTCGCCTCCATCGACGCGACCTGCCCGCTCGTCACCAAGGTCCACAAGGAAGCCGTCCGCTTCGCGAACGAGGACTACGACATCCTCCTGATCGGCCACGAGGGCCACGAGGAGGTCATCGGCACCTCCGGCGAGGCACCCGACCACATCCAGCTCGTCGACGGCCCGGCGGACGTGGCCAAGGTCGAGGTCCGCGATGAGTCCAAGGTCGTCTGGCTCTCCCAGACCACGCTCTCCGTGGACGAGACCATGGAGACGGTCGACGCGCTGAAGGAGAAGTTCCCGCAGCTGATCTCCCCGCCGAGCGACGACATCTGCTACGCCACCCAGAACCGTCAGCTCGCCGTGAAGCAGATGGGCGCCGAGGCCGAACTGGTCATCGTGGTCGGCTCCCGCAACTCCTCCAACTCCAAGCGGCTCGTGGAGGTCGCCAAGCTGGCCGGCTCCCGCGCGGCCCACCTGGTCGACTTCGCCAGCGAGATCGACGAGGCCTGGCTGGACGGCGTGACCACGGTCGGCGTCACCTCCGGCGCCTCCGTCCCGGAGGTGCTGGTCGAGGAGGTCCTGGAGTGGCTCGCCGAGCGCGGCTACGGCGATGTGGAGATCGTCAAGGCGGCCGAGGAGTCCATCACCTTCTCGCTGCCCAAGGAACTCCGCCGTGACCTGCGCGAAGAGGCGGCCGCCCTGGTCGCCGAGCGCGGCGGCAGCGGCACCGGGGCGTGAGCGGCGCTCGTACGACGGTGTGACCGGCGGCCGTCCGGCGTCGTGACTGTCAGTCGTACCACGTAACGTGGAGCCATGCAGATCTTCGGCGTGGACATCGGTGGTTCCGGGATCAAGGGCGCTCCCGTGGACCTGGACAAGGGCGACCTGGCCCAGGAGCGCTGCAAGGTGCTCACCCCGCATCCGGCGACGCCCGACAGCGTCGCCGACGGGGTCAAGCAGGTCATCGACCACTTCGGGTGGACCGGCCCGGTCGGGCTCACCTTCCCCGGAGTGATCAGCGACGGCACTCATATCCGTACGGCGGCGAACGTCGACAAGAGCTGGATCGACACCGACGCGCGCACGCTGTTCAGCGACCGGCTCGGCGGCCTGCCGGTGACCGTGGTCAACGACGCGGACGCGGCGGGCGTGGCCGAGATGCAGTTCGGCGCCGGCCGGGACCGCAAGGGTGTGGTCATCCTGCTCACCTTCGGCACCGGCATCGGCAGCGCCCTGTTCACCGACGGCGAGCTGGTCCCCAACACCGAGCTGGGCCACCTGGAGCTGGACGGCCACGACGCCGAGAAGAAGGCCTCCAGCAAGGCCAAGGAGGACAACGACCTCACCTGGGAACACTGGGCACGCCGGGTCACCAAGTACCTCGCCCATGTCGAGATGCTGTTCACCCCGGAGCTGTTCATCATCGGCGGCGGGGTGAGCCGCAAGGCCGACAAGTTCCTGCCCCTCATCGAGGGCATCCGGGCCGAGATCGTGCCGGCCCAGCTGCAGAACAACGCGGGGATCGTGGGCGCGGCGATGCGCGCGGCGCACCACGCCAAGTAGCCGCGGGCAGCTAACAACTGGCAGCCGGCAGGCGGCACGCGGTGGTGGGCGGCGGGCCGCCGGGAGCAGCCGGGGGATCAGCCTCCGCGCCGGTGCCGGATCAGCCGGATCCGGCGGACGACGACGATCACCCCGGCGACCAGCGTGCCGCCGTAGAGCCAGCCGGCCTGCGTGGACAGGGCCGTCACCAAGCCCATCACGCCGCCCAGGAAACCGCCGCCGCCGTCGTCGGCGACGGTCAGCAGGCCGGCGGCGAAGGCGATCGGGAAGACGACGGGGGCGGTCAGCAGATCGCTCCCGCGCACCCACAGCGCGGTCAGCGCGCACACCGGCAGGGACAGCACGCCGTACACCGGCAGGGACGCCCCGAACAGCAGATTGTCCAGGAAGCCGACCAGGAACATCACGGTCCCGCAGAACAGGCCGCCGCCGAGTCCGGTGAGCCGGGGGCCGGACGGCCGCGGGGGCCCGGCAGCCGCCGTACGGGACCCACCCGTCGCCGGCCGGCGTTCGGCCGTCGCCGGCCGTCTTCCGGCCTGCGGAGGCAGGGGTGGGCGGGGGGCTCCACGGCGCTGTCCGTGCTGTCCGGGACGGGTCCTGTGATGCTCCACCGGACCAACTTAGGTCGGTTAATGTGCCCAGTCGCAGCCCAGACACGCCGAAACCAAGCCGAAGAGCTGAGCTTGTCCAGGTGTTCGACGCGGCCGCCGGGCCGGGCCCCCGAACCCCGTAAACTGGTGGATCGGCCGGCCCGCCGGCACTGGCAGCCTCCGGCTCACTCACCCACTCACTACGGGAAGTCGCAACGTGTCGCTCACGATCGGAATCGTCGGCCTGCCCAATGTCGGCAAGTCGACCCTGTTCAACGCCCTGACCAAGAACGACGTGCTGGCGGCCAACTACCCGTTCGCCACGATCGAGCCCAACGTGGGCGTGGTCGGGGTCCCCGACGCCCGCCTGGCCAAGCTGTCCGAGATCTTCTCCTCGCAGCGGATCCTCCCGGCGACGGTCGACTTCGTCGACATCGCGGGCATCGTGAAGGGCGCCTCCGAGGGCGAGGGCCTGGGCAACAAGTTCCTCGCGAACATCCGTGAGTCCGACGCGATCTGCCAGGTCATCCGTGCCTTCAAGGACGAGAACGTCGTGCATGTCGACGGCAAGGTCTCGCCGAAGGACGACATCGAGACGATCAACACCGAGCTGATCCTCGCCGACCTCCAGACGATCGAGAAGGTCCTGCCGCGCCTCCAGAAGGAGTCGCGGATCAAGAAGGACGTGGCGCCCAAGGTCAAGGCCGTCGAGGAGGCCAAGGAGATCCTGGAGAAGGGCGACACGCTGTTCTCCCAGGGCATCGTCCAGGGCTCGGACCGCGCCGAGCTCCTCCACGACCTGCACCTCCTCACCGCCAAGCCCTTCCTCTACGTCTTCAACGTCGACGAGGACGAGCTGACCGACGACACGTTCAAGGCCGAGCAGCGCGCCCTGGTCGCCCCGGCCGAGGCGATCTTCCTCAACGCCAAGCTGGAGGCGGACCTCGCGGAGCTCGACGAGGAGGACGCCCTGGAGCTGCTGGAGTCGGTGGGAGCGGAAGAGCCCGGCCTCGCCACCCTCGCCCGCGTCGGCTTCAACACGCTCGGCCTCCAGACCTACCTCACGGCCGGCCCCAAGGAATCCCGTGCCTGGACCATCAAGAAGGGCGCCACGGCCCCCGAGGCGGCCGGTGTCATCCACACCGACTTCCAGAAGGGCTTCATCAAGGCCGAGGTCATCTCCTTCGACGACCTGGTGGAAACGGGCTCGGTGACCGAGGCCCGCGCAAAGGGCAAGGCCCGCATGGAGGGCAAGGACTACGTCATGCAGGACGGCGATGTGGTGGAGTTCCGCTTCAACGTCTAGCCGCAGCCTCACCTGAGCAGGTCGGACGGGGGTTCGGCTCTTCGGAGCCGTACCCCTGCTCAGCCTCGCGGCGGAGTGAGACTGTCGAGATCCAGGCTGATCTCGAACGGCACCGGCCGCTTCAAGGCGCCCCGGAAGATCCCCGCGGGTGCGTAGGCTCCGGTCGGTTCGTCGAGTTCGTAGGCGTGCACGACGGGGGCGCCGCCTTCGTCCTCGATGCACCAGTAGTGCGGGATGCCCGCCTCCGCGTACTTACGGAGCTTGACCGTGCGGTCCCTATGAGCGGACTCGGATGAGACGACCTCGATGACGAGCCGCACCTCGTCCGGCGCGAACCAGGTACGGTCTCCGTCGTAGTCGGCCGTCGTCAGCAGCAGGTCCGGCTCAGGCCGGTTACGCTCGTCGAGCTTTATGGTCATCTCACGGCCGACCCTGACATCACCGGGCGCCTGCTCCATGAGAGCGACGGTGAGCATGGTGACGAGGTGGCCGTGCCACCACCTCTGCGGCGACATCATGAAGACAAGCGCTCCGTCGATCAGCTCGGTGTGGCGTGGTGCCTCGGGGAGGCGGTCCAGGTCCTCCGCGAACCAGCCTTCCGCGCGCGGCGGGCGCATCCAGTCGGGCAGTGCGGTCATGGCTCAACCGTAGCGATCCGGCGAGGCTGGGGCCAAAGACGTACGAGAACGCCCTGGCCGACATCAACGTGTCGGAGCGAGAACCGATCGCCCCCGACTCGCCAGATGCGGCCAGTGGGGGCATCGCGTGAGGTTCGGCTTCGAGAACAGGGCCGGGAGGACCACACGTCCTGGCCCGACAACGACCGCAAGATGCCCGCCCGGATCAACAAGCTTGTCGAGGACCTCAAGCGTGACCCCTTCATGGGCATGGGCGCGTCCGAGCCGCTGAAGCGCCACTTGTCCGGGGTGTGGCTGACGCAGATCGACGGGCGCGGACCGCCTTGTCCACCTGGCCACGGACAAGGAGACCGTCATCCTCGCCGCTCGGTACAACTACTGACCGAGACGGGATGCCGGGGTTGGTCGACCGTGGTCATCGCCGGTCGGCCTTTCCGCCTGACAGCTCTTGCTGGGACGACGGGGCTGGGGGTCATCAGACTCAGACCTTCGTCTGTCTGGGCCATGGCGTCTGCCCCTTCCTCACGAGTGAGGTCGTCCCTCAGCCGCATCCGGTGGGCGTGAGCACGCCTGTGGGGTGACACGGCGGGCAGCAGGGTGGCGGCGAGCGCGTTGGCGCGGTGGCCGGCCCAGGTCCACCACCGAACGTCCACGTCAGGGTGGCGGACGATGACGGTGCCCCCGGGATGCACCGTGTCCAGGTGAGCGCGGTGCGCTGTTCCGCCGGTCGGGGTCGGCGACGCTTCGGACGAGGTCGGTTGCCCAGGCCAAGCGATCTGGGCGTATCGGCGTAGTGGACCGGTGAAGGTCAGTGCAAGGCGGTCAGTGTGCTCTCCGCCGCCGCCAGGACCGTGCGGGTCTGGTGGGCCACCTGCCGGCGCGCGGGTACCCGGCGTAGTCGCAGGGTCTTCTCGAAGTCCGTGCACCAGGTGGTGAAGAGGCCGTCCAGGTCGCGGTGGAGCCCCGGCGCCGCAGGGTCGTCCGCCACCTCGAGCAGTCGTAGCAGCAGACCGGCGGCGCGCAGCGGCTGTCGGCGGGCCACGATGTCCAGCGCGCAGACCTGGGCCGTCGTCAGCCCCGGCGGACCGTCGGCCGCCTGCCGGGCGAGCGGTTCCCAGGAACCGGCGACCAGGTCGTAGAGGCCGTCGGCCATCCACTCCAGGACGCGTCTGGGCGCGCAGTCCCGGGCCGGCGGCAGAAAGGGGCGCGCCTTGTCGAGGACGGCGGTCACCTGCCGTCCGCCGTCCCGTACCAGCCCGGCCAGGCCGCGCAGGACGGCACCGGCATCCGGGTGCGGGGACGGGTCGTCGGCCAGGTCGGTCGCCCACAGCGGTACTTCGACGATCGCCGTGACCCCGCCGTACCGCCCGGGAGCGCACCAGGTCGACGCCCCGATGTTCTCGGACCCGGCGGCCAGCCGGGCGGCGCTCTCCGGCGGCGGCAGGACGTAGATGCCGGGGCCGGGGTTCTCCCAGTACAGGGCGTCGAACGTGCCGCGCTGGAGCGGGATGCCGAGCGAAGCGGCCGACTTCTCGAACGGTGTGGCGAGTGGGGGGAGGGCGCGGGTCAACTGGACCCAGGTGCCGCCCGCCTCGACGCTGTGCAGGGAGCACTGGAGGACCGGCCGCAGTTCGTCGATGACGTCGAACAGGGCCTGGCTCTCGGGGAGTTCCCGGGACTCGATGGGTGCCCACTCCGGCTGTTCCGCCGCGACCGGGCGGTAGGCGGCGCGGTAGTAGTCGGCCAGGGTGCGGCCGGTCCGGGCCGTCGCCTCTTCGATGCCCCGGCTCAGCGCGGCGCCGTCCGGGTCCAGACACAGGACGATGTCCCAGGTGACGAGGGACGGGTCGGTCGCCGTGGCCGGCAGGTCGCCGCGCGGTCCCCGCGCCACGGGGGCGCTCGGCCCCCGCTGTGCCGGGCCGCTCGGCCCTCGTTCCGTCAGGGCGCCCGCCACCTGCTCCGCCAGGGCGATCGCGGTCGTGCCGCCGACCGGCTCGTCGGGGTGCGGCCGGGCGACCACCAGGACGTGGTGCGGTCCGTGTCCCACGGACAGCATCAGGAGCGGGCGGCCGGCCCGGGACGTGCCGATCCGGCGCAGCCGGCCGGTCCCGGGGAACCGGGAGACCAGCCGCCTCGCCGAGTCGGTGACTTCCGCGACCGTGAGGTAACGGTCAGGCATCGGCGTCTGGGTCAGCTGCCGCCGTTGCCACCGCTGTCGCCGGTGGTCTCCTTCTTGTCCAGCGGCCGGATCTCGATCTTGTTCGGCATGCCATGTCCTCCCGGTGGTGGCGGTGGCGTGCGGTGATTGACGTGCTCTTGCCAGAGTTCGCCGTACCGGCAACCCTTGTCAACGTCCTTGGTCCACTCGCGAGTTGAGGCTCAGGAGATTGGCGCGAAGATGACGGTACCCGCGATGCGGCGGCCTCGGATCAAGCCGGAACACCGGGCCTACCGGACGGTCGACGGCCATGTGCGGATCGGGAGTGTCGTACACGGCATCGGGGCCGAGGTCACGGATCCCGACGGCTGGGTGTGGACGCTGGTCGAGACCATGGACGGCACCCGGAGCGCGGCGGACATCGTCGCCGAGGTGTCCCGCCGCCATCCGGGACTGCGGCTGCCGGCCCCGGACATCGCCCAGGCGATCACGGACCTGACCATGGCCGGATACGTGGAGGACGCCGGTGTCGCCCCGCCCGCGGAGCTGTCCGAACGGGAACGCGAGCGGTACGGCAGGGGCATGACCCTGCTGCGCTGGATGGACCTCCGGCCCCGGGAGAGCGCCTGGGAGCCGCAGCTGCGGCTGCGCCGGGCCCGGGTGCTGCTGGTCGGCGTCGGCGGAACCGGCGGGACCGCCGCACGGGACCTGGTGGCCTCCGGGGTGGGCCGGCTGCACTGCGTCGAACCGGACGTCGTCGAACTGTCCAATCTCAACCGGCAGACCCTCTTCGGCGAGGGCGACCTCGGCACGCCGAAGATCGACGCGGCGCTGGCGGCACTGCACGACCTGAACTCGGACACGACGGTCACGGGCGAACGCCGGGAGGTGCACGGGCCGGCGGACCTCGAAGAACTGCTGACCACGGGCTGCGACGGCGGCGCGAAGTACGACGTGCTGCTGCTGGCCGCCGACCGGCCCGCGGTGATCCGCAGGTGGGCCAACCAGGTCTGTCTGGCATCCGGCACGTCGTGGGCCGAGGCCGGATACCGGGGGCCGCTGGTCAGTGTCGGGGTGTTCACGCCCGGCCGGGGTGCGTGCTGGGAGTGTCTGCGCAGCGCCGAGATCGAGCGGCGCGATCTGCGGCTCGCGCCCGGCCAGGACGAGGAGGTCGCCTCACCCCGGATGCCGTGGAACCCGGTCAACGCGGTGACCGCGGGCCTGTCCGGCAGCCTGCTGGCCCATGCCGCGCTGATGCTGCTGTGCGGGATCCCGCCGGTCGAGCCCGGATGCCGGTTCGGCCTCAACCTCATGCTGCCCGGCGACCCCGTCATGCAGCGCTCGGAGCGCCGCCCCGACTGCCCCGCCTGTGGCGCGGCCCGCGCGGCCCGGCCGGCCGGGGAGCTCGCGTGACGGAGACCGCGGCGATGGACCGGCCCCGGATCGAGCCGTCGACCCGGGTCCTGCTGCACGACCTCGGGATACGGCGGGACCGGGACGAGTGGATCGTGGGCCGCATGGCCACCCGGACCTTCGTCGCCCTGCCCGCGGCCGGGGCCCGGGCGGTGGAACTCCTCGGCCGGGGACTGAGCGTGGCCCGCACGGCGGAGCTGCTGCGCGAGGAGACCGGCGAGGAACTCGACATCACGGACTTCGTCAGGGACCTGGCCGCCCTGGGCTTCGTGGCACGGATCGGGGACCGCCCGGTCGCGGACGCCGTGCCGCCGCGCGCGTCACTGCCGTGGCTGCGGCCCCGCGCCGTCCGGCTCGCCCTGCACCCGGCGCTCCCGGTGCTCGTCGCGGTACTGCTGACGGCCGCCGTCGCCGTCCTGATCCGCCGTCCCGACCTGGTCCCCGGCTACCGAGACCTGCTGTGGAGCCCGCACGGCAGCCTGGTCCTGCTCACCGGGGCGGCGGCCGGGTGGGCGCTGCTGTTCGCCCACGAGCTGGCGCATCTGGTCACCGCCCGGGCCGCGGGTGTGCCGGGGAGGATGCGGCTCGGCACCCGGCTGCAGTTCCTCGTCATGCAGACCGACATCAGCGGCATCGAGCTCGCGCCCCGCCGCCACCGGCTGACGGCCTACCTGGCGGGTATCGCCCTCAACCTGTCCGTGGCCTCGGCCCTGGTGCCGGTCCTCGCCCTGACGCCCACCGGGACGACGGTCCACCGGCTGCTCGCCGCCGCCCTGCTGCTGGCCCTGCTGCCGCTGCCCTTCCAGTGCATGGTGTTCACGCGCACCGACCTCTACTTCGTCCTCCAGGACGTCACCGGCTGCCGGAATCTGTACGGCGACGGTCTGGCCTACGCCCGCTACCGGTTCCGACGGCTCCTGCGCGCCACCCACCTGGGCGTTGCCCGCTCCGGCGCTTACCGGTTCCGACGGCTCCTGCGCGCCACCCACCTCGGCGTTGCCCGCTCCGGCGCTTCCCGCCCCGCCGCGGCCGGTGACCCGAGCACCCGGCTCCCGCCGCACGAGCGCCGCGCCGTCCGCCTCTACAGCGTCGTCCTCGTGGCCGGCACGGTGGCCTGCCTGGCGTTCATGGCCGCCGTCACCCTTCCCGCCGACCTCACCCTGCTGGTCCGCGCGGCCCGCGGACTGGGCCCGGACCACGGTCTCGCGCGCAACGCCGACTCGGCGGCCGTGCTGGTCACCCTGGGCGGGATCAACGTCCTGTGGCTGGTGACCCGCTGGCGCAACCGCCGCGCCCGCGGGCCCGGGGGAGGTTCCTGAAGCACGACGCCCGCGACCGGGCACCCGCGCCGCGGCACCCAGTGCGACCCGCCACCTCCGCCGATGCCGTCGGGACGGGCGGTCCGAGTACATCCGCCTGCGCGGCACCGGACCGCGTGAGGGTGGGGCGGGGGTGCGGTCGTCTGGCGGCTGCGGACCGGCGGGGCCGTTCGCGCAGTTCCCCGCGCCCCCTGAGCCAGGACAGGTGGGCCCACCTCCTTGGGGGCGCGGGGAACTGCGCGACAAGCCCCCACCGGGCCGCAGCGAGTCGACGACCGCACCCGGTGCCCCGCTCACGCCTGGCCGGCACCGACGGCGGACCGCTCAGCGAACGCACGCCCGGCCCGCCGGAGGCGCCGGACCGGGCAGTCGTACGGTCCCGGCGGCCCCGTCCCATCCCCGGAGGGCTACGCCGACTCGCGCAGCCGCAGTTCCGCCCCCACCGTCAGTTCGTCGGGTCGCAGCGGAGCGGCTCCGGTCAGGAGTCTGGCGGTCTGTTCGACGGCGAGCGCGCCGAGGCGGCGGGTGTCCAGGGCCACCGTGGTCAGCGCCGGCTCGACGAGGGTGCCCAGGCCGAGGCCGTCGAAGCCCAGCACGGCGAGATCCCCGGGGACCTGGCGGCCGAGCCGGCGGGCGGCGCGCAACGCTCCGAAGGCGATGATGTCGTTGAACGTGAACACGGCGGTCAGGTGCGGGTGCCGGGCCAGGAGTTCCTGGAGCGCGCGCTCCCCGCCGTCCACGCTCTGGTCGGCGCGGGCCACCGAACCGGAGTCCAGCGCGCACGCGGACATCGCGGTGTCGAACCACTCGTGCCGGACGCTGGGCTCGGAGCGTTCCGCGTGGTCCAGCATGCCGATGTGCCGGTGCCCGGCCCCTATCAGGTGGCGTATCGCCGCGTGCACGCCCGCCTCGCCGTCGATCCGGATCGAACTGAACCGCTCGGTGGGGCTCTTCCGGTCGATGAGGACGACGGGCAGCCCCCGGGTGAGCCGCGCGATCTCGTCCTCCGGCAGGCTCAGATAGCCCACCACGGCGTCCACCTGCGCGGCGATCACCTCCAGGGTGCCCTGCTCCTCCTCGACGCGGTCGCCGGTGTCGTACACCACGACGTGCCAGCCGCGGCCCCGGGCCGCGTCCAGCGCGGCGGCGGCGACCTCGGTGAAGAACGGGTTGAGCAGATCGGGGATCACCAGTCCGACGCTGATCGTGTCCTGCCGGACCAGCCCCCGGGCGAACCGGCTAGGCCGGTAGCCCAGCTCGAGGGCGGCGTCCAGGACGCGCTGCTTGGTGGAGACGCCGATCTCGCCCTTGTCGTTGAGCGCGCGTGACACGGTCTGCCGGGACACGCCCGCGGCCTCGGCCACATCGTCGATCGTCACCCTGCGGGGTCCGGTCCCCGACGGCGCCATCTCTCACCTCCGTGCAATTGCCGACGCGACCGCGTCGCAGGGACACCGAGTATGCCGGGTCCGACGTCTTGAGCCTTGACACTCCGGCGGACCGGAGCCCACACTCCCAATCACTTCCCGTTACCGCTCCCGTGAGCGCTCACGTTACCGCTCACGGAACCTGATTCCAACCAGAAGGCATCCGCCTCCAGGTGTCAACGTCGACCCGCCTGCCGACCTTCGCCAGGCGTTCTCTGGAACGGAAGACATGACCAGCACAGCCACACGCACCCGCCTCGCCGCCGCGGCCGCCACAGCGGGCATCGTCGTACTCGCCGGATGTTCCTCGTCCGGTACGTCGGACAAGGCGTCCTCCGCCTCGTCCTGCGCACCGGCGAAGGGCAAGGTCACCCTCCAGTACTGGAACACCGTTCCGGGCATGGACAAGGTCGTCGCCCTGTGGAACAAGCAGCACCCCGACGTCCAGGTCGAGACCAAGAACATCTCCAACGACCAGTACGGCACCCTCGGCAACGCCCTCAAGGCGGGCAAGGCGCCGGACCTCGCCCAGGTCGGCTACGACGAACTGCCCAACCTGCGCACCCAGAACGCCTTCGTGGACGCCTCCGCCTGCAAGGCGGCCACCGCGGCCAAGTCGAAGTTCGTGCCCTGGACCTGGTCGCAGACCAGCTTCGGCAACACCGGGGTGTTCGCCCTCCCGCAGGACACCGGCCCGATGGCCCTGTTCGTGCGCACCGACATCTTCAAGAAGTACAACGTCGCCGTCCCCACGACCTGGGACGAGTACGCTGCGGCCGCCGAGAAGCTGCACAAGGCGGACCCCAACCTCGACATCACGTTCTTCGACCCGAACAACGCCGAGTGGTTCAACGGCCTGCTCTGGCAGAACGACGCCCACATGTACGGCTACTCCGGCGACAAGTGGCAGGTCAGCGTCGAGTCGGCGCAGAGCAAGCAGGTCGCGGACTACTGGCAGAAGCTGATCTCCGGGAAGCTGGTGCGCACCGACCTCGCCAACGGGTCGACGCAGATGTACGCGGCGTACCAGAAGGACCAGATCGCCAGTTACGTCGGCGCCGCCTGGGGCTACAGCATGTTCCGCGACAACCTGCCCAAGCAGGCGGGCAAGTGGTCGATCGTCCCGATGCCGACCTGGGGCACCAACGGCTCCTCCGGTGACTGGGGCGGCTCGACCGTCGCGTTCATGAAGGGCAGCAAGCACCTCTACGAGTCGGTCGAGTTCAACACCTGGCTGAACAGCGACCCGCAGGCGCTGGCCATGGAGAACGAGCTGGGCGGTCTCTACCCGGCGGCCGTCGACGGGCTGAAGCTGCCGGCGCTCTCCAAGGGCGTGCCGTACTACAACAACGAGAAGATCTTCGACGTCTTCGCGGACTCGTCCAAGAAGATCGACACCAGCTTCAGCTGGGGCCCCACCCAGAAGACGGTGAACCTGGCACTCCAGGACGCGATGGCCAAGGCCGCGGCCGGCGACGGAACCCTCACCGACGCGCTCGCGGCCGCCCAGGCCGCCGCGCTGAAGTCGATGAAGGACCAGGCCATTCCGGCCGAGGCGGGCAAGTGACCGCCGTATGACCGACATCGCGCCCCGCCCGACCAGCGCGGTGCCGCCGACCGGGGGCCGCCGTCGTCGTCTCGACGGCGGCGGCCCCCGGCTGGGCACCATCGCCGCCTTCGTCACCCCGTTCTTCCTGCCGTTCCTGCTCTTCTACCTGGTGCCGGTCTGCTACGCACTCTGGCAGAGCTTCCGCGTGGTGCGCCGCAGCGGAGGGCAGTACGGCACCTCGTACACGACCTTCGGTGGCTTCGACCAGTACGTCCAGGTGTTCCAGAACACCGAGTTCTGGTCCAGCATCGGCCGGATCGGCCTGTTCGGCATCGTGCAGGTGCCGGTCATGCTGTTCGTCGCGCTGACCATCTCGCTGCTCCTGGACACCCCGCTGCTCAAGGCCAAGGCGTTCTTCCGGATCACCGCGTTCATGCCGTACGCGGTGCCCGGGGTGATCGCCGCGATCATGTGGTCGTACCTCTACTCGCCGCAGCTCAGCCCCGTCGTCGACCTGCTGAACAGCGTCGGGCTGCACCCCGACTTCCTCGGCCCGGGTGCCGTGCTCTGGTCGGCCGCGAACGTCTCCACCTGGCTGTGGACCGGCTACAACATGCTGATCATGTTCTCGGCGCTCCAGTCGATCCCGCAGGAGCTCTACGAGGCCGCGAAGATCGACGGCGCCTCCAACTGGACGATCGCCTGGCGGGTCAAGGTCCCGATCATCGCCCCGTCGATCGTCCTGACCACGGTGTTCTCGATCATCGGCACGCTCCAGCTGTACGCCGAGCCGGCCGTGCTGCGGCAGATCTCCTCGAACATCTCCAGCACGTTCACCCCGAACATGCTCGCCTACACGGTGGCCTCCGGGAACAACTACCAGCAGGCCGCGGCCATCTCCGTCGTCATCGCCGTCATCACCTTCGTCCTGAGCTTCGGGTTCATGCGACTGACCTCGAAGAAGGCCGGCCTGTGAGCAACCAACCCTCCGTGATCAAAGAGAGCCGCGTCAGCCGGACCGCCGCCATGGGCCTGATGCTGCTCCTGGCCGTCTACTTCCTGCTGCCGGTCTACTTCCTGGTCGTCGCCTCGACCAAGCCGCAGGGCGACCTCGCCTCCACCAACGGGCTGGCGTTCTCGCACTTCAACCTGTTCGACAACCTGCATGTCCTGTTCACCCGCAGCGACGGCATCTTCGGCCGCTGGATCCTCAACACCGTCATCTACGCGGTGCTGGGCGCGGCCGTCGGCACCCTGATCTCCGCGCTGTGCGGCTACGCCCTCGCCAAGTTCCGGTTCCGCGGGCGGGAGTTCCTGTTCTCCGTCATCCTCGGCGGCGTCCTGGTGCCCACCACCGCGCTGGCCCTGCCGCTGTTCCTGCTGTTCTCGGCAACCGGGCTGGTCAACACCTACTTCGCGGTGTTCCTGCCGAGCATCGTCAGCCCGTTCGGCGTCTACCTGGCGCGGATCTTCACCAACGCGGCGGTCCCGCAGGAGCTGATCGAGTCGGCGCGGCTGGACGGCGCGGGTGAGTTCCGCACCTTCTTCTCGGTGGGGTTCCGGCTGATGACACCGGCCCTGGTGACCATCTTCCTGTTCCAGTTCGTGGCCATCTGGAACAACTTCTTCCTGCCGATGGTGATGCTGCAGAAGGAGTCCCTCTTCCCGATCACGCTCGGCCTGTACGAGTGGAACGGCCAGACCGCCCGGGCTCCCCTGTTGCAGCAGTCCATCATCACCGGCTCGCTGGTGTCGATCGTGCCCGTGATCATCGTGTTCATCCTGCTCCAGCGCTTCTGGCGGACCGGTCTCGCCGCCGGCTCCCTCAAGTGACCACCCGGAAGGTGCCCCACGTCATGCCCGACTCCGCCGTCTTCGTGCCCCACTTCCACTGGGACCGGGAGTGGTACGAGCCGTTCCAGGTGTTCCGGCACCGCCTCGTCACCGCCCTCGACACCGTGCTCGCCACCGCCGACGCCGACCCGGACTTCCGGTTCACCGTCGACGGGCAGATGGCCGCGGTCGAGGACTACCTGGAGATGCGCCCGGAGAACCGTGAGCGGGTCGCCGCCCTGGTCCGCGAGGGCCGGCTGGCCGTCGGACCCTGGCTGATCCTGCTCGACGAGTTCCTCTGCTCCGGCGAGACCATCGTCCGCAACCTCCAGATGGGGTGGGCGGCCGCGGAGCGCCTCGGCGGGGCCATGCCCATCGGCTACCTCCCGGACATGTTCGGCCATGTCGCGCAGATGCCGCAGATCCTGGCCCGCGCCGGCATCGAGCACGCCGCCCTGTGGCGCGGGGTGCCCGGCTCGGTCGACGGCCACGCCTTCCGCTGGCGCGCCCCCGACGGCTCCGAGGTCCGCACCGAGTTCCTCTTCGACGGGTACGACAACGGACTCGACGTCCTGCTGGTACCGGACCGGATCCGGCAGGCACTCGCCGAGTACGCCGAGCTGACCGCCGGACGCTGGGGCGGCGACCCGCTCCTCGCCATGGCCGGCACCGACCACAACGCGCCCGACCCGAAGCTGGGGGACTGGCTGCGGCGGGCCTCCGGCGAGCAGCGGCCGATCACCGTCGGCACGCTCGACGAGTACCTCCGCAAGCACGTCCGGGACGAGGTGACCGCCGTCGTCACCGGTGAACTGCGCAGCCACGTCCGGGGCAACATCCTGCCGGGCGTGCTGTCCGTGCGGCTCGGGCTCAAGCAGCGGATGGCCCTCGCCGAGCGGACCGTCGACCACGCCGAGCGGATGAACGCCCTGTGGTCCCGGCGCGACGAGTCGCACTTCCTCGCCCTCGCCTGGCACAAGATCATCGAGTCGACCGCCCACGACTCGGTGGTCGGCTCCGGCACCGACGAGACCTGCGACCAGGTCGCCGCCCGCCTCGCCGAGGCCACGCAGACCGCCCGCGCGGTCCGGGACGCGGCCCTCGCCGAGCCCGCCGCCCTGGTCCCGAGCGACGGCCACCTGGTCGCCAACCCGCTGCCCGTACCCCGTACGGCACTGGTCGAGGTGGACGTCGTGGCCGCACCGGAAGGGCGCACGCTGGTCGCGACCACCGCCGACGGCTCCGCGCACCCCGTCCAGCTGGTCTCCGAGGCACCCACCGTCCTCAGCGACGAGCGGCTCGACGCCTCGCAGCTCGAACGCGTGCTGCGCCGGATCCACCGCCGCGAGCTGTTCGGCCTGCTCATCGACCGCTACGAACTCACCCCGAACTCCCTGGTCTTCCACCTCGCCGAGGCACCGGCCGGACCCTTCGACCTGATGACCCTGCGCGGCGAGGTCGCCGCCGCCGCGGCCGCGCACCCGGGGGAGTGGCGGGTACGGACCCTGGCACAGGCCCGGGCCACCGCGCTGGTGGCCGTGCCCGTCCCCGCCGGCGGACTGGCCGCCTTCCGGGTCGAGCCGGCCGACCGGCCCACCTCCTTGGCGGCGCAGCCGGTGACGGCGGCACCCGACCGCCTCTCCAACGGTCTGGTCGAGGTCACGGTGGCCGCCGACGGCACCCTGGAGGTGACCGGACCCGACGGCACCGTCCTGTCCGGAGTCGGCCGCCTGGTCGACGGCGGCGACCGGGGCGACAGCTACAACTACGCCCCGCCGGCGCAGGACGTCCTCGTCTCCGAGCCGGCCCGGGTCGGCGTCGAACTCCTCGACCAGGGCCCGCTGCGGGCCCGGCTGCGCGTCACCCGCGTCTACGACTGGCCGGCCGCGCTCGTCGACGGCGACCGGGACCGGCGCGACGGCCGTACCGTCGCGACCCCCGTGGACATGGTGGTGGAGGTCCGCGCGGGCGAGCCGTTCGTCCGGATCGCCACCGCGTTCCTCAACCAGAGCGCCGACCACCGGCTGCGCTTCCACGTGCCGCTGCCCGAACCCGTCACCACCTCCGCGGCGGCCGGGCAGTTCGCCGTCACCGAGCGCGGGCTGACCGCCGAGGGCGGCTGGGGCGAGTACCCCCTGCCGACCTTCCCCGCGAGCTTTTTCGTGTCGGCGGGCCCGGCCACCGTGCTGCTCGACCACTCCGCCGAGTACGAACTCGTCGACGACGGCTCCGCCCTCGCCCTCACCCTGCTGCGCGCCATCGGCTCGATCAGCGTCAACCTCCACCCCCTGCGCGACGAACCCGCGGCGAGCGAGATCCCCGTCCCCGGCGCGCAGGACCTCGGCATGCGCATCGAGAACCGGTTCGCCGTACTGCCCTCGGCGAGCGGCTGGCAGGACGCGGACGCGGTCGCGCTGGCCGAGGAGTTCCGGGCCGACGTCCTGGTCGCCCGCGGGACCGCGACCGGCGGCGGCCCGCTGCCCCCGGACGCGACCGGGGTGCGGGTCGACGGCCAGGACGTCCAGGTGTCCAGCGTCCGCCGGGTCACCGACCCCGAGCACGGGCCCGGCACCGAGGTCCGGCTGGCCGCCCTGCGCGACACCGCGGCCGCCGTCCGGGTGACCGGCGCCTTCACCGAGGCCACGACCGTCGACCTGCTCGGCCGGCCGATCGCCGCGGAGCCGGTGACCGGGGACGGGCTCGAACTCGTCCTCGGCCCCTGGGAGATCCGCACCGTCGTCCTGCGCTAGCGGCACAACACCCCCCGACACCAAGAAAGTTGTGAACTCTTGCCCTCCGAGCACTCCGCGTACGTATCGGACACCGCCCCCTGGCGTGGCGCCCTGCGCCCGGCCCGCTCGTGGCTGCACTCCGACGCCCCCGCCCTCTCGCTGAACGGAAACTGGCGCTTCCGGCTGTCGCCGACGGCGGCCGTCGCCGAGGAGTTCGCGGCCGAGGACTTCGACGACCACGGCTGGGACGGCATCCCGGTGCCCGCGCACTGGGTGCTGGAGGGCGACGGCGCCCACGGCCGGCCGATCTACACGAACATCCAGTTCCCGTTCCCGATCGACCCGCCGCACGTCCCCGACGAGAACCCCACCGGTGACTACCGCCGCCACTTCGGGCTCCCCGACGGCTGGTCGGACGCCGAGCGGGTACTGCTGCGCTTCGACGGGGTGGAGTCGCTCTTCAAGGTGTGGGTGAACGGCGTCGAGATCGGCAGCGCGAGCGGCAGCCGGCTGGCCCACGAGTTCGACGTGACGTCCGCGGTCCGCCCCGGTGACAACGTCGTCGCCGTCCGGGTGCACCAGTGGTCGGCGGCCAGCTACCTGGAGGACCAGGACCAGTGGTGGCTGCCGGGCATCTTCCGGGACGTCACCCTGCTCGCCCGGCCGGCCGGCGGCGTCGAGGACGTCTGGCTGCGCCCCGGCTACGCCGACGGACACGGCCGGATCGACCCCGAGATCACCGCCGACGCCGCGGCCTTCCCCGTCACCCTGCGCATCCCCGAACTCGGCGTCGAGCGGGTCTGGGAGACGGCGGCCGACGTGACGCCCCTCGACGTCCCGGGCGTGGAGCCGTGGTCGGCCGAGGAGCCCCGGCTGTACGACGTCACCGTGTCGTCGGCGGCCGAGACCATAGCCCTGCGAGTGGGCTTCCGCACCGTCGAGATACGCGGTGACCGCTTCCTGGTCAACGGCCGCCGGGTGGTCTTCCACGGCATGAACCGGCACGAGGCCCACCCCGAGCGCGGCCGCGTCTTCGACGAGGCGCACGCCCGAGAGGACCTGGCCCGGATGAAGCGGTTCAACGTGAACGCCATCCGCACCAGCCACTACCCGCCCCACCCCCGGCTGCTCGACCTCGCCGACGAACTCGGCTTCTGGGTCGTCCTCGAATGCGACCTGGAGACCCACGGCTTCGACCACGTCGGCTGGACCGGCAACCCGACCGACGACCCGGCCTGGCGCGCGGCCTGCCTCGACCGCATCGAGCGCACCGTCGAGCGCGACAAGAACCACCCCGGCGTCGTGATGTGGTCGCTCGGCAACGAGGCCGGGACCGGCGCCAACCTCGCCGCCATGTCGGCCTGGGTGCACGCCCGTGACCCCGAGCGTCCCGTGCACTACGAGGGCGACTACACCGGCGAGTACACCGACGTCTACTCGCGCATGTACGCGACCGTCACGGAGACCGAGCAGATCGGCACGGACGGCTCCCGCGCCCCGCTGCTCGGCTGCACGCCCGCCCAGGGCGCCCGGCAGCGCACCAGGCCGTTCCTGCTGTGCGAGTACGCCCACGCGATGGGCAACGGACCCGGCGCCCTCGACCAGTACGAGGAACTGGTGCACCGGCACCCCCGGCTGCACGGCGGCTTCGTCTGGGAGTGGCGCGACCACGGCATCCTGGCCAGGACGCCGGAGGGGACGCCGTACTACGCCTACGGGGGCGACTTCGGTGAGGTCGTGCACGACGGCAACTTCGTCATGGACGGCATGGTGCTGAGCGACGACGTGCCGACGCCCGGCCTCCACGAGTTCAAGGCCGTGGTGCAGCCGATCCGGTTCGCCCTCGACGGCGACCGGCTCGCGATCACCAACCTGCGGCACTCCGCGGACACCTCCGACCTGCGCTTCCGCTGGCGCGTCGAGCACGACGGCATCCTCGTGGCGTCCGGGGACCTGAAGGTCCCGGCGGTGCCGGCGGGCGACTCGGAGCGGGTGCCGCTGCCGCAGGTCCCGGTCGCACCGGACGCCGAGACCTGGCTGACGGTCGAGGCGGTCCTGGCGGCGGAGACGGCCTGGGCACCCGAAGGGCACGAGATCGCCACCGCCCAGCTGGACCGCTCGGCACCCCGCCCGGTGCCCGCCGTCCGGCGCCGGACCGGCTGGCGGCCGGCCGCGGGCACCCGCACCCTCGGCATCGCCGAGTTCACCGGCGGATCCCTCACCCGCCTCGCCGGACGGCCGGTGACCGGCCCGCGGCTGGAACTGTTCCGCGCCCCGACCGACAACGACGAGGGCACCTCCGACCGGCTGGAGGGCAGCGACGCCAGCGCCGCCGACGTGTCCAGCGCCGACCTGTGGCGCCGGGACGGACTCGACCGCCTCACCGCACGGCGGGTCACCGTGGAAGAGGCCACGGACGCCCTGCGCACCGTCGACCGGGTCTCCGCCGCGCACTCCGCGCTGTCGGTGACGGTGGAGACCGTGTGGTCCGTCGAGGACGGCGAGCTGGAACTGCGCGTGGACATCGAGCCCTCGCGCGGCTGGACGACGGTGTGGCCGCGGATCGGGGTGCACCTCGAACTGCCCGACGGGACGGCCCCGGTGGACGGCGCCGACTGGTTCGGCCTGGGCCCGCACGAGTCCTACCCCGACAGCCTCCGCGCGGCCCGCACCGGCCGGTTCTCCGCCGCCGTCGCGGACCTCGCGGCCGGCTACGCCCGCCCCCAGGAGACCGGCCACCGCTCCCGGCTCCGCCACCTCACGCTGACCAGCGCCGACACCGAGGTACTGCACCTGACGGCGCTCCCCGACACCCGGGGACGGCGTCCCGGCTTCACCCTGGCCCGCCACACCCCCCAGCAGCTCGCCCGGGCCGCCCACCCCTTCGAACTCCCGGAGTCCACCACCAGCCACCTGATCATCGACGCGGCCCAGCACGGCCTCGGCTCCCGGGCCTGCGGACCGGACGTGTGGCCCGAGTTCGCGCTGCGCCCCGAGGCACGCACGATCAGGCTGCGCATCACCCAGGGCGTACGCCGGTGAGGTGAACCCGTCCCCAAAACCCGTTGGACGCGAACTCCCTTCCGGGCGAGGGTGGTCGGCTGGACCGACCGCGGACAGCAGGGAGACGGGACATGACCAGGATCTGGCTCATCACCGGGGCGAGCAGCGGCTTCGGACGGGCGCTCGCCGAGGCCGCGCTCGCCGCGGGTGACACCGTCGTCGGGGCGGCCCGGCGCCCCGGGGCACTGGACGACCTGGCCGCCGCCCACCCGGGGCGGCTGGACCCGGTACGTCTGGACGTCACGGACATCGCCGCGATCGAGCCCGCGGTACGGGACGTCGTGGCCCGGCACGGACGGATCGACGTCCTCGTCAACAACGCCGGCCGTACCCATGTCGGCGCCTTCGAGGAGACCACGGACGCCGAACTGCGCGACCTGTTCGACCTCCATGTGTTCGGGCCGGCCGCGCTGGTCCGGGCGGTCCTGCCGCAGCTGCGGAGCCAGCGCTCGGGCACGATCGTGCAGATGAGCAGCATGGGCGGCCAGATGTCCTTCGCGGGCTTCTCGGCCTACAGCGGCACGAAGTTCGCGCTGGAGGGCATGTCCGAGGGGCTCGCCGACGAGGTGCGGGAGTTCGGGATCAAGGTGCTGATCGTGGAACCGGGCGCCTTCCGTACCTCCCTCTTCGACGCCGGCCGGGCCGGGGCCAGCCCCGACACCGGGGTGTACCCGAAGGTCGCCCTGACCCGTGACGCCGTCGAGAGCGGCCACGGCACCCAGCCCGGCGACCCGGCCAAGGCGGCCGCCCTGATCCTGGCCGCCCTGGCCGCCGAGGAGACCCCGCTGCACCTGCCCCTGGGCGACGACGCGGTGACCGCCGTACTGACCCAACTGGACGCCGTACGAGGGGACATCGCCGCGTGGGAGAAGCGCACCCGGGCCACTGACTTCGGCTGAGCGTCAGCGTCCCGTAAGGGGCGCGGGGCCGTATCGAAGGTGCGGCTGCCGTCGCGCGGGCGCGACCAGCCACGACGATGCCGCGGACGCACGACGGCGCACGGCCGCACCCCCGGAGCGCTCAGCCCACCACCGTCGGCTCCGTCACCCACCCCGCCGCCAGGACCAGGCGGGTGTCGCGGTGCACGGCGAGGAAGCCGAACGGGCGGTCGAAGGCGGCCCGGACGACGGTCGACTCGTGCCGGTACTGCGGCGGCCCGCCGCCCGGCGCCGCCAGCACGGCCGTCACCGCGGCGGCCCGGAAGCCCAGCGGGCCGAACTCCGCGACCGCGGACTGCCCGGCCGCCCCGATGGCCAGCGGCGCGTCACTGATGCCGGGGAAGTGCCCCGCCCGGGCGTCGGCGGCCGTGGAGAGCCCGAACAGACCGTGCAGTTGCAGCAGATCGTGGTCGGCGCGCACCTCGAAGCCGACGGTCGTCACATCCAGCAGCACGGGGTCCGGGGTGGCCGACGGCAGCCGCTCCACGGTCACCCCGGGACCCGCCGGTCCGTAGGGGAGCTGACCTCCGGTGGTCACCGGCAGGGCGCGCTCCAGGACGCCGATGCCGGTGTGCAGCACCTGCCCGGGCGCCATCCCCTCCTCGCCGAGCAGCAGATGGACGTCGAGGGCGTTGCCGCCGAGGACCTTCACCGTGGTGACGTGCCCGTCCGGTCCGGCGGTCACCCCGATCCGGTCCGTGCGGACACTGCTGCGCTGCAGACCGGCCAGCGTACGGCCCTGCCAGGGCCCGGAGCCGGGCCGCAGCACGGTCTCCCGGAACGGCTGCCGCCAGTCCGTGTGCAGGGCCAGCGCGGTCGCCAGCACCATCCGGGCGCCCTCGGTCAGCTTGACCGGCATCCGCCCGACCAGCCCCTCGGTCTGCCTGACCGCCCAGGCGTCCAGCGCCTCCTGGGAGGCCGCGGGGTCGGCGCCGAGCACCCCGTGCGCGCCGGCGGGCAGTCCCGCCGCCCACTGCGCGCGCAGTTCCAGCGCACGGTCGGTCCACAGTCCCAGGGCCGCCCCGACACCGTGCGTCGAGTCGAGCCCGCCGAGTAACTCCCGTGCACCCGCGGCCGCTTGGTCCGCTTGCAGTCCCACGGCCTGGGTCAGTTCGTCCCGGGCGCGGCCGGTGGCGCCGTCGGCGAGGAGGGCCAGCAGCGGCCAGACGCCGGCGGCCGAGAAGACCGTGCCCTGTCTGGTCCGCTGCGCCCAGCGTGCGGTGAGCGCGTTGACGGCGCCGACGGTGTTGACGGTGTTGTTCATTGGTCGTCCTCCCAGGAGTACTCGGGGAAGGGCAGGGGATCCGTGACCCAGCCCGCCGCGAGGACGAGCCGGGAGTGCCGGTGCAGGGCGAGGAAGCCGACGGGGCGGTCGAAGCGGGCGCCGATCCGGGTGGTGACGTAACGCCGCTCGGGCGGAAACGCCGGCAGCGGCCACACCCCGGCCGCCGAGAACACCGTGCCGTCCTTCGCCGTGGTCGCCCAGCGGGTGGTCAGCGCGTTCACCGCGCGCACGACCGCTCTGTCCACCCTCATTCCGCCCCCGTTCACGGCGCGCTTACGATGCGCGCAGTCGTACATCAGTTCAGCCGTCCGTTTCACGCGGCCAGACGCCCCCTCAGGAGCACGGTACCGGTGTCCATACCTCCGCCTCCCGGCCCCCAGCAGCCACAAGGGCCGTACCAGCCGCCCCAGACGGGCCTGCCGCAGTACCCGCAGTACCCGCAGTTCCCGCAGGGACCGTACGGACAGCAGCCGCCGTATCCCTCGCCGTACCAGCCCTGGGGCCAGGGCTACAGCCCCTACGCGGTCCCGGCGCCCGTCAACGGCCTCGCCATCGCCTCCCTCGTGCTCGGGCTGCTGTGCTGCCTGCCGGGGGTGGGGCTGGTGCTGGGACTGGTCGCGCTGAGCCAGATCCGCAGGCGCGGTGAGCGCGGCAGGGCGATGGCGGTCGTCGGGTCGGTGTTCTCGGGGATCGGGCTGGCCCTGTGGGTGCTGCTGCTCGCCACCGGCGGCGCCGGCGACTTCTGGGAAGGCGTCAAGGAGGGCGCCGCCGACAGCTCCAGCCTCTCGCTGTCCACCGGCGACTGCTTCGACACCCCCGACGGCACCCTCACCGGCGACCTGGTCACCGACGTCACGAACGTCACCTGCGACGACGCGCACGACGGCGAGGTCTTCGCCACCTACGACCTCAAGGGCACCGGCTACCCGGGCGACGACTCGGTCGGCGACTCCGCGGACCACCGCTGCTACGGCCTGGAGGACACCTACGCCTTCGACGTCTGGGCGGTGCCCGACGACGTCGCCGTGTACTACTTCACGCCCAGCGAGGACAGTTGGGCGACCGGGGACCGCAGTGTCGTCTGCGCCTTCGGCAGTGCCACCGAGGGTGACAAGCTCACCGACTCCTACCACCGGGACGCCGACTCCTACGCCCCCGAACAGGTCGCCTACCTCAAGTCCGCGCACGTCCTGAACACGGCCCTGGACACCGCACCGGACACCGATTACGTCGAGGACGACCTGCCCGGGAACAAGGCGTGGGCGGGCCGGGTGGCCACGGCGCTCGGGAAGGAGTCGGCGCTGCTGCGCTCGTACGGGTGGACCGCGGGCGCCAGGAAGCCGGTCCTCGCCCTCGCCGCCGACCTCGACCAGGCGCGTACCGAGTGGGCGAAGGCGGCCAAGGCGTCGGACGTCGATACCTTCTACGCGCACTACGACAAGGGGTACAAGCTGATCGACCCGCACCGCACGGTGACCGTACGCGATGCTCTGGGCCTCACCACCACCCCGCCCGTGTACGACGACGGAGGCAGCGGCTCCGGCAGTGGAGGAAGTGGCTCCGGTATGCAGGTGTGACCGTGGCCATAGCGGGGAGAAAGTGCCTGCGTAAAGCCTTCCCCGGCCACATGTCATCACATCGAGTGATTCTCTGGCCTTTGCTTGCGTGGCGGAACCCAGGGTTGCCAGGCTGTTGCTGTCTGTACAACCTGATGGGAGCGGCCAGTGACTTTCGGTGAGCAGCCGGCGTATCTGCGCGTCGCGGGTGATCTCCGTAAGAAGATCGTCGACGGTTCGCTGCCCCCGCACACCCGGCTCCCCTCCCAGGCCCGCATCCGCGAGGAGTACGGCGTCTCCGACACCGTCGCCCTGGAGGCCCGCAAGGTGCTGATGGCCGAGGGGCTGGTCGAGGGCCGCTCCGGCTCCGGGACCTATGTGCGGGAGCGGCCGGTGCCCCGGCGGGTGGCCCGCTCCGGGTTCCGCCCGGTCGGCGGCGCCACCCCGTTCCGGCAGGAGCAGACCGAGGCGGCCGCGCGCGGCACCTGGGAGTCCAGCAGCGAGCAGGCCGAGGCCGGCGCCGTGATCGCCGACCGGCTCGGCATCCACGTCGGCGACCGGGTGATGCGCACCCGGTACCTGTTCCGGGACGCGGGCGAGCCGATGATGCTCTCCACCTCCTGGGAGCCCCTCGCCGTCACCGGCCGCACCCCGGTGATGCTCCCCGAGGAGGGCCCCCTCGGGGGCATGGGCGTGGTCGAGCGGATGCGGGCCATCGACGTCATCGTGGACAACGTCACCGAGGAGGTCGGCGCCCGCCCCGGCCTCGCCGAGGAACTGCTCACCCTGGGTGGGGTCCCCGGCCACGTGGTCCTGGTGATCCAGCGGACGTACTACGCCTCGGGCCGCCCGGTGGAGACCGCCGACGTCGTCATCCCGGCCGACCGGTACCGCGCCGCGTACCACCTGCCCGTGAAGTAGCGCACACCCTTGCGATAGTTGACGTCTGCACGGCCTCTGTCGGGACCTGGACCCGGCCGCTGCGATCCGGCCGTTCTCGCAGGTGGCCCGGGCTGTCCGCGGTCTGCCCGCGACTCGAAGAGCCGGGTGCGCGAACGGCGCGTTCGTCATCGTGCGCCCCCACCGTTCTGGCTGGTTGCGTACCTCTTTGTGAAAAGGCGTATTCGCTGCGTAAAGGTTAGGCGTACGCTCGGGCATATGCGGAGTGCGGTTTCCTTAGCGGGGCGGGGATGGGCGGGAGCCGGGAGAAACGGAGGGGCGCGATGACGGAAGGCACGGTCTCTCTCCCCTGGCTCGTCATACGGCAGGACGACAACGGCAATCGCTACCGCGTCGGCCGGTACGCGACCCGGGCCGAGGCGCAGAAGATCGCCGACAGTCTCGACGACCGCGGACACAAGCAGCTCTACTGGGTCGAGCGCATCGGCCTCGGCGGGGGCGGCACGCGCAACTGACCGCGTACCGCCTCCCGTAGGCTCCGGGTCATGAGCGAACGGATCGTGGTGGTCGGAGCCGCCCTGCTCGACGCGGGCCGCCTGCTCGCGGCCCGCCGCAGCGCACCCCCGGAACTGGCCGGCCGCTGGGAACTGCCCGGCGGCAAGGTCGAGCCCGGCGAGACCCCCGAACAGGCCCTGGTGCGCGAACTGCACGAGGAACTGGGTGTGGCGGCGGAGCCGCTGACGCGGGTGCCGGGCGAGTGGCCGTTGCGGGACCCGTACGTCCTCCAGGTGTGGACCGCCCGCCTCCGCCCCGGCTCGACCGCCCCCGAGCCCCTCCAGGACCACGACGAGCTGAGGTGGCTCGCGCCGGGGGAGATCTGGGACGTGAACTGGCTGGACCAGGATGTACAGGCGGTACGTGAGGTTGCCGCGATGGTGGAACTCGGGGCGTAGCCCCGGTTCCACCGGGGGCGCGGGGCTGCGTTGAATATGCGGCTACCGCCGCGTGGGCGCGACCAGCCACGACGGCGCCGCAGCCGCCCGACGCCCGCACCCCCTGCCCCCTGGGCGCTCGGCCCTTTTTCTGTGCGCCGTTCGGGCCACAGTGCGCCCTCCCATGCGGTACTGCATCCCGGTAACCGGGTATGTGCCCATTAACCCCACGAAACCGGACATGGGTGGGCTCGCGGCCAGCGATGCGACTGGGAAGTGATCGGTGTGATCGACACCGAAGGTGAGACCGCCGACTGGACCTTTCCCGCGGAACCGGGCGCCGTGCGCACCGCCCGGACCGCGGTCCGTGACCAACTGACAGGCTGGGGCCTCGACGGCCTCGCCGACATCACCGCCCTGCTGGTCAGCGAGCTGGTCACCAACTCGCTCCGGCATGCCACCGGCCCCATCGGCGTCCGGCTGGTCCGCCCCGCGGACCTCGGCCGCACCCTCCGGGTGGAGGTCTCCGACCCGCTCCCGGACCCGCCCCGCGAGCGCGCCGCCAGCCCCGACGACGAGAGCGGCCGCGGTCTCCAACTGGTCGCCGGCTCCTCGCGGAGCTGGGGTACCCGGCCCGGCGACACCGGCAAGACGGTCTGGTTCGAGCTGGCGGTACCCGACCGGACGGGGTGAACGGGGTGTACACGCAGTGCTACGGCGTCCACTCTCGGGAGTGGCCGGGGAATGGGTGCCGCAGCGCGTGATTCGAGGGCGTGTTCCCTGGTTAGAAGACTGGAAGTGTTGTCACGGTCCGGTCCGGAAATCGTCGGGACCGTGCTGTGATCGTGAACACCGTGTCAGGCGGCACCGTAGTGCTGGATACTGCGGGCAGCCGCCCCCGGTGACCGGTGCCGGGCGCGGTGAGCTGGAGGGGACGGTTCGCGTGAGCGAGATACCAGCTAAGGCCACGGAGTCCGAGGACCCGTCGGACGGTGCGAGGGCGGGGACCGCGGAGACAGCCGCGGCCCCCGGCGACGCCATGTGGCAGAGCAGTCCACCCGGCTCGATCTACGACTACATCAAGGTCGCCTCGTTCTCCATCGGCGCCGGCGGCCTGGTCGACCAGTGGAGCCTGCGCGCCGAGCAGATCTTCGGCATCCCCGCGGAGCGCGCCGTCGGCATGGACCCCATCGAGGCGTTCGTCGACCCCGACCTGCGTGAGCGCGGCCAGCGGAAGATGGCCGAGATCCTGGACGGGCGGGAGTGGACCGGTGTGGTCCCCTTCCGGATGCCCGACACGGCGGACGGCGAGCGCGGCGAGGAGGGCCTCGCCGAGGTCTACGTCATGCCCACCCGCACCGCCGAGGGCGAGAACGCGGCCGTGTGCATAGTGGTCGACGTCCGCACCCTACGCAGCATCGAGACCGACCTCGCCGCCTCGCAGTCGATATTCGGTCAATCTCCGTTCGGCTTCCTGCTGATCGACCCCGACCTGCGGATCCGCCGCGCCAACGTGCGGTTCTCCTCCGTCTTCGGCGGCAGCCCCGACGACCACCGCGGCAAGGGCGTCCACGACTACCTGCCGCGCTCGGAGGCCGAGCGGGTCGCGGCCACCCTGCGGCGGGTCCTGGAGACCGGCAACTCCATCACTGACATGCACGTCACGGGGTTCGTGCCGGGCTCCGAGGAGCGCCGGCACTGGTCCATCAACCTCTACCGGGTGCACAGCGGCACCGGCCGTCCCATCGGCATCGCCTGGCTCGGTCTGGACATCACCGCCCGCCGCGCCGCCGCCCGCGAGGCCGCCGCGGCCCGGCGGAATCTCGCCCTCCTCAACGAGGCGGGCGCCCGGATCGGCAACTCCCTCGACCTGGAGACCACCGCCCGCGAACTCCTCGACGTGGTCGTGCCCGGCTTCTGCGACCTCGCCACCGTCGACCTCTACCAAGGGCTGCTGGCGGGCGACGAGCGGCCGCCGGGGCTCTCCGACGGCAGCGCGGAGCTGCGCCGGGTCGCGTTCGCCAGCGCGGTCTCCGACGCGCCCTTCGTGGGCGGCGGTGCCCCGGTCGCCGTCGGCGCGGTCCACCACTACCCCTTCAACTCGCCCTGCGCGGACGCCCTGCGCACCGCCCGCCCGCAGCAGGTGCCGGCCGAGGAGGGCGGCCTCGTCCAGTCCACCCTCGCCGTCCCGATGGTCGCCCACGACACGGTCGTCGGCCTCGCCCAGTTCGCCCGCACCAAGGGCAGCGAGCCGTTCGGCGACCGCGACCGCGAGCTGGCCGTCGAACTGGCCGCCCGCGCCGCCGTCTGCATCGACAACGCGCGCCTCTACCGCCGCGAACACGAACGCGCGTTGATACTGCAGCGGTCCCTGCTCCCACCCGGCGACCCCGAGGCGTCCGGGCTGGACATCGCGTGCCGCTACCTGCCCGGCAACGCGGCGACCGAGGTCGGCGGCGACTGGTTCGACGTCATCGAACTCCCCGGCCACCGCACGGCGCTGGTGGTCGGCGACGTGATGGGCCGGGGGCTGCGCGCGGCGGTCGCGATGGGCGAACTCCGCACGGCGGTCCGTACGCTGGCCCTTCTCGACCTCGAACCCGCCGAGGTGCTCTCCGCGCTGGACGAGATCGCCCGCGGCCTCGGCACCCCCGGCGGAGTCCAGCAGGCCACCCGCACGGCCCGCCAGCCCCGCGACGCCGACCTCTCCGAGGTCTACCTCGCGACCTGCGTGTACGCCGTCTACGACTCCGTCACCCGGCGCTGTACGTTCGCCAACGCCGGCCACCTGCCGCCGGTGCTCGTGGAACCGGGCGAGGACGCGCTGATGCTCGACGTGCCGCCCGGCATGCCGCTCGGCGTCGGCGGCGAGCCCTTCGAGGAGGTCGAGGTCGAACTCCCCGAGGGGGCGCTGCTCGCCCTCTACACGGACGGCCTGGTCGAGTCCCGCGACCATCCCCTCGACGAGGGGCTCCAGGCCTTCGTCGGGGCGCTCACGGACCCCTCCCAGCCCCTCGAGGACGTCTGCGACCACGTCCTGAACACCCTCGACACGCACCACGGCGAGGACGACATCGCGTTGCTGATGGCACGTGTACAGGGGTTGCCGGCCGAGTCGGTCGGCGACTGGACGCTGCCGCGCGAGCCGCGCAGTGTGGGCCGGGCCCGTGAGTACGCGCGCGGCCAGCTGCTCAGCTGGGACCTGGAGCCGCTGGTCGACACGGCGGAGCTGCTGGTCAGCGAGCTGGTCACCAACGCGCTGCGGTACGGAGAGGGCGAGATCCGGCTACGGCTGCTGCTCGACCGGACGCTGGTGTGCGAGGTCTGGGACTCCGGCCTGGTCCAGCCGAGGCGCCGGCGTGCCCGCGACACCGACGAGGGCGGCCGGGGGCTGCAGCTGGTCGGGCTGCTGAGCGCGGCGTGGGGCTCGCGTCGGACGCCACGCGGGAAGACCGTGTGGTTCGAACTCCCCCTCCCGGACGGCGAGACGGGCCTCACGGACCCCGCGGAGGCCCTCCTCAGCCTGTTCTGACAGGGGCGGTGCCGGCCGGCCCACGGGCGCGGCGCCGTCGTAGCCGTTCGCGCAGTTCCCCGCGCCCCTGGTGGGGTTGGGGTGGGTTGGTCGTGCGCGGCGCTGTCGTGGCCGTTCGCGCAGTTCCCCGCGCCCCTGGTGGGGTTGGGGTGGGTTGGTCGTGTGCGGCGCCGTCGTGGCCGTTCGCGCAGTTCCCCGCGCCCCTGGTGGGGGTGCGGCCGGTTCGCCTCGTGCGGCGCCGTCGTGGTTGCTCGCGCAGTTCCCCGCGCCCCTGGCGGGGTTGGGGTGGGTTGGCCGTGTGCGGCGCCGTCGTGGTCGTTCGCGCAGTTCCCCGCGCCCCCTGAGGGGCGCTGCGGCCGACGCCCCTGAAAGGGGCGCGGGGAACTGCGCGACAAGCCCCCACCGGGCCCGCGGACGCCGACGGCCTCTCGCGGCTAGCGCAACCGCGTCCGCGTCTCCGGGCCGCCGAACGCCACCACCGGCCCCCCGGTCCCGTCCTCGCCGAGCAGCACGCCCCCGAGCACCGCCCCCGCGAGCCCGCTCTCGTGGGCCGCCTCCCCGGCGTACGGGTTGCCATGGGCGCGTACGTCCCGCCCCGCCAGCTCCCGGGCCCGCCGTGCCAGCCGGTCCGCGTCCGCGAAGGCGAACGCGGCCGCGGCCCGGCCCGCCTCCGCCAGCAGCGCCCGCGCCTCCGCGCCCACCGCCCCCCGGTGCACCCCCACGAAGTCGTCCGCCGCCCCCAGCGCGCTCCGCGCCACCAGCTCCGCCCCGGCGGCGATCACCCCGGACCGCCCGCCCCCGGCGCCCTCCACGGCCCGTACCACCCGGCGCAGGGCGTCCAGCGCGTCGTACGGCCCGCCGGTCACCTCGTCCCGCACCGCGGCCAGCACGGTGTCGGCGTGGGCCAGGCGGGACGGTGAGGCGGCCGCCCGGACGCCCGCCAGTTCCGCCTCCGCGCCCGTGAGCGCGGCCGGCACCAGGGCCGCCGCCGTACGCAGTTCCGCCGCGAGCCGGGCCACCCCGCCCAGCAGCACCCCGGCCTGCGCCACCGCCCCCTCGGCGGCACGCACGCCACGGCGGAACCCGTCGCCGTCGCCCGAGTCGGCGTCCTGGCGGGCCTGGTTGAGCCGTCCGGTCGCGAACACCAGCCGGTCCTTGGCCTGTTCGACGTACCCCACCACAGCCGCCACGGCCCCGTTCCCGTACCGCTCGCCGGCCTCCGTCAGCGCGGCCGCCACCGCGCCCGTGCCCGCGGCCAGTTCCCGGAACCGCCCCTCGGCCACCGCCAGCGCGTCCCCCGCATCCCACTCGGCGTCGAACCCCTCCGCCGCCGCGTCCAGTTGCCGCCCCGCCTCCGCACACCGCCCCACCACCCCGACCAGCGCCTGCCGCCGGCCGGTGCCGTCCCCGGGTATCCCCTCCTCGTACCGCCGCCATATCGCGAACGCCGCCGACAGCTCGGTCCCGGCCGCCCGCAGGGCCCCCGCGACGGAGTCGCCGCCGTCGACGTACCCGAGCGCCTCCCGGCTGGTGCGGACGCAGTCGTCGGCCAGGACCAGGGCGGTCCGCGCCTGCCGCTCGAGATCGACCGGAGACGGCGTCGGCGGGGCGGCGGAGACGGTCCCGGGGGTGGTCCGCGAGCGGGACCGCCGGACCCGCCGTACGTACCCGTAGCCGCCCAGCGCACCGGCGGCCGCCACCGCGACCAGCGGCATGACGTAGTCGGCGGTGGACGCCCCGTCCGCCCGGGCCGCGGCGACCGGCTCGCGCGCCGCGGGAACCGGATCTTGAGTGGTGGTCGTCATCACCGGCAACACCAGCCAGACCGCTCCGGCCACCCCGCCCAGCACGGCATGCCCCACCCGCACACCTATGTGGCCGGCGGCATGCCTCGGACGGCCCCGGATCAAGGATGACGTCACATTTTGGAGCGTATGGGCAGCAAGTCGGACCCGCGACCGGGGCGGGGACGGCTGGGGGACGACGAGAAAAGGGGGGCCACCGATGGCAGCGGAATCAGAGTCGAAGGGGGAGGGGGACGGGGCGAGGGAAGCGGAGCGGGAGGGCGAGGGCGCGCCGGAGGTGCCCGGCGCACGGAAGAGGGCCCCCTGGGTCCGCCGGGCCCGGCGTATCGGGCTCGCCGCCGTCCTGCTCCTGGTCCTCCCTCTCGTCACCGCCGAGACCGCCCTCCGCGTCAACTACACCGGCGACCCGAGGCCCGGCACCCACACCCGGGACAAGGACGTCCTCTGGCTCGGGCACGCCTGGGTCGACGGCCGTAAGACCGACGCCGACGTCACCGCCCTCGCGACCCGGCTCGCGGACACCGGCATACGCGACCTCTACGTCCATGCCGGACCACTGGAACACAACGGCACGCTGCCCAGAACGGACTATCCCAAGGCCCGTTGGCTGATAACGGCCGTGCATCGAAAACTCCCGGGCGTCCGTGTCCAGGCCTGGCTCGGGGACGAGGTCGCGCCCGAGAAGCCGTACGCCATGCATCTGGAGAAGACGCAGACGCGTGCCGCCGTCGTCGCCTCGACCCGGCAGGTGATCGCCGCCGGTTTCGACGGGGTCCACTTCGACCTGGAGCCCCTGCACTCCGGCGACCGGAACTACCTGGCGCTCCTCGACGCGTTGCGGCCGGTGACCCCGCTGCTGTCCGTCGCCGCACACCAGATCGATCCGCTCCCCGCTTTTCACTCCTTCTGGGGTACTGTCACCGGCCATCCCAAATGGTGGTCACAGGAGTATTTCGGGCAAGTCGCCCGCCGGGTGGACCAGATCGCGGTGATGTCGTACGACACCATGCAGCCACTGCAGAGCCTGTACGGCGGGTACGTCGCGCAGCAGACCAGCCTCGCGCTCGAGGTCACCCCCGCGGACACCGACCTCCTGATGGGTCTGCCCTTTTACCACGAGAACCGTTTCGGCCACTGGGCGCACGCGGAGACCGTACCGGCCGCCGTGCGAGGGGTTCGGCTGGGACTGTCCCGAACGGACGCGGATCGCGCTAACTTCGGCGTCGCCCTGTACGTCGACTTCGCCGCCACCGAGGATGACTGGACCTCTTATCGGAAGGACTGGGTCCGTACGTCATGACAACCGCTCGTGCCCACCTCACCCGTGACGACCTCGCGCCGCTCGCCCGCGAGGCCCTCGGCCGTGCCCCCGCCGCCGTCACCCGGCTGCGCGGTGGCTCCAAGAAAGGCGTCTACCGGCTCGCCCTCGACAACGGCAGGACCGCGATCGCCTACGTCTGGTCCCCGGAGGAGGACTACTGGGGTCCCGCCGACGCCGACATCCGCGACCCCTTCGCGCACGCCTCCGGGCTCGGTCTCTTCCTGTCGGCCCACGACCGGCTGACCGAGCTGGGTGTGCGCACCCCGCGTCTGCTGTTCGCCGACGAGGAGGCCGAGCACCTGCCCTCGTACGCGGCGGTCGTCGAGGACGTCCGCGGCGGCAGCCTGGAGGTGCTGCTGCGCAGCGACCCCGGCGCGGCCCGGGTGCCGCTGGCCCGGCTGGCCGGGGCGCTCGGCGTGCTCCGGGAGTGCGTGTCCGCCGGGTACGGCAAGGCCGCCCTGGTGGAGGAGGGCGGCAAGCCGATCGGCAGCTCCTGCGAGCAGGTCGTCGCGGACCGCGCCGTGCACGACATCGCGGAGGTCGCCGAGCGGGACCCCCGGGTGCGGGAGGTCCGCCAGGCGCTGTCGGAGCGGGTCCGGCAGCTCTACGACGCGATCGAGCCGCGCGACCACGCCTCCCTGGTCCACGGCGAACTGGGCCCGGACCACGTCCTGGTGACCGAGGAGGGCGACCCCGCGCTCATCGACATCGAAGGCCTGATGTACTTCGACGCCGAGTGGGAGCACGTCTTCCTCCAGCACCGCTTCGGGCCCGCCTACGACGTGCTGCGCACCGCCGACCTCGACGAGGACCGCATGGAGCTGTACCGGCTCGCGATGCACCTCAACCTCGTCGCCGGCCCGCTCAGGCTGCTGGACGGCGACTTCCCGGAGCGCGAGCCGATGCGGGACATCGCCGAGTCCAACCTCCGGCGGGTGCTCAGCCTCCTGCGGGGCGCCTCCTGATCTTCGAGCCGAGCCACACCAGCGGGTCGTACTTGCGGTCCACGGCCCGCTCCTTCAGGGGGATCAGCGCGTTGTCGGTGATGTGGATGCCCTCCGGGCACACCTCCGTGCAGCACTTGGTGATGTTGCAGTAGCCGAGACCGTGTTCGTCCTGGGCCGTGCGCTTGCGGTCCAGGCCGGACGCCTCGGCCGCGTCCAGCGGGTGCATGTCGAGCTCGGCGACCCGCATCAGGAAACGCGGCCCGGCGAACGCCGTCTTGTTCTCCTCGTGGTCGCGGACCACATGGCAGGTGTCCTGGCACAGGAAGCACTCGATGCACTTGCGGAACTCCTGGGAGCGGTCCACGTCCTCCTGGAACATCCGGTACTCGCCGGGGCCCACTCCGGCGGGCGGTACGAACGCCGGGACCTCCCTGGCCTTCTGGTAGTTGAAGCCGACGTCCGTGACCAGGTCGCGGATCACCGGGAAGGCGCGCAGCGGGGTGACGGTGAGGGTCTCGTCCCGTTCGAAGACGGACATCCGGGTCATGCACATCAGGCGCGGGCGGCCGTTGATCTCCGCCGAGCACGAACCGCACTTGCCCGCCTTGCAGTTCCAGCGGACCGCCAGGTCGGGGGCCTGGGTGGCCTGGATGCGGTGGATGATGTCCAGGACCACCTCGCCCTCGTTCACCTCGACCTTGAAGTCCTCCAGGCCGCCGCCCTCGACGTCGCCTCGCCACACCCTGAAGTGGGCCGTGTAGCCGCTCATTCGTACAGCTCCTCTTCGGCGAGGTACTTGACCAGCTCCTCCTTCTCGAAGAGGGCGAGCAGGTCGGCGCGGATGGGGTCGGTGGTCTCGCGGGTGAGGGTGATCTGCCCGCGCACCGGGTCGGTGGCCGCCAGCCCGCCCGTGGGGTCGGCCAGTCGGCAGAGCAGGTTGATCCGGCGCCAGTCGCGGTCCATCGTCGGATGGTCCTCGCGGGTGTGGCCGCCGCGCGACTCGGTGCGCTCCAGGGCCGCCCGGGCCACGCACTCGCTGACCAGCAGCATGTTCCGCAGGTCCAGGGCCAGGTGCCAGCCCGGGTTGAACTGGCGGTGCCCCTCCACCCCGGCCCGGCGCGCCCGGACCCGCAGCGCACCGAGCCGCTCCAGGGCCTGCTCCATCTCGCCCTCCCGGCGGATGATGCCGACCAGGTCGTTCATGGCCTGCTGGAGCTCCTGGTGGAGGGTGTACGGGTTCTCCGGCGGGCCGGAGTCCGGTTCCTGGCCCTCGGCGGAGAAGGGCCGCAGCGCCTCCGCCGCGGCCGCGTCGATCTGCTCGTCGTCCGTTTCCGGCCGGGCGGCGAGGCCGGCCGCGTAGTCGGCCGCGTGCCAGCCCGCCCGGCGCCCGAACACCAGCAGGTCGGAGAGCGAGTTGCCGCCGAGCCGGTTGGAGCCGTGCATCCCGCCGGCCACCTCACCGGCCGCGAACAGCCCGGGCACCCCGCGCGCCGCCGCCGTGTCGGAGTCCACCGCGACCCCGCCCATCACGTAGTGGCAGGTCGGCCCGACCTCCATCGCCTCGGCCGTGATGTCGACGTCCGCCAGCTCCTTGAACTGGTGGTACATGGAGGGCAGCCGGCGCCGGATCACCTCGGCCGGCATCCGGGTCGACACGTCCAGGAAGACCCCGCCGTGCGGGGAGCCGCGGCCCGCCTTCACCTCGGAGTTGATGGCCCGGGCCACCTCGTCGCGGGGGAGCAGTTCGGGCGGGCGCCGGTTGTGGTCCGGGTCCTCGTACCAGCGGTCGCCCTCCTCCTCGGACTCGGCGTACTTCTCCTTGAAGACGTCCGGGATGTAGTCGAACATGAACCGCTTGCCCTCGGAGTTGCGCAGCACCCCTCCGTCGCCGCGCACCGACTCCGTGACCAGGATCCCCTTCACCGACGGCGGCCAGACCATGCCCGTCGGGTGGAACTGCACGAACTCCATGTTGAGCAGGGGAGCCCCGGCCAGCAGGGCGAGCGCGTTCCCGTCGCCGGTGTACTCCCACGAGTTCGACGTCACCTTGAAGGACTTGCCGATGCCCCCGGTCGCGACGACGACGGAGGGCGCCTCCAGGACGAAGAAGCGCCCGGTCTCCCGCTCGTACGCGAAGACCCCGGAGACGCGCGAGCCGTCCTTGAGGATCCGGGTGACCGTGCACTCCTGGAAGACCTTGAGCCGGGACTCGTAGTCGCCGGTCTCCTTCTGGTCCTCCTGCTGGAGCGAGACGATCTTCTGCTGCAGAGTCCGGATCAGCTCAAGACCCGTACGGTCGCCGACGTGGGCCAGGCGCGGGTACTCGTGGCCGCCGAAGTTGCGCTGGGAGATCTTCCCGTCCTTCGTGCGGTCGAAGAGGGCGCCCCAGGTCTCCAGCTCCCAGACCCGGTCCGGGGCCTCCTTGGCGTGCAGTTCGGCCATCCGCCACTGGTTGAGGAACTTGCCGCCGCGCAGGGTGTCGCGGAAGTGGACCTGCCAGTTGTCGTGCTCGTTGACGTTGGCCATGGCCGCCGCGATGCCGCCCTCGGCCATCACCGTGTGCGCCTTGCCGAACAGCGACTTGCAGATCACCGCCGTACGGGCGCCCCGCTCGCGCGCCTCGATCGCGGCGCGCAGGCCCGCGCCACCGGCACCGACCACGACGACGTCCCACTCCTGCCGGTCCACCACGGGCATCAGAAAAACCTCGGATCATCGAAGACACCGGACGCGAGCAGGTAGACGTAGAAGTCGGCGAGCGCCACGCTCACCAACGACGCCCAGGCGAGCTGCATGTGCCGGGCGTTGAGCCGGCCGACGAACTGCCACGCCTTGTAGCGCACGGGGTGTTTGGAGAAGTGCTTGAGCTTCCCGCCGACGATGTGCCGGCAGGAGTGGCAGGACAGGGTGTACGCCCAGATCAGCACGATGTTGACCAGGAAGACCAAGGTGCCGAGGCCCATGTGGCCCCAGTTCTCGTGGGTGTCCCGGAAGGACAGCACCGTGTCGTAGGTCAGCACGCACGCGACCAGCAGGGCGAAGTAGAAGAAGTACCGGTGGAGGTTCTGCAGGATCAGCGGGAAGCGGGTCTCACCGGTGTACTTCGCGTGCGGCTCGGCCACCGCGCAGGCCGGCGGGGAGGCCCAGAAGCTGCGGTAGTACGCCTTGCGGTAGTAGTAGCAGGTCAGCCGGAAGCCCAGCGGGAAGATCAGGATGATGATCGCCGGGGAGATCGCCCACCAGCTGCCGAAGAGGTCGGCGTTCGGGCCGGACGGCATGGTCTTGCAGTTCTCGGCCAGACAGGGCGAGTAGAACGGCGAGACGTACGGCGCCGAGTAGTAGTGCGCGTTCGCGAAGGCCCGCCAGGTCGAGTAGACGACGAACGCGAACAGACCGGCCGCGGTGACGGCGGGTGCCAGCCACCAGCGGTCGGTCCGCAGGTGCGGGGCGGAGATCGCGGCGCGCGTACGGGTGCGTACGCCGCCGCTGTTCGGATGTGGTTCCGTACCAGTGGCCAATGGGTGACTCCGGTCGGTTCGGGGGTCGGGGCCTGCGGGCAGCACGCCTGTCGGCGGGTGCCGGTCACGCCTCTTACGGTGCGCGCCGGTCGCGGGCGCCGAGACCCTCGTCGTCCGTGTCCGTCCACAGGTTGATGTCGTACGGGTCGTCGGAGATGGTGACGAGTTCGGGACGCTTGCTCGGGGCGCCGGTGCTGGCCGCCTCCCGCAGCAGTGCCACGCTCTCGCGCAGGTGATCGGCGTCGGCACGGACGCGGCGCATGTCCAGTCCGCCGCTCCCGAGCTGCTGCTCCAGGCGGCCGACGGACCGGTTCAGGTCGTCAAGGCAGCGCTGTACTGACGTCAGGTCGTCGTGCACGGACATGACGTGACCTCACTTCCACGGACTTCGGTGTCCAAGGCGGCAACGTTCATGCGCCTGCGAGTGTTGCGCGTCACACCTGCTGATGTGAAGGCATGTGCAGCGATTGGCGGATTGCGCGCCTCCGTCGCACGCCCGCACGCGCTCTGCGTGCGCCGGGGACGGGCGCCGCCGCGAGGGGTGCCGCCCCGTGCGCCGCCCGGGTGGGCGTTGCGCCGCACGGGTGGGCTTTGGCAGCCCCCGCCGCCGTGTCGTCCCCGGCCGACGGACCCCGTCCATTTCAGTGGGGTCCGTACTTCTTACATGTGATCAACTCCAAAATACCCCCAAATGTGAACAGACCCCACCCGTGTCACCGGGCCTCCCGGAGGTAGCAGAGATGTCTCACCACGGCGTCGGACCCAGGGCTGGCCGCAGTGCGGTCATGCGCTCCGTCACGTTCCTGACCGCGGGCGCCCTCGCGGTGCCCTTCCTCGCGGGCTGCGGCTCCGACGACGAGGGGAGCAAGCCGCTGGCCGGACAGGACATCGCGGCGGCCGCCCGTGACGCGGTCGCCGAGGGCGGCACCCTGAAGTGGGCCGTGGACGCCGTACCGGAGACCCTCAACACCTTCCAGGCCGACGCCGACGCGGGCACCACCCGGGTCGCCCAGGCCGTGCTGCCGTCGATGTTCACCATCGACGCCACCGGCCGTCCGGTCCGTGATCCCGACTACCTGGAGTCCGCGAAGGTCATCGAGACCGAGCCGCGCCAGGTCGTCCTCTACAAGCTCAACCAGCAGGCGGTCTGGAGCGACGGCCGGGAGATCGGCGCCGCCGACTTCGCCGCCCAGTGGCGCGCCCTGTCCGGCAAGGACTCCGCCTACTGGACCGCCCGCAACGCCGGCTACGACCGCATCGGCAAGATCGAGCGCGGCGCCAACGACCTGGAGGTCCGGGTCACCTTCGAGCGGCCCTACGCCGACTGGAAATCACTGTTCTCACCGCTCTACCCCAAGGAGGTCATGGGCACCCCGGACGCCTTCAACGACGGCGCCCGCCGCAAGCTCGCGGTCACCGCGGGACCCTTCAAGGTCGACAAGGTCGACACCGCCAAGAAGGACGTGGTCCTCACCCGCAACCCGCGCTGGTGGGGCCGCCCGGCCAAGCTCGACGAGATCGACCTGCACGCCGTGGACCGGGAGAAGCGGGCCACCTCGCTCGCCGCCGGCACGGTCGACGTCGCCGACATCGACGCCTACGAGGCCCAGCGGATCATCATCGCCGGGCGGGACAAGGGCACCGGTACGCCGTTGCAGGGCTCCGGGAAGACCTCCGCGAAGAAGCTGCGCTCCTGGGCGCTCACCCTCGGCATGGACGAGGAGAAGCTGCCCAAGGGCCCGAAGAAGCTCCGCAGGACCATCGCCAAGTGGCTGGAGCAGCAGCAGGAGCTGCGTGACTTCGACGTCCGCAAGTCCCTGGAGCCCGCCTACACGCAGCTCGCCCTGAACGGCTCCGAGGGCCCGCTCGCCGACGAGCGGGTGCGCCGGGCCGTCGCCCGGGCCCTCGACCGCCAGACCCTGGCCAAGCTGGTGCTCACCCCGCTGGGGCTGCCCGCGGTACCGGTCGGCAGCCACCTCGCCCTGTCCGGGCAGGCCGCCTACGCCGACAGCAGCGGGTCGATCGGCGGCCTCGACACCCATGAGGCGCAGGCGCTGCTCGCCGACGCGGGATGGGTGGCCGGCGGTCCGATCAAGGCCGGGGACAAGGCGGCCGGCGCGCAGACCGGGAACGGCGGCAAGACGGGCAAGGGGGAGAAGGGCGACAAGGGCGACAAGGGCGACGACTCCGAGGGCGGGAGCGACGGGCAGTACATCGTCGGTGAGGACGACAAGGGCCCCGACGGCAGGACCCCCGACGACAAGGACACCCGCGACCACCAGAAGGACCACGCCCACGGGGCACCCGGGGCGTACGCGCCGAAGGGCACGGCCGCACCCAAGGGGGCGCAGGCCGCGTCCGCGCCGCTGGCCAAGGACGGCAAGGCGCTGAGCCTGCGGTTCGTGCTGCCGTCGGGGCCGGGGTCGGAGACGCTCCAGGACGTCGCCGAGCGGGTCCGGCAGATGCTGGCGGCGGTCGGGATCCAGGCCGAGATCACCAAGGTCTCCGACGAGAGCTACTTCAAGGACCACATCGCGTCCGGGCAGTACGACCTCGCCCTGTACTCGTGGCCGTCGTCCGCGTTCCCGGCGACGGACGCACGGCCGATCTACGCGAAGCCGGTGCCGGCCGCCGACGGGTCGCTGAACGTCGAGCAGAACTACACGAGGGTGGGTACCGACCAGGTCGACCAGCTCTTCGACCAGGCGCTCGGGGCGCTGGACGAGGACGAGGCGGACGGGCTGCTGCGGAAGGCGGACTCGCGGATCTGGGCGTCGGCCGGGTCGCTGCCGCTGTACCAGCGGCCGCAGATCGTGGGGGCCCGGAAGGGTCTGGTGAACGTCGGGGCGTTCGGATTCCAGACTCCGGTCTACCAGGACATGGGGTTCCTGAAGAAGGGGGCCAAGCCGTCGCCGAGCGCGTCGGGCCGGTAGCGCCCGCGGCCCCCACACGAGGGTGGCCGGACCTCCTCGGAGGTCCGGCCACCCTCATGTTCTCGATGGGATCCGAGTGTTCTTGATGGGATTCGAGGCGGGAAAACCAGCGGCGAAGATCACACGGAAGCCTCCGGAATGAGTCTCCCGCCGGGGCCACGTAGGATGGGGTAAGGCCGTGGCGTGTCCAGCCCGGCAGGGTCCGCGTATCACCGACGTACGCGCCGGGCCTTCCTCACATTCCAGGAGATACGCCTTCATGGCCACGCGCCACGACATCCGCAACGTCGCCATCGTCGCCCACGTCGACCACGGCAAGACGACCCTCGTCGACGCCATGCTGAAGCAGGCCGGCGCCTTCGCCGCGCACGCCGCCGAGTCGCTCGACGACCGCATGATGGACTCGAACGATCTGGAGCGTGAGAAGGGCATCACGATCCTGGCCAAGAACACGGCCGTGAAGTACCACCCGAAGGACGGTGGCGAGGTCGTCACCATCAACATCATCGACACCCCGGGCCACGCCGACTTCGGCGGCGAGGTCGAGCGCGGTCTGTCGATGGTGGACGCGGTGGTGCTGCTCGTCGACGCCTCCGAGGGCCCGCTGCCCCAGACCCGGTTCGTGCTGCGCAAGGCGCTCCAGGCCAAGCTGCCCGTCATCCTGTGCATCAACAAGACGGACCGCCCCGACTCGCGCATCGACGAGGTCGTCAACGAGACGTACGACCTCTTCCTCGACCTCGACGCCGACGAGGACCAGATCGAGTTCCCCATCGTCTACGCGTGCGCGCGTGACGGTGTGGCCTCGCTGACCAAGCCGGAGAACGGCACGGTCCCGCAGGACAGCGACAGCCTGGAGCCGTTCTTCTCCACGATCCTGTCCCACGTCCCGGCCCCCGAGTACGACGAGGCCGCCCCGCTCCAGGCGCACGTCACCAACCTGGACGCCGACAACTTCCTCGGCCGTATCGCGCTGCTCCGCGTCGAGCAGGGCGAGCTGCGCAAGGGTCAGACCGTCACCTGGATCAAGCGTGACGGCACGATGTCCAACGTCCGCATCACCGAGCTGCTGATGACCGAGGCGCTCACCCGCAAGCCCGCCGAGGTGGCGGGGCCGGGCGACATCTGCGCGGTCGCCGGTATCCCGGACATCATGATCGGCGAGACCCTCGCCGACCCCGAGAACCCGATTCCGCTGCCCCTGATCACGGTCGACGAGCCCGCGATCTCGATGACCATCGGTACGAACACCTCGCCGCTGGTCGGCCGCGGCGGCACCGGCAAGGGCGCCGACGCGAAGTCGGCCGTCAAGGACCGCAAGGTCACCGCCCGCCAGGTCAAGGACCGCCTCGACCGTGAGCTGATCGGTAACGTCTCGCTGCGCGTCCTCGACACCGAGCGTCCGGACGCCTGGGAGGTCCAGGGCCGTGGTGAGCTGGCGCTCGCCATCCTGGTCGAGCAGATGCGCCGTGAGGGCTTCGAGCTGACCATCGGCAAGCCGCAGGTGGTCACCCAGCAGGTCGAGGGCAAGACGTACGAGCCCGTCGAGCGCATGACGATCGACGTCCCCGAGGAGCACATGGGCGCGGTCACGCAGCTCATGGGCATCCGCAAGGGCCGGATGGACAACATGTCCAACCACGGCTCGGGCTGGGTCCGGCTGGAGTTCGTCGTCCCGTCCCGCGGTCTCATCGGCTTCCGTACCGAGTTCCTGACCAATACGCGCGGCACCGGCATCGCCCACTCCATCCACGAGGGCCACGAGCCGTGGTTCGGCGTCCTGACGACCCGTAACAACGGCTCGCTCGTCGCCGACCGCGCGGGCGCCGTCACCGCGTTCGCGATGACGAACCTCCAGGAGCGCGGTGTGCTGTTCACCGACCCCGGCACCGAGGTGTACGAGGGCATGATCGTCGGCGAGAACTCTCGCGCCGACGACATGGACGTGAACATCACCAAGGAGAAGAAGCTCACCAACATGCGGTCGTCGTCGGCCGACTCGTTCGAGGCGATCGTCCCGCCGCGCAAGCTCTCCCTGGAGCAGTCGCTGGAGTTCTGCCGTGACGACGAGTGCGTCGAGGTGACTCCGGAGGCGGTTCGCATCCGCAAGGTCGTCCTCGACCAGAAGGAGCGCGGCCGCACCGCCAGCCGCGCCAAGCACGGCTGATCGCAGGACACCGAAGCCCGGGTGCCCCCATGATGGGGGCACCCGGGCTTTTTGCAACCGGTTTTCGGGTGGCCAGGAGTGAGTCACCTTCGGCCAGTGTCCGAAATGCGGAGATCCTCGCCCGATACCCATGTAACAAGTCCGTTTCGTGGCCTTCTCCCGTCGAACAGTTTGTCCATTTTTCGGAAGAACTTGGCGTCGGCTGTGACTGAATTGAGATTTAAAGACAGTGGTCGGCACCTGGCTCATGGCAGATAGTTAGCCGCGTAGCGCTCGGGTCAATGGGTCTCGCGCTGTGGGGACAGCGCCGACTCACGAGCACCAGGGGGCGTCTGACCCTCCGTCAGGGGTGTCGGAGGGAAGACGGAAGCCCTCTCCGGTTGGTGAACACGTGAAGTCATGAGGAGGGGTCCCATGTGCAGTGTCACAGGCACCAGGTGGGTTCCATCGTCGTCCGTTCCCGAATGCCCTTGTTCGTCCGGCGGCTGGTTCTGAGGAACCGGCCGGCCGCGTAGCGCCGTCGCTCGCCTACGCGCGTCCGGCTGTGGGTTTCCCGCATGCTCCGGGATGCCCTGACACGCCTTCAGATCCTGCCCCCGCGGCCGCGCTCCCCCATGCCGGTCGCCGGTTCGGCACACCCAGACCTGTGAATTGGACGAACTGTGACCAGTCCTACGGACATAGAGGGTGGCGGAAGGTCGGCCGTCATCGACGGCGGACCGCAGCCCGACACGAAGACCGCGGCGAGGCAGCTCGAAGGCCGGTCCCCCGGCCAGCTGATGTGGATGCGCTTCAAGCGCGACCGCACCGGCGTCCTCTCGGCCTACGTCGTGGGCTTCTTCTTCCTGATCGCCCTGATCGCCCCGCTGATCTCGATGCTGTACGGCAAGAACCCGTACACCGTCTACGCGGACGAGCGTCCCGAACTCTTCGACAGCGCGGGCGTGCCGGTGCAGCCCAACGGCGGCATCAGCAGTGACTTCTGGTTCGGCCTCGAACCGGGCAACGGCTACGACGTGTTCACCAAGCTCATCTACGGCATCCGGACCTCGCTGATGATCTCCGTGGCGGTGACGCTCGCGACGGTGCTGACCGGCATCCTGCTGGGCATCGCGGCCGGCTACCTCGGGGGGAGGACGGACTACTGGATCGGGCGGGTCATCGACTTCCTCCTCGCCTTCCCGGCCCAGCTGTTCTTCATCGCCAGCATGCCGGTGGTGGTCTCGCTCTTCGTGAACCCGCGCGACGAGACGCCCACCTATGTGCGAGTGGTCGCGCTGATCCTGGTGCAGTGGTTCCTCGGCTGGATGGGACTCGGCCGCATCCTGCGCGGCACCTCGCTCGCGCTGCGGGAACGGGAGTTCATCGAGGCGGCCAAGGTCAGCGGGGCCTCGCCCTGGCGGATCATCCGCAGGGAGATGCTGCCGAACGTCGTCACCCCGATCCTCGTCCAGTCGACGTACATGCTGCCGGGGTTCGTGACCGCGGAGGCGGGGCTGTCCTACCTCGGGGTGGGCATCGTCGAACCGACCCCGGACTGGGGGCAGATGTTCGCCAAGGCCTCCACCGAGCTCGTACTGCAGAACGACATCACCTACATGTTCTTCCCCGGCGTCTCGATGATCATCTTCATCGTGGCCTTCAACCTGCTCGGGGACTCGGTCCGCGACGCCTTCGATCCCAAGACGGCGCGCTGACCGCTCGTTCGTGGGCGTCCTCGCCCGGATACCGCACGGCAATTCCCTTTGTGCACCGGTGACACGGAGATAGGTGGAAATTCAGTGATGAGTAGGGGCGGACGCCACGCATACACGGCGCTCTCAGTGCTCGCGGCCGGAGCTCTCGTGCTCACCGGTTGCAGCAAGGGAGGCAGCGATGCGAGCGACAACAGCAAGAAGGACCAGGACAACGCCAAGGCGCAGCAGGCGGCCATCAAGTTCGGTGACGCGGCCGACTCCCAGGGCCCCGCGAAGGCGGTGCCCGGCGCCAAGAGCGGCGGCAAGATGGAGGTGCTCCAGCGTGACAGCTACGCCCACCTCGACCCGGCCCAGATCTACGTCTCCGACGAGGGCTCGCTCGCGACGCTGATCCACAGAGGCCTGACCGGGTACAAGTCGACCGACGACAAGGGAGTGGGCCACGAGATCGTCGGCGACCTCGCCACCGACTCCGGCACCACCACCGACGGCGGCAAGACCTGGAAGTACACCCTCAAGGACGGCATCAAGTTCGCCGACGGCACGCCCATCACGTCGGCGGACTTCCGGCAGACCTACGAGCGGCTCTTCGCGTCCTTCATCAACCAGGGCCCGACCTACCTGCAGCAGTGGCTGGCCGACACCACGGGCGCCGACTACCGCAAGCTGCTGCCGGACGGCCCCTACAAGGGCAAGCACCTGCCGGACAGCATCCTCGAGACGCCCGACGCCAAGACCATCGTCTTCCACTTCAAGACGGCCCACCCGGACCTCCCGTACGCGCTCGCCATGGCGGGCTACGCGGTGGTGTCCAAGAAGGGTGACACCCAGGCGAAGTACGACAAGAACCCGGTCACGAGCGGCCCGTACAAGATCCAGTCGTTCAAGTCGGGCAAGTCGATGGTCCTGGTCAAGAACACCAACTGGGACGCGAAGACCGACCCGATCCGCAGCCAGTACGTGGACGAGTTCGACTTCACCTTCAACCAGCAGTTCGAGACGTCCACCAAGGCCCTCCTCGCGGACAGTGGTGCCGACCAGACCGGCGTCAGCTTCAACAACCAGGTCGACGCGGGCAACCTGTCCAAGGTCCTCAGCGACTCCACCCTCAAGGCCCGTACGGTCGCCGGCTACCAGCCGTACGTGGGCCAGATGAACATCAACCTGAACCACATCAAGGACAAGAAGATCCGTCAGGCCATCGCGTACGCGCTGCCCATCACGCCGTTCATCCGCGCCTACGGAGGCAACGACGCCATGGAGGTGGCCGGCGGTCTGATCTCCCCGACCGTCACCGGCTACGACTCCAAGTTCGACCCGTTCGGCAAGAAGGCGAAGCCGGCCGGTGACCCGGACAAGGCCAAGAAGCTCCTCCAGGAGGCCGGCAAGGTCGGCATGAAGCTGACCTTCGGCTACATCAACACCCCTGAGGGCCAGCAGTACTCGACCGCCATGGCGGCGGGCCTGAAGAAGGCCGGCTTCGACGTCCAGCGCCAGGAGATCCCGGCCGAGACGTACTACGACCAGATCGGCAAGGTCGACAACAACTACGACATCTACCACACCGCGTGGGGTGCCGACTGGCCGTCCGCCTCGACCGTGATCCCGCCGCTGTACGACGGCCGGGCGATCGCCGACGGCTCGCCGAACTACTCGCACGTCAACGACCCCAAGGTCAACAGCGACATCGACGCCGCCAACGCGATCACCGACCCGGCCAAGTCCGCCGCGGCCTGGGAGAAGATCGACAAGTACCTGCTCACGGACGTCGTCAACGCCGTTCCGACCGCCTACTACAAGCAGGTCCAGATCGCCGGCTCCAAGGTCGGCGGGCTCGTCTACGACAACGTGATCGGCGGCATCGACCCGCGTCGCCTCTACATCAAGTAACCGCCGCCGTCGGTCCGGTACCCGGTACGTCCGTCCACCCCGCGCGGGTGACGGCGTACCGGGTACCGTCCGGCCCGCCGACGCGAGAGAGCTGCCCCTGTCATGCTGCGTTTCCTCGTCCGCCGGTCCCTCGGTGCGATCGTCATCCTCTTCCTGCTGAGCATCGTCACGTTCCTGCTGTTCTTCGGGATGCCCCGGGACCCGGCCCTGCTGATGTGCGGCAAGACGTGCAACCCGACGTCGCTCGCGAACATCCACCATGTGCTCGGCCTCGACAAGTCGATCCCCGAGCAGTACGGAATCTTCCTGCACAACCTGGTACTGGGCAGCAACCAGTTCGACCAGGGCCCCTGCCCCGCCCCGTGCTTCGGGTACTCGTACCACACCAACGACCCGGTCTGGCCGACGCTCATGGACCGGCTGCCCACCACGGTCTCGCTCACCCTGGGCGGTGCGGTCTGCTTCCTGGTCATCGGTCTCGGCACCGGCCTCGCGGCCGCCTGGAAACGCGGCACCCTCGTGGACAAGGCCGCCACCGCCGGGGCGATGGTGCTCAGTTCGATGCAGATCTACTTCCTCGGCCCGCTCGCGCTCGCTGTCCTCGTCTACCAGACCCACTGGTTCGACAAACCGGCCTACAACAACTTCGAGGACAACCCGGTCACCTGGTTCACCGGACTGATCATCCCCTGGGTGGTGCTGTCCACGATCTTCGCCGCGCAGTACACCCGTATGGCGCGCTCGGCGATGATCGAACAGCTGCAGGAGGAGCACGTCCGCACGGCCCGCGCGAAGGGCATGTCCCGGCGGTACGTCTTCTTCCGCTACGCCTGGCGCGGCTCACTGATCCCGATCGTCACCATCTTCGGCATCGACCTGGGCTCGCTGCTCGGCGGAGCCATCATCACCGAGTACACGTTCAGTCTGCCGGGGCTCGGCCAACTCGCCGTGCAGTCCGTGTTCTTCAGCGACCTTCCGCTGCTGCTGGGCGTGATGCTGTTCTCGGCCGCCATGATCCTGCTGTTCAACATCATCGTCGACGCGGCGTACGCGTTCATCGACCCGCGCATCCGGCTGGCCTAGCCGGGTAAGAGGAGAACCGTCGTGACCACTTTGACCAAGGACGCCGGCGCCCCCTCCCCGGCCGACGCGGGCGCCTTCCTCTCCGTGCGGGACCTGTACGTCAGCTTCCGCACCGAGGACGGTGTCGTGCGGGCCGTGGACGGGCTGTCGTTCGACGTGCAGCGCGGCAGGACGCTCGGCATCGTCGGCGAGTCGGGCTCCGGCAAGTCCGTCACCAACCTCACCATCCTCGGCCTGCACAACCCGCAGTTCACCACCGTCGAGGGCGAGATCCTCCTGGACGGCAAGGAACTGACCACCGCCAGGGAATCCGAGATGGAGAAGCTGCGCGGCAACAAGGTCGCCATGATCTTCCAGGACCCGCTCACCGCGCTGTCGCCGTACTACACGGTCGGGCGCCAGATCGCCGAGCCGTTCATGAAGCACAAGGGCGCCTCGAAGAAGGCGGCCTGGGAGCGGGCCGTGGAGATGCTCGGCAAGGTGGGCATCCCCAACCCCGCGGCGCGGGCGAAGGACTACCCGCACCAGTTCTCCGGCGGTATGCGCCAGCGCGCGATGATCGCGATGGCCCTGGTCTGCGACCCCGACCTGCTGATCGCCGACGAACCGACCACGGCCCTGGACGTCACGGTCCAGGCCCAGATCCTGGACCTCCTCAAGGACCTGCAACAGGAGTTCGGATCGGGCATCATCTTCATCACCCACGACCTGGGGGTGATCGCCGACATGGCCGACGACATCATGGTGATGTACGCGGGCGGCGCGGTGGAGCGCGGCACGGTGGACGAGGTGCTGCGCGCACCCCAGCACCCCTACACCTGGGGCCTGCTGAACTCCATGCCCCGCCTGGACTCCGACCTCGCCACCCCGCTGAGCCCGATCCCCGGCACCCCGCCCTCCCTGCTGAACCCGCCCTCCGGCTGCCGCTTCCACCCGCGCTGCACCTTCCAGGACCGGGTCGGCGGCGCCCGCTGCGTCACCGAACGCCCGCTCCTGGCCCCCGACCGCGCCTCGGCCTGCCACCTCACGGCGGACCAGAAGCGAACCATTTTCATCGAAGAGATCAAGCCCCGACTGGGCTAGGAGACGACACGTCATGACCCAGGACACGATCCTTCCGGCCCAGCGCGAGGCCGCCGCCGGAGAACCGCTGCTGGAGGTCTCCGGGCTGACCAAGTACTTCCCGGTCAAGGGCGGCTTCCCGATCAGGCGGACGGTCGGGCACGTCCAGGCCGTGGACGGCATCGACCTGACCGTGGGGGTGGGTGAGAGCTTCGGCCTGGTGGGCGAGTCGGGCTGCGGCAAGTCGACGACGGGCCGCCTGATCACCCGCCTGATGGAGCCGACCAGCGGTTCGATCTCGTACCGCGGCAAGGACATCAGCCGTGCCTCGCGCAAGCAGCTGGCGCCGATCCGCTCCGAGATCCAGATGATCTTCCAGGACCCGTACTCCTCGCTGAACCCGCGCCAGACCGTCGGCAAGATCATCTCGGGCCCGATGGAGATCAACGGGATACAGCCGGAGGGCGGCCGGGAGAAGCGCGTCCGGGAGCTGCTGGAGATCGTCGGCCTCAACCCCGAGCACTTCAACCGCTTCCCGCACGAGTTCTCCGGCGGCCAGCGCCAGCGCATCGGTGTGGCCCGCGCGCTGGCCCTGGAGCCGAAGCTGATCGTGGCCGACGAGCCCGTCTCGGCCCTGGACGTCTCCATCCAGGCCCAGGTGGTGAACCTCCTCCAGCAGGTCCAGCGGGAACTGGGCATCGCCTTCCTCTTCATCGCCCACGACCTGGCGGTGGTACGGCACTTCTCCCAGCGGGTCGCGGTGATGTACCTCGGCAAGATCATCGAGGTCGGTGACCGGGACGCCATCTACAACCGTCCCCGCCACCCCTACACCCACGCCCTGCTCTCGGCGGTGCCCGAGGTGAACCTCTCGGGCGATGAGGACGCGGCCGGCCGCGAACGCATCCGCCTGGCCGGCGACGTCCCGTCCCCCATCTCCCCGCCGTCCGGCTGCCGTTTCCGCACCCGCTGCTGGAAGGCCCAGGACAAGTGCGCGGCGGAGGAACCGCCGCTGGTCCAGATCTCGGGCAACCGGGAGGGCCACCTGACGGCCTGCCACTTCCCGGAGGAGCCGACGACGGAGGCGCGGGAAGAGGACATCATCCTGGACCCGGCGCTGGTGGCGCTGGAGGAGGACAACCAGGACCAGCCCTAGCCCGGTTGCGCGACGGTGATGATCTCGGGGCTGTCGGCGGTGAGCGGGCCCCGGGACCAGTCACCGTACTGTTCGACGACCTTGAGACCGGCGTCGGCGAGGAAGCCGGCGAGGGCGTCGGGGCCGAGGAAACGCAGGGTGGCGCGGCACACCCGGGGCTGGGGCCAGGGGGAGCCGTCGTACGTCTCGGTGAAGGTCACCCGGTCCCCGGCCGGGGCTCCCTCGACCTCGTGCCAGACCCGGACCTCACGGCCGTCCGGGTCGGTGACGTGGTGCACGCGGTCGGGGGTCCAGCTCTCCCAGGCGCGGGCGCCGGGATTGCGGGTCTCGAAGACGAAGCGGCCGGTGGGGGAGAGGGCCTGCCGTACGGCGGTCAGCGCGACGCGCAGCTCCTCGTCGCCCAGCAGCACCTGGAAGGCGTGACCGGTCATCACGACGAGGTCGAAGCCGGGCCCGTCCCAGCGCCGGGTGCGGAGATCGCCGAGGATCCATTCGACGGCCGGGTCGGCCCGCCGCCCCTGCACGAGCATCGCGGCCGCCGGGTCGAGCCCCGCCAGCCGTCCCTCGTGCCCCGCCTCGCGGGCCTGCCGCAGCAGCCGCCCGGTGCCGCAGCCGACGTCGAGGACAGAGCCGGCGGACATGACGAGTTCCAGGTAGAAGTCGTCACCCGGCCCCCACGGGTTGAGGCTGTCGTAGAGCGCGGCGAGCGAGATATCCGCGTACGCATGATCGACCACCGCGGCAGTGTGCCACATGATGTTGAACGGAGGGTCAGGAACAGGCTTCCTCTTGACCTTCTATCAACTTCCTTTGGAGTGAGGGTGCTTCATCACGTAGAGCTGTGGGTGGCGGATCTGGACCAGGCCACGGAGTCCTGGGGCTGGCTGCTCGAACGGCTGGGCTGGACGCCGTACCAGGACTGGCCGGGGGGCCGCAGCTGGCGACTGGGGGCGACGTACGTCGTGATCGAGGAGTCGCCGGCACTGCGGGGCGGCGACGCCGGACACGACCGGATGCGCCCGGGCCTGAACCACCTGGCGTTCCACGCGGCCGACCGGGCGACGGTCGATGCGCTGACGGAGGAGGCCGCGGAACACGGCTGGGAACTGCTCTTCACCGACCGCCATCCGTACGCGGGCGGTCCCGGCCACTACGCGGCGTACCTGGAGAACAGGGACGGCTTCGAGGTGGAACTGGTCGCTCAGGGACGCTGAGGGACGGTGCCCTTCAGAGCCTCGAGGAACGGGGCGAAGACGGTGACGGGGACGGTGAGGGTGGCTCTGGTGGGGGCCTTGGAGTCGCGGATGGATATGTGGGTGGGGTGGTGGGCGACTTCTACGCAGGCGTCCCCCTGGCCGCCTCCGGAGAAGGATGACTTCAGCCAGAGGTCGGGGGTCGGCATGGTTACAGCTCCTTCACCACTCGGTGGATGAAGTCACGCGATCGATCGGATTCGAGTGACACCGCCTCCACCCTACGGAAGAGCGTTCGGTAGCGGGCGAGCTGGGCCTCCGCGTCGACGAAAACGGGTCCGTTGGGCCCGTCCCGGACGACGGTGTCCAATTTGGGTACGGTGCCACCCGCGTACACCATGGCGCTTCCCGCCCCGCCGAAGCCGTCCAGATCGAAAGGGACGACGTGGACGCCGATGTGGTCGGCCTCGGCGAGTTCCAGGAGGTGGATGAGCTGCGCCCGCGTCGCCTGCCGCTTCCCGACCCGAATACGCAGTGCCGCCTCGTGGATCAGCGCCGTGTACGGGACCGGATCCGGGCGCTCGATGATGACCCGACGCTTCGTACGATGTTCCACCCAGCGATCGACGTCACTCCGGGGGAACTCCGGGTTCACGTAGGAGAAGAGCGACCGGGCGTATTCGGCGGTCTGGAGGAGACCGGGGATGTGCAGGAACTCCACGTCCCAGCGGTAGCTGGCGTGATGCTCCAGTTCGGGTAGATCCATGAAGGGCCTGGGCAGCAGATCCCGGTACTCCTCCCACCAGCCGCGCGTCCTGTCGGCCGCCATCGCGGCCAGGGCTCCGATCAACTCCGAGTCCGTACAGGCGTAGTTGGCCGCGAGCCGACGAACTCGTTGTTCGCTCACTCCGGCGATCCCGGACTCCATCTGACTCATCTGGACGGAGTTCACCCCGAGCAGGCTCGCCGCCTCGGTTGCCTTGAGCCCGGCGGCTTCCCGCAGCCTTCGAAGCTCGGCCCCTAGGCGTACCTGGCGTGCGGTGGGGTGCCGACGTGCTGGCACGGCGTCCTTCTTTCCTCAACGTCCCTGGTGAGTCCACTCGTTCGGAGGTCAGGCTACGCGATCCGCTTGCGGCGAATGAAATTTATGACCTACCGTCGGTGATGTAGCGCACACGCTGCGGAAGTGCACCGCATCGTCATGCGGCGATGCCACCGTGCGTGAAATCCCCTTCATCCGACCGGAGTTGATGACGCATGCCCGAAACCTGGGATTACACGCTGTCCGTCCCGAACGACCTCAGAGCGGTCACGATCTGCCGCCGCACCCTGCGTCTGATCCTGACGATGCACGGGCTCATCGGCCTGGCCGACACGGCGGAACTGCTGGCGGCGGAGCTGGTCTCCAACGCCGTAAGGCACACGAAGGGGCCTGCTGCACTGAGGGTCCGGCGTTCCCCGGAGGGCGTCGTGTGGATCGGGGCGTGGGATGCGGATCCCGTGCCTCCGGAGCCGCCGGGGTCGTTGGAGGCGGTGGCGGGTCTCGAAGAGGCGGGGCGGGGGCTGGGCCTGGTGGTGGCGAGCGCCGACTGCTGGGGCTGGCAGCCGTCCGCCCGGTTCGGGGACCGGGGCAAGTACGTGTGGTGTGAGTTGGGGGTGGCGTGAGGGTGGTCGTCGACGCGACCGCAGGGGGAGAGAAGGGCCCGAGACGCCGAAGGCGTAGTGTGCCCGTCCATGTCTGTCGCTGATCGCACCCCCTCCTTACTTCGCAACGCCGGCTTCGTCCGGCTGGCACTGGCTCGGATCATCTCCGTCCTGGGCAACGGATTCGCCCGGATCGCGCTGGCTTTCGCGGTGCTCTCGCTGCCCGGCGCGACCCCGGGAGAGCTCTCGCTGGTCGTCGCCTGCCAGGCGGTCCCGCAGCTGGCTCTGGTCCTGGTGGGCGGTGTGATCGCCGACCGGGTCTCCCGCTCCGGGCTGATGGTGGTGTCGGACGTGCTGGGCGCCCTCTCCTACGGCGGACTCGCGGCGATGGTGCTCAGCGGCCACGCCCCGGTCGCCGCACTGTGCGCACTGGCCGTCACCGCGGGAGTCGCGTCCGCCCTCTTCGGGCCCGCGATGGACGGGGTCATCCCGCGGCTGGTGCCGTCCGAGGTGCTCCAGCGAGCCAACGGCCTGCTGCGGGTCGGTACCAACACCTCGCTGCTGCTGGGGCTGGCCCTGTCGGGCGTGACCGTGGCATGGGTCGGGGCCGGCTGGGCGCTGGCCCTCAACAGCCTGTCCTTCGTCGTCAGCGCCGCGCTCACCGTCCCGCTGCGGCTGAGCCGTCGGCCACGGAAGGCCGCCTTGGGCTGGGCCGATCTACGCGAGGGCTGGCAGGAGTTCGCCTCCCGCCAGTGGCTGTGGGTGGTCGTCGTCCAGTTCTCCGTGGTCGTCGCCGCAATGAACGCGAACGCCGGTGTCCTGGGGCCACTGGCGGCGAGTGCCCACTTCGGCGGGGCCCGCGCCTGGTCGCTGGTGGTGGCCGCACAGGCCCTGGGGGCGGTGGCCGGCGCAGGGATCGCGGGCCGTACCCGGGTGGGGCGGCCGATCCTGGCGGCGGTCCTGTTCACCCTGCCCGTCGCCCTGCCGCCGGTCCTCCTCGGGGTCGGGGCGCCCCTGTGGGTCGTGGCCGTGGGCGCCTTCGCCGCCGGCGTCAGCCTCGACTTCTTCGGCGTGCTGTGGTCCACGACCATCCAGCGTGAGGTCCCCGAGGAGGCGCTGTCCCGGGTCAGTTCCTACGACTGGTTCGGCTCGCTCACCCTCGCGCCGCTCGGCCTCGCCCTGGCGGGTCCCGCCGCCGACGCCTTCGGCACCGACCGGATGCTGGAGGTCTGCGCGGTCCTGATCGTCGCTGCCACGCTCGCCGCACTCCTGTCTCCCGCGGTGCGGTCGCTGCGGGCCCCGGACGCGGACCGGCCCGAGCCCCTCGTGGCCGGTACGGCGGCGCCCGCCGCCCCGCCGCAGAGCGACGCGTCGCTGCCCGACGCCGGCACGGGCGACGCCACCCCCTCCTGACGGCGGCGGCCATGAGAAAGGCCCGCACCTGGGGAGGTGCGGGCCTTTCTCCCCTGGAGCGGACGTTCAGGGCTCGGGTCAATGGGCCGGTGAAGGTCCGTTCCGCAGGCGGCGGCTGACGGAAAGGGGTGTGTCAGGCCGCTGCCTCGGGGTCCTTGGAGAGGCGCGGGGCGGGAACCATGTCCCGTACCTCAGGGTAGTGGCACGCGGTCAGGTGGCCGGGCTTGTTGCCCTCGGCCTGGACCAGCGGTGGGGCCTCCGTCGCGCACTTCTCCGTCGCCTTCCAGCAACGGGTGCGGAAGCGGCAGCCCGACGGCGGGTTGATCGGGGACGGGACGTCGCCGACCAGTCGGATCCGCTCACGCGGCTCCACGTCCACCGTCGCCTCGGGCACGGCGGACAGCAAGGCCCGCGTGTAGGGGTGGCGCGGGTTGTCGTACAGGTCCTCGCGGTCGGCGATCTCCACGATCTTACCGAGGTACATGACCGCGACGCGCTGCGAGAAGTGCCGCACGATCGCGAGGTCGTGGGCGATGAAGACGAACGCGATGCCCAGCTCGCGCTGGACCTTCTGGAGCAGGTTGACGACCTGGGCCTGGATGGAGACGTCCAGGGCGGAGACCGGCTCGTCGGCGACGATCAGCTTCGGCTCCAGCGCGAGGGCGCGGGCGACGCCGATGCGCTGGCGCTGGCCGCCGGAGAACTCGTGCGGGAAGCGGTTGAAGTGCTCCGGGTTGAGACCGACGATCTCCAGGAGCTCGCGGACCCGGGCCTCGCGGCCGCCGGGCGGGTTGATGCCGTTGATCTCCATCGGGCCCGCGATGATCTTGCCGACCGTCTGCCGCGGGTTGAGGGACGCGTACGGGTCCTGGAAGATCATCTGGATCTCGGACCGGATCGGCGCCAGCTGCCTGCGGCCCGCGTGCGTGATGTCCTGCCCGCGGTAGGAGATCTTGCCGCCGGTCGGCTCCAGGAGGCGGGTGATCAGCCGGCCGGTGGTCGACTTGCCGCAGCCCGACTCGCCGACAAGGCCGAGCGCCTCGCCCTCGGCGACCTGGAAGTCCAGACCGTCGACGGCCTGCACCGCGCCGACCGTCCGCTTGATCGGGAAGCCGCCCTTGATCGGGAAGTGCTTGGTCAGCCCGGAGACGTCCAGGAGGGGGTTCGTGTTGCTCATGATCGTGAAGTCCCGTCTTGTCCGTCAGTTGTGGCTGGTCGCCGCGTAGTCGGCGAAGAGGTCGTCACGCTGGCTGAGTTCCAGGTGGCAGGCGGAGCCGCGGCCCTCGGTCAGCTGGAGCAGCGGGCTCTCGGTGGAGCACCTGTTGCCCGGGACCTTGTCCGCGAACGCGCAGCGCGGGTGGAAGCGGCAGCCGGTGGGCGGGTTGAGCAGCGAGGGCGGCGAGCCGGGGATCGGCGACAGCGGGACGTCGACCGGTCCGTCGAGGCTCGGCATGGAGTTGAGCAGGCCCAGCGTGTACGGGTGCTGCGGCGCGCCCAGCACCTGCTTCTTGGTGCCGCGCTCCACACACCGGCCGCCGTACATCACCAGGACGTCGTCAGCGATGTCGGCGATGACCCCGAGGTCGTGGGTGATGAAGATGATCGCCGTGCCGAACTCCTGCTGGAGGTCCTTCAGCAGGTCCATGATCTGCGCCTGGACGGTCACGTCGAGCGCCGTGGTGGGCTCGTCGGCGACCAGCAGCTCGGGGTCGCACACCAGCGCCATCGCGATCATCGCGCGCTGGCGCATACCACCGGAGAACTGGTGCGGGTAGTCGTCCACCCGCACGTCCGGCTGGGGGATCCCGACCCGCTTCAGCATCTCGATCGCCCGCGCCCGGGACTCCTTCTTGGAGGCGCCGGTGTGCTTGCGGTACACCTCGGAGATCTGGGTGCCGATGGTGTGGTACGGCGACAGCGAGGCCAGCGCGTCCTGGAAGATCATCGACATCTTGTTGCCGCGCAGCTTCTCCAGCTCCCGCTCGGAAGCCGTGAGCAGCTCCTTGCCGTCGAGCAGGATCTCGCCGTCGATCTGGGTGCGGGCGGGGTCGTGCAGACCCAGGATCGTCAGGTTGGTGACGGACTTGCCGGAGCCCGACTCGCCCACGATGCCGAGTGTCTGGCCCTTGACGAGGTCGAAGCTGAGCCCGTCGACGGCCTTGACGATGCCGTCCTCGGTGGAGAAGTGGACTTTGAGGTCCTTGACGGAGAGGAACGGCTGCTGATCGGTGCTCGTCACGGTGACGCTCCTGGGGGGTGATGCGAGAGGTCGGGGGTGGGGCGGAGGTCAGGCGAGCCGGATCCGCGGGTCGATGAGGGCGTAGACGGCGTCGACGACGATGTTGAAGATCACGATCGCGCCGGCGGACAGCAGGGTCACGCCGAGCACCATGGGCAGGTCGCTCTGGTCCACGGACTTCAGCGCGAGCTGGCCCACGCCCTGGAGGCTGAAGACGGTCTCGGTGATGATCGCGCCGCCGATGAGCGTGGCGAGGTCGATGCCGAAGATCGTGACGATCGGACCCATGGCGCCGCGCCAGGCGAACCGGAAGAAGACGTTGCGCCGGGACAGGCCCTTGGCCCGAGCCGTGCGTACGTAGTCCTCGCTGAGCGTCTCGACCAGCTGCGAGCGCGTCATACGGGTGTAGTTCGCGGTCCAGATGAGGGCCAGCACCAGCCACGGCAGCAGCAGGCCGGAGGCCCACTCGATGGGGTTCTGGGTGAGGGGGGTGTACGACGGGTTGTCCAGGATGCCGAGCTTGGCGACGAAGAAGTACATCGCGATGTAGCCGACGAAGTAGATCTGCATCGAAGAGGCGACCAGCGACGCCGAGCTGGCGACCTTGTCCTGCCACTTGCCCTGCTTGACGGCGGCCAGCATGCCCGAGCCGATGCCGAAGATGAGGAAGACGACGGCCGAGCCGAAGGCGAGCGACAGGGTCAGCGGAAGCCGGTCCAGGATCGTGCCGAGGACGGGCTCGCGGTTGGCGAACGAGTACCCGAGGCAGGGCGCGCTGCAGTTGCCGAAGTCGCCGTAGCTGCGACCGACGAAGATGCCCTTGAGCCAGTACCAGTACTGGACCGGAACCGGGTGGTCGATGCCCAGGTTGTGCCGGACCTGCGCGAGCATGTCGGGCGTGCAGTTCTTGCCGCAGGACAACGTGGCGGGGTCACGCGGGATGGCGTAGAAGAGCCAGAAAGTAACGGCGCTGATGATCAACAGGATGACCAGCGCGCCGAAGACTCGGCGGACAAGGAAGCGGAACATGGGGCGTGACTTTCCGGACGGGGCGCCGTCGCCGGGGTGAGGGGTGGGCCGTAGGGGGGCGGCCAGGTCGCGGCCGCCCCCCGAGGGTCTGGTGCGCTTACTTCTTGACGTACAGCTTGCAGAGCGCGACGCAGGTGTTGCCGGCGTCGTAGACGACGTTGCCGATCTTGGATCCGTACATCCAGTTACGGATGGAGTGGTAGTCCGGGACGACCGCCGCGAGCTCCATGATCTGCTTGTCGATGGCACCCCAGGCCTTGTTGGCCTCGGCGACGTCGGCGATCTTGGCGGCCGCGTCGATCGCCTTGTTCACGCTCGGGTCGTTCAGCTGGGCGTAGTTGCTGCGGCCGTCGCCGATGTTCTTGCCGCTCCAGCAGGGGTAGAAGACCGAGTAGCCGTTCGGCCAGTCCGGGCTCCAGCCGGCCGCGAACAGGTCGTAGCCGTTGTCGATCTTGCCGATCTGGGTGTAGAAGGTCGTCTTGTCGACCTGCTGGTTGACGACCTGGAAGCCGGCCGCCTCAAGGGCGTTCTTGATGGCCACGGCCTGCTTCACCGCGTTGTCCGACTGCTGGTAGGCGATGACCAGCTTCTGGCCGACCTTGCCGGCCTCCTTCAGCAGCGCCTTGGCCTTGACCGGGTCGCCGCCGGGCTTCGTGGTCACGCCGTACAGGTCGAACTTCTTGTAGCCGGGGGTCACCGGGCTGAGGATGGTGCTGGCCAGCTCGCTGGTGGAGGCGCCACCGCGGATGGTCTGCAGCTGCTGGTGCGGCCACGCCCAGTTGATCGCCTGGCGGACCTTCACGTCCTTGATCCGGGTCATGTTGATCGGCCAGTAGTAGGTGACCGTGTCGACCTGGGTGAGGACGCGCTGCTTCAGCTTGGCGTTGGTGAGGACCTGCGCGGTGCGCTCGGCGGCGACCTCGTTGAAGATCGACATCGCGTACTGGTCGTTGCCCTTGTCCGCGATGTAGCGGTCCGTGGAGGCGACCGGCTGGAAGCCGAACTGGAAGATGTACTTGTCCGGGTACGCGTTGCGGATCGAGTCCGTGGCGGCGTCCCAGTGCTCGTTGCGCACGTAGGTCATCGACTTGCCGATGCTGCGGCTGTCGATCTTGTAGGGACCAAGGGCGTACGGACGCTTGTCGTACTTCTCCTTGGTGTCCTTCTTCTTGTTGACCAGGCCGTAGCCCGGCATGCCGAGCGTGTAGTTGAAGTCGGTGCGGGGCTCGGTGAGCGTGAACGTGATCGTCTTGCCGGAGATCTCGATCGAGGAGAGCTTCTTGCCCTCGTAGGGGCCCTTGTACTTGTCGCCGCCGACCAGCCACTGCTGGACGTAGCGGGGGCCCTCGGTGACGAAGGAGGCGAAGAGGCGCTCGAAGGTGTGACGGACGTCGTCCATGGAGAGGTCGGTGCCGTCCTCCCACTTGATGCCGTCCTTGATCGTGAACGACCAGGTCTTGCCGCCGTCCTTCATGGTGCCGGCGTCGGTCGCGACGTCGCCGACGAGCGTGGCGCCGCCCTTGTCGTCGACCTTGTAGCCGGTCAGACCGCGCAGGATCGGGCGGGTGATGGCGCCCTCGGTGGAGACGTAGATCTGCGCCGGGTCCAGGTGGTCCATGTCGAACTGGTCGAGCGAGTAGACCGTGCCGCCCTTGACCGCGCCCGTGACCTCGGGCGCCGGGCCCGTGGAGTCCGCCTTGGTCCCGACCGGGATGTTCATGGTCTTCGCCGTGGACACGGACGGGACCTTGGACGAGCCCTTGCTGTCGTCACCGCTGCTGCAAGCGCTCAGCACGGTCGTGGAGGCCGCAGCCACACCGGTGGCGATCAGGAAGTTTCTGCGAGAAAAAGACATGCTGAGCCTGCCTATAGGGGTCAATTCGGATGGTCGGAACCAGCCGGACGTCATCGAACCGGGCCGGGTGGTACAGGGATTGCTACCGCTTGGACTTCGGGTCGAGCGCGTCGCGCACGGAGTCACCGAGCAGGTTGAAGGCGAGGACGAAGATCACCATGGAGATGCCCGGGAAGAGCATGAAGGTGATGTCCTCGGTGTAGAACTGCGCGCCTCGGCCGATCATCACGCCCCAGTCGGGGGTCGGATCGATCATGCCCACGCCGAGGAAGGCGAGGCCCGCCTCCGCGGTCACGAAGGCCGGCAGCAGCAGGGTGGACTGGATGATGATCGGAGTCCAGAGGTTGGGCAGCAGCTCCTTGAACACGACGCGCATCGGTGACGCGCCCGTGACCTTGGCCGCCTCGACGAACTCCCGCTCGCGCAGGCCGAGTACCTGCCCGCGTAGCAGTCGGGCGATGGACGCCCAGCCGAAGGCGGACAGCACCAGGATCAGCGCGGTGGCGCGGAGCGAGGTCGGGATGTTCTCGTCGGGGGCGACGAAGAAGCCGAACACGACGGGCATGAACGCGATGAAGAAGAGCGTGGACGGGAACGACAGCAGGATGTCGATGATCCGGCTGACGAGGTAGTCCGTCTTGCCGCCCAGGTAGCCCGCCGTGACACCGATCACGACGCCGAGGACCGTGGTGAGCAGGGCGGCGGCCGTCGCGATACCGAGAGAGTTGCGGATGGCGTACAGCAGGAACGTGAAGACGTCCCGGCCGAGCTGGGGTTCGATGCCGAACCAGTACTCCGAGCTCATGCCGCCGTTGGGCCCTGCGGGGTACGAGAAGGCGTTGAGCAGCTCGGGGTGCTGGGTGGTGTAGGTGGTGTACGGGTCCTTCCCGTACAGCTTCGCGATGAGCGGCGCGGCTACGCCGATCACGAAGAAAAAGATCACGACGTAAGCGGATATAACGCCCGTCCGGTCGCGCCTGAAGCGCTTCCAGGCCAGGCGGCCCGGCGACCTGCTCTCGCTGCCCTTCGAGCCGTCCGAAGTCGTCGACTTCTTCTCGGTCTCGTCGGTCACCTCGAGCGGGGCAGCCGCGGATGGGGTTGGGGGGGTCATGGTGCTCCTGGCCCAAGGGAGGGTCTGATGACTCCGCAGGGCACTCCCCTACGGGCTACGCCGGACTTTTTCAACGCAATTCATTCAAGGTCAATAAATTCTCGGGCGGCTTGGGTTTCTCTTTACCTTTTTTACCTGGCCTTGACCGTTCCGTAGCTACGCGGGTAGCACCTCGTAATCACCCCGTGCTTTAGTTCGGACTAACCGGGCTAAACGGGCAAGGAGTTCGATATGCGGACGCGAGTGTGCCGAAATGCGTACATCGACGGGTCGCAATCCAACGTTTCGGCATCGTTACGCGTAGATCCATTGCGCCGCGACCTCAAGATCCTCATGCGGGTCCCGAGGGGGCGTCTGCAATCGGGTGACGTGTCCCCCTAAAGGTCGTCATGGGGCTCCTGGGGGCCGCCGTTCGGTGCAGTGGGTGAGCGATATCGACCGATTGAGTCGATATTGACCGTTAGCGCACCTTTCACGGATGACCCTTCACGGAGGAGGCACGCCATGCGTTCAGCCACGCACGCCCGATGGGCGGCCTGCGCGGCCGTGACGGCGCTCGCCGCCACGGCCTGCGGGGGCGGCGGCGGCAGCGGCGGGGGCGGCGGCGACAGCGCCGTGCTCAGCTCCTCCTGGGGCGACCCGCAGAACCCCCTGGAGCCCGCCAACACCAACGAGGTCCAGGGCGGCAAGGTCCTCGACATGATCTTCCGGGGTCTGAAGAAGTACGACCCGAAGACCGGCAAGGCGCAGGACATGCTGGCCCAGAAGATCGACACGAGCGACTCGCAGAACTACACGATCACCGTCAGGAAAGGCTGGACCTTCTCCAACGGCGAGAAGGTGACCGCCCACTCCTTCGTCGACGCCTGGAACTACGGGGCGAGCCTCAGGAACAACCAGAAGAACGCCTACTTCTTCGGGTACATCGAGGGATACGACAAGGTCCATCCCGACGGCGGCAGCCAGAGCGCCGAGGCGCTCTCCGGTCTGAAGGTCGTCGACGACCAGACCTTCACGGTGAAGCTGAACCAGAAGTTCTCCAGTTTCCCCGACACCCTCGGCTACGCGGCCTTCGCCCCGCTGCCCCGGTCCTTCTTCACCGATCACGCCGGCTGGCTGAAGCAGCCGGTCGGCGACGGGCCGTACGCCATCGAGTCGTACACCAAGGGATCGCAGATGTCCCTGAAGAAGTGGGACGGCTACCCCGGTGCCGACAAGGCGCAGAACGGTGGAGTGACGCTCAAGGTCTACACGGACAGCGACACCGCCTACACCGACCTCATCGCCGGCAACCTCGACCTCGTCGACGACGTTCCCGCCTCGCAGCTGAAGAACGTCAAGAACGATCTCGGTGACCGTTACATCAACACCCCGGCCGGCATCATCCAGACGCTCGCCTTTCCCTACTACGACAGCGCCTGGAACAAGAGCGGATCGGAGAAGGTCCGCACCGGCCTTTCCATGGCCATCAACCGGAAGCAGATCACCGACACCATCTTCCAGAACACCCGCACCCCGGCCACCGACTGGACCTCGCCGGTGCTCGGCACGGAGGGCGGCTTCAAGGACGGGCTGTGCGGGAGCGCCTGTGACTACGACCCGGCGCAGGCCAAGAAGCTGATCCAGGAGGGCGGGGGGCTGCCCGGCGGACAGCTCAAGATCACGTACAACGCCGACACCGGCTCGCACAGGATGTGGGTGGACGCCGTGTGCAACTCCATCAACAACGCGCTCGGCAACGACAAGGCGTGCGTCGGGAATCCGGTGGGCACCTTCGCCGACTTCCGCAACCAGATCGGCCAGCACAAGATGACCGGCCCGTTCCGCGCGGGCTGGCAGATGGACTACCCGCTCATCCAGAACTTCCTCCAGCCGCTCTACTACACCAACGCCTCCTCCAACGACGGCAAGTGGTCCAACAAGGACTTCGACAAACTCGTCGACCAGGCCAACGCCGAGACCGACACCGCCAAGGCCGTCGGCACCTTCCAGAAGGCCGAGGAAGTCGTCCGCGACAACATGGCCGCCATTCCGCTCTGGTACCAGAACGGCAGCGCCGGCTACTCCGAGCGGCTCTCGAACGTGGCCCTCAATCCGTTCAGCGTCCCCGTGTACAACGAGATCAAGGTCAGCTGACGCGGCATGGGGCGCTATGTCGTCCGGCGGCTGCTCCAGATGATCCCGGTGTTCGTCGGGGCCACGCTGCTGATCTTCCTGATGGTCAACGTCATGGGCGACCCGATCGCCGGGCTGTGCGGAGAGCGGGCCTGCGATCCGGCGACCGCCGCCCAGTTGAAGAAGGAGTTCGGACTCGACAAGCCGGTGTGGCAGCAATACCTCACCTACATGGGGAACGTCTTCACCGGGAACTTCGGTACGGCGTTCAACGGACAGCCGGTCACCGAGCTGATGTCCACCGCGTTCCCCGTCACCATCCGGCTGACGATCGTGGCCATCGTCCTCGAGGTCGTCATCGGCATCACCCTCGGCGTCCTGACCGGTCTGCGGCGCGGGCGGCCCGTCGACACGGGGGTGCTGCTGGCGACCCTGGTCGTCATCTCCGTACCGACGTTCGTCACCGGCCTGTTGCTCCAGCTGCTGCTCGGCGTGGAGTGGGGCTGGATCAAACCCTCCGTCTCCCCGGACGCCACCTTCGGCGAGCTGATCGTGCCGGGGCTCGTCCTCGCCTCCGTCTCGCTCGCCTACGTCACCCGGCTGACCCGCACCTCCATCGCCGAGAACAGACGGAGCGACTACGTCCGTACGGCCGTCGCCAAGGGACTGCCCCGGCACCGGGTCATCACCCGGCACCTGCTGCGCAACTCCCTCATTCCGGTTGTCACCTTCATCGGCACCGACATCGGCGCCCTCATGGGCGGCGCGATCGTCACCGAGCGGATCTTCAACATCCACGGCGTGGGCTACCAGCTCTACCAGGGGATCCTGCGGCAGAACACCCAGACGGTCGTGGGCTTCGTGACGGTCCTGGTCCTGGTGTTCCTGGTGGCCAACCTGCTGGTGGACCTGCTCTACGCCGTACTCGACCCGAGGATCCGCTATGCCTGAGCAGCCGTTCGAGCCCGACCGGGGGGCGATCGCGGGGACCGGGGCGGGCGGGGCGATGGACCTCGCGACGAGCGAGGCGCAGACGCTGGAGAGAACACCGGGCGGGCCGCCGGGCACGGGTCCGGCGGCACAGGACCCATCGGCCGCCTCCGGCGGACGGGCGCGCTCGCTCTGGTCCGACGCCTGGCGGGACCTGCGCCGCAACCCGGTCTTCATCGTCTCCGCCCTCGTCATCCTCTTCCTCGTCGTCATCTCCCTGTGGCCGTCCCTGATCGCCTCCGGCTCCCCCCTCAAGTGCGACCTCGCCAAGGCCCAGGAGGGCTCCCAGCCGGGCGCGCCCTTCGGGTACGACGGACAGGGCTGCAACGTCTACACACGGACCGTCTACGGGGCCCGTACGTCCGTCACGGTGGGCGTCTGCGCCACGCTGGGGGTCGCGCTGCTCGGGTCGGTCCTCGGCGGGCTCGCCGGGTTCTTCGGCGGGTTCTGGGACTCGGTGCTGTCCCGGATCACCGACGTCTTCTTCGCGATCCCGGTCGTCCTCGGCGGTCTCGTGCTCCTCTCCGTGGTCACCAGCAATACGGTCTGGCCGGTCATCGGGTTCATGGTGCTGCTCGGCTGGCCCCAGATCTCCCGGATCGCCCGCGGCTCGGTGATCACCGCCAAGCAGAACGACTACGTCCAGGCCGCCCGCGCGCTCGGCGCCTCCAACTCCCGGATCCTGCTGCGGCACATCGCGCCCAACGCGGTGGCCCCCGTGATCGTCGTGGCCACCATCGCGCTCGGCACCTACATCGCGCTGGAGGCGACCCTGTCCTACCTCGGCGTCGGCCTGAAGCCGCCCAGCGTCTCCTGGGGCATCGACATCTCCGCGGCCTCGCCCTACATCCGCAACGCCCCGCACGCGCTGCTGTGGCCCTCCGGAGCCCTCGCGCTCACCGTCCTGGCCTTCATCATGCTCGGCGACGCGGTGCGCGACGCCCTCGACCCGAAGCTGAGGTGAGCGCCGCCGTGCTGCTCGAAGTGCGCGACCTGCACGTGGAGTTCCGGACCCGGGACGGGATCGCGAAGGCCGTCAACGGGGTCTCCTACGCCGTCGACGCCGGGGAGACGCTGGCCGTGCTGGGGGAGTCCGGGTCCGGGAAGTCGGTCACGGCCCAGGCGGTGATGGGGATCCTGGACATGCCGCCGGGGCGGATCGGCGGGGGCGAGATCCTCTTCCGGGGGCGGGATCTGCTGAAACTCAAGGAAGAGGAGTGGCGGAAGATCCGGGGCGCCGAGATGGCCATGATCTTCCAGGACGCGCTGTCGGCGCTGAACCCGGTGCTGAGCGTGGGCGACCAGCTCGGCGAGATGTTCGTCGTGCACCGGGGGATGTCCAGGAAGGACGCGCGGGCCAAGGCGGTCGAGCTGATGGACCGGGTGCGGATCCCGGGCGCCGCCCAGCGGGTGCGGGACTATCCGCACCAGTTCTCCGGAGGCATGCGCCAGCGCATCATGATCGCCATGGCGCTGGCCCTGGAGCCCGCGCTCATCATCGCGGACGAGCCGACCACGGCGCTGGACGTCACCGTCCAGGCCCAGGTCATGGACCTGCTCGCGGAGTTGCAGCGCGAGTACCGCATGGGGCTGATCCTGATCACCCACGACCTGGGCGTGGTCGCGGACGTCGCCGACCGGATCGCCGTGATGTACGCGGGGCGGATCGTCGAGTCCGCGCCGGTGCACGACATCTACAAGGCGCCGGCGCATCCGTACACGCGCGGGCTCCTCGACTCCATCCCGCGCCTGGACCAGAAGGGCCAGGAGCTCTACGCCATCAAGGGCCTGCCGCCCAACCTCATGCACATCCCTCCGGGCTGCGCCTTCAACCCGCGCTGCCCCATGGCCCAGGACGTGTGCCGCACCGACGAGCCACCGCTGTACGAGGTGGATCAACACCGGGGCAGCGCCTGCCACTTCTGGAGGGAGTGCCTCAATGGTTGACGCGATGGTTGAGCCGATCCTGGAAGTGAGTGGACTGGTCAAGCACTACCCCTTGACGCAGGGCATCTTGATCAAGAAACAGATCGGTGCCGTCAAGGCCGTCGACGGTGTCGACTTCGTGCTCAAGAAGGGAGAGACCCTCGGCATCGTCGGGGAGTCCGGCTGCGGCAAGTCGACGGTCGCCAAGATGCTCGTCCATCTCGAGCGGCCGACGGCCGGGGTGATCAAGTACAAGGGCGAGGACATCACCAGGTTGAGCGGGCGGGCGCTGAAGGCCGTCCGCCGCAACATCCAGATGGTCTTCCAGGACCCGTACACCTCGCTCAACCCCCGGATGACCGTGGGCGACATCATCGGGGAGCCGTACGAGATCCACCCCGAGGTGGCCCCCAAGGGCGACCGGCGCAAGCGGGTCCAGGAGCTGCTGGACGTCGTCGGTCTCAACCCCGAGTACATCAACCGCTATCCGCACCAGTTCTCCGGCGGCCAGCGGCAACGCATCGGCATCGCACGGGGGCTGGCGCTGCGCCCCGAGGTGATCGTCGCGGACGAGCCGGTGTCCGCGCTGGACGTCTCCGTCCAGGCCCAGGTGATCAACCTGCTCGACCGGCTCCAGAACGACTTCGACCTGTCGTACGTCTTCATCGCCCACGACCTGTCGATCGTGCGGCACATCTCGGACCGGGTCGGGGTGATGTACCTCGGGCGGATCGTGGAGATCGGCAAGGACGAGGAGATCTACGAGCACCCGACCCACCCCTACACCCAGGCGCTGCTCTCCGCGGTGCCGGTGCCGGACCCGGAGGCGCGGGAACACCGGGAGCGGATCATCCTGAGCGGGGACGTGCCGTCGCCGACGAACGTTCCGTCGGGGTGCCGGTTCCGCACGAGATGCTGGAAGGCCGAGGAACGGTGCGCGGTCGAGGTGCCGATGCTCGCGGTGCCCGACGTGTTCCGGCTCGCGCCGGGGCCGGCGGCCCATGACTCGGCCTGCCACTTCGCGGAGGAGAAGCGGGTGGTGCCGCCGGAGGGGGCGGCCGGAGAAACGCCGGACGATCTTGCCGACGGGGGTGCATAGCGGGGCGAACCGGGGTCAATCTCGTTAACACGGAGGCAACTTCGCCGACCCGGTCCCGATATACGGACGCGGCACGCTTAACAGCGTACGGCCGTGCGGGTGCCGTAAACGGGCCGGAGCGCGCCATGTCGCTCCGGCCCGTTGCCCCTTTTTGCGCCTGAACCGGCGCCGCTCTCGCGGACCTGGCTGGTGCTTCGTCGTGGTTCCTCAATGATGGGTTGCGGTGCTCTGTGGAGCGCTGTCGCTCAGCCCAGTCCGAGAGCGCGCCGGAGGAAGTCCAGCTGGAGCAGGAGGAGGTTCTCCGCGACCTGTTCCTGCGGGGTCATGTGCGTCACGCCCGACAGCGGGAGCACCTCGTGCGGGCGGCCCGCCGCCAGCAGGGCGCTGGACAGGCGCAGTGAGTGGGCCACCACCACGTTGTCGTCCGCCAGGCCATGGATGATCATCATCGGGCGGTGCGGTTCGGCCGCGTCGACCAGGCCCGCGTCGTCGATCACCGAGTTGCGGCGGTACACGTCCGGCTGCTCGCCCGGGTCGCCGAGATAGCGCTCCTGGTAGTGGGTGTCGTACAGGCGCAGGTCGGTCACCGGGGCGCCCACCACGGCCGCGTGGAAGACGTCCGGGCGGCGCAGGGCCGCGAGTGCGGCGAGGTAGCCGCCGAAGGACCAGCCGCGGATCGCCACCTTGGTCAGGTCGAGGGGGAAGTCGCCGGCGAGCGCCTGAAGGGCGTCGACCTGGTCCTGCAGGACGATCGCCGCGATGTCGTCCTTGACGGACTTCTCCCAGGCGGGGGAGCGGCCCGGGGTGCCCCGCCCGTCGGCGACGACCACCGCGAAACCCTGGTCGGCGAACCACTGGGAGGTGAGGTGGGCGTTGTGTGCGGCGACCACGCGCTGGCCGTGCGGACCGCCGTAGGGGTCGAGCAGAACCGGAAGGGGAGTGTCCCCGTGGTAGTCCCGTGGCATAAGCACGGCGCACGGAATTCGGCGTGCGCCCCCCTCGGTGAGTGTCACGCGCGGGGACAAACCGGGATCTTCGGCGTACGACGTGACAGTTGACAGAGGTTTTCCGTCACGCAGTACCTGGACACGGGCGCCCGGGGTGTCCAGGGCGGCGGACACCAAAACGGTCACGCCCCCGGCGCGCACGGCCGTGTGCACGCCGGGCGTCTGCGACACGCGCTCCACGCCGAGTTCGTTGACGCGGTAGACGTGTACCTCGCCGATCTCGGGGGACTCGGCCTCCTCGCCGGCGGACGCGGAGACCAGCACGTCGTCGGCGGTCACGTCGAGAACCGCACGGATGTGCAACTGGGCGCCTGTGAGCGGCCGTTCACCCACCGCGAGCACCCGGGCGCCGCCCTCGTCGGCGATCCGGATCAGCTGTCCGGAAGGGCTCCAGCAGGGCACTCCACCGAACAGTTCAAGCCATGTTGGATCTTCGTCGGCGTGCACCATCCGGGTCGCCCCCGACCCCGGGTCCACGGCGAGGAACAGCTGGCTGCGCTGGTCGCGCGCCTGTACGAGCAGCAGCGGTGCACCCGCCTCTGACCAGTGCACATGCGCCACGTACGGGTAGCGCGCCCGGTCCCAGGAGACCTCCGCGCGCCCCCCTTCGAGGTCGTAGGCGAACAGCCGTACGTCCGCGTTCTCGGTGCCCGCCGCCGGGTAGGCGACATGATGTGGCTCACGCTCGGGGTGGGCGGGGTCGGCGATCCACCACCGCTGTACCGGCGTGTCGTCCACGCGGGCCACGAGCAGCCGGTCGGACCGCGGCGACCACCAGAATCCGCGCGAACGCCCCATCTCCTCGGCCGCGATGAACTCGGCCAGTCCATAGGTGACCTGTTCCGACTCGGGCTCCGCCAGCGCCCGGTCGCCCTCGCCGCCGGCGCCCACGACACGCAGGGCGCCCTCCGCGACGTACGCGACGTGGCGGCCGTCGGGAGACGGGCGCGGGTCGATCACCGGCCCGGGGACCGTGAGTTCGCGTGTGGTGCCGGCTCGGAGCTCCGCCGTGAAAAGCCGCCCTGACAAGGCGAAAGACGCCAGTTCCAGGGTCGCGTCGGCGGCGTAGCCGACGATGCCGGCACCGCCCTCACGGCTGCGTTCGCGACGGGCCCGCTCCTGCGCCGAGAGGTGCTCCTCGGCGCCGCCGAGCAGGGTGCGCGGATCCGCCGCCAGGCGCTCCTCGCCGCTCGGCACATCGAGAATCCACAGGGAATTGGCCCGGTCCGTACCGGAACCGGAGCGCAGGAACGCCACGCGTGAGCCGTCGGGGGCCACGGTGAACGCGCGCGGCGCGCCGAGCGTGAAACGCTGGGTGCGGGCGTGCCGACGGGGGAATGAGACAGCCTCGGTCTTCATGCCCCGACCATATTGGCCATGCGCCCCCTTGTGCGGCCGTGCGCCGAGCGATGCGCGAGCACGCATAGTTATGATCACTACCGCTGAGTGGGTATGAACCCGCTGGCTTGCGCATGGATTTGCTGTACCGATCTACAACCCCCATACCCGAACCCCCCGCGTCCCTGGGATCTTTGGAGGTGAGCCGCCGTGGCACTCTCGATTTCGGCGGTGGTGCTGCTGGCGATCATCGTCTTCTTGCTGATCAAGAAGTCGGGTCTGAAGGGCGGGCATGCGGTCGTCTGCATGCTGCTCGGTTTCTATCTCGCCTCCTCGACCATCGCGCCGACGATCAGCGATCTGACGACCAACGTCGCCAGCATGATCGGCAGCATCAAGTTCTGACCCGGACCACCTTCCGACCCGGCCGACCTCGTGGACCGGGGCTGCGTGGCGCTGTCGGTGGCGTTTCGTAGGCTGGGCACATGACGGAACCGCCCGCCCGGCCGCTACCCGCCCGGCGTCTGCTGCTGGTGCACGCGCACCCGGACGACGAGTCGATCAACAACGGCGCCACCATGGCCCGCTACGCGGACCAGGGTGCCCATGTGACGCTGGTCACCTGCACCCTCGGCGAGGGCGGTGAGGTCATCCCGCCCGAGCTGCGGGATCTCACCGGCCCGGCACTGGGCGAGTACCGGCTCGGGGAGCTCGCCGCCGCCATGCGCGAGCTCGGCGTCACCGACTTCCGGCTGCTCGGCGGCCCGGGCCGCTACCGCGACTCCGGGATGACGGGCCTGCCCGACAACGAAGCGCCCGGCTGCTTCTGGCAGGCCGACGTCGACGAGGCCGCCGGACGCCTGGCCGAGGTGATCCTGGAGGTCCGCCCCCAGGTCCTCGTCACCTACGACGACAACGGCGGATACGGCCACCCGGACCACATCCAGGCCCACCGTGTCGCCATGAGAGCCGTCGACCTGGCCGCCGAGGCCGGCCACCGCGTCTCCAAGGTCTACTGGAACCGCGTCCCGCGCGCGGTCGCCGTGGCCGCCTTCGCCCGGCTCCAGGACGAGCTGCCGGGGCTGCCCTTCGCCAAGTCCGCCGCCGTCGACGACGTGCCCGGCGTGGTGGAGGACCGTCGTGTCACCACCGAGATCGACGGCACCGGGTACGCCGCCGCGAAGACCGCCGCGATGGCCGCCCATGCCACCCAGGTGGAGGTGGCCCCGCACGGTGCCCCCTACTTCGCGCTGAGCAATGAGTTGGCGCAGCCCGTATTCATCACCGAGTACTACGAGTTGGCGGTCGGCGAGCCGGGCGCGGCGCGCGAGACCGATCTCTTCGCCGGTATCGGGGAGGCGTCATGAGCTCCGCAGGACGTGGCTCGATGCTCGCGCAACCGTTGCAGCGGCCCCCCGCCGGGCGGATCGCCGCCCTGCTCGGGCTGATCGTGCTCGGCGCGGTCGTCGGCTTCGCCGGAACCCTCGTCCAGGCCGCCTGGTTCCCCGGCGGGCTGCTGCTCGCCCTGGCCGGCGCCGCCGGGCTCTTCCTCGGCGGGTCGCGGGCGCTGGGCAGCCGGTCCGGGGCGGTGGCACCCGCGTTCGGCTGGGTCGTCGCCGTCATCCTGCTCACCGCCAGCAGACCCGAGGGCGACTTCCTGTTCGGTGCGGGAGGCGGCTCCTACCTCTTCCTGCTCGGCGGCATGGCGCTGGCTGTGATCTGCGCCACTATAGGTTTGGGGCGGCAACCCGACACGGACGGCGCCCGACTTGGCAAGTGACGTACCAGTTCGCCGTGCGGCGCGCGTGCGAGTCCGGTGTGGGTTTCCCCAGCGGTCATGGGATAAGCGCCAGAAGTGGCCAGTATGGTGGTGCGCGCCGCCGAGCCGCCCGAGCAAGGTCGTACGGGCGGCGGAGCCAACCGGGAGAACCTGCCTTGAGTCGTGAAACTGACACTCCTTCCTCCGGGCCCGACGGGCACGGGGGAGCCGCTTACCCCTCGGGCACACCGCCGTACGGGACCCCCATGGCTTCCGACGACGGGAAGGGCGCGGGCCGTTCGGCCGCGCAGCCGGAGGAACGAAAGACCGAGACCACGCTGACGACCCGGATCCGGATCAACATCCCCGGATCCCGGCCGATCCCGCCGGTGGTCGTCCGTACCCCCGTCACCGACGCCGATAGCGGCGTCGGTGAGGAGACGGGCACGCACGCGCAGCCGACGGGCGCCGCCATGTCCACCGGCACCGTCGAGCCGCCCGCTGAGACCGCGCCGGGGCCCGCCACCGGCGAGCAGGCCAGCGACTGGTTCGCGCCGCGCAAGTCCGGCCCGGCCAAGGGCGGTCAGCGCGGCGGCGCCACCAACGGTGCCGGCCTGCCCGGCGGTTCGCCCGCCGCGGCGCCGAACGGCCCGGCCGCGCAGGGCGCCCCCGGTGCCGCGCGTCCGAACGGCGGCCGCCCCGGCGGTGTCGTCGGCTCCATGAGCGTGCCCGGCGCGTCCCGGCCCGGCTCGACCAACGGCGCGGGGCTGCCCACCGGCGCGACCGGCGGCCCGGTGGCCCCCGGACACGGCGGCGGCACCGGCTCCTTCGACGTGACCGAGGCGCTCGCCGCGGGCCCGCTCGGCGGCCCCCGGGGCGGCGCGAAGGGCCCCGGCGAGCCCCGCCGGGACGAACTGCCGTACTTCTCCGAGAACGGCGGCCAGAACGGCGCCCAGCCCGGTCCCGGCGCGACCGGCGGCGGTCCGGCCGGTCCCGGCGGCCCCAGCGGCTTCAACGGCCCCGGCCTGCCCGGCGGTCCCGGCGGTCCGCAGGGCCCGGCGGGCCCCACCGGCGGCCCGGTCACCGGCGACGGCCCGTTCATCCCGCCGGTCAACGGCGGTGAGGCCTTCGCGGGTCCGGGCGGCGCGCCCTTCAACGGTGGCGAGCCCTTCGGCGCGCCGGGCGGCCCGGCCGGCCCCGGTGCACGCCCGGGCGGCCCCGCCGGCCGGCACGCCCAGGCCGGACCCGGCGCGCGCACCGCCCCCGCCGGTCCCGGCCTCGGCCCCGGCGGCGGCCTGAGCGACGACACCGCGATCCTCACCCCGCAGAAGCCCGCCCCCGAACCGGGCACGCCCGGCTACGGATCCCCGGCGGACAACGTCTCCGGACACACCGTCACCAGCGGTATCCCGGTGGTACCGCCGGGCGCGAACTCCCCGTTCGCGCCGGGCGCGCCCGCCGACGGGCCGCTGCCGCACACGCCCCCGAAGCTGCCCGAGCCGGTCTCGCCGCCCCCGGCCGAGTCCAAGGGCAAGGCGAAGGCGAAGAAGAAGCGCGGCAAGCTGCCGCTGCTGGTCGGTGTCGTGGTGGTCGCCGGCCTCGGCGTCTACGGCGCCGGACTCCTGATGAACCACTCCGACGTGCCCAAGGGCACCACGGTGCTCGGCGTCGACATCGGCGGCGGCACCCGTGACGACGCCGTCAAGAAGCTCGACGACGCGTTCGGCTCACGGGTGAACAAGCCGCTGAAGCTGTCGGTCGACGGCAAGGCCGTCTCGCTGCCGCCGGACCAGGCGGGCCTGCAGTTCGACATGCAGTCCACGGTCGAGGCCGCCGCCCAGAGCGACTACAACCCGGTCTCCGTGATCGGGTCCCTGTTCGGCCAGAAGCGGGTCGTCGAGCCCGCCATGCCGGTCGACGAGGAGAAGCTCCAGGCCGCTCTCAAGGGCCTCGGCTCCGGCTCCGGCTCGGCCACCGAGGGCACGATCAAGTTCACCTCGGGCAAGGCAGTCGCGGTCTACGGCAAGGCGGGCAAGGGCATCGACGCGGCCGCCTCCACGAACGCGGTCAAGCAGGCGTACGAGTCGATGGTGGAGACGGGCACGGCCTCCGCGGTCGCCGTACCGACGACCACCGTGCAGCCGACGGTCTCCAACGCCGAGGTCGACCGCGAGATGAAGGCCTTCGCGGAGCCGGCGATGTCGGAGAAGGTCACCGTCCAGACCGACGCGCTGCACAGCCTCAAGTTCGGCTCGCTCTCCCTGCCGAAGATCCTCGGATTCAAGGCGGTGGACGGCAAGCTGGTGGAGACGTACAACCTTGACGCGCTCAAGGAGGCGTACGGCGGAACCTTCGACGGTGTCCTGATCACCCGGGGCACTGGGCAGAAGACGGCTGTCACGCCACAGGACGTCGCTTCCGTGCTGCGCAAGGTGCTGGTCGGCAAGACGCCGGCAGAGCGCATCGGAGTCATCGACACCAACCCGAGCTGACGCCACTCCGAGAGGGGGCGCCCGGTGCTCACCGGGCGCCCCCTCTCGTCATGTCACGTGCTGCTCATGACATCTGTCATACGGCACTCCGGACGGTCGGCACTGCCACCCGCACCGCCCTCGCCGCCAGCATGGACGGCATGACAACGACAGCGGCGACCACCACCACCGGCACCCCGGTGGTGGTCGGGTTCGACCAGGTGAGCAAGACCTACGGGAAGGTGCGGGCCGTCGACGGGCTCTCGCTGCGGCTGCACCCGGGGGAGACCGTGGCCCTGCTCGGGCCCAACGGCGCGGGCAAGTCGACCACGCTCGATCTGCTGCTCGGCCTCAAGCAGGCCGACACCGGCTCGGTGAGCGTCTTCGGCATGCCCCCGCGCGAGGCCATCGTCGCCGGCCGGGTGGGCGCGATGCTGCAGAGCGGCGGCCTGATGGACGAGGTCACCGTGCGCGAGCTGGTCAAGCTCGCCTGCGACCTGCACCCGAAGCCCTACAAGGTCGCCGACGTCCTCGCCCGCGCGGGCATCTCGGGGATCGCCGACCGCAAGGTCAACAAGCTCTCCGGGGGCCAGTCCCAGCGCGTCCGCTTCGCCCTCGCGACCGCCGGCGACAGCGACCTGATCGTCCTGGACGAGCCGACCACCGGCATGGACGTCTCCGCCCGCCAGGCCTTCTGGGCCACCATGCGGGAACAGGCCGACCAGGGCCGTACCGTCCTCTTCGCCACCCACTACCTCGAAGAGGCCGACGCCATCGCCGACCGGGTGCTGGTGCTGCACCGGGGCCGGCTGCTCGCCGACGGAACGGCCGCCGAGATCAAGGCCAAGGCGGGCGCCCGCCGGGTCTCCTTCGACCTGGAGGGCGAGATCGACGAGGCGTCGCTGCGGGCGCTGCCGTTCCTCACGGCCGTCGACATCTCCGGGCAGACCGTCCGCATCCAGTCCTCCGACGCCGACGCGACCGTCCACGCCCTCTACGGCCTGGGTGTCTACCCCCACAACCTCGAAGTCGCCGGGCTCGGCCTGGAGCAGGCGTTCGTCGCCATCACGGAGGCCGAAGAGGCCAAGGAGGCCCCGCAGTCGTGAACGCCCTGATCAAGCTGGAACTCGCCCGCGCCCTGCGCAACCGCAAGTTCCTGTTCTTCTCGGTGATCTACCCGTCGATCATCTTCCTGCTGGTCGCCAGCCAGGGGGACACCACCCAGACCGTCGACGGCTCGGGGCTCTCCCTGGCCGCCTACGTGATGGTCTCCATGGCCTCCTTCGGCGCCCTCACCGCCGTCCTGATGGGCAACAGCGAGCGCATCGCCAAGGAGCGCGAGAGCGGCTGGGTACGGCAGCTGCGGCTGACCACCCTGCCCGGGCGCGGCTACGTCCTCGCCAAGACCGCCAGCGCCGCCGTGGTGAGCCTGCCCTCCATCGTGGTCGTCTTCGTGGTCGCCGCCACGGTGAAGGACGTACGGCTGGACGCCTGGCAGTGGCTCGCCCTCACCGGCGCCATCTGGGCCGGCAGCCTGGTGTTCGCCGCGCTCGGCGTGGCCATCGGCTACCTCGCCTCCGGGGACGCGGTCCGCCCGATCACGATGATCACCTACTTCGGCCTGTCGATCCTCGGCGGCCTGTGGTGGCCGTCCTCGTCCTTCCCGACCTGGCTCCAGGACATCGCGAAGTGGCTGCCCACGCACGCGTACGCTGCACTGGGGCGGGCCATCGAGCAGAGCCAGGCGCCGCAGGCCAAGGACATCGCCATCCTCGTCGTCTTCTTCGCCCTGTTCGTCGGCGGCGCGGCCTGGCTGTACCGGAAGGACACGCTGAAGGCGTGAGCACGATGACGGAAGACCCGAGGCCGGACGAGCAAGCGCGCGGGGACCGGCTGGTGCGGATCGGCCAGCCGCCCCGCAGCCGGGGCGAGGCGCTGCGCAAGATGGTGTGGGTCCTGCCCTGGCTGATCTACCTCGCCTCCCCGGCGGACGATCTGGCCTCCGGTCACCACGGCACCGGGGCGACGGTGGCCGGCTGGGCGGGCCTGGTGGCCTTCGCCGGGATCTACCTGGCCATCGTCTTCCGCTCCATGGGCCGTCCCTTCCGGGGCTGGATCGTCGACGCCGCGATCGCTGTGGAGGGGACGCTCGCGGTCGTGCTGGCCTTCGGCCTCGGCGGCTCCTGGTTCGGTCTGTTCGTGTACGTCTCCGTGATGTGCGGAGTGACCTTCCCGCTGCGGGTCGCCTACTGGACGATCCCACTGAACACCGCCGCCATGATGCTGGCGGGCTGGTACCGCCACGAGCTGGACGAGGCCTGGGGCCTGTTCCTGGTGGTGCTCCTGGTCGGCTACTCCATGATCGGCGTACGGCAACTGGTCGCCACCACCGTCGAGTTGCGCAAGGCCCGTGCCACCGTCGCCCAACTGGCCGCGAACGAGGAGCGGTTGCGGCTCGCCCGGGACCTGCATGACCTGCTGGGGCACTCGCTCTCGCTCATCACCCTGAAGAGCGAGCTGGCGGGCCGGATGCTCCCGGACCACCCCGACAAGGCGGCCCAGCAGGTCTCCGACATCGAACAGGTCAGCCGGCAGGCCCTGGTGGACGTCCGCGAGGCGGTCACCGGCTACCGGCGCCCCCGGCTCGCCGCCGAACTCGCGGGAGCCCAGGTGGCCCTGACCGCCGCCGCGGTCACCGCGGAGGTCCCGGCCGAGCCCGACCTCACCGGAGTGCCCGAGGACGGCGAGGCGGCCCTCGCGTGGGCGCTGCGCGAGGCGATCACCAACATCGTCCGGCACAGCGGCGCGAGCGTCTGCACGGTGGAACTGCTGCGCCGTCAGACCCTGGACGGCCCGGTCCTCGAACTCGCCGTCGAGGACAACGGCTCGGGCGGCTCCGGCAAGGGCCCCGGTAACGGTCTCGCCGGGCTGACCGAGCGGCTGGAGAAGGCCGGCGGCACGCTGGAGGCGGGCCGCGTCAAGCACGGTTTCCGGCTGGTCGCCCGGGTCCCGCTCGGGGTCGGCGGGGCCGTAGGATCCGGGGCATGAGCAGCACGATCAAGGTCCTCCTCGCCGAGGACCAGTCGATGGTCCGCGAGGCGCTGGCCGCCCTGCTGGGCCTGGAGGACGACATCGAGGTCGTGGCCCAGGTAGCGCGCGGCGACGAGGTGCTGGCGGCGGCGCGGGCGCACGGCGTCGACGTGGCCCTGCTCGACATCGAGATGCCGGGCTGCACGGGCATCGAGGCGGCGGCCCGGCTGCACAAGGCGCTGCCCGCCGTGAAACTGGTCGTCCTGACCACCTTCGGGCGGCCCGGCTACCTGCGCAGCGCGATGGAGGCGGGCGCCGACGCGTTCCTGGTCAAGGACGCCCCCGCCGCCCAACTCGCCGAGGCCGTCCGCAAGGTCCTGGCCGGCGAGCGCGTCATCGACCCGACCCTGGCCGCCGCTGCCCTGGCGGAGGGCGCCAACCCCCTCACCGACCGCGAGCGGGAGGTCCTGCGCGCGGCGGCCGACGGCTCCACGAACGCGGAACTGGCGGCGGCGCTGCACCTGTCGCAGGGGACGGTACGGAACTACCTCTCGACGGCCATCCAGAAGCTGGCGGTACGCAACCGGGCCGAAGCGGTCCGGATCGCCCGGGAGAAGGGCTGGCTGTAGGAAGCCCCCTGAGCCTGAGCGACAGCGGTCTCCCGGCGCCGGGCGGGCAGCCGGCCCAGGGGCGCGGGGAACTGCGCGACAAGCCACGACGCACCCGCAGCCGCGCACGCGCACGCCCCACCACTCCTGCGGTGAAAGCGGCGCCCCTGGCAGCCGGCCCAGGGGCGCGGGGAACTGCGCGACAAGCCACGACGCACCCGCAGCCGCACCCGCAGCCGCACCCGCACCCGGACCCGCGGCCGCACACGCACCACCACCCCTACGGCGAAGCGGCGGCGGCCCCGCTCCCGTCAGTTGAGGCGGGCCCGTGCCGCCCGGGCCTCGCCTCTGACCTTCTCCGCCGCCCCCTCGTCCACCGCGTCGATCAGCCCCGCGTACTCCTCCAGCTCCTCCGCGCCGTCGACGAACTCGCCCCGCTCCACCAGCAGCCGCGCCCGGTCGTACCGCAGCCGGGCCGGGTGCGAGGGCATCAGCAGCGACAGGTCCACCGCCCACAGGCCCACGTCGGACCGCTCGGGCCGGGCCGCCGCCCAGGCGCGCACGTTGTTGAGGATCCGCCGCAGGACGTCCAGCGGATCGGCCGGTTCCAGCATCGCCGGCTCCAGCGGCACCCCCGTCGCCCCCACCACCAGCGTCTGCGCGTCCGCCCCGCTCAGCACCCGGCCGCCGTCGAACGGATCGGCCAGCACCTGCTCCTCGGCCGGCCCGAACCCCACCACGAAGTGCCCCGGCAGCGCGACCCCGTACACCGGTGCCCCCGCCCGCCGGGTGACCTCCAGCCAGACCACGGACAGCAGGATCGGCAGCCCGCGCCGCCGGCGCAGCACCTCGTGCAGCAGCGAGGACTCCAGCCGCCGGTAGTCCGTGGCGACGCCGTGGAAGCCGAACCGTTCGCCCAGCACCCGGTGTGCCGCCGTGGCCCAGGCGAGCGGGCCGCCGGGCCGGTACGGCAGCTGCCCGGCCAGCCGGTCCAGCTCCATCTGCGCCGCGTCGATCCCGGCCTCGTCCAGCGAGCCGTCGGCCGCCGCGCCCAGCAGCAGACACAGCGTCGCCAGATCGGGCCGCTCGGACCGCGCCTCCTCGGCGAACCGTGCCCGCACCTCGGCGGCCCGCTCCGGCGACGGCGGACGTGGCTGCGGACGTGGATCCGGATCCGGATCTGGAAAAGGGGGATGCATAGCTGTCTGGTGCCCTTCCGGAACGCCCCGTACCGCGGCGGCCTCAGCGGCCGTCCGCCTCCGGCGCCCTGTAGTGGTGGTACGCGTGGTGCGCCCCGAACCCCAGCCCGGTGTACAGCGCCCGCGCCCCCGTGTTCTCCGTCTCGACCTGGAGCCAGGCCGCCGACGCGCCCTCCTCCAGCGCCCGCCGGGCGAGCGCGGCCATGACCTCGCCGGCCAGCCCCCGGCGTCGTAGCGCCGGATCCACCTCGACGGCGGCGAACCCGGCCCACCGGCCGTCCACCACCAGCCGCCCGATGGCCGCCGGGGCACCCTCGCCGGGAACGGTCGCGAACCACACGGACGGCCCCCCGCCCAGCACCCGCAGGGCGACCTCGCTGACCCCCTTGCGCTGGTAGCGCGCCAGCCAGGCCTCGTCGGCCGTCCGGGAGAGCAGCACACCGGCCCCCTCCGCCCGGTCCGCCACCGGCGCCAGCGCGCCGGTCCACAGCTCGGCGCTCACCTCACGCACCCAGCCCCGCCGCTCCAGCTCCGCGCAGAGCAGCTCCTGGGTGCCCTCGGCGCCGGTCGCGGCCTGCACGTACGCGGGCAGCCCCCGCTCGCCGTACCAGCGCCGTACGGCCTCCAGGGCCTCGTCCAGCGGCAGCCCGGGATCGCCCAGCGGCAGCACGCTGTTGGCCCGCCGCGTGAAGCCCACCCGTCGCCCGGTCACCGCCGCCGGCGGACGCTCCCCCAGAGACGCGTGCCCGGGGGGACCCTCATCGAGCGGCACCTTCTGGACCGCCGCCCGCAGCTCCCATTCGCCGAGCCGCTCGCTCTCCAGCGGCTGCCAGCCGCGCGAGGCGACACGCGCGAGTTCCCGGTAGGTCGCCGCCGGACCACGGCGGCGCGCCCGAGCGGCCGGCACCACTTTGGCCGCCACCAGCGTGGACTCCGCCATTCGCACGATCTGCCCGTCCCGCCTGGTGATCGTCAACATGCCGGCGTCGTCCCATGATGTGAGAACACCCACCGTGTCGGTGAACTTCTCCTCGGCGACGCCATTTCCGGCCAAACGGCGCACGGAGACCCGTTTGCCCACGTCAGCAGCGGTGATACGGACCTCGAAGCGTCCTGCGGCCGAGATTTCCACTGGTCAGTTCACCCCTCCTGTTCGGATCATGCCCGAGAACGGAGATACTAGGTGCGGGCATCGACGACGCCGCGCTCCCGCGCGCCAGGCGGCGGAGCCTACGGAGGCCCGCCAGCGCCCAATCGAGGAGGAACGACAGCGTGACCTACGTCATCGCGCAGCCTTGTGTCGACGTGAAGGACAAGGCGTGCATCGAGGAGTGCCCGGTCGACTGCATCTACGAGGGCCAGCGGTCCTTGTACATCCACCCGGACGAATGCGTTGACTGTGGTGCCTGTGAGCCGGTCTGCCCGGTCGAGGCGATCTTCTACGAGGACGACACTCCGGAGGAGTGGAAGGACTACTACAAGGCCAACGTCGAGTTCTTCGACGAACTCGGCTCTCCCGGCGGCGCCAGCAAGCTGGGCCTCATCGAGCGCGACCACCCCTTCGTCGCCGCGCTGCCCCCGCAGGCCGAGTAAGCCGTACCGGCGGCCAGGCCGAGTAACCCGTAACGGCGGCCCGTCGCACCACCGTGCCGCCTCGGTCCCGTACGGCCTGATCGCACCCGATCGGCGCCTGCGGGACCGAGGCGTTTGCCGTACCGGTCGTACCGAAGAAAGTGAGCCAGTGACCGTGTCCGCAGTATCCGACCGTCTGCCCACCTTCCCCTGGGACAAGCTGGAGCCGTACAAGAAGACGGCGGCGGCGCACCCGGACGGCATCGTCGACCTCTCGGTCGGCACCCCGGTGGACCCGGTCCCCGACCTGATCCAGAAGGCCCTGATCGACGCGGCCGACTCGCCCGGCTACCCCACGGTCTGGGGCACCCCGGCACTGCGCGACGCGATCACCGGCTGGGTCGAGCGCCGCCTGGGCGCCCGTGACGTCACCCACCGCCACGTCCTGCCGATCGTCGGCTCCAAGGAACTCGTGGCCTGGCTCCCCACCCAGCTGGGCCTCGGCCCCGGGGACAAGGTCGCCTACCCGCGCCTCGCCTACCCGACCTACGAGGTCGGCGCCCGGCTGGCCCGCGCCGAGTACGAGGTCTACGACGACCCGCGCGACCTGGACCCGGCGAACCTGAAGCTGCTCTGGCTGAACTCCCCGTCCAACCCGACGGGGAAGGTACTGGCCAAGCAGGAACTCACCGAGATCGTCGCCTGGGCCCGCGCCCACGGCGTCCTGGTCTTCTCCGACGAGTGCTACCTCGAACTGGGCTGGGAGGCCGACCCGGTCTCGGTCCTGCACCCGGACGTGAACGGCGGCTCGTACGACGGCATCGTGGCCGTGCACTCCCTGTCCAAGCGGTCCAACCTGGCGGGCTACCGCGCGGCCTTCCTGGCCGGCGACCCGGCGGTCCTCGGCCCCCTCCTGGAGATCCGCAAGCACGGCGGCATGATGACGTCGGCACCGACCCAGGCGGCGGTGGTGGCGGCCCTGTCCGACGACACGCACGTCCAGGAACAGCGCGAGCGCTACGCGTCCCGTCGTACGGCCCTCCGCGCGGCCCTGCTCTCCCACGGCTTCCGCGTCGAGCACAGCGAGGCGAGCCTCTACCTGTGGGCGACGAAGGACGAGTCCTGCTGGCAGACGGTCGCCCACCTGGCCGAACTCGGCATCCTGGTGGCACCGGGCGACTTCTACGGCACGGCGGGCGAGAACTTCGTACGCGTGGCCCTGACGGCGACGGACGAGCGCGTTCGAGCGGCCGTATCGCGGCTCGCCTAGAACAAACCGGTGCCGGAGCGTCCCGTCAGGGGCGCGGGGAACCGCGCGAACAACCCCCACCGGCCCGCACGCGACACACGACGAGAAGGGACCCGGAGCGGCGAACCCCGGGTCCCTTCTCACACCACCGGCGCTGCGGCGTCAGCCGCCCAGCGGCAGGCCCTTGACCGGCAGGCCGCCCTTGGTGAGCCCCTGCGTCGGCAGGCCGCCCTTGGTGAGCCCCTGCGTCGGCAGCCCGCCCTTGGTGAGCCCCTGCGTCGGCAGCCCGCCCTTCGTCGCCGTGGCCGCCGTCTCACCGAGCAGCCCACCGGCGGAGCCGGCCGCGTCGCCGGCGGCGTGCTGCACCACCGGCGCCGCCACCTTGACGGCCTTGCCGCCGGTCTTGCCCGCGGCCGGCAGCGCCGACTCGACCGTCCTGCCACCGGTGTGGCCGACGGTCCCGGTGACGTTCTGCGCCGCGGCGTCGGCGGTGTTGCCGACGCTCGCTCCGTCCAGCGCGGTCAGGCCCCCCAGGTTGGGGGTGGTGGCCGGCAGACTCGGGGCCGCGCTGGCGGAGCCGGCCGCACCGACCCCGGCAGCCGCTCCCGCTGCGACGAGCAGCGCGGCACGGGCGATCCGGCGGGTCAGAGGGAGGGACATGATGCTCCATTCGACGGGAGGGAACGTGATCGCCGTGACTACCGCTCGAAGCCCGCGAAGGTTGCGGAGGCCCTCGGTAAAGAATTGATAACGCATCGCATTATCGGGTGTGGATAAAAACGGGCAAAGAGTGCCCGGGCCGAGACCTCGCCGTAACCCGAAGAATCCTTACGTCCCCGTGCTCCCAAGGGATTTCGCGCGTGCGCGAGTGACCGTGCGAAAACCTGGGCACAGCATGTATCCGATCGGCCCGGGCCGACCCGCCGGAGTGAAACGCCGAACTACTGCCCGGTTACGATCCGCACCGACCCCGCGGACTTCTCCGCACCGCCCGCGCCCTGTGAACCGGCCGCCGACTGCCACTGGCTTTCGGTGCTCCCGGCGGACCACTCGCGGCCGGCGTACGACACCCGCTGGATGTGCAGCGCCGAGGAGTTGGCCACCGCCCAGTGCGCCAGCTGCCAGCCGCGCTCGCTCTCGGTGCGCCCGGACCTGTCGGTCTTCCCGCCCTCCGGCACCGGCACGGTCACGGTCCGCCCGTGTGCCGTGGCGGTCACGCTCGGCGTCGGTGTCGGCGAACTCGCGGACGTGCCGTTCACCTCCGCACCGGCCTCCTCGACCGCGTCCCGCCCGAAGTCCCGTACCAGTGCGGTCCGTACCGCGTCCGGACCCGTCGCCGTGGCCGTCGCCCCGGTGCCGGCCGCCGGGCGCCCGTCGCAGGTCAGCGTGGCCGCCGCCTGCCCGGTCAGGGCGGCCGCGAGCAGCGTGGCGTCGGTCTCGTGCTTGGCGTACGCCTCCGGGTAGCCGCTGCGCTGCACGCGCTGCGCGGCGACCGTCAGGGGCAGGGTCTCGTAGTCGCGCACCTTGGCCAGGTGCGCGTAGAACATGCCCGCCGCGTACGCCGGGTCCAGGATCTGCTTCGAGGTGCCCCAGCCCTGCGAGGGCCGCTGCTGGAACAGGCCCAGGGAATCCCGGTCGCCGTGCTCGATGTTGAGCAGCCCCGACTCCTGGATCGCGGTCGCCAGCGCGATGGCCACCGCCCGCTCGGGCATACCGCGCCCGGTGCCGACGGCGGCGATCGTCGCGGCGTTCACCGCCTGCTCGGGCGTGAACTCGTACGACGCGCTGTCGCTGCGGTCCGAGACGACCTTGCAGCCCTCGGCGCCACCGCCGCCGGTGACGTACTGGACGACCAGATAGGCCGCGACGGCGCACAGAATGAGCAAACCCGACACGAAACGCAGGGCACGGCGGCGACGCGTGGGGCGAGTGGGGGACGGCTCTGGCACGCGTACAACATACTGGAGAGTACGAGCGGCTCAACCCCGGGTGCGGAAGCCTGTGAAACGGCCCGCGCGATGCCGCGCGCTAGGGTCGGGGCCATGGCCGACACCTCGCTTGACCTCACGCTGGACGCCGCCGCGCTGACCGCGCGGCTCGTCGACTTCCCGTCGGAGAGCGGCACCGAGAAGCCGCTCGCGGACGCGATCGAGGCCGCGCTGCGCGCCCTGCCGCGCCTGACGGTCGACCGCCACGGCAACAACGTGATCGCCCGCACGAACCTCGGCCGCTCCGAGCGCGTGATCCTGGCCGGCCACATCGACACCGTCCCGATCGCGGACAACGTGCCGTCCCGGCTGGACGAGGACGGGGTGCTGTGGGGCTGCGGCACCTGCGACATGAAGTCCGGTGTCGCCGTCCAGCTGCGCATCGCGGCCACCGTCCCCGCCCCGAACCGCGACCTGACCTTCGTCTTCTACGACAACGAGGAGGTCGCCGCCCATCTCAACGGCCTCCGGCACGTCGCCGAGGCCCACCCCGAGTGGCTGGCGGGCGACTTCGCGGTCCTCCTCGAACCGTCGGACGGCGAGGTCGAGGGCGGCTGCCAGGGCACCCTGCGCGTCCTTTTGAAGACGACCGGCGAGCGGGCCCACTCCGCGCGCTCCTGGATGGGCTCCAACGCGATCCACGCGGCCGCCCCGATCCTCGCCAGGCTCGCCGCCTACGAGCCGCGCTACCCGGTCATCGACGGCCTGGAGTACCGCGAGGGCCTCAACGCGGTCGGCATCTCCGGCGGGGTGGCCGGCAACGTCATCCCCGACGAGTGCGTGGTCACCGTCAACTTCCGGTACGCCCCGGACCGTTCCGAGGCGGAGGCGATCGCGCACGTCCGCGAGGTCTTCGCCGACTGCGGGGTCGAGGAGTTCGTGGTCGACGACCACAGCCCCGGCGCGCTGCCCGGCCTCTCGCACCCGGCCGCGGCCGCCTTCATCGAGGCGGTCGGCGGTACCCCGATGCCCAAGTACGGCTGGACCGACGTCTCCCGTTTCTCCGCCCTCGGCGTCCCGGCGGTCAACTACGGGCCCGGCAACCCGCACTTGGCGCACAAGCGGGATGAAAGGGTGGAAACCGGCAAGATCCTGGCAGGTGAGAAGCGGCTGCGCGCCTGGCTGACCGACTGAGCCACACGGCGGCGCTTCGCACCGGACATGCCGACGTCCCGCGCCGGTAACCCGGGTGGATCTACGCTGGGGCGGATACACCTGCAAGCGGAGGGAGCGCACATATGCCTACCGGGAACCCCGAGGGGAAGAAGGTGCCGCCGGACGAGCAGCGCCTGGGACCGGTCCTCCGACGGCGCGGTCAGGTGACCGCGAGCACGACGGACCAGCGTCTGCTGGACGCGGGCGGCCCCTCCGACTGGGTCCACACGGACCCCTGGCGGGTGCTGCGCATCCAGTCGGAGTTCATCGAGGGCTTCGGCACGCTCGCCGAACTCCCCGCCGCGATCAGCGTGTTCGGCTCGGCACGGACGCCGGTGGACTCGCCGGAGTACGACGCGGGCGTGCAGCTGGGCCGGGGCCTGGTCGAGGCCGGCTGGGCGGTCATCACGGGCGGCGGACCCGGCGCGATGGAGGCGGCCAACAAGGGCGCCCTCGAGGCGGGCGGCGTCTCGGTCGGCCTCGGTATCGAGCTGCCCTTCGAGCAGGGCCTGAACGCCTACGTCGACATCGGCCTGAACTTCCGCTACTTCTTCGTGCGGAAGATGATGTTCGTCAAGTACGCGCAGGGCTTCGTCGTGCTCCCCGGCGGCCTCGGCACCCTCGACGAACTCTTCGAGGCGCTCACCCTCGTCCAGACGCAGAAGGTCACCCGCTTCCCGATCGTGCTGTTCGGCAGCGCGTACTGGGGCGGCCTGGTGGACTGGCTCAAGAACACCCTGATCGCCCAGGGCAAGGCGAGCGAGAAGGACCTGCTCCTGTTCCACGTCACGGACGACGTGGGGGAGGCGGTGGCTCTGGTGTCGAAGGAGGCGGGCCGCTAGGACCGGTCGCCTCCCGCCCGCCCACTCGACTCGCTCTGCCGAGAAGTCGGGGTCCGAGCCGCCAGGACGCTACGCCAGCCCCCGCCGGGCGACCGCCGGGGGCCGGTGGCCCGCGATCGACGCCACCATGTCCAGGACCTGCCGGGTCTCCGCCACCTCGTGGACGCGGTACACCTGCGCACCCAGCCACGCCGACACCGCCGTCGTCGCCAGCGTGCCGATCACGCGCTCCTTCACCGGCCGGTCCAGCGTCTCGCCCACGAAGTCCTTGTTGGACAGGGAGACCAGCACCGGCCATCCCGTCTCGACCATCTCGCCCAGCCGCCGCGTCGCCTCCAGGCTGTGCCGGGTGTTCTTCCCGAAGTCGTGCCCGGGATCGATCATCACCGACTCCCGGGGCACCCCCAGCGCCACGGCCCGCTCGGCCAGCCCCAGGGTCACCCGCAGAATGTCGGCCACCACGTCGTCGTACGTCACCCGGTGCGGCCGCGTCCGCGGCTCCGCCTCGCCCGCGTGCGTGCACACCAGCCCCACCCGGTACCGCGCCGCGACCTCCGCCAGCCCCGGATCGACCCCGCCCCACGCGTCGTTCAGCAGATCCGCCCCGGCCTCGCAGACCGCCTCCGCGACCGACGCCCGCCAGGTGTCCACGCTGATCACGACCTCCGGGAACCGCCGGCGCACCTCCGCCACGAACCCGACGATCCGCCGCGACTCCTCCTCGGCCGAGACCTCCTCGCCCGGCCCGGCCTTCACCCCGCCGATGTCGATGATCGCGGCCCCCTCGGCGATCGCCTGCTCCACGCGCGCGAGGGCGGGCTCGTCGTGGAAGGTCGCCCCCTGGTCGTAGAAGGAGTCCGGGGTCCGGTTCACGATGGCCATGATCACCGGTTCGTGCGGCGCGAATTCCCGCTTGCCCAGCCTGAGCATCGCCTGTGACCTCTCGTAGTAAGTCCCTCGGTACGACCGCCTGCGCCCCTGACTGTCAGACTCGCATGGCACGATCGGACACAGACACATTCGACACCGAGCACACTAAGCGCACTCGGCACCCACGAGTGCGCCGAGCTTCATCGAGCCTGGGGGCCACCGCGATGGTTATGTTCCTGTTCCTGGTCGTCGCGCTCGCGGTCGTGGTCGCCGCGGTCACGCTCTCCGTGGTGAGCGGCGGCGAGAGCGGCCCGCTGCCCGAGGTGGCGCCCGAGCGCTTCCAGGACCCGCTGCCCCCGGACCGCCCGGTACACCGCGCGGACGTCGAGAGCCTCCGCTTCCCGCTCGCCCCGCGCGGCTACCGCATGGCGGACGTCGACGACGCGCTCAGCCGCCTCGGCGCCGAACTCGCCGAGCGCGACGCCCGGATCGCCGACCTGGAGTCCGCACTGGCCGGCGCCCAGGCCGCGCCGCACGCCAGGCACACCTCGTTGACCAAGCCCGAGCCGGAGGACCGGCCGTGACCGACCCGAACGACCTGACCGCCGGCGCGGCCGTGGCCGGGCCGGACGGCAGGCTGCGCTGCCCCTGGGCCCTGTCCACCGAGGACTATGTGGCGTACCACGACGAGGAGTGGGGCCGCCCGGTCCACGGCGACGACGCCCTCTACGAACGCCTGAGCCTGGAGGCGTTCCAGTCGGGACTCTCCTGGATCACGATCCTCCGCCGCCGCCCCGGCTTCCGGGCCGCCTTCGCCGGCTTCCGCATCGAGAAGGTCGCCACGTTCACGGACGAGGACCGGGAGCGGCTGCTGGCGGACCCGGGCATCATCCGCAACCGATTGAAGATCGACGCGACGATCGCCAACGCGAAGGTCCTGGCGGAGTGGGAACCGGGCGGGCTGGACGAGCTGATCTGGTCGTTCGCCCCGGAGCCGGGTACGTACCCGGCCCCGCGGACCATCGCCGACGTACCGCCGGTGACCCCGGAGTCGACGGCTCTGGCCAAGGCCCTGAAGAAGCGGGGCCTGCGCTTCATCGGTCCGACGACGGCGTACGCCCTCATGCAGGCGTGCGGCCTGGTGAACGACCATCTCGAAACCTGCGTGGCCCGACAGACCCCGTGAGGGACAGTGCCCCGTGAGGGGCGCGGGGCCGCATCGATGTGCGGCTCCGCCGCGCGGGCGCGCTGAGCCCCCACGCACCCCCCACCAAGGTCACCGCCCCAAGTACTTCGGCTTCTCCTTGTTCACGAACGCCTGGACGGCGATCCCGTGGTCCTCGGAGGCCCCGGCCCGAGCCTGCAGCTCGTCCTCCTTGTCGAGCGTCTCGTCGAGGGAGTGGTCAAGCCCGTAGGCGACGGCCTCCTTCAGCGCCGCGTACGCCACGGTCGGTCCTTCGGCCAATTTCCGGGCGACCTTCTCGGCCTCGTCCCGCAGCTCGGCCGAGGGCACCAGCTTGTTCGCGATGCCCAGCTCGTACGCGTCCTGCGCGCTGATGCTCCGCGGAAAGAGCAGCAGGTCGGCGGCGCGCCCCGGCCCCACGACCCGCGGCAGCGTCCAGGACACCCCGGAGTCCGCGGTCAGCGCGACCCCCGCGAACGACGTGTTGAAGGCCGCCGTATCGGCGACCACGCGGTAGTCGGCGGCCAGCGCGAACCCGAGACCGGCACCGGCGGCGACACCGTTCACCCCGGCCACCACCGGCTTCGGTGCCCCGGCCAGCGCCCGCACGATGGGGTTGTAGTGCTCCCGGACCGTCGTCATCGTCTGCCCCGAACCCGTCTCCCGGTCCGACGCGAGCAGCGTGATGTGTTCCTTGAGGTCCTGGCCCACGCAGAACGCCCGGTCCCCGGCGGCCGTCAGCAGGATCGCCCGGACGGCAGTGTCGGCCGCCGCCTCCTGCGCGGCCTCCCGAAGCGCGACCTTCGTCGCGATGTTCAGCGCGTTCATCGCCTCGGGGCGGTTCAGCGTGATCGTCGCGAGTCCGTCGCTCACCTCGTAGAGCACGGTGTCGGTCATGGTGCGTCCCCTCCGTCGTCTCCGTCGTCGCGGCTGACGTACCGCTCGGTACGTCTGCGTCCGAAGGACAGCATGGCGGAGATCGCGGACCGAGGACCGGACCCGTCGTGTGACCTGCGTCAAAGAAAACCGGAGCCTACTCGGTCGGCGTAAGGACGTGGGGCGGCGCAGTATCGCAGTCACATCGCCGAATTGGGTGGTTTTGCTCGCGCGCGTTGCCCAAGCGATGCCGACCGATGTTGGTCATCGGGTCCTGAGATGCGGGATAATGGCTTGGAAGCAATGTGTTCGATGCCGGTGCCGCGTGTCCCGCCAGGATCGCGCGTGCCCTCGTGGGCCGTCGGCAGACGATGAGCTGTTTTCAGGAAGGGGAACCAGCATGGCGGCCATGAAGCCGCGGACGGGTGATGGCCCGCTCGAGGTGACCAAGGAGGGGCGGGGCATCGTCATGCGCGTTCCGCTCGAAGGCGGCGGTCGGCTCGTCGTCGAGCTGACCCCTGACGAGGCCGCGGCGCTCGCCGACGCCCTCAAGAACGTCGTCGTCTGAGGCGTCAGCGACCACACCCTTTCGGCCGCCCCGGCACTGTATGCGGTGCCGGGGCGCAGCCGTACCCCCGGTCCTTCCCCGGCGGGGTCAGCGCTTGACGGCGCAGAGCAGTCCGTCGCCCACCGGCAGCAGCGACGGCACCAGCTCCGGGCTCTCCCGGACCGTGCGCAGCAGCTCGCGCAGCCGCAGCACCTCGGTCGGCTGCGGCCCGGAGTCGACCGTGCGGCCGTTGGCGAAGACGCCCTCGAAGACCACCAGGCCGCCCGGGCGCAGCAGGCGCAACGATTCAGCGAGATAGTCGGAGTACTCCTGCCGGTCGCCGTCGCAGAAGACCAGGTCGTAACCGGCGTCCGCGAGACGGGGAAGTACGTCGAGGGCGCGGCCCGGGATGAAGCGGGCCCGGTTGCTGGCGAAGCCGCAGGCACGGAAGGCCTGCCGGGCGAACTGCTGGTGCTCCGGCTCGGGGTCGACGGTCGTCAGGACACCGTCCGCGCGCATGCCGTGCAGCAGATGCATCCCGGAGACCCCGCATCCGGTACCGATCTCGGCGACCGCCTTGGCGTCCACGGAGGCGGCGAGCAGACGCAGCGCGGCACCCGTGCCGGGCGACACCGAGCGCAGCCCTGCGTCGCGGGCCCGGTCACGGGCCCACCGCAGTGCTTCGTCCTCGGCGACAAAGGCGTCGGCGAACGCCCAGCTCGTCTGCCGGTTGCCGGTAATGACCCTCTCCTGTCCCCGTGGTTGCCTGGGCGTGACTGTATCCGTTGGTGCCGGGAACCCGCAGATGGGACCAGGCGTTTAGAGGGGTGGAAGACAGGGCGGGGGGACACGAATGGATCACGAAGACGAGACGGCGGTCGAGCAACCGCTGATGCGGCCGGATGAGCCGTACCAGCAGAGATCAAATTCTCGTAAAACCGCTTATCCGGTCCTAACGGGCGAGGTGGCTATGGTAGGGGCTCCACTGGACACCACCAGAGCCGACAGGGGAGGTGCGGCCGCACCCGGGGATCGGGGAGGAGCGCTACGGCGCTTCCTCGGATCGGGCAGGCCGAAATCCGTGAACGACACCGCTGCTGACCCCAGCCACGCCGAAGTGCTCGCCATGGGCGAGGACCGGACCGCGACCTTCTCCACCGACGCGGACGGGCAGGCATGGACTCCGCCCACGTGGGAGGAGATCGTCAGCACGCACAGCGGCCGCGTCTACCGCCTGGCCTACCGCCTCACCGGCAACCAGCACGACGCCGAGGACCTCACCCAGGAGGTCTTCGTCCGCGTCTTCCGCTCTCTGTCGACCTACTCGCCGGGCACCTTCGAGGGCTGGCTGCACCGCATCACGACCAACCTGTTCCTCGACATGGTCCGGCGCAAGCAGCGCATCCGCTTCGACGCCCTCGGCGAGGACGCGGCCGAGCGCCTGCCCAGCCGCGAGCCCACCCCGTCCCAGGCCTTCAACGACGCGCACTTCGACGCCGACGTGCAGCAGGCCCTGGACACCCTCGCGCCCGAGTTCCGCGCCGCCGTCGTCCTGTGCGACATCGAGGGCCTGTCGTACGAGGAGATCGCCGCGACCCTCGGCGTCAAGCTCGGCACGGTCCGCTCCCGGATCCACCGCGGCCGTTCCCAGCTGCGCAAGGCCCTCGCGCACCGCTCCCCGGAAGCCCGCAAGTCCGAGCGCCGCTCCTTCGTGCCCCGTGTTCCCGCACTGGGAGGAGGGGGCGCGTCCGCGTGAGTGGTTCACGACCGAAACCCGCCGAGCGTCAGCTCGCCGAGCAGCATCTGGGAGACCGACTCTCCGCCCTGGTGGACGGAGAACTCGGCCATGAGTCGCGCGATCGTGTCCTGGCCCACCTGGCGACCTGTGCCAGGTGCAAGGCTGAGGCCGACGCCCAGCGCGCGCTGAAGAACGTCTTCGCGGAGGCCGCCCCGCCTCCGCCCTCCGAGAGCTTCCTGGCCCGCCTCCAGGGGCTGCCCGGGGGTGGTGACACCGACGGTTCGCCGTTCGGCGGGGGAGGCCCCTCGGGACGCCGATCCGACAGCGGGGTCTTCGGCATGAGCCAGGAGGACCGCTTCGAGTTCGGCTACGTCCCGGCCCACCCGCACGACTCGGCCGTGGCCGCCGGCCGGGGCTTCCGTATCCACCCCGTCGGCCGCCCGGACGCCGACCGCTCCGCCTCGCGCGGCATGCGGTTCGCGTTCGTCGCCGCCGGCGCGGTCTCACTGGCCGCCGTCGCCCTCGGCGGGGTCACCGCCGGCCTGCCCGGCTCCCCGGCCGCCGATGCCCGCAGCGGCACCGGCGGCGGCAGTGTCGCCCCGGCCGGTACGGCGGGCGCGGGCACCGCGGGCGCCGCCGACGCGCAGCGCCGCCGCTCGCTCTCCCCGCTGCTGTCCTCCGGCACCCTGCTCGGCGGCGCCACGACCGCGGCTCCCACCTCTGTCTCCGCGCCGCTGCTGCCCGGGGTGCCCTCCCCGGCCGCCGGCGAGAAGGCGCTGCGTGAGCTGACCGCACCGGTGCTGGCCGGCGCGGCCGCCGTCTCCCCGCTGATACGGCCGCTGACCGCCAACCCGCCGTTCGCCCTCACCTCGTGGACCAGTACGCCCGAGGCGACCGGCGCCGCCCTGCTCGCCGCACCCGTCCCCGACACGACCTCCGCTCCCTCCCCGTCCTCCCGCCCGGCCCGCTGACCACCTGCCGTGCGCGGTGACGCGCGACCCCGGTGGAATCCCGTGCGCAGGCTGGGCCCGGGGCGGCCGTGGTCGGACAGGAACTGACAGAAACGTCACAGCCGGGACCGCGCGTGTGCCCCGACTAGGCAAACAACCCGGAAAACCGGTCGTACACACGCGGTCGGACACCTCGGGACGGTACCGGTCGGACAGGTACGCCGGGTACCGTGGACCCGGCCCGGACCACGGAACACCCGCAACAGCGACCGGAGGGCCGAGGACCGAGGACATCGCAAGGAGCTTCAGGTGTTCAATGACATAGGACCACTCGAGCTGGTGACCATCGTCGTGCTCGCCGTGCTCGTCTTCGGTCCCGACAAGCTCCCGAAGGTCATCCAGGACGTGATGCGGACCATCCGCAAGATCCGGGAGTTCTCGGAGAGCGCCAAGGCGGACATCCGCGAGGAGCTCGGTCCGGAGTTCAAGGACTTCGAGTTCGAGGACCTCAACCCCAAGAACTTCGTCCGCAAGCACCTGGACAGCGACGAGCTGGGGCTGAAGGAGATCCGCAACGGCTTCGACCTGAAGAAGGAGATGGCCGAGGTCACGGACGCGGTGCACAGCCGCGAGGCCGATTCCTCCCCTTCCACGGGTACGGGTTCCGCGGGCGGCCGCATCGACATGACCAAGAAGCCCGAGGACCCCGGCCAGGACGACCGTCCGCCGTTCGACGCGGACGCCACCTGAGCCGTACCGGACACTTGGGCCCGAGCGGCGTACGTGACGCGTTTCATACCGCGTGTGCGCCGCTCACGGCTTGATCCCGCCGCCCGCGCGACCCACGCGCCGGGCGGTTTCGCTGCTGGTCCCAGCGGGGTGGATATGCTGCCGAGTTGTTGTGCGGACCGGACGAGTGCGCCCGAAGGGGGGCGGGCCGCCCCGGACCGACGAGAGCTAGGAGGCGTCCGGGCAGATGGAGACGACAAGTCGGGTGGGCGAACATACGCCGGTCGCGGAGAACGGACAGCAGGTCCCCTCCGCCCGTCGCACGGTCGACGGCTACCTGGAGGCGCCCTTCCCCTGGTACGGCCTCGACGAGGCGTTCACAGGGCCGCGCTGGCTGATGCAGGTGGGTACGGCGGCCGACGGTGCGGTGGAGCACGGGTCGATCGGGCACGGCGACGAGCCGTCGGTGCGGAACGAGCATCTGGCCGCGTCCGTCGGTGAGCCGAGAGAGAAGTTCGCGGTGGTCGTGACCGTCGCGGCGAGTCCGTCCCGGCGGAGCGCCGACGGGACGGGGCTGCTGGAGGCCACGTCGGTCTCGTCGGCCGCGTGGCTGGCGGGGGTCGGGCTGCTGTCCTTCACCTGGCCGGGGCAGATGGACCACAGCCTGCGGGACGACTGGCTGGAGCAGCAGACCGAGACGGCGTGGGAGCTGGCCGACGAGCTGAACGGGCCGGAGTGGTCCACGCTCTCGCTGCCGGTGGACGGGGTGGCCACGCCGTTCCACTACCGGGAGTCGGAGTTCGGGTGGGTGCTCGCCGGGTCCACGTCGCAGGGGGTGCATGTGGGGGCGTACGGCAGGGGGATGTCCGCGTACGGGCTGGGGTTCGCGATGATCAAGGACATCGCCGCGTACGCGTGAGAAAAGGGGCGCCGGTGGTTCGTGGCGCCCCTTCGCCGTAGGGGTCGCGGCGCGTGTGCGACCGCGGTGGTGCGGCCGATCGCGCCCACGCGGCGGAGCCGCCCAGGGGAACAGCCCCGCGCCCCTGAAGGGGCGCGGAGTCCCGGGTCTCTCAGAACTTGTTGCGCGGGGTGATGCCCAGGGACAGACCCGAGAGGCCTCGCTGCCTGCCTCCCAGCTTGCCCGCGATGCCGCGCAGCGCCGCACCCGCCGGGCTGTCGGGGTCGGTCAGGACGACCGGCTTGCCCTCGTCGCCGCCCTCGCGGAGGCGGACGTCGATCGGGATGTTGCCGAGGACCGGGACGTTCGTACCCGTCGTGCGGGTGAGGCCGTCGGCGACCACCTGACCGCCGCCCGTGCCGAAGACGTCGACCATCTCGCCGCAGTGCGGGCAGGGCAGGCCGGACATGTTCTCGACCACGCCGACGATCTTCTGGTGGGTCTGGACCGCGATGGAGCCGGCCCGCTCGGCGACCTCCGCCGCCGCCTGCTGAGGCGTCGTCACGACGAGGATCTCGGCGTTCGGGACCAGCTGGGCGACCGAGATGGCGATGTCACCCGTGCCGGGCGGCAGGTCGAGCAGCAGGACGTCGAGGTCGCCCCAGTAGACGTCCGCGAGGAACTGCTGGAGGGCGCGGTGCAGCATCGGGCCGCGCCAGACCACCGGGGCGTTGCCCGGGGTGAACATGCCGATCGAGATGACCTTCACGCCGTGCGCCGACGGCGGCATGATCATGTTCTCGACCTGGGTGGGGCGGCCGTCCGCGCCGAGCATGCGGGGGACCGAGTGGCCGTAGATGTCGGCGTCGACGACACCGACCTTGAGACCGTCGGCGGCCATCGCGGCGGCGAGGTTGACCGTGACCGAGGACTTGCCGACGCCGCCCTTGCCGGAGGCGACCGCGTAGACCCGGGTGAGGCTGCCCGGCTTGGCGAAGGGCACCTCGCGCTCGGTCTGGCCGCCGCGCAGCGCGGACGCCAGCTCCTTGCGCTGCTCGTCGCTCATCACGTCCAGGGTGACGTCGACGCGGGTGACACCGTCGACCCGGGAGACCGCCTCGGTGACCCGCTGGGTGATCGTGTCCCGCATGGGGCAGCCGGAGACCGTCAGGTACACGGTGACCGCGACCGCGCCGTCCTCCCCGATCTCCACCGATTTGACCATCCCCAGTTCGGTGATGGGTCGGTTGATCTCCGGGTCGTTCACCGTCGCCAATGCCTCGCGCACCGCGTCTTCGCTAGCCATACACACGATGGTACGGCGACGCGCAGGGCCGCTATAACGCCCCTCACCGGTCGTCTACGTCACGCCTCGCCGACCGTTCTGCCGGGAATACGCCGTGGCCGTCCCGTCGCTCCTCCATGTCCTTGAGCAGGTCCAGCAGCTCGGAACGGATCCAGTCCCGGGTCGCCACCTCGCCCAGGCCCATGCGCAGCGCGGCGATTTCGCGGGTCAGGTACTCGGTGTCGGCGATGGAACGCTCGTTCTGCTTGCGGTCCTGTTCGAGGTTGACCCGGTCGCGGTCGTCCTGCCTGTTCTGCGCGAGCAGGATCAGCGGGGCCGCGTAGGAGGCCTGGAGGGACAGGGCCAGGGTCAGGAAGATGAACGGGTACTCGTCGAAGCGGAGCTTGCCGGGCACCGAGATGTTCCACAGCACCCAGAGGATGATCACGAACGTCATCCAGACGATGAACCGCCCGGTGCCCAGAAAACGCGCGATGCGCTCGGAGAGCCGGCCGAAGGCCTCCGGGTCCCACTCGGGCAGGAGCCTGCGGCGCGGCGGGCGCGGCTGGTCCAGACGGGGTCCGCGCGGCCGGGTGGCGGCGGTGGCGCCGGACGGTGTCCGCTCCCGGCCGCCCTCGCGCTCAGGCGCCATGGCTCCCCACCCCCTTGTCCTGCTCCTCCTCGTCCAGGTGGAACTCGGTCTCCCGCCAGTCCTCGGGCAGCATGTGGTCCAGGACGTCGTCGACGGTCACCACGCCCAGCAGCGACCCGGTCTCGTCCACCACGGGCGCCGCGACCATGTCGTACGTGGCGAAGAACCCGGCGATGATCGGCAGCGTGGCCTCGGGGTCGAGCGGTTGCAGGTCGTCGTCGAGGAGTGAACTGACCAGGGTGTACGGGGGGTCGCGCAGCAGGCGCTGGAAGTGGACGGTGCCCAGGTACTTGCCGGTCGGGGTCTCGTCGGGCGGGCGGCAGACGTAGACCTGGGCGGCGAGGGCCGGTGACAGGTCGGGGTTGCGGACCCGGGCGAGGGCGTCGGCGACGGTGGAGTCGGGCCGCACCACGATCGGCTCGGTCGTCATCAGACCGCCGGCGGTGTGCTCCTCGTACGACATCAGCCGCCGCATCTCGGCCGCGTCCGCCGGCTGCATCAGGCTCAGCAGCCGCTCCTTGTCCTCCTCGGGGAGCTCGGCGAGCAGGTCGGCCGCGTCGTCCGGGTCCATGGCCTCCAGGACGTCCGCCGCCCGCTCCTCCTTCAGCTTGCCGAGGATCTCGATCTGGTCGTCCTCGGGGAGCTCTTCGAGGACGTCGGCCAGGCGGTCGTCGTCCAGCGCGGCGGCCACCTCGGCGCGGCGCTTGGCGGAGAGGTGGTGCAGCACGTTGGCGAGGTCGGCGGGGTGCAGTTGCTCGAAGGTGGCGAGCAGGCTCTCGGCGCCCTGGCCGTGCTCCTCCAGGGAGAAGCCGGTGACCTGCGACCAGTCGACGGTGAGCGACTCGCCCCTGGTCCGCCGGAAGGTGCCCGTGCGGCCCTTGCGGACGAAGACGCGGTCGACCTCCCACTCCCGGCGGGCCTGCCGCTGCTGTGCGCCCAGGTCCAGGACGGTGACCTCCTCGCCGGTCTCGACCAGCTGGACGCGGCGGTCGAGGAGTTCACCGAAGACCAGGCGCTCGGTGGGCCGCTGCTCGAAGCGGCGGACGTTGAGCACGCCGGTGCTGATGACCTGGCCGGACTCGATGCTCGTCACCCGGTTCATGGGCAGGAAGATGCGGCGCCGGGTGGACAGTTCGACGACCAGGCCCAGCAGCCGTGGGGGCTTGCGGCCGACGCGGAGCATGACGACGAGGTCCCTGACGCGTCCCACCTGGTCGCCGTTGGGATCGAAGACGGCGATACCGGCGAGGTGCGAGACGAAGATCCGGGGAGCGCCGGCTGCCATGGCTTCGCTTCCTTTTTCTACCGGAGTACCGCTTGGTGACTTTCCTGTCCTTTTCGCCTGCTCGGTGGGGTTCAGGCTAGCCCGTACCGATCGGATACGCCCTGGTGGGCGGTCCGGACGGACTGGCTCCGCCGGGCGGGTGGGGCACCGGTACGCTGCGGTACGCCGTGCCGGACCCGTCAGAAAGGTGGCCCCGTCCGTGACCGCGATTGCTCCGGGCCGTAGCCGTACTCGCCGCGCCGCACTGGTGACCGCGATGTGCGCGCTGGCCCTCCTCACCGCGTGCAGTGAGGATCCGGACGCGGGCACCAACGGGGTGGGCAAGCTGGCCCCGGACGTCATCCAGTCGAAGACCCGTGCGGCGGCGACGTCGGTGGCGACGGTCCGGATGGCGGGGACCGTGGTCACGAGCGGACGTACCTACCAGCTGGACATGCGCCTGAACGCTGACGGCGGGACCGGGTCGGTCACGTCGAAGGGCTCGACCTTCCACCTGCTCCGGGTGGGCGAGACGCTGTACCTGCAGGCCGACGCGGACTTCTGGAACCATGCCGACGGGAGCGACACGAGTGCGGCCGGCTCCCTCGACGGCAAGTACGTGAAGGTTCCGCAGGGCGACCCTTCGTACAAGAAGTTCAGCGGCTTCACGGACAAGGACCTGCTCCTGTCGGGCCTGCTGACCCTGCACGGTTCCCTCTCGACCGACGGCCACCACGAACAGTCGGGCACCCCCACCATCCGCATCGCCGGCGACGGTGGCTCCGGCGGCACGCTGGACGTCTCGCTGAAGGGCAAGCCGTATCCGCTCCGCCTGGAGCGCGCCGGCGGCGCCGGCACCCTCACCTTCACGGACTGGGGCCGGTCCTTCAGCGTCACCGAGCCGAAAAAGGGCGAGACGGTCGACTACGGCAAGCAACTGCCCACGTCGTAGGGGCACCGGGGCGGCGGACGCGCGCGGCCGGCGAGCCACTGGAAGGCGATTCCGCCGGTACCGGATTGGGCCGCGACGGCGCTCGGCCGCGACGCGCTCAGCCGCGACGCGCTCAGCCGCGACGCCGATGCCGGGCTCGGCTCGTGTCGGCGGGGGCCGGGGGTGCTGGGCTCGTGTCGGTGGTGGCCGGGGTGCCGGGCTCGGCTCGTGATGGTGGCTGCGGGTGGTGCCGGGCTCGGCTCGTGATGGTGGGGGCCGGGATGCCGGGCTCGGCCCGTGATGGTGGCTGCGGGTGGCGCCGGGCTCGGCCCGTGTCGGTGGTGGCCGGGGCGGGCTCGGCTCGTGATGGTGGGGCCGGGGGTGCTGGGCTCGTGTCGGTGGTGGCCGGGGGTGCCGGGCTCGGGCCGGGGGCGGGCTACTTGGGCTTTCTGCGCCTTGCGAGGAGCTTCGGCAGGCCCGCCGGGATCGGGTGCCGGGTGGTCGCCGGGGTTGGCGCCGGAGCCTCCGCGAGGCTTCCCGTCGGCATGGGTGTCGTCGCTCCCGTCGGGCGCAGGCGCAGCACCCGGCACTCCCTCGCCCAGCGGTCCGTCATGGCCTCGCCGTCGGGTGCGTTGAGGCGCTTGCCCTTCAGCTCCGCCACCGCCGCGTCCCACTCGGGGGAGCCGGCGGACAGCTCCGTCACCGTCGCCGTCCAGGTCACCAGCCGGCCGCCCTTGTCCTTGCTGCGGACGGTCACCTCGGCCGACCCCCCGTCGGCCAGCCCGGTCAGCGGCTGCTCGCTCCCGTCACCGACCAGGCACACGCCCCCGTCGGCCCAGGCGTGCCACACCGCACGAGCGGCCGGCGCCCCGGCGCCCCGGACCCAGATGAGGCCGGACTTCTTCGTGGCCTCCTCGACGAGGGCCTGGCCGAGCAGCTCGCTTGTCATGCGCTCAGCCTAGAGCCAGCCGTTGCGCTTCAGGGTGCGGTGGATGCCGAGGCAGATGCAGACCGTGATGCCCATGATCACCGGGTAGCCGTACTTCCAGTGCAGCTCCGGCATGTACTTGAAGTTCATGCCGTACACACCGCACACCATCGTCGGTACGGCGATGATCGCGGCCCATGCCGTGATCTTCCGCATGTCCTCGTTCTGCGCCACGGACGCCTGCGCGAGGTTGGCCTGGAGGATGGAGTTGAGGAGTTCGTCGAAGCCGACGACCTGCTCCTGGACGCGGGCGAGGTGGTCGGCGACGTCCCGGAAGTACTTCTGGATGTCGGGGTCGACCAGCCGCATCGGGCGCTCACTGAGCAGCTGCATGGGACGCAGCAGCGGCGACACCGCGCGCTTGAACTCCAGTACCTCACGCTTCAGTTGGTAGATGCGCGCGGAGTCCACACCACGCGAGACCCCGCCCTTGCGGCCGGGCGAGAAGACCTCGGTCTCCACCTCGTCGATGTCGTCCTGCACGGCGTCGGCGACCGCGACGTAGCCGTCGACGACATGGTCGGCGATGGCGTGCAGCACGGCCGAGGGGCCCTTGGCGAGCAGCTCGGGGTCGTCCTGGAGCCGGTGCCGCAGCGCCCGCAGCGAGCCCTGCCCGCCGTGCCGGACGGTGATGAAGAAGTCCCGGCCGGTGAAGCACATCACCTCGCCGGTCTCCACGACCTCGCTGTTGGCGGTGAGCTGGTCGTGCTCGACGTAGTGGATGGTCTTGAAGACGGTGAAGAGGGAGTCGTCGTAGCGCTCGAGCTTCGGGCGCTGGTGGGCCTGTACGGCGTCCTCCACCGCCAGCGGGTGCAGCCCGAACTCGCCCGCGATACCGGCGAATTCGGCCTCGGTCGGCTCGTGCAGGCCGATCCACACGAACCCGCCGTCCCGGCGCACCTGGCGCATCGCCTCCTGCGGCGTCAGCGGCTTGGGCGTCTCCACGCGGGCACCGCCCCGGTACACGGCGCAGTCGACGACGGCCGAGGGCGTACCGGGGTCGCGGGTGGTGTCGTAGGCGCCGGTCTCGGCACGCGGGGTCTTGCGCAGGGAGGGGCGGGTCGGGCGGACCACGGCACGGAGGTCGCGGATCATCGACATGGGCAGGCTCCTTCGCGACAGGCAGCGGAAGACCGCGGCGAACGGGTGGAACTACCCGGAATGGGGACGTCCTGACTGCGGATGTTTGGCACGTCCACAAAGCGGGGAGCACCGCACCGTTGCGGTGGCGACTTCGCTACTGATTCGGATCAGACGAACGGATCCAGACAGATCCGGAACGGACCGGCCAGAGGGATCAGGCAGGCGAAAACGAAGTGCTCTTCCGAACGACAACGCGAACGTGAAGGCGGCAGCCGACCAGTAGACGAAATCAGCGGGCGGAAGAGCGAGTGGTACTGCACGGGTGACTTCGATCCATGACAGCCCCACCTCCTCCAGCCGGTCCCTCGTAAGGGAGTCCTCATGGCGTCGGGGTCTGACCGCGACGCTCTGCGTGCTGCCCCGAACCACCGCGGTCAGAGTAGCAGTAGCCCTCAGTGTCAAGGCGCTGCTTTGCCCGGTACTGACGAGTTCTATGCTCACGACATGGCTGATGTTCTTCCTCTGGTCGAGGCCCGGTTGACCACCGCACTGGGCGAACCGGACGCGCGCGCGGCGGTCACCTTCCTCGGCACGGACCGCATCGAAGTGCTCCGGTTCCAGGAGGATCTCCAGGGCGAGAAGGTCCTGCGCTACGCGACGCTCGGCATGTCGGCGCACCCCATGACCGACCCCACCGCGACGCTCGCGGACCCCGTCAAGGGGCCCCGCGCCGAACTGGTCCTGTCGGTCCGCGCCGGGCTCGCCGAGACCGACAAGGTGCTCCGCGCACTGGCCGTCCTGGCCGCGTCTCCGCAGGTGGAGGGGTTGATCGTGGCGCCGGGCGCGTCGCTGGACGTCGGCGAGCCGCTGTGGCCCGGCGCTCCCTTCACCTCGGTCCTGGTCGGCGAGCCGGGCGGCCTCGTCGAGGATCTGGCACTGGACGAGCCGCTCGATCCCGTACGGTTCCTGCCGCTGCTGCCGATGACCCCGAACGAGGCGGCCTGGAAACGCGTGCACGGCGCCCAGGCCCTTCAGGAGCGCTGGCTGGCCAACGGGGCGGACCTCCGGGATCCGCACCGCAGGTCCGTCCCGCTGGACTGATGCACGAGGGTGAGCAAGCTCACCAAGCACCATTCCGAATCGGTCAGTTGGCGAAGACGGTGACGCCGTCCTCCGTGGCGTGCGACGGCGCCAGCTCCGCCGCCTCGTGCGCGAGCGCGTTCCGTCGTACGAGAACCACCACCGCGCCCAGCACGGCGGTGACCGCCGCCACCACGAACGGGATGTGGATGTCGGTCCACTCCTCGATCTTCGGCGCGAAGTAGGGGGCGGCCGCGGCGGCGAACCAGCGGACGAAGTTGTAGCCCGCGCTCGCCACCGGGCGTGGCGCGTCCGACACGCCGAGGGCCAGTTCGGTGTAGACGGTGTTGTTCACGCCGATGAACGCGCCGGACAGGATCGTGCAGACGATCGCGGCGGTGTGGCTGCCGTAGCCGAGCACGACGACGTCCACGGCGAGCAGCACCAGTGAGCCGCCCAGCACCTTCAGCGAGCCGAACCGCCGCTGCATGCGCGGGGCCACCACCACCGAGAAGAGCGCGAGCAGCACACCCCAGGCGAAGAACACGGCACCCGAGCGGTACGGAGTCATGTCCAGCACGAACGGGGTGAAGGCCAGCACGGTGAAGAACGTGTAGTTGTAGAAGAACGCCGAGGCGGCGACGGAGGCCAGGCCGCCGTGGCCGAGCGCCCGGATCGGGTCGAGGACCGAGGTCCTGCGGGCGGGCCTGGGCTGCTCCTTCAGGAACGCGGTGATGCACAGGAAGCCCACCGCCATCAGGGTGGCCGTGCCGAAGAAGGGGTAGCGCCAGCTGATGTTGCCGAGCACCGCGCCCAGCAGCGGGCCGCAGGCCATGCCGAGGCCGAGCGCGGACTCGTAGAGCAGGATCGCCGCCGCGCTGCCGCCGGCCGCCGCGCCCACGATGACGGCGAGCGCCGTCGAGACGAACAGGGCGTTGCCGAGGCCCCAGCCGGCCCGGAAACCGACGAGCTGGCCGACGGTGTCCGACGTGCCGGCGAGGCCCGCGAAGACGACCACGAACGCGAGGCCGAGCAGCAGGGTCCTGCGGCCGCCGATCCGGCTGGAGACGAAGCCGGTGAGCAGCATCGCCACGGCGGTGATCAGGAAGTACGAGGTGAAGAGCAGGGAGACCTGACTGGTCGTGGCGTCCAGGCCCTTGGCTATGGAGGGCAGGATCGGGTCGACGAGTCCGATGCCCATGAAGGCGACGACGGACGCGCCGGCCGTCGCCCACACGGCCTTCGGCTGTCGCAGGATGCTGCCCGCCCCCGCGTCGAACGGTTCTGCTGACTCTGCCATGCGCTTCCTCCGCCGCTCTCGTCTGCTCACGCCGATTTGGTTGGTGTATACACATAGTAAGTTAGGGCGGCTAATTAATGCAAGATACATCTAACTCCACCCGGTGACCGGTTCCGCCCGGACGGGTGATCGTCCTTGACGTGGGGGATTCCGGGTAGGACCGTGGGGCCCTATGAGGGGCGAACCCAGTTGCCCGAAGTGCGGTGGCCGGGTCAGGGCTCCCGGCCTCTTCGCCGACACCTGGCAGTGCGAGGTGCACGGGACCGTGCATCCGGTACAGCCCGTGATCCCGCCCAGCGTCGAGGCCCTCGATGTCGTGGTGCACCGCACCCAGGTGCCGGTGTGGATGCCCTGGCCGCTGCCGGTCGGCTGGCTGTTCACGGGCGTGGCCTGCGCCGGTGACGACCGCAGCGGTGGGCGCGCGACCGCCGTCGCCTGCTCCGGACCCGCGCCGCTCGGCGGCGTGGGGGAGATGATCCTGGTCGCCGAGGAGCTGGGGGTCGGCCTCGGCGCCCGGTACGCGGGCATCGACGGACCGGATCCCGGGCCCTCGATGGACGTGGAGAAGCCGCCGCAGGCGAAGGTGCTGGCCGCCGGCCGGCCGGCGCCGCTGTGGCATGTACCGGGAGCGCCGGACGACAGGGCCGTCTTCGCGGGCGAGGCCCGCGGGATGTGGCTCTGGGCGGTGGTGTGGCCCGAGCAGACCGGCCTGCTGATGTACGACGAGCTGGTGCTCACGGATCTGCGGGACGCGGGCGCGGAGGTGGACCTGGTGCCCTGCGGGGCGCTGTCGCCGCGCCTGCTGGAGCCCTAGCGCGTGGAAGCAGGGGCTGCCTGTGACCTGCCTGTACGGGGCACCCCCGGCCTTCGGGTGTGACAGGGCATCCGCTCCCGGCCGCTATCCTTGACGCGTCCCTTCCGTCCCGTCCCGCCTGGAGTCCGCGTCGTGCGTATCGATCTGCACTGCCACTCCACCGCGTCCGACGGTACGGACAGCCCGGCCGAGCTGGTGCGGAACGCCGCCGCTGCCGGGCTCGACGTCGTCGCGCTGACCGACCACGACACCACCCGGGGCCACGCCGAGGCTGTCGCCGCGCTGCCCGAGGGTCTCACCCTGGTCACCGGGGCCGAGCTGTCCTGCCGTATCGACGGCGTCTCCATGCACATGCTGGCCTACCTCTTCGACCCCGAGGAGCCCGAGCTGCTCGCCGAGCGCGAGCTGGTCCGCGACGACCGGGTGCCGCGCGCCCAGGGCATGGTCGCCAAGCTGAACGGGCTGGGCGTGCCGGTCACCTGGGAGCAGGTGCGGCGGATCGCCGGCGACGGTTCCGTGGGGCGCCCGCATGTCGCCTCCGCGCTGGTCGAGCTGGGTGTCGTACCGACCGTGAGCGACGCGTTCACGAAGGAGTGGCTGGCCGACGGCGGGCGGGCCTTCGTGGAGAAGCACGAGACCGACCCCTTCGCGGTGATCCGGCTGGTCAAGCAGGCCGGCGGGGTGTGCGTGTTCGCGCATCCGGCGGCCGCCGAGCGCGGGCGTACGGTGCCCGAGTCGGCGGTCGCCGAGCTGGCCGCGGCCGGCCTCGACGGTATCGAGGTCGACCACATGGACCACGACGCCGACACCCGGGTCCGGCTGCGCGGGCTGGCCGCGGAGCTGGGGCTGCTGGTCACCGGATCCTCGGACTACCACGGCAGCCGCAAGACGGTGGCGCTGGGCGAGTACACGACCGACCCCGAGGTGTACGGGGAGATCACGCGCCGTGCCACCGGCGCGTTCCCCGTCCCGGGGACCGGCGGACGCTGAGGTTCACCCCCGTTCCCCAATTCCCCGCGCGGAGGGTCGGGCCCGCCCCCTCCCGGGCCGGGCTCGCCGGCGCGTGGTGACTCCCATCGCCCTGCGGCACAACCGCCCGCAGCGCCGACCTAGGCACAAGGCTCACGCATGTTCGACGTCGCCGTCTTCGGCTCCCTCTTCCTGACCCTGTTCGTCATCATGGATCCCCCCGGGATCACCCCGATCTTCCTCGCCCTCACCTCCGGCCGGCCCGGCAAGGTCCAGCGGCGGATGGCCTTCCAGGCCGTGTGCGTGGCGGGCGGGGTGATCACCGTCTTCGGGCTCCTGGGCCACCAGATCCTCGACTACCTGCACGTCTCCGTGCCCGCGCTGATGATCGCGGGCGGCCTGCTGCTCCTGCTGATCGCCCTCGACCTGCTCACCGGCAAGAACGACGAGCCGAAGCAGACCAAGGACGTCAACGTGGCGCTGGTGCCCCTGGGCATGCCGCTGCTGGCGGGGCCCGGCGCGATCGTGTCGGTGATCCTCGCCGTGCAGAAGGCGGACAGCGTCTCCGCCCAGGTGTCCGTGTGGGCCGCGATCCTGGCCATCCATGTCGTGCTGTGGCTGGTGATGCGGTACTCGCTGCTGATCATCCGGGTCATCAAGGACGGCGGCGTGGTGCTGGTGACGCGGCTCGCGGGCATGATGCTCTCCGCGATCGCGGTGCAGCAGATCATCAACGGCGTCACTCAGGTGATCAAGGGCGCGTAGCCGGGCGGCCGGACAGACGCGGAACCCCCGCACGGCCTTGTGCCGTGCGGGGGTTCCGAAGACTCTGCGGTGCTCCGCGCGTCGTTGTGTCTCGTGGTGTGTCGTCTGTCGTGGCTCGGGTCTCGTATCCCTTACGAGGCTCTGGTGCTCGTCTCTTACGAGGCCTGGTGCTCGTCTCTTACGAAGCCTGGTTCTCGGCCGGTCGGATCCACAGTCGCTGCCCGATGGCGGCGGCCTGCTGGACGATCCTGTTGACGGAGGCGGCGTCCACGACGGTGCAGTCCACGGTGGTGCCGTCGACTTCGTCCAGTCGCCTGATTTCGAAGCGCATCTGCCTCTCCCTTCGTCTTGGTTCCTCTCAGTCAACGGCTTGCGTGTTACAAACATTCCCTTGGCTAAAGAAAATTTTCGAACGCCTAATTACCGACCGGTAAGAGTCGTCCGGGAGACTGACCGGGACCGGTTGTGTTCGCAGCGTGACCGCCGGGACAATGGAGGCGATGAACGACGACCTCGCCGCCCTCCAGGCCCGCATCGATCGCACGAACGAGCTGCTCACCCGCATGCTCGCCGAAGTGGCGAAGACCCCTTCGACACACGCGATCTTCGTCGACGCGGGCTACCTCTACGCGGCCACGGGCCGGCTCGTCGCAGGGACGGAGGACCGCCGCGCCTTCGACCTCGACGCCGAGGGCCTGATCGAGGCGCTCATCGACAAGGCACGCCAGATCTTCGCGGACAGCCGGCTGCTGCGCGTCTACTGGTACGACGGCGCCCGCCGCCGCATCCACACCGCCGAGCAGCAGACCATCGCCGAACTGCCCGACGTCAAGGTCCGGCTGGGCAACCTCAACGCCAACAACCAGCAGAAGGGCGTCGACTCCCTGATCCGTACGGACCTCGAGTCACTCGCCCGGCACCGCGCCATCAGCGACGCGGCCCTGCTCGGCGGCGACGAGGACCTGGTCTCGGCGGTCGAGGCGGCCCAGGGCTACGGCGCCCGTGTCCACCTCTGGGGCATCGAGGCGCCCGAGGGCCGTAACCAGGCCGAGCCGCTGCTCTGGGAGGTCGACAGTCAACGCACCCTCGACCTCGAGTTCTTCAAGCCGTACGTCGCCCGGCGCACCGCCCACGCCTACGAGGCCGGCGGCACCAGACCCAGCCGGGAGGACGTCCGTTTCGTCGGCGCGCAGATCGCCGCGAAGTGGCTGTCCTCGCGGGGCAGTGAGGCGCTCGTCGAGTTGCTGCCCGGCCACCCCTACCTGCCGGGCCCGGTCGACCAGGACCTCCTCGTCGAGGCCGAGGGCCTGCTCCAGTACTCCCTGCGCGGCCAGGCCGACCTGCGCCGAGCCCTCCGGGACGGCTTCTGGGAACACCTTCAGACGCAGTACTAGCCGTTCGCGACGAGGGCCCGTCCGGCGGACAGGGCCACAGGAAACCAGCGGTGCCAGGCCCCCGCGGCTGGGCATGCGGCGTGATCCGCCCCCCCGTTCGCGGCCTTGTCCGCACCCCGGCGTTCGGGGCCTTGTCCGCACCCCGCAGCTGCGGCACGCGGCGTGATCCGGCCCCCCCCCGCGTTCGCGGCCTTGTCCGCACCCCGGCGTTCGGGGCCTTGTCCGCACACCGCGGCTGCGGCACGCGGCGTGATCCGCCCCCCCCGCGTCCGCGGATGATCCGACGGACACGACACGTCCTAGGCGTTCGCGCCGTCCCAGAAGGCGGCGATCGCCTCGGCGGTGGGGGCCGGCCGGTCGGTGTTGGGGGAGTGCTCGGCACCCGCGATGACCGTCCGATGCGCGTGCAGCCGTAGCGCCATCTCGTCCAGCAGCGGCACCGGCCAGGTGTCGTCCCGCGCCCCCGACAGCACGTGGAACGGCAGCGGTACGGCGGCGAGTTCGTCGACGCGGTCCGGCTCGGTGCACAACTGGCGTCCAGCAGCCAGGAGTTGGGCCGGCTTGTTGCCCAGCCAGCGGCGCCGCAGATCCTCCTGGTCCTCCTGGTGGGCCTGATCCTCCGAGTCGCCCTCGACCAACTCCTCCGGCGCCTCCATGGCCTGCATGGCCTCCCACACCTCGGGCATCGGCAGCACCGCGAGCGCGTCCCGCAGCAGCTTCACCCGCTGCTGCTGGGGCACGGAGATCTGCGCCGGGCCCGAGGACATCAGCGTCAGCGAGCGGAACGGCGTGTGGTCGAGGAGCACGGCCGCGCGCGCGATCTGACCGCCGAGGGAGTGCCCCAGCAGGTGCACGGGCCGGCCGTCGCCGACCGCGGCCGCCTGCGCGAGCACGTCCCGCGCCAACTCCTCCTGGGCGTACGCCGATTCGTCGTCCTCCGGACCGTCCGACTCGAACTGCCCACGGCCGTCCACCGCGACGGTCCGGTACCCGCGCGCACCCAGAGCCTCGTGCAGCGGGTTGAAGTCCTCCTTGCTGCCGGTGAACCCGGGCAGCAGCAGCGCGGTCCCCTTGGACTCGGTCCCGGCGGCCGGGGGTGCGTCGATGACGGCGAACTCACCTCGCGCGGTGGCGAGCGCGTACGCGCGCGCACCGACGGGCGGGACAAAGGAACGAGGCCTGCTCATGGGGAGAGGTTATCCGTCGCACCGCAACGCCCCGGAAGCCGGCGGATGAATCCCGCGACGGCGGTGGGCGGCGGAGGCGCGGCGGTGGGTGGTGGGCGGCGGAGGCGCGGCGGGCCGGGAACGCCGAACGGCCCGGTCCACACAGGGTGGGCCGGGCCGTTCGGTGAGGTGCTCAGGCCTCGGGAGCCGCCGCGGCGGCCTTCCGGGTCCGGCGGGCCTTCGGCTTCGCCTCCGCGTCGGCCGCGTCGGCGGTGCCGACCGCCTCGACGGGCTCGGCCGCCTTGCGGGTGGTACGACGCCTCGGCTTGACCTCAGGCTCCTCGCTGGCCTGCGCCGGAATCTCCGCACCGGCGGCAGCCGCCGTCTTGCGGGTCCGGCGCGGCTTGACCTCGACGCCTTCGACGGTGTCGACGGCGGCCTTCCGGGTCCGGCGCGGCTTGACCTCGGCGACCTCGGCGACCTGCGCGGTCTCCGGGGCAGCAGCTGCCGTCTTGCGGGTCCGGCGCGGCTTGGCCTCGGTGGCCTCGGCCGTGTCCACCGCCGTCTGGGCGGCGGCCGCGGTCTTGCGGGTGCGGCGGGGCTTGGCCTCGGCGGTCTCGGCGGTCTCCGGGGCGGCGACCGTCTCGGTGGCGGCGGCCGTCTTCCGGGTCCGGCGCGGCTTGGCCTCGGTGGCCTCGGCCGTGTCGACGGCCGCTGCCGTCTTGCGGGTACGGCGCGGCTTGGCGACCTCCGCCTCTGTCACGGCCTCGGCCGTCGCCGGAGCGGCGGCAGCGGCCTTGCGGGTGCGGCGGGGCTTGGCCTCGGTGGCCTCGGCGGTGTCGACGGCCGCTGCGGCGGCGGCTGCCGTCTTGCGGGTCCGGCGCGGCTTGGCCTCGGTGGCCTCGGCCGTGTCCACCGCCGTCTGGGCGGCGGCGGCCGTGGTCTTGCGGGTGCGGCGCGGCTTGGGCTCCTCGGCGACCTCGGGCTCCGGCGCCGTCACCACGGCCTCGGCCGGCTCAGCGGCCTTGCGGGTGCGGCGGCGGACCGGCGTCACCGGGGCCTCGACGGCCTCGACGGCCTGGATGGTCTCGGCGGTCTCCTGCGGAGCCTCCGTGACCTCGGCCGGCGTCACCGCGGCCTCCGCGGACTTGCGGGTCCGACGGCGACGCGGCTTCTCCGGAGCGACGGTCTCCACCACGGCCTCGACGGTCTCCACGACCGCCTCGGGCGTCACGGTCTCCGGGGCGGCGGCCGCCACCGGCTGCTCCGGCGACGCCCCGCCGCGCGTACGGCGACGACGGCGCGGGGTGCGGGAACCCGCGGGCTCCGACGCCGTGACGGACTCGGCGGCGGGGGACGCGGACTCGGCGACCGGCGCCGAGGACGTCGTACCGGATGCCGCGTCCAGCGCCGAACCGGCGCGGGTGCGACGGCGGCGACGCGGGGTGCGGGCCGAACGCTCGCGCTCCTCGGGGCGCGCCGCGCCCCGGTCGCGACGGTCGTCCCGGCCACCGCGACCGCGGCCACCACGGCCGCCGGTCTCGCCCAGGTCCTCCAGCTCCTCCGCCTCGAGCCCGGCCCGGGTGCGCTCGGAACGCGGCAGGACACCCTTGGTGCCGGCCGGGATCTTGAGCTCCTCGAAGAAGTGCGGAGAGGTCGAGTAGGTCTCCACCGGCTCGGGGAAGCCCAGCTCCAGCGCCTTGTTGATGAGCTGCCAGCGCGGGATGTCGTCCCAGTCGACGAAGGTGATCGCCGTACCCTTCGCGCCCGCGCGGCCCGTACGGCCGATGCGGTGCAGGTACGTCTTCTCGTCCTCGGGGGACTGGTAGTTGATGACGTGGGTGACGCCCTCGACGTCGATGCCGCGCGCGGCCACGTCGGTGCAGACGAGGACGTCCACCTTGCCGTTGCGGAAGGCGCGCAGCGCCTGCTCGCGGGCGCCCTGGCCGAGGTCGCCGTGGACCGCGCCGGAGGCGAACCCGCGGTGCTGGAGCTGTTCGGCGATGTCGGCGGCCGTGCGCTTGGTCCGGCAGAAGATCATCGCCAGTCCGCGGCCTTCGGCCTGCAGTATGCGGGCGATCATCTCCGGCTTGTCCATGGAGTGCGCGCGGTAGACGAACTGCTTGGTGTTCGCGACGGTCGCGCCCGTGTCGTCCGGCGCGGTGGCGCGGATGTGCGTGGGCTGCGACATGTAGCGGCGGGCGAGACCGATGACCGCGCCCGGCATGGTCGCCGAGAACAGCATCGTCTGGCGCTTGGCCGGAAGCATGTTGATGATCTTCTCGACGTCGGGCAGGAAGCCCAGGTCGAGCATCTCGTCGGCCTCGTCCAGGACGAGCGACTTGATGTGCTTCAGGTTCAGCTTCTTCTGGCCCGCGAGGTCCAGGAGCCGGCCCGGGGTGCCGACGACCACGTCGACGCCCTTCTTCAGGGCCTCGACCTGCGGCTCGTAGGCCCGGCCGCCGTAGATGGCGAGCACGCGCACGTTACGGACCTTGCCGGCCGTCAGCAGGTCGTTGGTGACCTGGGTGCAGAGCTCGCGCGTGGGGACGACGACGAGCGCCTGCGGTGCGTCGGTGAGGGCCTCGGGGGCGGCGCGTCCGGCCTCCACGTCGGCGGGGACGGTCACGCGCTCCAGGAGCGGCAGACCGAAACCGAGGGTCTTGCCGGTGCCGGTCTTGGCCTGGCCGATGACGTCGGTGCCGGACAGGGCGACCGGGAGCGTCATCTCCTGGATGGGGAAGGGGTTGATGATGCCGACGGCTTCCAGGGCCTCGGCGGTCTCGGGAAGGATCCCGAGTTCTCGAAACGTCGTAGTCAGGGTGCTGCCTCTTCTGTGTGTCGCGGTCCGAGGCGAGCGCGGGGGTCTTTGACGGACCGTGCCGGGGGACGTCGGCTGCCTTACGGCCGCCGTGTGGGGCACGCCGTATGACACGGGACCTCTACCAACGCTCTAGCGCTCGTACCGCTGAGGTGTCCCTCCGGTCGTCGTACGCGATGTGCCGTACGCGCCGGGAGGGCTGTCGGGTCGGAGCCGATCGGGCCACCGACCGGGCATCCTCATACGTGCGGCCTGTCGAGGTACGTCCGAATACGACGGCGTACCAGCAGGCGCATTACCACCATACCCCGGAATCGTGCACATGCGATGGCCGATTCGGTCACGTCGTGGTAGTCACAGTGGTTGACCAGCGGGTTCTCGGTTACTTGTCCGGGACTTCTCGGGGCTTCCCCGAGAAGACCGGGGCATTCCCCGGGGCTTCCCGGAGGCCGCGGGCGGGCTATTGTGCGCTTCATGACGAGCTCTGACAAGCCTGAGACCGCCTCCGCCGAACCGACCGGTGTCGCCGCCCAGGACTGGGCGCAGGCGGCCGCCGACCCGCAGTACCGTGCCGCGGTCGTGGACCTGCTCGGCGCCCTCGCGTACGGCGAGCTCGCGGCGTTCGAGCGCCTCGCGGAGGACGCCAAGCTGGCGCCCTCGCTGGTGGACAAGGCCGAGCTGGCGAAGATGGCGTCGGCCGAGTTCCAGCACTTCGAGCGGCTGCGGAACCGGCTGACGGAGATCGGCGAGGACGCGACGCAGGCGATGGAGCCGTTCGTCGCGGCCCTCGACGGCTTCCACCGGCAGACGGCGCCGTCGGACTGGCTGGAAGGCCTCGTCAAGGCGTACGTCGGCGACTCGATCGCCAGCGACTTCTACCGGGAGGTCGCGGCCCGGCTGGACACGGACACGCGCGAGCTGGTGCTCGCCGTGCTCGACGACACCGGGCATGCCGGGTTCGCCGTGGACAGGGTGCGGGCGGCCATCGACGCCGACCCTCGTGTGGGGGGCCGGCTGGCGCTGTGGGCGCGGCGGCTGATGGGGGAGGCGCTGTCGCAGTCCCAGCGGGTGGTCGCCGACCGGGACGCGCTGTCGACCATGCTGGTGGGCGGGGTGGCCGACGGGTTCGACCTCGCCGAGGTGGGGCGGATGTTCTCGCGGATCACCGAGGCGCACACGAAGCGGATGGCTGCGCTGGGCTTGGCCGCCTAGCGCTCCGCCTGGTGGGGCAATCAGGGGGAGTTGCGCGGCTGCGGCTGCGGCTGCGGGTGCGTGGTGGCTGGTCGCGCAGTTCCCCGCGCCCCTTCGGGGGCGCTACGCCGGGATTGATCGTCGGCGCAGGTGGCGGCCCGCCGGGCGGAGCAGCAGCGAGAGGGAGGCCGCCGCGACGATCGCGGCACCCAGAAGGCTCACCAGGACCGTGTCGGGGCCGAGCGCGCTGTGGGTGACGAAGTCGCCGAAGAGGGCTCCCGCGACACCCGTGGAGAACACCAGGGGGCGGGCCGGAAGACGGTGGGAAAGGCGGCTGGCCGCGGCCCACGAAAGGGCCAGGCCGAGCAGTGCGGATCCTAGGACTTCCAGCAGCATCACGAGGGGTCCCTCCCACGGCCGGCCGGTGCTTCACGGTCGTAGGCCGTCATACCCGTGACCTGCGGAATGCAATCCTCCTCTGTGGGTGACTTGTGGGCCGGATGTGGAGAGCGGACATGACGGAGGGGCCCGTCGGACAGACGTCCGACGGGCCCCTCCGTGCTGCTGTGGCTAGACCGCGCTGAAGCCCACCTTGCGCACCGTCGGCTCGCCGAGCTCGATGTACGCCAGGCGGTCCGTCGGGACCAGCACCTTGCGGCCGCGCTCGTCCTCGAGGGACAGCACCTGCGACTTGCCGGCCAGCGCGTCGGCGACGAGGCGCTCGACCTCCTCGGCGTTGAGACCGCTCTCCAGCACGATCTCGCGGGGCGCGTGCTGCACGCCGATCTTGACCTCCACGGCTATGTCCCTCCGACGGTCAGTTAAGTGCGCGACCTTCCGCGCCGTACGCTGCACACATTAGCCCGGTAAGGGGACGTACACGCTGCGGGCGTGCACGCCAGGAGCGAACAGCGAACGGGAATTCCGTGCCGACAGGCCCGCGACGCCTCAGTGGTGGCCTCAGTGGTGGTCGGTGCCGTGCAGCGGGAAGCCGGCGATGCCCCGCCAGGCCAGCGAGGCCAGCAACTGCACCGCCTGGTCGCGCGGGACGCTGCGGTCGCTGTGCAGCCAGGAGCGCGCCACCACCTGGGCGAGGCCGCCGAGGCCGGAGGCCAGCAGCATCGACTCGGCGCGCGAGAGACCGGTGTCCTCGGCGATCACGTCGCAGATCGCCTCGGCGCACTCGGTGGTGACCTTGTCGACGCGCTCGCGCACCGCGGGCTCGTTCGTCAGGTCGGACTCGAAGACGAGGCGGAAGGCGCCGCCGTCGTCCTCGACGTACGCGAAGTACGCGTCCATGGTCGCCCGGACGCGCTGCTTGTTGTCGGTCGTCGACGCGAGCGCGCCGCGCACCGCATGGATCAGGGCGTCGCAGTGCTGGTCCAGCAGGGCCAGGTAGAGGTCGAGCTTGCCCGGGAAGTGCTGGTAGAGCACCGGCTTGCTGACACCGGCGCGTTCGGCGATGTCGTCCATCGCGGCCGCGTGATACCCCTGCGCGACGAAAACTTCCTGGGCGGCGCCCAGCAACTGGTTCCGACGGGCACGGCGCGGCAGGCGCGTGCCCCGCGGGCGCGCCGCCTCTGTCTGCTCGATGGCTGTCACGCCGCCTCCCAAAATCGTCCACATGCGGATTACGCCGCCCGGCCATCGTACTTTTCGGTAACCGTGCTGTGCGCGGTGCGAGCGCAGAATTTCACGTACCGGACGACGGCGAAAGCCGCACCGGGAAATGCGGACAGGCCAGACGGACCCACCGGAGCCTTCGCGGTCAGCGGTAGTCCTCCTCGTCGAGGGAGACCACGCGCGCCTGTTCGATGAGATCGGCCTCGTTCGCGCGGTCCTCGTCCACGCCGGTGAGCGCGTCGTCACGGGACGGCGCGACGTCCGTGTGCTGCTCGGCTGCATCGCCCTCGGGGGCCTCGACGTCGATCTCCGGGGCGTCCTCCGCCTCCAGTCGCAGATCGTCGAGCATGTCGGGGTCGGTGGGGTCATAGGCCATCGTGGGCTCCCTTCCATCGAATGTCCCTGGCAGAAGCAGGGGGCCATAAACGGGTGCCCTCTTTATGAGCCTAGGAGACAGCGGTTGCGGACGCTATGCCGTCGACGGCCGTTCTGTGCCGTCGACAGCGGTCCGCCTCCATGCCGTCGACCGCCGGCCGTACGGCCGCACCGACGGCTTGCCGAAGTTTGTCGACGAGTTGTCGGCGGCCGGTCGCCGACGGGCCGGTGGCCGGCCCGCGGATCGTCGGCGGTCGGGCGTCAGGCGTCGGGCGTCGGGCGTTAGGCGTCGGGTGTCGGGCGTCGGGTGTCGGGTGTCGGGTGTCGGGCCGTCCGCGGTCGGCGCCGGAGGGCCGTGCGTGGTGTGGCGCGGCGGCTCACCCTTCTCGTGGCCCGGCGGCTCGTCTTGTGGTCCGGCGGCCCGCCCTGTGGCGCGATGGCTCGCCGGGCGGTTCTGTGATGGCGAACACACGAATCACTGTGTGATCGTCTCGTAACATTGGCCCATGTCTTCGACCGAGCTGCCCTCAGTGCCGCCCACCAGCGTGCTGTCGAAGGCGGCGGCCGTCAGAGTCGCGGAGGGCGAGCGGCTGCGGACGGTCGGGCTGCCCGGCGTCACCCTCACGGTCCGGTCCAGGCCGCCCGCGCGCGCGGGTCTGCCGCCCGCGCTGTACGTCCACGGGCTCGGCGGCTCCTCGCAGAACTGGTCGGACCTGATGCAGCGGCTCGAAGGCGTCGTCGACGGCGAGGCGGTCGACCTGCCGGGCTTCGGCGACTCCCCGCCACCGGACGACGGCGACTACTCCGTCACCGGGCACGCGCGCGCGGTCATCCGCTACCTCGACGCGGTCGGCCGCGGTCCGGTCCACCTCTTCGGCAACTCGCTCGGCGGCGCGGTCAGCACCCGCGTCGCCGCCGTCCGCCCCGACCTGGTCCGCACGCTCACACTCGTCTCACCGGCCCTGCCCGAACTGCGCGTGCAGCGCACGGCCATGCCGACGGTGCTGCTGGGCCTGCCCGGCGTCGCCGGACTGCTCACCCGCGCGACCGGCAAGTGGACCGCCGAACAGCGGGTACGGGGCGTGCTGGCCCTCTGCTACGGCGACCCCGGCCGGGTCACGCCCGAGGCGTTCGAGTACGCGGTGGAGGAGCTGGAGCGGCGGCTGCGACTGCCGTACTTCTGGGACGCGATGGCGCGGTCCGCGCGCGGGATCGTCAATGCCTACACCCTGGGCGGCCAGCACGGGCTCTGGCGCCAGGCCGAGCGCGTCCTCGCCCCGACCCTGCTGATCTACGGCGGCCGCGACCAGCTGGTCGGCTACCGCATGGCCCAGAAGGCCGCGCGTAGCTTCCGCCACTCCCGGCTGCTGTCCATGCCGGACGCCGGGCATGTGGCGATGATGGAGTACCCGGCGACGGTGGCCGGGGCGTTCCGTGAACTGCTGGCGGAGGCCGACGGGTCGGGCGCCGGTGCGGTCGCGCCGGGCGTGGGGAGCTGAGGGGCGGGTGGGACGTCACAGCCGCCGTGGTCCGGCCCCCAGAGGCGATGTCGGGGACATAACCGGCATAAGTACGAGCCGGAACAGCGACCCGAGGAAGGGCGAGCGCGAAGGCACCGGGCCGGTACCCCGCCCGACCCAGGGCACGCCTCAAACAGGTCCCCCGCGCGCGCCGGACGGCACGCCCGCGCGTGGGATGCCGCGCCAGCCGGACGGCACGCCGGCTCAAGGGGTGCCGCGGCTGCCGGACGGTACGCCGGTGGGCGGAGTGCCGCGGTTCGCGGACGGTACGCCCGCCCGTGGTTTCCCGCGCTCGGCGAACCGCGCGCCGGCTCAAGGCGGCCCGCGCCCACCGGACGGCACGCCCGCGCACGGGATGCCCCGGTTCCCGGACGGGACGCCTGCCCACGGTGTGCCTCGGTTGCCGGACGGTACGCCTGCCCACGGTGTTCCCCGATTGCCGGACGGTACGCCTGCCCATGGTGTGCCCCAGTCCCGTGGCGGTCATCCCCAGCAGCGGGAAGCCGGCGGTGGCTGGGGTGAGGTAGGCGGACAGGCCGGTGCCGCCGCTTCCGGGGCGGCCGGGCCGTCCATACCTCGGCAGCGGCGGGGCGGCCCCGGTATGCCCCGGCAGGACTACCTCGACGCCTTCGGCGAGGACACCGACGTCTTCACGCCCCGCCCCGGCGCGGGTACCGGCATCGGAGGCCGGCGCGCGGAAACGTATCCGCCCTCCGGCCCGGCTGCCTCCCTGCTCGACTCCGGCCCCCACACCTCCGCGCTCGCCGCCGAGCCGTACGGCGGCGCCGGCGACGACGACGCGCCGCCCACCGGCGAACCCGCGCAGCCCAGGGGCGGCAAGGGGCGGGCCCTCACCGGCGTGGCGGCCGCCGCCGTCACCACCGTGCTCGCGGTGATCGTCGCCGGGCAGGTCGCCGACGGCGGTGACAGTGGCGTACGGTCCCAGTCGGCCGCCGGCGACGCGCGGGTCACCGACGGTGCCGCCTCGCGCGGCAACGGCCGTACGACACCGTCCGTCTCCGCCTCGCCCCGCGTGGCGACGCTCTCGTACGAGCAGGCGATGGGCAAGAAGTACCCGCTCGGCGCCAAGCTGGCCGGATCCGGGAAGTTCGACGCCGTGCCCGGGGTCGCCAAGGCACCCGGCAAGGGGCGGAAGTACACCTACCGTGTCGACGTGGAGCAGGGGCTGGGGCTGGACGGCGAACTGTTCGCCGCGGCCGTGCAGAAGACGCTCAACGACGACCGCAGCTGGGCCCACGACGGCGCCCGCACCTTCGAGCGCGTCTACTCCGGCAAGCCCGACTTCGTGATCACCCTTGCCAGCCCGGGCACCACCGCCAAGTGGTGCGCCAAGTCCGGCCTCGACACGACCGAGGACAACGTGTCGTGCGACTCGGCCGCCACCGAACGCGTCATGATCAACGCGTACCGGTGGGCGCAGGGCAGCAAGACGTACGGCGACAAGATCCACGCCTACCGGCAGATGCTGATCAACCACGAGGTCGGCCACCGGCTCGGCTACGGCCATGTGACCTGCGACAAGGACGGCGGTCTTGCGCCGGTCATGCAGCAGCAGACCAAGTTCCTCGACCACGACGGAATCCACTGTCTGCCCAACCCCTGGCCGTACCCCGAGAGTTGACAGGTGGCGCATACATCACATTGACATGGGCAGAAAGTTCATACATATTTCTGGGCATGTCGTCCCTTCACGCCTCCGCGCGCGCCGCCATCGAGCTGGCGCTCATCGGTGTGACCGCGCTCTGCGTGGCCGACATTCACTGTCGCTGACCCTCGCCCCTGGGCGTTCGCGTCGCGATCTTTCTCCCTCGCCGTGACTCGGTCACGGCTCTTTCGACGACCTGACGCCCGGGCAGACGTCTGTTCACTTTCGTCTCACTCCTCGTCAATCTGTCTCATCAACCGAGACTCGCCTTCCGAGAGGTCGTCATTCCGATGCGTCAACCGTCCGCCACAGCGCGCCGCCTGGCCGTGGCATCCGTCAGCCTGGTCGTGGCAGCCGGAGCCGTCGCCTGCGGCCCGAAGGACAACGATGCCAAGGGCTCCGGTGGCGACTCCACGCCGCACAAGGGCGGCACGCTCACGGTCCTGAACTCCGACCCCCAGTCGGACTTCGACCCCGCCCGCCTGTACACCTCCGGCGGCGGCAACGTGCCCTCCCTGGTCTTCCGTACGCTCACCACCCGCAACCGCGCGAACGGCGCGGCCGGCGCCAAGGTAGTCCCCGACCTGGCCACCGACACCGGCCGTCCCAACAAGGACGCGACCGTGTGGACGTACACCTTGAAGAAGGGCCTCAAGTACGAGGACGGGACCGCGATCACGTCCGCCGACATCAAGTACGGCATCGAGCGCTCCTTCGCCCCCGAACTCTCCGGCGGCGCGCCCTACCTGCGGGACTGGCTGGTGGGCGCCGCCGACTACCAGGGGCCGTACAAGGACAAGAAGGGGCTCTCGGCGATCGAGACGCCGGACAGCCGCACGATCGTCTTCCACCTGAACAAGCCCGAGGGCGAGTTCCCGTTCCTGGCCACGCAGACGCAGTTCACGCCCGTCCCGAAGGCCAAGGACACGGGCACCAAGTACGAGGAGCACCCGGTCTCGTCCGGCCCCTACAAGGTCGTGAAGAACGAGAACGACGGTGAGCACCTGCTGCTGGAACGGAACACCTACTGGTCGTCGGCCGTCGACGACCAGCGCAAGGCCTACCCGGACAAGATCGACGTCAAGTCCGGGCTCGACTCCTCGGTGATCAACCAGCGGCTGTCGGCGTCCCAGGGGACGGACGCCGCCGCGGTCACCACGGACACCAACCTCGGCCCGGCCGAGCTCGCCAAGGTGACCGGCGACAAGGAACTCGCCTCGCGTGTGGGCACCGGACACTTCGGCTACACGAACTACATAGCGTTCAACCCGAAGGTCAAGCCGTTCGACAACCCCAAGGTGCGGCAGGCGATCTCGTACGCCGTCGACCGGTCGTCCGTGGTCAACGCGGCGGGCGGCAGCGCGCTGGCCGAGGCCGCCACCACCTACCTGCCCAACCAGAAGTCCTTCGGCTACACGCCGTACGACCTCTTCCCCGCGGGCGATACCGGCAACGCGGCCAAGGCCAAGGAACTGCTGAAGGAAGCGGGCTACCCGAACGGGCTCACCGTCACGCTGACCCACGACAACGCCCAGAACTTCAAGACCAGCCCCGAGATCGCGACCGCCATCCAGGACGCCCTCAAGAAGGCCGGCATCACGGTCAAGCTCCAGGGTCTGGAGGACAACAACTACTCCGACACGATCCACAACGTGAAGACCGAGCCGGGCTTCTTCCTCTCCGCGTGGGGTGCCGACTGGCCCTCCGGCGGTCCCTTCCTCGCCCCGATCTTCGACGGCCGGCAGATCGTCAAGGACGGCGCGAACTTCAACTCGGCCCAGCTCAACGATGCTTCGGTCAATGCCGAGATTGACGCGATCAACAAGTTGACCGACCTTGACGCGGCCGCCCAGCGCTGGGGCGCACTGGACAAGAAGATCGGCGCGCAGGCCCTGACCGTGCCGCTGTTCCACCCGGTCTACAAGCGCCTGGTCGGCAAGGACATCAAGAACGTCGTGATCAGCGACTGGACCGGTGTCCTGGACATCTCCCAGGTCTCGGTGAAGTAGCGCCGTGAGCGAGGCACTTCTCGCCGCCCAGGCCCCCGAGGCGCCCGCCTCGGGGGCCTCGGGGGCTCGTCAGTTCTGGCGGCGGCTGCGCACACAGCGCGCCGCCCTCGTCGCGGCCGCCGTCGTCGCGCTGCTCGTCCTGGTCGCACTCGCCGCGCCGCTGCTCACCGCGCTGGAGGGCCAGGACCCGACCACCTACCACCCGTCGCTCATCGACTCCGCGCGCGGTGGCGTCCCGATCGGCTCCCTCGGCGGCATCAGCGGCGACCACTGGCTGGGCGTCGAACCGCAGACCGGGCGCGACCTGTTCGCGCGGCTGGTGTACGGGGCCCGGGTCTCCCTGGGCGTCGCGCTGGCCGCGACCACCGTGCAGGTCGTCCTCGGCGTCATCGTGGGAGTCACGGCAGCGCTCGGCAACCGATGGGTTGATCAACTGTTGAGCCGGGTCACCGACATCATCGTCGCCATGCCGCTGATCATCATGGCGCTGGCGCTGCTGGCCGTCGTGCCCGGCAGCTTTCCGCGGCCGGTCCTGGTCTCGCTCATCATCGGCTTCGTCGCCTGGGGCACCATCGGCAAGATCACGCGGGCCGCGACGCTCTCCCTGAAGAACCTCGACTACGTGGCCGCCGCGCGGCTCAGCGGCTGGAGCACCTGGCGGATCGCCCGCCGGGAACTGCTGCCCGGTCTCGCCGCGCCCGTCATCACCTACGCGGCGCTCATGGTGCCGGCCAACATCTCCATCGAGGCCTCGCTGTCCTTCCTCGGCGTCGGCGTGAAGCCCCCGACCCCGTCCTGGGGACAGATGCTGACCTCCGCCAACATCTGGTACCAGGCGGCCCCGCAGTACCTGCTGCTGCCGGCCGGCGCCCTGTTCGTGACCGTGCTCGCGCTCACCGTGCTCGGCGACGGCATCCGCACGGCCCTCGACCCGCGGTCGGCCTCCCGGCTGCGCGTCGGCACGGGTCGCAAGCAGGAGGCGAAGGCGGCCACCGCGACGCAGACGGCGGCCACGGCCGCCGCGAAGGAGACGGCGGCCACGGCCGCCGCGAAGGAGACGGCGGACACGGCCGCCGCGAAGGAGACCCAGTCATGACCGGCTTCGCCGGATTCGCGCTGCGCCGTGCCGTCGGCGCGGTGATCACCCTGCTGGCCATCTCGGTGATCGTCTACGTCGTCTTCTACGTCACCCCCGGCGACGTCGCCCAGATCACCTGCGGCCCGCGCTGCTCGCCGGAACAGGTGCACCAGGTCTCCCAGCAGCTCAGGCTCGACGACCCGCTGTACCTGAGGTACTGGCACTTCCTGTCGGGCATCTTCGCCGGCCAGGACTACTCGACCGGCACATCTGTCGCGCACTGCTCGGCGCCCTGCCTCGGACTCTCGTACCAGAGCGACCAGCAGGTCACCCAGATCATCCTGACCAAGCTGCCGGTCAGCCTGTCCCTGGTGATCGGCGCCATGGTGCTCTGGCTGATCCTCGGGGTCGGCACCGGCATCCTCTCCGCCTGGCGGCGCGGCCGGTTCACCGAACGCGCCCTGACCGGCCTCACCCTGGCGGGCATGTCGACGCCGGTCTTCGTCATCGGGCTCGTCCTGATGATCGTGATCTGCGGACAACTGGAGCTGCTGCCGTTCCCGGAGTACGTGTCCTTTTCGGACGACCCCGAGCAGTGGGCCTGGAACCTGCTGCTGCCGTGGTTCACCCTGGCGCTCGCCGAGGCGGCCTACTTCGCCCGGATGACCCGGGCGTCGATGCTGGAGACGCTCGCCGAGGACCACATCAGGACCTTCCGGGCCTACGGCGTGGGCGAACGGTCGATCGTCGGCCGGCACGCCCTGCGCGGCGCCCTGGCACCGATCATCGCCCTGAACGCCAACGACTTCGGCAGTGCCGTGGGCGGCGCCGTCCTCATCGAGACCCTCTTCGGCCTTCCCGGCATCGGCCAGGAACTCGTCCACGCCGTCACCGTGGTCGACCTGCCCGTCGTCGTCGGCATGGTCCTGGTCATCGGCTTCTTCGTGGTCCTCGCCAACGCCGTCGCCGACGTGCTCTACGCGGTGGCCGACCGACGGGTGGTACTGGCATGAGTCTCGTCCAAGTCACTGATCTGACCGTCGAGTTCGGCGACCTGCGGGCCGTGGACGGACTCTCCTTCGAACTGGCGGCGGGCACCGCCCTGGCGCTGGTCGGCGAGTCCGGTTCCGGCAAGTCCACGGTCGCCTCGGCACTGCTGGGCCTGCACCACGGCACGGGGGCGAAGGTCGGCGGCACGATCCAGGTCGCCGGCACCGACGTACAGGCCGCCACCGACGACGAACTGCGACGGCTGCGCGGTGCCAAGGCGGCGATGGTCTTCCAGGACCCGCTCTCCTCCCTCGACCCGTACTACGCGATCGGCGACCAGATCGCCGAGGTGTACCGCGTGCACACGCGCGTGTCGCGACGGGCCGCACGCGCGCGTGCCGTGGAGGTCCTGGACCGGGTGGGCATCCCGGACGCGCCCCGCCGGTCCCGGTCCCGCCCGCACGAGTTCAGCGGCGGCATGCGCCAGCGCGCGCTGATCGCCATGGCGCTCGCCTGCGAGCCCGACCTGCTGATCGCCGACGAGCCCACCACCGCCCTCGACGTCACCGTCCAGGCCCAGATCCTCGACCTGCTGCACACCCTGCGCGTCGAGACCGGCATGGGCCTGCTGCTCGTCACGCACGACGTGGGCGTCGCCGCCGAGAGCGTCGACCAGGTGCTCGTCATGCGGCACGGGCGCGTGATCGAGCAGGGCCCGGTCGCCGCCGTGCTCGGGGCGCCCGCGCAGCCGTACACCCGCGAACTGCTCTCCGCCGTCCCGCGCGTGGACGCGGTGCGCGCGCCCTCACAGGCGTCCGAGGAGGTCGTGCTGGAGGCGTCCGGTCTGCGGCGCGAATTCGGGCGCGGCAAGGGGACGTTCGCCGCGGTGGACGACGTGTCGCTCTCCGTCCACCGGGGCGAGACCCTCGGCATCGTGGGCGAGAGCGGCAGCGGCAAGACGACGCTCGGCCGGATGCTGGTCGGACTGCTGGAGCCGACGGCGGGAGAGGTGCGTTACGAGGGGCACGCGCGCGTGGGCGTGCGGCCGGCCGTCCAGATGGTCTTCCAGGACCCGGTGTCGTCCCTCAACCCCCGGCGCAGCGTGGGCGAGTCGATAGCCGACCCGCTGCGCGCCGGGGGCGAACGGGACCAGGGGCGCATCCGGCGGCGCGTGATCGAACTGCTGGAGCGGGTAGGGCTCGAAGGGGCGCACTACGAGCGCTATCCGCACGAGTTCAGCGGTGGCCAGCGCCAGCGCGTGGGCATCGCGCGGGCGCTCGCGGCCGACCCGCGCGTCATCGTCTGCGACGAGCCGGTCTCCGCGCTGGACGTCACCACCCAGGCCCAGGTCGTCGCCCTGCTCGGTGAGCTCCAGCGCGAACTCGGCCTGGCGCTCGTCTTCGTCGCCCACGACCTCGCCGTCGTCCGTCAGGTCAGCGACCGGGTCGCGGTGATGCGCCGCGGCCGGATCGTCGAGACCGGACCCGCCGACGAGGTCTACGACAGCCCCCGGGACCCGTACACCCGGCAACTGCTCGCCGCCGTACCCGCCCTCGACCCCGAGGCCGCGGCCCGGCGCCGGGCGGCCCGGCGGGAACTGGCGTCGGCGTGACGTTTCAGCAGCTCCCGGGAGACAACCCGATGTGACGTTTCGCTGTCGATTGATCTCTTAGCGCGACCGAACGCGAAGCGCACGGGAAAGTTACGACCGTTCACCCCTTTTGGTGGCGCGATGGACAACCGTCCGTCGCGCCACCGCCTTGTCCGCATACGTTCGTCCCGCTGCGAGCCACCGAGGCAACGGTGGCTCCCCATACGGGAGATCGATCGGGGGTGCACACGTGCGCATCGGACTGCTTACGGAGGGTGGCTATCCGTATGTGAGCGGTGACGCCAGACTCTGGTGCGACCGGCTCGTGCGCGGGCTCGGGCAGCACGAGTTCGACCTCTACGCGCTCAGCCGCAGCAGGCGTCAGGAGGACGAGGGCTGGCTTCCGTTGCCGCCGCACGTCAGCCGGGTACGGACGGCGCCCCTGTGGACCGCAGAGGAGGACGGGGTCGCGTACGGCCGGCGCGCGCGCCGGCGCTTCGTCGAGAGCTACGGGGAGCTGGCGGCGGTGCTGTGCGCCGGTCCGGGCGTCGGCGGGCCGGACGGTGTGGGCCTGGACGGAGCGGACGGCGCGAACGGTGCGGACGGCTCCGGTGCCGGACCCGGCCATCTGGCGGACCGTTTCGGCAGCGCGCTCTACGGACTCGCCGAACTCGCCCGTGACGAGGGCGGACTGGTCGGCGCACTCCGCTCCGACAGCGCCGTGCGCACCCTGGAGCGCGCCTGCCGCGCACCCGGCGCACTCGGTACGGCGCGCGAGGCGCGCGTGCCGGATCTGCTCGCCGTCGCCGCGCACCTCGAACGCGCCCTGCGCCCCCTCTCGCTCGACTGGTACGACGACGACGGCCTCGGCGCCACCGACCTCTGCCACGCCACCGCCGGCGGCCCGGCCGCCCTGCCCGGCCTGCTCGCGCGCCACTTCTGCGACGTGCCGCTGCTGGTCACCGAGTACGGCGTGCAACTGCGCTCGCACTACCTCGCCTCCGGCCCCGACGCGGCGACCCCCGCCGTGCGCGCCCTGCTCGCCGCGTTCCACGGCCGGCTCGCCGCCGAGGTCTACGGCCGCGCCGCGATCATCACCCCCGGCAACGCGCACGCCCGCCGCTGGCAGGAGCGCTGCGGCGCCGACCGCGCCCGTATCCGCACCGTCCACCCGGGCCTGGAGGCCGCCCGCTTCGCCGAGGTCGGCGAGGCGCCGGACCGGGCCGACCCGGACACGCTCGTGTGGGTCGGCCGGACAGAACCGTCCAAGGACCTGGTCTCGCTGCTGCACGCCTTCGCGGAGGTCCGCAAGGAGGAGCCCAAGGCGCGGTTGCGGGTCGTGGGCGCCCCGGCGGGACCGGAGGGCCGGGCCTACCTTGGCCACTGCAAGGCGCTCGCCGCCCAGCTCTTCCCGGACGAGGCCGAAGGAGTGCACGCCGTGGGCGACAACCCGGTCGCCTTCGAGGAGATCGGAGGCCCGGAGGCACCGACCCTCGCCGACGCCTACGCGTCCGGATCGGTCGTCGTCCTCTCCAGCGTCGTCGAGGGTTTCCCGGTCGGCCTCGTCGAGGCGATGCTCTGCGCCCGCCCGACCGTCTCCACCGACGTCGGCGCCGTGGTGGAGGTCATCGGCGGCACCGGTCTCGTCGTACCCCCGCGCAATCCGCGGGCGCTCGCGGAGGCGTGCGTGGCGCTGCTGCGCGACCCCGAGCGCCGTGAGCGCCTCGGAGCCGCGGCACGCGCCCGGGCGCTCGAACTGTTCACCGTCGAGCAGAACGTCGCGGCATTTCACGGCATTTACCTGGAGATCGTCTCGCACTGCCCGGTGCGCCGGGTCGTCCTCGACGAGGCCGGCGAGCCGCTGCCGTTCGCCGCTCCCGCCGAGGCCCATGTCCCCGGCCGCTGGACCGGTCCGACGGCCCGCGTCGTGAGCCGGGGCGGCCCCGGCTGGGCCCTGGGCGCCGCACCGCGGCCGACCCCGGTACGGGCGACGCCGCTCGCGGCGCCGGAGGGTGCCCTGTGAACGGCGACGAGGACGACGCCGTGAACGGCGGGCCGGGCGAGCTGGACCGGCCCGAGCGCCCCGGCGGGGCCGACGCCTGGGACGCGCGGTCGGAGGAATGGCTCCTGGGCACGGCGGACGACGGCTCGGAAGGCGCCCTGTCCCGGAGTGGGGCCGGGGATTCGGCCGCGGTCGCCGGCGGGGGCTACACCCGGACCGCCCCGGGCACAGCGGGCAGCCGGGGACCCTCCCCGCGTCGAGGCGCCGCCGATCCCGTGAAAGCGCTGATGCACCGCCACCGCGCCCTCTGCGAACAGGCCGTCGACCCGCTGGAGATCGCGGCCGGCCTCGAAGCGCACGGCGTCACCGACCGGACCGCCGCCCGCTTCCGGCACCGTGACGTCTTCTCGCTCGCCGAGGAGCTCTACGCGCGCGTGCCCCGCGACGGCGACCCGCGTCCGCGCCCGGAAGCGGCGCCCGCGCCCCGCGTGCGCGCCGACTGGGCGCTGCTCACCCTCCTGCCGGGCGCGGTCGGCGCGGCGGTGGTGACCGGCGTACGGCTCACCGAGGGGCGCCCCCGCCTCCTGACGGCGGCCGTCGGCCTGCTCGCCCTCGCCCTGGCCGTGGGCCTGGCCCTGCGCCGCGGCCCCCTCGCCTGGCCTGCCCGCCCCCTCGCCCGGCACACCGTGACCGGCACGCGCGCGTGGACCTGCTGGCTCCTCGCCTACGCCCTCCTCGGCAACGGCCTCCTGCGCGCCATCCTGGACGGCGGCCCCGACGGCCTCCCGACCGGCGCCGCGCACGGCCCCTGGCCGGTGACCACCGCGCCCGTCCTGGCCCTCACCCTGGCCTGCGCCCCCGCCGCCTGGAGCGCCCATCTCTTCACGGTGGGCGCCCGCCGCAGGCTCACGGGCAGCCGGGGCCTGGAGGAGTTCGCCGGCTCCGTACAGCCGCTGCTGCTCGGCACGTTCGCCCTCTACCTGGGCGTCCTCACCGTCCTGCTCGCCGTGTGCGGCGCCGCCCTCGGAGAACCCGCCGGCTACCCGGAGGCCCTCACCCTGGGCGCCCTCCTGCTGCTCGCCCGCCTCCTGACCGTCCACAACGTGCCGCAGCGCCCCGCCCTCGCCCTCGCCGCCGCCGCCGAAGCGGCCGCCGTGGGGCTGGTCCTGGCCGGCCGGCTGCCCGGCTGCGCCTTCCTCGCGACCCCTGTCGACGCCGTGGCCGGCGCCTGGGGCGCGGGCGGTGTCCCGGCACTCGTCTGCGGCGTCGCGGCCCTGGCGCTGCTGTTCCAGGCGACCCGCACTCTCACCCGGGCCTCGGCCCACGCGCCGACGGGAGACCCCGAGTGAGCAGAGCCGCCGTTCTCTTCGCCTGCCTCGCCGTGCCGTCGCGGCGGCACGCGCCCGGCATCCCGCCGGAGGCAACCGCACCACCCCTTGAAGGAGACCGCCAGATGACCACCTCCCGACCCGGACCCGGAGCGTCCGGAACCACCGGAGTCGCCGGAGCGCACACCCCGGGAGCCACGCGATGAGGGTTCTGCTGATCGGAGCCAACGGATACCTCGGCCGCTTCGTCGCCGACCGGCTGCTCGCCGACCCGGCCGTCCAGCTCACCGCGCTCGGCCGCGGCGACGACGCCGACGTCCGCTTCGACCTCGCCACCGGCAGTCCCGGTGCGCTCACCCGCTTCCTCGACGCGGTCCACCCGGGCGTCATCGTGAACTGCGCCGGCGCCACCCGTGGCGGTGCCCGGGAACTCACCCGGCACAACACCGTCGCCGTCGCCACCGTCTGCGAGGCCCTGCGCCGAAGCGGCTGCGGCGCCCGCCTGGTGCAGATCGGCTGCGGCGCCGAGTACGGCCCGAGCCAGCCCGGCTCCTCCACGGCCGAGGACGCCGTACCGCGCCCCGGTGGCCCGTACGGCGTCAGCAAGCTCGCCGCCACCGAACTGGTCCTCGGGTCGGGCCTGGACGCCGTCGTGCTGCGCGTCTTCTCGCCCGCCGGGCCCGGCACCCCGGCCGGCTCCCCGCTCGGCCGCCTCGCCGAAGCCATGCGCCGTGCCATGCAGTCCGGCGACGGCGAACTCAAACTCGGCGGCCTCGGCGCCCAGCGCGACTTCGTCGACGTACGCGACGTCGCCCGCGCCGTCCACGCGGCCTCGCTCTCCGCCGCCCAGGGTGTCATCAACATCGGCTCCGGCCGCGCCGTCCGCCTCCGCGACGCCGCCGCCGTCCTCGCCCGGGTCGCCGGATACGGCGGCGCCCTGCACGAACTCGACGGCCCGCCCGGCCCGATGCGCAGCCCCATCGGCCACCCCCGCCTGGACCCCGACCACGCGGCCCCGGTCGCCTACCCGTACCCGGACGGCTGCGGCAGCTGGCAACAGGCCGACGTGCGCTGCGCCCGCGACCGGCTCGGCTGGCGGCCCCGTATCAACCTCGAAGAGTCCCTCGCGGACATCTGGATGGAGGCGGCATGCCGCATCTGACCAGCACCAGATCGGGTGCCGCGGCCACCGGCGTCCGCACCGCCTTCGGCATCCCCGGCTACGCCCACCCCCTCCTCGCCCCGGCGCAGTGGGCCGAACTCACCCGCCCGGGCACCCCTTTGCGCTGGGTCGTCCTCAACGTGGCGAACGGTCCCGGCAGCCGCCCCGACCCGCACTGCCTGGAAGCAGTCGGCAGGCTCCGCAACGCGGGCGTCCGCGTCTTGGGCCGCCTGGACACCACCTACGGCGCACGCCCCCACGGCGACCTGGTCCTCGACGCCCGCCGCTATCACGACTGGTACCGCGTCGACGGCTTCCTGCTGGAGCGCTGCCCCGGCGAACGCACGGCGCTCCCCGAGATCCGCCGAGCCGTCGCCACGCTCCGCACCATCGGTGACGCCCCCCACATCGTCCTCGGTCACGGCACCCACCCCCATCCGGGCTACGCGGAGAACGCCGACCAGCTGGTGACCTTCGCCGGCTCGTGGAGCGACTACCGCTGGTCGCACGTCGCCGAGTGGACCGCGGACTACCCGCCGGACCGCTTCTGCCATTTCGTGCACGGCATACCCCGCGGTCACCTCGACGAGGCACTGCGCATCGCCCGCTGGCAGGGCGCCGCGACCATCTACTTCACGGACCGCACGGATCACGGCGGCCGCGTGGACCCCTGGGAGAACATGCCCGGCTACTGGGACGACATCGTCTCGCGGGTCGGGACAGGTGTCTCGGAATGAAGATGGCCATGGCAGTGTTACACGGAGAACATCTGTAGTGATTGACCGACCAACGGAGTCCCCGTGTCGCTGCCACCCCTGGTCGAGCCAGCCTCTGAGCTCACCGTAGACGAGGTCCGCAGGTACTCCCGCCACCTGATCATCCCCGATGTCGGGATGGACGGGCAGAAGCGGCTGAAGAACGCCAAGGTGCTCTGTGTGGGCGCCGGCGGCCTGGGCTCGCCGGCGCTGATGTACCTCGCCGCGGCCGGTGTCGGCACCCTCGGCATCGTGGAGTTCGACGAGGTCGACGAGTCGAACCTGCAGCGCCAGATCATCCACAGCCAGGCCGACATCGGCCGCTCCAAGGCCGAGTCCGCCCGCGACTCCGTCCTCGGCATCAACCCGTACGTGAACGTGGTCCTTCACGAAGAGCGGCTCGAGGCCGAGAACGTGATGGACATCTTCAGCCAGTACGACCTGATCGTCGACGGCACGGACAACTTCGCCACCCGCTACCTGGTCAACGACGCCTGCGTGCTGCTGAACAAGCCGTACGTCTGGGGCTCGATCTACCGCTTCGACGGCCAGGCCTCGGTCTTCTGGTCCGAGCACGGTCCCTGCTACCGCTGCCTCTACCCGGAGCCCCCGCCGCCGGGCATGGTCCCCTCCTGCGCCGAGGGCGGCGTGCTGGGCGTGCTCTGCGCGTCCATCGGCTCCATCCAGGTCACCGAGGCCATCAAGGTCCTCACCGGCACCGGCGAGCCCCTCGTCGGCCGCCTGATGATCTACGACGCCCTGGAGATGCAGTACCGCCAGGTGAAGGTCCGCAAGGACCCGAACTGCGCGGTCTGCGGCGAGAACCCGACCGTCACCGAGCTCATCGACTACGAGGCCTTCTGCGGCGTCGTCTCCGAGGAGGCCCAGCAGGCGGCCGCCGGCTCGACGATCACTCCCAAGCAGCTCAAGGAGTGGATCGACGACGGCGAGAACATCGAGATCATCGACGTCCGCGAGCCGAACGAGTACGAGATCGTCTCCATCCCGGGCGCCAAGCTGATCCCGAAGAACGAGTTCCTGCTCGGCACCGCCCTGGAGGGCCTGCCCCAGGACAAGAAGATCGTCCTGCACTGCAAGACGGGTGTCCGCAGTGCGGAGGTCCTCGCGGTCCTGAAGTCCGCGGGCTTCGCGGACGCCGTGCACGTCGGCGGCGGCGTGATCGGCTGGGTCAACCAGATCGAGCCGGAGAAGCCGGTCTACTGATCGCGGTCTTTGCGACGGGCGGGGGTTTCGGGCGCGGCAGGCGCCCGGAGCCCCCGCCTTCGTCATGAGCAGACCTTGCCGTCCTTCGGGACCGTGCCGTCCAGCAGGTAACCGGTAACCGTCGAGTCCACGCAGTCGCTCCCGCGCCCGTACGCGCCGTGGCCCTCGCCCTTCCAGGTCAGCTCGACGCCGACGCCCTTGCCCAGCTCGTCGGCCATTCGCCGGGCGCCCTCGTACGGGGTCGCCGGGTCGCCCGTGTTGCCGACCAGCAGGATCGGGGCCGAGCCCGGGGCGCTCACCTCCGGGGTGTCGTACTCCCCGGCCACCGGCCAGTCGTGGCACCAGCCGGCCGTGTCCCAGCCCAGGAAGTCGCCGAAGACGGGCGAGATCTTCTCGAAGTCGGGCAGCAGCTTCTTCGTCTGGGCGAGCGTGGGCCGTTGCCTGTCGTCCAGGCACGATATGACCCGCTGGGAGTGGGCGGTCGTGCCGTAGTGCCCGGAGGAGTCACGTTCGTTGTACTGGTCCGCGAGCGACAGCAGCTCCGAGCCGTCGCCGTCCTCGGCCGCCTGGAGCGCGCTGGTCAGCGTCGGCCAGCTGTCCTGGCTGTACAGCGGCAGGACGATGCCGGTGACCGCGAGGGTCTGGGTCAGCTTCCGCCCGGAGGAGGTCGCGAGCGGCTCGCTGTCGAGCTTCTTCAGCAGGGCGGCGATCTTCTGCGAGCCCTGTTCCGGGTCCTGTCCGGTGGACTTGAGGTAGTCGTCGAGGGCGCGCTGGAACCCCTCGGTCTGGTTCTTCGCGTGGCCGACCGAGTCCGCGGTCGGGTCGACCACCGCGTCCAGGATCAGCCGCCCCACCTTCTTCGGGAACAAGTGGGCGTAGACACCGCCCAGTTCGGTGCCGTACGAGATGCCGAAATAGTGCATCTCCGTATCACCGAGCACCTGGCGCATCAGATCCATGTCCCGGGCCGTGTCCGTCGTCGAGACGTGCGCGATCAGCTCGCCGTCCGCGGTCTCACAGCCCTTGCCGAAGGCGGCGGCGTCCTTGAAGTACGCCGTCTCCTCCGCCGCCGTGTCCGGGGTGGCGTCGATCGACTCGGCGGACCGCATGTCCTTGTCGCTGCGACACCTGATCCCCTCACTGGCGCCCACCCCGCGCGGATCCCAGCTCACCAGGTCGTACCGCTCGCGCAGCGAGGAGACGGTGGTGGCGTAGTACGGCATCATCGAGACGCCCGAGCCGCCGGGACCGCCGAAGTTGAACAGCAGCGAGCCGATCCGCTTGCCCGAACCCCCGCTCGCCTTCGCCCGGATCAGCGCCACCCCTATGGTCTTCCCGTCCGGCTTCGCCCAGTCCAGCGGCACCTTGAGGGTCGCGCACCGCCACTCCCCACTGGGCGCGGCGGAGTCCGAAGTGGCTTTGCAGCTGCCCCAGTCGAGCTTCTGGGAGGTGAGGGAGGAGGGCAGGGCGGCAGAGGCGGTGGAGGCCGGTGACGGCTGTTCGGACCGTGTCTTTCCTTCGTCCCCGCCCCCGCCGGACGACCCGCCGCCGCACCCGGCCACGAGCAGCCCCGCGGCAACAGCGGCCGCCCATCGTACGAAACGCAACATGCGCGCACACCCCCCTCACAGGCTCTCCGCAGGTTCGTCGCGGAAAGCGGTCAGGTCATAGTAGGCGGATCGAGCGAAGGCTGTTGCGGCCTGTGGATAACCTTTTGACCTGCGACTTCTTAGCTCCTCGGCCGGTTTCTTGGCTCCTCCGCGCTCACGAACAGACCGTGCCGGCCTTCGGTACCTTCCCGTCCAGCAAGTAACCGTTCACGGTCGACTGCACGCACTTGTTCTTGCTGTCGTAGGCCCCGTGCCCCTGCCCCTTGTACGTCAGCTCCACCCCGACGCCCTTGCCCAGCGACTCCACCATCTTCTTCGCGCCCTCGTACGGCGTGGCCGGGTCGCCCGTGTTGCCCACGACCAGGATCGGCGCCGACCCGGGCGCGCTGACGTCGGGATGGTCGGCGGCGCCCGGCACCGCCCAGCTCGTGCAGCTGACCATGCCCCACGCGAGGTAGTCGCCGAACAGCGGGGACGCGGCCCGGAATTCGGGCAGCCTCTGCTGGACGTAGTCGGCGGTGTACCGAGGTTTCTCGTCCGCGCAGTTGATGGCGATGTTCGCCGCCGTGATGTTGCTGTACTCGCCGTTCTGGCTACGGCCGTTCATGGAGTCGGACAGCAGCATCAGGATCTTCCCGTCGCCGTCGTACGCCTCTTCGAGTCCCTCGGTGAGGTACTCCCAGAAGTCCTTGGAGTACAGGGACTGCGCGATGCCGTTGGTGGCGGCGGTCTGGGTCAGCTGTCGGGGGAGGATGCCGGGAATCGGCTTCGTGTCGAGGTCCACGAGGAGCTTGGCGATACGGTTCTTCACGTCCTGCGGGGTGTCGCCGATCGGGCACTCGGCCTTCTTGGAGGTGCAGTCCTCGGCGAAGTTGTCGAGCGCGAGCTGGAAGCCCTTGGCCTGTCCCAGCGAGCTCTGCTCGGGGTTCTGGGTGGGGTCGATGACGCCGTCGAGGACGGCCCGGCCCACGTTCTTAGGGAACAGGTGGGCGTAGACACCGCCGAGTTCGGTGCCGTAGGAGATGCCGAAGTAGTGCAGCTGCCTGTCGCCGAGGACCTGGCGCATGAGGTCCATGTCGCGGGCCGCGTCGGTGGTGCGTACATGCGGCAGGATCGTCTTGGAGTTCTTCTCGCAGGCGGCGTTGAACTGCTTGGTGCGGTTGATCAGCTGGGTGCGCTCGGTGCTGGTCTCGGGCGTCGCGTCCTGCTGGAAGTAGTTGTCGAGCTGTTCGTCATTCTCGCACTCGACGGGGTCGCTGCGGCCGACTCCGCGCGGGTCGAAGCTGACGAGGTCGTAGCGGGTGCGCAGGGCCGCGTAGTCCTCGCCGAACGCGGGGAGCGTGGTGACGCCGCTGCCGCCGGGCCCGCCGAAGTTGAAGATCAGGGAGCCGATCCGCTTGCTCGCGTCGCCGCTGGCCTCGGCACGGATCAGTGCGAGACCGATGGTGGCGCCCTTCGGCTTCGACCAGTCCAGCGGCGCCTTCATGGTCGCGCACTGCCAGGCGGCGCCACCGGGCAGCGGCGAGGGGATGCCGCCACCGCCCTCGGCCTCGTCGGGGGCCGGGCAGGCCTTCCAGTCCAGCTTCTGTGCCGCCAGATCCCCGTCCTTGGCGCCGTCGCTGCACCCGGCCAGCAGGGAGGGCAGCATCAGGGCGGTGACCAGGGCGGCGACACGGATCCGGAAGGGGTTCGGCATGCTCCCATCCTGAGGTCGCACGCGACCACGCGCGCGGGGCGCGAGCCGTACGAGGTACGACCCCCGGACGCCCGTGGCGCATCCGGTGCGAGCGGGAGCGTCTCGTGCCCCCGGCGCCGGCGCCTGGGCTAGAGCGCTCCCTTGCGGGACAGGTGGTTGAAGGCCAGCCAGCCGGGCAGGACCGGCAGCCACAGGGTCAGCAGCCGGTACAGCAGGACGGCGGGGGCCGCGACCTCCTTGGGGAGGCCGACGGCGATCAGGCCGACGGTCAGGGTCGCCTCGACCGCGCCGACTCCGCCCGGGGTCGGCGCCGCGGAGCCGAGCGCGTTTCCGGCGAGGAAGACGACGGCGACGCTGGCGATGCTGAGCGAGGAGCCCTCGTTGCCGAACGCGCGGATGGAGGCGTCCAGGCACATCACGAAGCAGGCGGTGAGCAGCAGCATGCCGCCGATGCCGGTGACGAGCTTCTGCGGCCGCTGGAGCACGTCCAGCATGCGCGGTACGACGCCCGCGAAGAGCGACCGCACCCGCGTGGAGACGAATTTCCGCAGGAACGGCACCGAGGTCACCACGAGGACCAGTACGGCTACGGTCAGCAGACCCGCGATGACGGTGCGGGACGGCGACAGCGACGGCGTCTTCTCGGTGCCGGTCAGGTAGCCGAAGGAGAGCAGCATCAGGATGTGGCAGCCGAGCCCGAACAGCTGCGAGGCGCCGACGCTCGCCACCGCGAGGCCGGGGCGCACACCGGCGCGCTGCAGGAAGCGTGTGTTGAGGGCGACGCCGCCGACCGCCGCGGGCGCCACGATCTTCACGAACGACCCGGCGACCTGCGCCGCCACGGTCCGCACGAACGGCACCCGTTCGGGCACGAACCCGAGCAGCGCCATCGCGGCGGCGACGTAGCTGACCGCCGAGAACAGCACCGCGGCGATCACCCAGCCCCACTGGGCGTTCGCGACCAGGGGGCCGAACTCGATGTGGGTGAGCTGGGTCAGCAGGTAGTACGCGCCGATCGCGCCGGCGATGAGGCTGATCAGCGTGCGCGGCCGGACCCGCTCCAGGCGGGCCGGCTCGACGGGCGCCTGCGGCCTGATCTTCAGCACCTGGTGCCGGATCTGGGTGAGCAGGTCCTCCTCGCGGGCCTCTTCCAGCGCGTCGTCCAGGGCCCGCTTCTCGGCCCGCTGCTCGGCGCGCACCGTCTTCTTGTCGGGTTTCTCGGCCTCCTCCGCACGGGCCTGCTTGGCCTGCCGGGACGCCTCCAGGACCGCGTCGCGTTCCCGCTGGGCACGCTCTCTGGCCAGTCTTCGCAGCGTCGCGCGCGTGGAGCGGGTGAGCGCGATCGGCTGGAGCATCGGCAGGCAGTCGGCGACGGCGTCGGGCCCGAGGACACCCACCGCCGAGGCCACCGCCCGCTCGGCGCCGACCCGCAGGCCGAGCGTGGTGACGAGCTGGGCGACGTCCATGCGCAGCAGCAGCTCGCCGGCCGCGATCTCACCGCCGCGCAGATCCGTGAGGATCACCTGGCCGGAACGATCCACCAGGATGGCGTCACCCGCGAGTCTGCGGTGCGCGATCCGGCGCGACTGCAGCGCCTGTACCTGGTGCCAGGTGTTGCGCAGCAGTTCGTCGGTGATCTCCTCGTCGGCCAGCGAGTCGAGGGTGCGGCCGCCGGTGTGCTCGTAGACGAGCATGACGGCGTCCGGGCCCAGCTCGGAGGTGGCGATCAGTTTGGGCGCGTTGGCACCGGCCGCGATCGCCGCGTACGCCAGCAGCGCCTCCTGCTCCAGGGCCTGGCGCAGCGACTGGAGGCTGGAGCGGGTGGCGAAGCCGCGCAGCGTCAGGTTGCGCCACGCGCGGTAGAAGAAGCCCTGGGCCTGCTGCTCCCGGTCGACGACCGTGACGTCCAGCGGCGGCCCGTCCTCCAGGGTGACGAAGTAGCGCCGGCCCCGGTCGCCGTTCTCGGTGTCCAGGGCCTCCTCGCGGGCCGCGCCGACCGGGTGGAAGCCGACGTGCCGCAGGCCCGCCAGCAGGGTCCGGCCGGTGGGGCGGACGTTGGGGGAGCCCACCGCGTAGAGCGTGCCGTAGGCGACGGTCCAGCCGATCAGCACCGTGAGGATGATCGAGAAAGGTGTCGTGTAGCCGGTGACGAGCATGGAGAACGCGTCGAGCAGCAGCACGATCCACAGCACCGAGCGCCATCTCGGCCGCCGGGACATGCCGACGGCCGTCATGTAGGCGATGACGGGCGCGAGATAGCCGTGCACCGGGTCGGTGAGGGCGTGGATGTCGCCGGGGGAGGGCTGGGTGAGCGCCTCCTGGATCGAGCCGGGGGCGGCTCTGGCCACCCACAGGTCGGTGGCGAGGGTCACACCGTGGGCGAGGACGGCCGCGAGCACGCCGTCGGCGATGCGCAGCCCGTCCCGCTTGATCAGCCGCTCGATCGCGAACGCGACCGGCACGAGCAGGATCGCGATGCTGGAGGCCAGACCCGCGATCTTGATCAGCAGGTCGGGCGCCTGCCCGGTGCCCTTGTTGATGTCCTGTTCGAGCCCGGAGGTGGTGCCGTGCGCGAACGCGGCGATGCCGAGCAGCACGGCGATGGCGAGCACGCCGACCAGAAGACGCATGAGGTCGGAGGGGCGGTGCACGCGCGCGGGGAGCAGCGGTTCGTCGCCCTCCACCTCGTCCGTGTGGATCTCGTCCGGCACGTGTTCCGCCTCGGGGGCGTCGGGGGAGGCGTCGGGTCCGACGGCGGGGGACGGGTGTCCGGCGTCCGGTTCCACGGCCTCCGCGCGCGCGGATTCCGAAGGTACGGTGCCGGATTCGGCCGCGTCCGGGCGTGCGGCGGCGTCAGGGGTGCCCGCCGCTCCGTCGGGGTGCACGCCCTGCTGCTCGGTCGTCTCTTCTTGATCTCGTATCACCAGTCACCGCCCGCACGATGGTGGCATGCCCCACCGACACACGAGGGCATCAGGGTGCAGATGCGGGGGCGCACAGTCTGCCCCAAGCGCCGCCCGGGGGCGAGACGGCGACCTGACGCGGACCGCGCGGGTTGTCGGTGGGGTGCGGCAGGATGGGACGAATGAGCGAGCAGAGCCTGCCCGAGGGCACCCGAGAGGGGTACGCGGACGAACTGCCCGAGTACGCCGAGCGGGTCCTGGAGGTCGCCGAGCGGATTCCGCCCGGGCGCGTGATGACGTACGGCGACGTCGCGGAGTGGCTGGAGGAGGGAGGGCCACGCCAGGTGGGGCGGGTGATGTCCCTCTACGGCGGCTCCGTCCCCTGGTGGCGGGTGGTGCGCGCCGACGGGGTGCTGCTGCCGGGGCACGAGCTGAGCGCCCTGGACCACTACCGCGTGGAGGGCACCGCGCTGAAGGAGGCGGGCAGGGCCGCGGAGGGCCATCTGCCGCGGCTCGACATGAAGCGGGCGCGGTGGGACGGCGACGCGGACTCGGGGGCTCACACTTGACAGCTTCCGCCATCCGAGGCCCTCGGGGGGAACCAGTGGCCCGTTCGAGGGACATCGGGGACGTCCGTGGCATGACGTACGTTCGTGGGATGTGGGGTGCGCGTGCCACGAGTGCCGCCCGAGGCGGATGGGAAGAATCGGAAGCTCTGCTTCCGTCCGGTTCGTCGGCGTAGCGTCGGCTGCGCGGGTCCCGCTCACCCCACGGCCACCGCACTGCCCGCGCGACCGCGAGCCAACCAGCACACCCACCAGGACCGGCGAACCACGTGAGCTCCTCTTCCTCCACCAGGCGCCTGTCGCACCCCCAGGTGCGACAGGGGACCCGTGGCGCTTACCGACTGGTGCGGACCCCGCCGGCCGACACGGATCCCCCTCGTCTGGACGCCGCACAGCGCGCCGTGGTTGACCACGCGGCCGGCCCGCTGCTCGTGCTCGCGGGCCCGGGCACCGGGAAGACCACCACCCTCGTGGAATCGGTGGCCGCGCGGATGGCCCGCGGCGGGGACCCCGAGCGGATCCTGGTGCTGACGTTCAGCCGCAAGGCCGCCGTCGAACTGCGCGACCGGATGGCCCTGCGCGTCGGCGCGGCCCGCGCGCCCCGGGCGACCACCTTCCACTCGTACTGCTACGCCCTGGTCCGTGCCCACCAGGACAGCGGCCTGTTCGTCGACCCGCTGCGGCTGCTCTCCGGCCCCGAGCAGGACGTCACCGTCCGGGAGCTGCTGGCCGGCCAGGCCGAGCTTGAGCGGCTCGGGCTCGACCCGGTGCGCTGGCCCGACGAACTGCGCGCCTGCCTGACCACCCGGGGCTTCGCCGACGAGGTCCGCGCGGTGCTCGCCCGCAGCCGCGAACTGGGCCTCGACCCCGCCGCCCTGGACGCCTTCGCCCGCCGTATCGGCCGCCCCGACTGGCGGGCCGCGGCCGCCTTCCTCGCCGAGTACCTCGACGTCCTCGACCTCCAGGGCGTCCTCGACTACGCCGAACTCGTGCACCGCGCGGTGCTGCTCACCCAGCGCCCCGAGGTCGCCCTGGACCTGGCCGGCCGCTACGACGCCGTGTACGTCGACGAGTACCAGGACACCGACCCCGCCCAGGTGCGGCTGCTGCACGCCCTGGCCGGCGGTGGCCGCACGCTGGTCGCGTTCGGCGACCCGGACCAGTCGATCTACACGTTCCGGGGCGCCGACGTGAACGGCATCCTGGACTTCCCGTCCGCCTTCGCGCGCGTGGACGGCCGTCCCGCCCCGGTCGAGGTACTGCGCACCTCCCGCCGCTCCGGCGCCGCCCTGCTGGCCGCCACCCGCCTGCTGACCCAGCGGATGCCGCTGACCAGGCTGCCCGCCGACAAGGTGCGCGCCCACCGCGAGCTGGCCGCCGCGCGGGACGGCGGCGCCGTCGAGGTCTACACCTACCCGACGCCCGGCACCGAGCTGGACAACATCGCCGACATCCTGCGGCGCGCGCACCTGGAGGACGGCGTGCGCTGGAGCGACATGGCCGTCCTGGTGCGCGCCGGGTCCAGCACCATCCCGACGGTCCGCCGCGCCCTCACCGCGGCCGGCGTACCCCTGGACATCGACGGCGACGACGTGCCACTGCGCCACGAACCGGCGGTGGCCCCCCTGCTGACGGCGCTCAGGGCGGTGGCCGAGGCGGAAGCGGCACACCCGGGTGCGGCGACGGTCACCGACCAGTCGAGCTCCAGCGGGGACGAGAGCACCGAGGCAGCCCCCTGCTGGCTGGGCACCGAGACGGCGCTCACCCTGCTCGCCTCCCCTCTCGCCGGCATGGACGCGGCCGACCTGCGCCGCCTCGGCCGCGCCCTGCGCGACGAGGAACGGGCGGCCGGCAACGCGCTGCCGCCGCCCTCGGACGACCTGCTCGCCCGGGCCCTCGCCGAACCCGAGCGCCTGGCCGTCCACGACCCCGGGTACGCGCGCGGTGCGCAGCGGCTCGGCGCACTGCTCCAGAAGGCCCGGGAGCGCCTGGCGGGCGGCGGTACGGCCGAGGAGGCGCTGTGGGACCTGTGGAACGGCACGCCGTGGCCCTCGCGCCTGGAACGCGCCGCGCGGCGCGGCGGCGCCGCCGGCCGCAACGCCGACCGTGACCTGGACGCCGTGTGCGCGCTGTTCGCCACCGCCGCCCGCGCGGAGGAGCGCAGCGGCGGCCGGGGCGCGCTGAACTTCCTTGCGGAGATCGAGGCCGAGGACATCGCCGCCGACACCCTCGCCGGGCGCGCGGTACGCCCCGACGCCGTCCGCCTGCTGACCGCGCACCGCTCCAAGGGCCTGGAGTGGCGCCTGGTCGTCGTCGCCGGCGTCCAGGAGGGCCTGTGGCCCGACCTGCGCCGCCGCGGCTCGCTGCTGGAGGCCGACCGGATCGGCCGCGACGGCCTGGCCGAACCGCTCACCCCGGGCGCGCTCCTCGCCGAGGAGCGCCGCCTGTTCTACGTCGCCGCCACGCGCGCGCGTGAGCGCCTCGTCATCACCGCGGTGAAGGCCCCCGCGGACGACGGCGACCAGCCCTCCCGGTTCCTCACCGAACTGGGCGCCGAGCCTCAGGACGTCACCGGACGGCCCCGCCGCCCGCTCTCCGTGGCCGCCCTGGTCGCCGAACTGCGCGCGACCACGGTCGACCCGCGCGCGTCCGACACGCTGCGGGAGGCCGCCGCCCGGCGGCTGGCCCTGCTGGCCGCGCTCGCCGACGAGGACGGCCGCCCCTTGGTGCCCTCCGCCCACCCCTACCGCTGGTGGGGCATGTTCGAGCCGACCGAGAGCAAGGTGCCGCTGCGCGACCGCGACCAGCCCGTCGTGCTCTCCGGCAGCGCCCTCGACCAGCTCGCCAACACCTGCAGCCTGCAGTGGTTCCTGGGCCGCGAGGTCAAGGCCGACGCGCCCGCCACCACCGCCCAGGGCTTCGGCAACGTCGTGCACGTCCTGGCCGACGAGGTCGCCTCCGGACGCACCCCCGCCGACCTCGCGGTCCTCATGGAGCGCCTGGAGTCGGTGTGGAACGCGCTCGCCTTCGACGCCCCCTGGAAGTCGGCCCAGGAGAAGGACAACGCGCGCGTGGCGCTCGAACGCTTCCTGAAGTGGCACGTCCTGGACCGCACCGCACGCACCCCCGTGGCCAGTGAGCAGGACTTCGACGTCAGCCTCGAAGCGGGCGACTACGAGGTGCGCATCCGCGGCCAGATGGACCGCGTGGAGACGGACGGCGACGGCCGGGCCTACGTCGTCGACTTCAAGACCGGCAAGCAGGCCCCGAGCGCCGCCGAGGTGGCCCGGCACCCGCAGCTCGCCGTCTACCAGCTCGCGGTCCGCGAGGGCGCCGTGGACGAGGCCTTCGACGGCGTACGCCCCGAGGCCGGCGGCGCCGAACTGGTCCACCTGCGGCAGGGCGCCGCCCGGCGCGACGGCGGCGAGACACTGCCCAAGGTGCAGGCCCAGGAGCCGCTGGAGGGGGAGTGGGTCGGCGACCTGCTGGCCACCGCCGCCGGCAAGGTCCTCGACGAACGGTTCACACCGACCACCGGCCAGCACTGCACGCACTGCGCCTTCCGGGCGTCGTGCAGCGCGCGACCCGAGGGACGCCACGTGGTCGAGTGACGTACGACGCCCGTCCCACGGTTGTCAGTGGTCCCCGTTAGCCTCGACGGCATGCCCGCCCGCATCACCGACCCCGAGCAGCTCAAAGAGCTCCTCGGCATCCCGTTCACCCCGGAGCAGACGGCCTGCATCACCGCGCCGCCCGCCCCGCAGGTGATCGTGGCCGGAGCCGGGTCGGGCAAGACGACGGTGATGGCGGCCCGTGTGGTCTGGCTGGTCGGCACCGGACAGCTGGCCCCCGAGCAGGTCCTCGGGCTGACCTTCACCAACAAGGCGGCCGGCGAACTCGCCGAACGCGTCCGCAAGGCGCTCGTCAGGGCGGGCGTCACCGACCCCGATGTCATCGACCCGGACAACCCGCCCGGCGAGCCGGTCATCTCGACGTACCACGCCTTCGCGGGCCGGCTGCTGACCGACCACGGCCTGCGCATCGGCCTGGAGCCGTCCTCCCGGCTGCTCGCCGACGCCACCCGCTTCCAGCTCGCCGCCCGGGTGCTGCGCGAGGCCCCCGGTCCCTATCCGGCCCTCACCCGCTCCTTCGCCGACCTGGTCGGCGACCTGCTCACCCTCGACTCCGAACTCGCCGAGCACCTGGTACGCCCCGAGGACCTGCGCGCCTGGGACGCCGGACTGCTGAACACCCTCGCGGGCGCCAAGCTCGGCAACGCCGACCTGCGCAAGGTCCCCGAGACGGCCGCCGCCCGCCGCGAACTGGCCGAACTCGTGCTGCGCTACCGGACCGCCAAGCGCGAGCGGGACCTGCTCGACTTCGGCGACCAGATCGCGCTGTCCGCCACGCTGGCCCGCATCCCCGAGGTGGGCCGGCTGCTGCGCGACGAGTTCCGGGTCGTGCTCCTCGACGAGTACCAGGACACCTCGGTGGCCCAGCGGGTGCTCCTGGCGGGCCTGTTCGGCGGCGGCACCGGCCACCCCGTGACCGCCGTCGGCGACCCCTGCCAGGCCATCTACGGCTGGCGCGGCGCCTCCGTCGCCAACCTGGACGACTTCCCCGACCACTTCGCGCACCCCGACGGGAGCCCCGCCACCCGCCAGGCGCTCAGCGAGAACCGCCGCAGCGGCGGCCGCCTCCTCGACCTCGCCAACGGCCTCGCCGAACCGCTGCGAGCCATGCACGCGGGCGTGGCGGCCCTGCGCCCGGCCCCGGGCGCCGAACTCGACGGCACGGTCCGCTGCGCCCTGCTGCGCACCCACGCCGACGAGATGGACTGGATCGCCGACTCCGTCGCCCACCTCGTCCGCACCGGCACCGCACCCGGCGAGATCGCCGTGCTGTGCCGTACGGCGACCGACTTCGCCGAGATCCAGGGTGCCCTTGTCGCGCGGGACGTCCCCGTCGAGGTGGTCGGGCTCTCCGGGCTGCTGCACCTGCCCGAGGTGGCCGATCTCGTCGCCGTCTGCGAGGTCCTCCAGGACCCCGGAGCCAACGCCTCCCTGGTCCGGCTGCTGACCGGCCCGCGCTGGCGCATCGGCCCCCGCGACCTCGCCCTCCTGGGCCGCCGTGCCCGGCTGCTGGTGTCCCACGCGCGCGTGGGCGACGCCGACGACCCGGACCGCAGGCTCGCCGAGGCCGTCGAGGGGGTCGACCCGGCCGAGGTGATATCCCTCGCGGACGCCCTGGACACCTTCCTGGAGCTGCCGCTGGACACCGAGCGGCAGGACGACGGACTGCCGTTCTCGCCGGACGCGCGCGTGCGCTTCGCCCGCCTGGCCACCGAACTGCGCGAGCTGCGCCGCTCCCTGTCCGACCCGTTGATGGACGTCCTGCACCGCGTCCTCGCGGTCACCGGCCTGGAGGTGGAGCTGTCCGCCTCCCCGCACGCGCTGGCCGCCCGCCGCCGCGAGACGCTGTCCAACTTCCTGGACGTCGCCGCCTCCTTCGCGGCCGGCGACCAGGAGGCGACCCTGCTCGCCTTCCTCGGTTTCCTGCGCACCGCCGCCCGGTACGAGAAGGGCCTCGACAACGCCCTGCCCGGCGGCGAGAACACCGTCAAGGTGCTGACCGCGCACAGGTCCAAGGGCCTGGAGTGGGATGTCGTCGTCGTCCCCGGCCTGGTCAAGGGCACCTTCCCGAGCAGCCAGGGCCGCGAGAAGTGGACCGCCCAGGCCAAGGTGCTCCCGCACGCCCTGCGCGGCGACACCGACACCCTGCCGGACGTCGAGGCCTGGGACTCGCGGGGCATGAAGGCCTTCCACGAGGCCATGAAGGACCACCAGCACACCGAGGAGCTCCGCCTCGGCTACGTCACCTTCACCCGCCCCCGCTCCCTGCTCCTGGGCTCCGGTCACTGGTGGGGACCCAGCCAGAAGAGACCGCGCGGCCCCTCCGACTTCCTCCAGGCCCTGTACGACCACTGCGCCACCGGACACGGCGAGATCGAGGCCTGGGCCGACGAACCGGAGGAGGACGAGGAGAACCCGGCCCTGCACACGGCCGGTGCCGACCAGGTGTGGCCGCTGCCCCTCGACGAGGCCGCCCTGGCCCGCCGGCGCGCGGCCGCCGAGACCGTCCTCGCCCACCTGGACGCGCTCGCGGCAGGGGAGGACGGCCACCCGGCGGCCGGTCACGACCCCGCCACCCACGAGGACCCGGAGTGGCCCACGCCACCCGACGACGAGCCCGACCCCTACGAGGACGACTTCCCGGACGAGGACTCCGCCGACTGGGAATCCCTGAGCGCCGACCGACCCACGGTCCCGCACCAGGCGACGCCCGCCGAGCGCACGCCTCCTCGCACGCCGGAGCACGCACGCGTCCCGGAACCCGGGCACGCACGCGTCCCGGAAGCCGAGTTCGGACGGGTGACGGAGTCCGAGCACGCGCGCGGGGCCGGGTCCGAGCACGCGCGTGCCCCGGAGCGCACCCTCCTCACCCCCGAGGAGGCCCGCGCCATCGCGTCCTGGGACCGCGACCTCGACGCCCTCACCGGCGAGCTGCTGCGCGCCCGCCGGAGCGTCACCGACGTGCCCCTGCCGGCCGCGCTCTCCGCCACCCAGCTGATGCGGCTGGCCGAGGACCCGGACGGGCTCGCGCAGGAACTCGCGCGCCCCATGCCACGCCCTCCACAACCGGCCGCACGCCGGGGCACCCGCTTCCACGCCTGGGTCGAGGCGCGCTTCGAAGAGCTCACCCTGCCCATGCTGGACCCCGACGAGCTGCCCGGAAGCGACGCCGAGATCGCCGACGAACGCGACCTCGAATCCCTCAAGGAGGCCTTCGAACGCACCGAGTACGCCCACCGCACGCCCTATCGAGTGGAGGCCCCCTTCCAGCTCGCCCTCGCCGGGCGGGTCGTACGGGGCCGTATCGACGCCGTCTACCGGACCGGGCACGGCGACGAGGCGACGTACGAGATCGTCGACTGGAAGACCAGCCGCACGCGGCGTGCCGACCCGCTCCAGCTCGCGATCTACCGGATCGGCTGGGCGGAGCAGCAGGGCGTGCCGCCCGAGTCGGTCAGCGTCGCGTTCGTACACATCCGCACCGGTGAGGTCGAGCGACCGGGCGGGCTGCCCGACCGGGCCGCCCTGGAAAAGCTGATCATCGGACAGGCGGCCGGGCGGGCGGTCGGGCAAGCCGAGTGTGACGAACCGCCCGCCGAGGATGTCGGCGCGGGCCGATAGGCTCGTGACCATGAGCCAGACCCCGGACAGCGCTGTCCGTACGTACATCGAGCAGCACCGTGCCGCCTTCCTCGACGACCTCGCCGAGTGGCTGCGCATCCCGTCCGTGTCGGCCCAGCCCGAACACGCCGCCGATGTCCGCCGCAGCGCCGACTGGCTCGCCGCCGCACTCGAGGAGACCGGCTTCCCGACCGCCGAGGTCTGGGAGACACCGGGCGCCCCGGCCGTCTTCGCCGAATGGCCCTCCGGTGACCCCGAGGCACCCACGGTCCTCGTCTACGGCCACCACGACGTACAGCCCGCCGCCCGTGCGGACGGCTGGGACAGCGACCCCTTCGAGCCGGTCGTCCGGGAGAACCGCCTCTACGCGCGCGGGGCCGCCGACGACAAGGGCCAGGTGTTCTTCCACACACTCGGCGTCCGGGCCCACCTCGCCGCCACCGGCCGCACCGCGCCCGCCGTCAACCTGAAGCTGCTGATCGAGGGCGAGGAGGAGTCCGGCTCCCCGCACTTCCGGGCCCTCGTCGAGGAACACGCGGACCGGCTCGCGGCGGACACCGTGATCGTCTCCGACACCGGCATGTGGTCCGAGGACACCCCGACGGTCTGCACCGGCATGCGCGGCCTCGTCGAGTGCGGGATCGTCCTGCACGGCCCCGACCAGGACATCCACTCCGGCGCCTTCGGCGGCGCCGTCCCCAACCCGGCCACCGTCGTGGCCCGCCTGGTCGCCGCGCTGCACGACGAGCACGCGCGCGTGGCGATCCCCGGCTTCTACGACGGCATCGTCGAGCTCAGCGACCGTGAGCGGGAGCTGTGGGCCGAACTGCCCTTCGACGAGGAGGGCTGGCTGCGCGAAGCGCACTCGTACGCCACCGAGGGCGAGGCCGGGCACACCACCCTGGAGCGCATCTGGGCCCGTCCCACCGCCGAGGTCAACGGCATCGGCGGCGGCTACCAGGGCCCCGGCAGCAAGACTATCGTCCCGTCCTCGGCCATGGCCAAGCTGTCGTTCCGGCTGGTCGCCGGGCAGGAGCCCGACCACATCGAGAAGGCCGTCCGCGCCTGGGCCACCGAGCGGATCCCCGCCGGCATCCGCGCCGAGATCACCTTCCTGCCGGCCACCCGCCCCTGTCTGACCCCGCTCGACCACCCGGGCCTCCAGTCGCTGGCCCGCGCCATGGGCCGCGCCTTCGAGGGACCGGTCCGGTTCACACGTTCGGGTGGCTCAGGACCAGCCGCGGACCTCCAGGACGTCCTCGGCGCACCCGTTCTCTTCCTGGGTATCTCCGTCCCCTCCGACGGCTGGCACGCCCCCGACGAGAAGGTTGAGCTGGACCTTCTGCTCAAGGGCGTCGAGACCAGCGCCTACCTGTGGGGTGACCTGGCCGAGAACTGGCGCCATGCCCCCTGACCGGTCCGCGCCGTCCGGAGCGGCACCAGGCGCGGGGCACACTGGAAGGGCCGCCCCGCCCGTCCCGCCCCCGCCCGACCCGGTCTCCTCCCGCCCTTCGTCCCGCTGAACCGCCCGCTGAAACATCCGTTGCACTGGGGGAGTTGGAAGCACCCGTGACCACCTGGACCGACCACACCGCCGACCGACCCATCTCGCTCACCGCCCCGAGCGGCATCGACCGCGCCGCCCACCACCGGCTCGACGAGGCCTGGCTCGCGGCGGCGTGGAGCCATCCCGACACCCGCTGCTTCGTGGTCTCCGGCGGCCAGGTCCTCATCGACGAGACGCCCGACGGCCGTACCGAACTCGTCATGACCCCCTCCTTCGAGGCTCCCCTCACCGAGGCGCACCGCTACTTCCTGGGCACCGACGAGGACGGCGTCAGCTACTTCGCGCTCCAGAAGGACGCCCTGCCCGGTCGTATCGACCAGTCCGCGCGCCCGGCCGGCCTGCGCGAGGCCGGACTGCTGCTCTCGCCGCGTGACGCGGGCCTGATGGTGCACGCGGTCGGCCTGGAGAACTGGCAGCGCACCCACCGCTTCTGCTCCCGCTGCGGCGAGCGCACGGTGATCGCCGCCGCCGGCCACATCCGCCGCTGCCCCGCCTGCGGCGCCGAGCACTACCCGCGCACCGACCCCGCCGTGATCATGGCCGTCACCGACGAGGACGACCGCATCCTGCTGGGCCGCCAGGTGCACTGGCCCGAGGGCCGCTTCTCCACGCTCGCCGGCTTCGTGGAACCCGGCGAGTCCATCGAGCAGGCGGTGCGCCGCGAGGTCTTCGAGGAGGCCGGGATCACCGTCGGCCCCGTCGAGTACGTGGCCAGCCAGCCCTGGCCGTTCCCGTCCAGCCTGATGCTCGGCTTCATGGCCCGCGCGACCTCGACCGAGATCAACGTCGACGGCGACGAGATCCACGAGGCCCGCTGGTTCTCCCGCGACGAACTGGGCGCCGCCTTCGACTCCGGCGACGTCCTACCGCCGTACGGGATCTCCATCGCGGCCCGCCTCATCGAGATGTGGTACGGCAAGCCGCTGCCGACGAGGAGCTTCGTCTGAGACGGCGACCCGGCTGATGACCGACACCCGCGACACCTACTGGAACCACAACGTCCACTACCACCCGGTGGTGCTGGACGCCGTGCCGCCCGGCTGCCGTGCCGCCCTGGACGTCGGCTGCGGTGACGGCCTGCTGGCCGCCAAGCTCGCGGCCAGGGCGGAGTCGGTGACCGGCGTGGACCGGTCACCGGAGATGATCCGGCTGGCGCACAAAAGGGACGGCGTGGACAACGTCACCTTCCTGGAGGGTGACTATCTCGACGGTGGGCTCCTCGACGAGGGGAGCTACGACTTCGTCAGCGCGGTCGCCGTCATCCACCATGCCCCTTTCGACGACGCGATCGAACGGTTGGTGGGGCTGCTCGCCCCCGGCGGCCGGCTGGTCATTGTCGGCATGGCCCACAACCGCACTCTCCTGGACCGGGTGATCAGCGGTTGCGGGGTCCCCGCGGCGCGGCTGAGCGCGCGCAGGAACGGCGGCAAGCAGGGTCCGTCCGACATGCCTGTCGAGGACCCGATCATGAACTGGAGGGAAGTCCGGCGGGCCACCGCACACCTGCTCCCCGGACGCCGTTACCGGCGCCGACTGCTGTGGCGCTACACCCTGGTGTGGGACAAGCCGGGCGCCATGCGCGAAGGCGGCCCCTGAACCGGATCAGGGACCGCCTTGTGCGAAGAACGCGAAGAACGCGCCGGTGTGGAGCACGCGAAGGAAGATTACGCGCTGATCTTCTGCTTGACCTGGGCCAGCGAGGGGTTCGTCAGCGTGGAGCCGTCACCGAAGAGGACCGTCGGGACTGTCTGGTTTCCGCCGTTCGCCTTCTCGACGAACGCGGCCGACTCCGGGTCCTGCTCGATGTTGATCTCGGTGTACGCGATGCCCTCGCGGTCCATCTGGCTCTTCAGCCGGCGGCAGTAGCCGCACCACGTGGTGCTGTACATCGTCACAGTGCCCTGCATCTCGCTCGCGCTCCTTCGGCAGGTCGGGAAGTTCGTCCAGGAGAGGAACGTACGCGGCCCGTCCGCCATTCCCACAGCACCGGCCCCGGGTGACGCCTGTCGCATTAGTACGACTGCAAGGGGCTGCCTGTGGACAACCGGCACAGCGGTCTCCGGCGACCTGGCAGCATGGCCGTGTGACAGCAGCAACGCACTCCTCCCTCTTCCCGCAGGTACCGGACTCTGCCGACGCGGTGCTCGAAGGGCTCGACCCCGAGCAGCGCGAGGTGGCGACCGCCCTGCACGGGCCGGTGTGCGTGCTGGCCGGAGCCGGTACGGGGAAGACCCGGGCGATCACCCACCGGATCGCCTACGGGGTGCGGGCCGGCGTTCTCCAGCCGTCCAGCGTGCTCGCCGTGACCTTCACCAACCGTGCCGCCGGGGAGATGCGCGGACGGCTGCGCCAACTCGGCGCCCAGGGGGTGCAGGCCCGCACCTTCCACTCGGCCGCGCTGCGCCAGCTCCAGTTCTTCTGGCCGAAAGCGATCGGTGGCTCGCTGCCCCGGCTCGTCGACCGCAAGGTCCAGCTCGTCGCCGACGCGGCCGCCGCCTGCCGCATCCGCCTCGACCGGGGCGAGCTGCGGGACGTCATCGCCGAGATCGAGTGGTCCAAGGTCACCCAGACCGTCCCCGCCGACTATCCGCCCGCCGCCGTGAAGGCCGGCCGTGAGGCTCCCCGTGACCCGGCCGAGATCGCCCAGATCTACTCGGTCTACGAGGACCTCAAGCGCGATCGCGCGGTCATCGACTTCGAGGACGTCCTGCTGCTCACCGTCGCCGTCCTGCAGGACCGGCACGACATCGCCGAGCAGGTCCGCGCCCAGTACCAGCACTTCGTCGTCGACGAGTACCAGGACGTCAGTCCGCTCCAGCAGCGCCTGCTGGAGCTGTGGCTCGGTGAACGCGACAGCCTGTGCGTCGTCGGCGACGCCAGCCAGACCATCTACTCGTTCACAGGAGCAACTCCCGACCATCTGCTCGACTTCCGCATCCGTCACCCCGGGGCCACCGTCGTCAAGCTGGTCCGCGACTACCGCTCCACCCCCCAGGTCGTCCACCTCGCCAACGGCCTGCTGGCCCAGGCCCACGGCCGCGCCGCCGACCACCGCCTGGAGCTGATCTCCCAGCGTCCGGCGGGACCCGAGCCCGTCTACACCGAGTACACCGACGAGCCCGCCGAGGCCGAGGGCGCCGCCCGCCGTATCCGTGAGCTCGTGGACGCCGGGGTCCCGGCCGCCGAGATCGCCATTCTGTTCCGCACCAACTCCCAGTCCGAGATCTACGAGCAGGCCCTCGCCGACGCCGGCGTGCCCTACCAGTTGCGCGGCGCCGAGCGGTTCTTCGACCGGCCCGAGGTGCGCAAGGCGGGTGTCGCCCTGCGTGCCGCGGCCCGCTTCGGCGGCAACGACGCGCTGCTCGACGACACCGTCGACCTGCCCTCCCAGGTGCGCGCGGTCCTCTCCGGGGAGGGCTGGACCACCGAGCCGCCGGCCGGCTCCGGCGCGGTCCGGGAGCGCTGGGAGTCACTGGCCGCCCTGGTCAATCTGGCGCACGACGTGGCCGCCACCCGGCCCGCCGCCACCCTCGCCGACTTCGTCACGGAACTCGACGAGCGCGCGGGCGCCCAGCACGCCCCGACCGTCCAGGGCGTCACCCTGGCCTCCCTGCACTCGGCGAAGGGCCTGGAGTGGGACGTCGTCTTCCTGGTCGGTGTGGCCGAGGGGATGATGCCGATCACCTATGCGAAGACCGACGAGCAGATCGAGGAGGAACGCCGTCTCCTCTATGTCGGCGTGACCCGCGCCAGAGAGCGGCTCCATGTCTCCTGGTCGCTCTCCCGTACCCCCGGTGGCCGCCCCAACCGTCGGCCCAGCCGCTTCCTGGACGGGCTGCGCCCCGGCTCCACCGGCACCGTCGGCCGTGGCTCCGGCGCCGGCACCGGAGGCGTCGAACGCGGGTTCACCGGCGGCCCCGTGGCCGCACCCCGGCGTACCCAGCGCACCCCCGCCCGCTGCCGGGTCTGCGGGCGCACTCTCACCGATGCCGGCGAGATGAAGCTGATGCGCTGCGACAACTGCCCCTCCGACATGGACGAGGGTCTCTACGAGCGGCTGCGGGAGTGGCGCGCCGACCAGGCCCGGCTAAGCGGCCAGCCCGCCTTCTGCGTCTTCACCGACAGGACGCTGATGGCGATCGCGGAGAGCGCGCCCGACGACGACCGCGAGCTGGCTCGCATCCCCGGCGTCGGCATGCGCAAGCTCAACCGTTACGGCGCCGATGTTCTGGCCATCTGCGCAGGTGGGCAGCCCGGGGGAGCCGTTGAGGGGGACTGATGCCAACTCGTCGAAAAAATAGTTTGCGCATGCCCCAGCAATCCCCATAGGTTCTAGGCACGGAAGCGGCGGCCTTCTCGAAGGCCCCATTCCGTGTTGTACTTGCATATCCGAGCGGACTGGCTCAACCCAGTCCCCTAAGACGCCGAGAGGAGGCGAGTCCAGTGATCAGCATCAAGACCAACACCAGCGCGGCCAAAATGACCGATCTCTCGGCCGTCTCCGTGTGCATGCTCGGCGTCTCGAACCTGGGCACCGGTGTGTCCGGCATTCCTGCCGTGCGTCCGGCGTCCTCCGTTTCTCTCGCGGGTCTTCCCATCCGTGAGCGCAATGAGCGACCGACTGAGGCACTGGAAGCAGTAATGGCAGGGGCCCACGCCTATGCCTTTACGGCAGCCGGTGCCGGAAGCCGGAAGCAGACGCAGCACCACCTGATGTGGGCCTTCCGTGGGCCAGAACCCTGGAGTGATCCAGCCTGAATCGATCAGGCCGGCGCCTTCAGGGCCGCGGAACCCCATCCGGGATCCGCGGCCCTTCTGTTTGTCCCCATCACAGGGACGGACGGGTGAAGGGGCCTCGGGACAAGAGCAGAACCCGGTACCAGCCGCCAACCGGTCCAACCCGACCGGCACGACCAGACGAGGAACAACAGCCGTGCAACTCGAAGCGCACGCCCCGTCCGTACCGCCTTCCGAAACGATCCCCCCGCCCGGCCCCACGGAGGACTCCACCTTGATCCCGCTCACCGCGCTCACCGCGCTCGACGACGCCATCGAGAACCTCGGCGTGCCCGTCCCCTGCCGTTCCTACGACCCGGAGGTCTTCTTCGCGGAGTCGCCGGCGGACGTCGAGTACGCCAAGTCCCTCTGCCGCACCTGCCCGCTGATCGAGGCCTGCCTCGCCGGTGCCAAGGAGCGGCGTGAGCCCTGGGGTGTCTGGGGTGGCGAGCTGTTCGTCCAGGGTGTCGTCGTCGCCCGGAAGCGGCCGCGTGGCCGCCCGCGCAAGAACCCGGTCTCGGCATGAACATCCAAGGAACGATCGACCGCCCCCTCACGCACGACCCCAAGAAGCAGGCCCCGATGAAGCCGTCCACCAGCGAGCCCACCGGCTCCGCGATTCCAGACTTCACCCCCGCCGGTACGACCACCGGCTCGCGTCAGAACAGGACCCGAGAGATGCAACTCATTCCAGAAGCCCTGGCTCGTGCGCATATGCACGAGCGACTGCACGAGGCCGAGCAGGAGAGCCGGGCCGTGCGCCTGGCGACCGCTCGCCGGATGCAGCGCCGGGCCGAGCGCGCCTCGATGCGCGCCCGCCGTGCGCTCGCCATGGCCGTCATGCAGTGATCCCGAACACCTGAAGCGGTGGCCTCCCGGCTGAGGGAGACGAAAGCTTCCCGCGGGGGCCGGTCCGGCCGAACGGACCGGCCCCCGCGGTGCGTTGCGCCCGCGGATCCGCGCGCCGCGGCGTTATCGTCGCCGGGTGACGAGTCCTTCCGGAGGCAGTGATCACGGTGGGTCCGCAGCGGAGCCCCACCCTCCGGTGTGCGCCCGCTGCGGCACGCCGGCTGACGGCCCCCAGCCCACCACCTGGACCTGCTCCATGGAGCACGGCGTCCGCCGGTTCTTCTGCGACACCTGCTCCAGGGAGAACCTCAGAGCGATCGAGGGCCGGCTCGACACGTCCTGGTGGTGATCACCGCCCCGCCGTCCGCTACTGCGCCTCCACGGCCGCCTCCGCCACCTCGGCTTCCGCGACCTCCGCGACTTCCGGAACGTCCTCTGCCTCTGCGGCCTCTTCGAGTACGAACCCGGGCAGCCACGCCTCCAGTTCCTCCCGCAGCCGGACCGTCGCGCCCAGCTGGCACAGCACGCCGATGGTGCTCAGGGTCACTCGGTGTATCAGCAGGTAGGCAGGCGGCAGGTTGAGCTGTTTGCCCAGCTGATGGGCGGGGTTGCGGGGGTCGGCGATGCGGGCCGCCTGGCTGCGCATCCAGTTGCGGGTGAAGGTGAACTCGTCGACCTGTGCCGGCTCGATGATCGGCAGCAGATAGTCCAGGACGGCGTCGGGATCCAGCTCTATGGAGTCCTTGACGAACCCTTCGGCGCACAGCAGTTCGTAGACCGCCTCGGCGTCGCCGTCCAGCGTCATCCGCAGGGAGTCGCCGATCGGGGCGGGCAGGCCGCCCGCGAGGCGGTCGACCGTGCCGAAGTCCAGCACGCCCAGGAGCCACTCCTCCTCGTCCTCCGGGCCGCCGGGCAGCAGCCGGAAGTTCCCCGGGTGCGGATCGGCGTGCAGCAGGCCGGTGCGGGCCGGGCCCGAGAACAGGAACCGCGCCAGGAGCTGACCGGCCCGGTCGCGCTGCTCCTGCGTGCCCTCCGAGATGATCTCGGAGAGCGGTATTCCGTCGATCCACTCGGTGACCAGGACCTGCTCGCACTGGTGCACCACCGCGGGGACCACCACATCGGGGTCGTCCGCGAACTCCTCCGCGTGCGCCGACTGGGCCTGCGCCTCCAGGGCGTAGTCCAGCTCCTCGGAAACCCGGTCGCGCAGCTCAGCGATCAGGGGCTTGATGTCCATGCCCGGGATCAGCGGACCCAACAGACGGGCGAAACGGCTCAGTTGCCCGAGATCGGACAGCAGGGCCTCGCCGGCTCCCGGATACTGGACCTTGACCGCGACCACACGGCCGTCGTGCCACACCGCCCGGTGCACCTGCCCGATCGAGGCGGCCGCCGCGGGCTTCTCCTCGAACTCCAGGAACAGCTCCCGCCAGTCCTCGCCCAGGCGCTCGGCGAGCACCGCGTGCATGGTGCGGGTCGGCATCGGCGGTGCGGCGTCCTGGAGTCTGGTGAGGGCCGCCCGGTAGGGGCCGGCGATCTCCTCAGGGAGGGCGGACTCGAAGACGGACAGGGCCTGCCCGAACTTCATGGCCCCGCCTTTCAACTCTCCGAGAACCTTGAAAAGCTGCTCCGCCGTGCGCTGTTGCAGCTCGCGGCCGACGATCTCCGCGGACTCACCCACGATGCGCTTGCCCAGACCCCAGGTCGCCCGGCCGGCGAAGCCGAGCGGGAGCGCGGCGAGCTTGGCGGTCCGGGTGACCGCCTTCCGGGGAAGATCAGACATGCGCCCTCCAAGTCCCAGTCGGCCGCGCGGCGTCCGTGTGCTTTCGTCGCTCCGCCGAAGGCCGTTGCACCACCATTGTCTCGTGCGGAGCTCCGTTGGTTGAGGAGTGTCCCCCCTTAGCTTTCTCCGCCGCTCCGCACGGGCATGCGGGATGCGGCCGGACCGGTCGCGCATGCCAGTGCAGAGCCGGTACGGACGCCTCCCAGCGCACTCCGGTGCCGGACGGCGACTCCCCGTCGAGGAAGGCCAGGGCATGCGCTGCGGCCAGTCCTGCCACGGCCGTCGCCAGTGTCAGGTCGCAGGCCCCCACCCGGCGGGCCTGTCCGGACCGCCACTGGGCGATCAGGCGTGGCCAGGCCGGGTCCCGGTCCGAGCGGTGCTCGTGCAGACAGCGGGCGCAGCCGGTCCCGCCGGGCAGGACGAGCGGACCGACGACGCCCGTGCCCTCCACGACACCCGTGTAGAGGTGAGGTGTCCCGGAGGTCATGAGCGGCTCGGCGGTGCCCGCGTCCGGGGCGTGCACCAGGACGTCGTCACGCGGGGCGATGATCACCAGGGAGAGGCCGGGCTCTTCCCCGGCCGGGTCCGGGCGGCGCGGCGGGCGGTCCGGGGCGGCCCGGCGGACCACCCTGCGGGCGGCCTCGTCCCGCCGCTCGCCGACCGCCTCCGCGGGCAGCCCGCCCGGCGCCACGTCCCACGGCCGGACGCGGCCCACGTCCCGCACGTCGACCTCGCCGACCCCCGCGCCCGCCAGCAGCGCGGCCAGCGTGACACCGACCCGGCCCGCGCCCCGCACCTGCACCCGCAGGGCACGCCGGGCCGCCAGCCGGCCGATCGCGCCGCCCGGCTCCGGTGTGATCAGGGAAAGCGACGCGAGATCGGGACCGAGCCGGTCCAAGACCTCCTGCTTCGCGCGCAGCGCCGCCGCGGCCGGCCCGCCGCCGCGCGCGTCGTCGACGAGCCCGGCCCGTGACAGCCGCTCCACCAGCGCGTCGACATGCCCGTCCGGCAGGTCCATGCGCCGCCCTTCGGTACGCAGCAGCGCGAGGCCGCGGGTGCCGTTGAGCAGGTCCAGGAAGCTGCCGGTCGCCGTGTCCATCGGCCCGAGTGTCATCGCGTGCGCCGGGGTCATCCCGAACTGCACGGTGTTGAGGTCACGCCAGCCGCGCCGGAGCGCGGGCTTCACCAGCGGATGCATGACAGTCCCCCGTAGCTGTCGAAAGGTCATGGAAGATCCTCGTAGGTGACGGAAGATCCCCTTCTGCCGGTGGAGCCGGTCACGCTCCGCCCGACGACTGCCAGCATGCCCGGCCCGGTCGGCGGGTGCCGAAAGTTGTCCACAGGCGGTGGGTATTCGTCGTACAAATCAAACGCATGGTGGGGGATCGGCATCGAACCGTCCCGGACCCGGGACTTCCCCCGTGTGCAGCGGGTAACGTCGGGGCGTGCCCGCCGACCCACTGCACCGCGCCGGAAACCCACAGCGCAGCATGACGAGCCAGCCGCCCAGCGGCTTGGGGGTGAGCGCGATCGAGGTTCGCAGAAGCGCCCGGCGCCGCCGGACGGTCTCCGCGTACCGCGAGGGCGATCGCACCGTCGTACTGATCCCCGCCCGGATGTCCGAGGCGGAGGAGAAACGCTGGGTCACCGTCATGCTCAACAAACTCGCCGCCCAGGAGAGCAAGCGAGTGCTGGGCGACGCCGAACTGGCCGAGCGCGCCGAGCGGCTGTCGGCACAGTACTTCGACGGCCGGGCCCGCCCCGCCACGGTGCGCTGGGTCACCAACCAGAACACCCGCTGGGGTTCCTGCACCCCCGCCGAGGGCAGCATCCGCCTCTCGCACCGGCTCCAGGGCATGCCCGAGTACGTCGTCGACTACGTGCTCTGCCATGAACTGGCACATCTGCTGGTGCCCGGGCACGGTCCCGACTTCTGGCGGCTCCTGGAGGCGTATCCGCGGACCGAGCGGGCCAGGGGCTACCTCGAAGGGGTGGTCGCCGCCGACCGGCTGCCCCAGGCGCCCGGCATCCGGGACGAGTGACACGCCCCACAGGCGCTCCCTTCGGGGCCGCCGAGCCCGGTTGTGTACCGGGTCTGTACCGACTTCCTCCGATGTCCGAGTTAGCCGTTAGCCTGGCGCGACGCACTCGCATTCGGGATGGGGGACGGTCGTAGCGCATGGCCAGGGAATTCCAACGCGGCCACAAGGCCAGGATCAGTGACCTGACGGCGGGCACGGATCTGTACGTAGGTGTGCAGATCGCCGGGCCCGGACTGTCCTTCGACATCAGCTGCTTCGGCCTGGACGCCGACGAACGGCTGTCGGACGACCGGTACTTCGTCTTCTTCAACCAGCCGAAGTCCCCCGAGGAGTCCATCCAGCTGCTGGGTGCGCAGGCGGGCGACACGGAGTCCTTCCGGGTCACGCTGGACCGGGTCCCGCCGCGGATCCACAAGCTGGCGTTCACGGCGACCCTCGACGGCGCCGGGCAGATGTCGCAGGTCGCGCCCGGATACATCCGGATCGTCGCGGGCGGCGAGGAGGTGGCCCGGTACTCCTTCGACGGCTCCGAGTTCTCCACCGAACGCGCCGTGATGCTGGGCGACTTCTACCTGAAGGACGTGTGGCGCTTCGCCGCCGTCGGCCAGGGCTTCGACGGCGGTCTGGAGGCGCTGCTGAAGAACTTCGGCGGCGAGGTGATGGAGGAGGAGGCGCCCGCCGCGCCCGAGCCGCAGCCGTCGCAGAGCGGACCCGCGCCCGGCTTCGCGCCGCCCGCGTTCGCCGCCCCGGCCGCACCCGCACCGAGCCCGGCGCCCGCCCCGGCGGCCCCCGCTCCCGCGCCTCCGTACACCCCGGCACCCGCGCCCCAGGGCTTCACCCCGCCCCCGGCACCCGGCCCCGCGCCGGTTTCGAACGTCCACGGCGCGCCCACGGTCATCGCCCCGCTGGCACCGCCCGCCCCCGGCACGGTGCCGCCACCGTCCCCGGCCCCCGCGCCCTACGGCCAGCCGCCCGCACCGGGCGCGCCCATGCCGCCCGGCTACGGCCAGCCCCCGTCGGCTCCGCAGGCCCCGCCCCCGCCGCCCGGCTACCCCCAGGCACCCCAGGCCCCGACCCCGCCCCCGGGCTACGGCCAGCAGCCGCCGTTCGGGCAGGTCCCCGGCCAGCAGGCCTACGGAGTTCCGCAGGGCGCTCCCCAGGGCGGTGCCGGAGTGGGCGCGGCGCTCGAGAAGTTCAAGGAGACGCCCACCGGGCAGCGCTGGACGCAGCAGAACAAGAAGCTCGTCCGCGTCGACCTGGGCATGGGCGGCCAGCCGGTGCTGGCCCGCCAGGGCAGCATGGTGCTCTACCAGGGCAAGGTCGACTTCGGCTACAAGGGCGCCGGGTTCGCCGGCCGGATCGTGGGCAACGCCACCGGCCAGGAGATGCAGTTGATGCGCTGCACCGGCCACGGCCAGGTGTTCCTCGCCGAGAACTCCGCCCATCTGCACCCCATCGAGCTCCAGGGCGACGCGATCTGTGTCTCCGCCGAGAGCGTCCTCGCCTTCGACGAGAGCCTCCAGTACGAGGTCCGCCGGATCGAGGGCCACGGCATCCCCGGCGGCGCGCTGTTCACGATGCAGTTCCAGGGCACCGGCACCATCGTCGTCAAGACGCACGGCACGCCCGTCGTGCTGCCCGTGACGCCGACGACGTTCGCCGACTGCAACGCCGTGGTCGCCTGGTCGGCGGCCTCCCAGGTGATCGTCTCCAGCCAGGTCCGGATGCGCCGCAACGCCTACCCGGGCGACACCGGCGAGAGCGTCAACCTGCAGTTCCGGGGCGCCCCCGGCAACTTCATCGTGGTCCAGCCGTACGAGGTCTGAGGGAGCCCGTCATGAACCAGCCGCTCGCGGGCTACGCCCCCGCACCCGTCACCGCCCGCATGGAGAACCACGGCAACAACATGCTGAAGGTCGCCATGCAGACCGGGAACGACCTCCTCGCGCGCGTGGGGTCGATGGTCGCCTACGAGGGCTTCGTCCAGTACGAGCCCAACCCGCCGGCCGTGCGCCAGATCGCCCGGGACTGGATGACCGGCGAGGGCGCGCCCCTGATGAAGTGCTCCGGCGACGGACTGCTCTACCTCGCCGACTACGGCGCCGACGTCGTCGTCATCAACCTCAACGGCGACGGCATCTCCGTCAACGCCACCAACCTGCTCGCCTTCGACGCGCATCTGACGTGGGGTGTGGAGCGGGTCAAGGGGCTCGCGAAGTTCGCCGGTCAGGGCCTGTGGAACACCAAGATCTCCGGGCAGGGCTGGGTCGCGCTGACCTCCCGGGGCAAGCCGATCGTCGTCGACTGCGGCGGCGGCGAGGACGAGACGTACGTCGACCCGGACGCGCTGGTCGCCTGGTCGCCGAACCTCAAGGTGAAGGGCAAGCGCAGCTTCAAGGCGCAGTCCCTGATCGGCCGGGGCAGCGGCGAGGCCTACCAGATGGCCTTCTCCGGGCAGGGCATCGTCGTCGTCCAGCCCAGCGAGGACAGCACCGACCGCCTTCGTTTCCGGGGCTGAGGGGGAGCCAGAGAATCATGCAGAGCCCGCTTTTCGCGCACAACGACTCCCAGGTCCGGGACCGCTACAGCCTGCAGAACAAGCAGATGCTGCGGGTCGTCCTGGAGGGCCACGACGACGTCCTCGCCCGCAAGGGCACGATGGTCGCCTACCAGGGGCTCGTCGAGTTCGACGCCGAGTACACGAACAACCAGCAGTCACGCGCGCGTGCGTACACCGGCGAGGGCCTGGACCTGATGCGCTGCCACGGGCAGGGCACGGTCTACTTCGCCAACCTCGCCCAGCACGTCCACGTCCTGGACGTCGAGCAGGACGGACTGACCGTGGACAGCGGCTACGTCCTCGCCATGGACTCCTCGCTGCACTACGAGGTGGTCGCCGTGGACAGCCTCTACGGCATCTCCGGCTCCGGGAAGTACCAGCTCAACATCACCGGTCGCGGCAAGGTCGCCCTGATCACCTCCGGCGCGCCGCTGCTGATGCAGGTCACGCCCGACAAGTACGTGAACTGCGACGCCGACGCGATCGTCGCCTGGTCCACCGGACTGCGCGTCCAGATGCAGGCCCAGACGCATTCCTCGGGCGTGTGGCGGCGTCGCGGCAGCACCGGTGAGGGCTGGGAGCTCAGCTTCATGGGAAGTGGCTTCGCGTTGGTCCAGCCGAGTGAACTGCTCCCGCCGCAGGGCGCCCAGATCGGCCAGGGCCTCGCCGCCCAGTTCGGGATGGGACAGCAGGGCGCGCGCGGAATGAACCAGGGGAACGCCTGGAGCTGACGGCCACGAGGTAAGGGGCGCACGCCGTGGCAAGCGCCCCTTACACGGGTCTTTGCGCAGGTCCGGGTTCAGAGCCGCGCCCGGGCCCCCTCCAGCAGTCGTACGACCGAGTCGTCGGCGACCTCCGCGACCTCGTCGTAGGCGAACCAGCGCAGGTCAAGGGACTCGTCGCTGATCGCGTGGGCGGCACCCCGCGGGGCCACCGCCGCGTACTGGACGTCGAAGTGCCAGTGACACGGCGCCGGGATCGGATGCCGGTCCAACCGCACCGGGCCGCCCGGCAGCAGGGTCAGCCCGGGGATCCCGGACTCCTCGGTCGCCTCCCGCAGGGCCGCCGCGGCCAGCGTGGCATCACCCGGCTCGCAGTGACCGCCCATCTGCAGCCACATCCGCAGCTTCCGGTGCAGGGTCAGCAGCGCCCGGCCGTGCTCGGGGTCGACGACCAGCGCGCTCGCCGTGACATGCCCCGCGTGACATGCCTTCCACATCCCGTCGGGGTGCCCCGCGAGATGGTCCAGATAGGCCTGGCGCAGCTCTTCCTGGCCCTCGTACCCCTTGAGGACGAGGACCGCGTCGTCGTACAGGCTCACTCGGTGTCGTCGCCCTCTGCCTGGTCTTCCCGGCCGTCCTTCTTGTGCAGGTCGGGCTTCTGGGCGGCCTCGCCGAGCATCTTGTCCAGCTCGGAGAAGTCCAGCTGCTCGCGGTGCACGAAGCCGTCCGGGTCGTCCAGGTCGCTCGCCGTCGGCAGCATGTCCGGGTGCGCCCACAGGGCGTCCCGGCCGTCGACACCGCGCGCGTCGGTGAGCGAGGCCCACAGGCGGGAGGCGTCACGCAGCCGGCGCGGGCGCAGCTCCAGGCCGATCAGGGTGGCGAACGTCTGCTCCGCGGGACCGCCCGTGGCACGGCGGCGGCGCAGGGTCTCGCGCAGCGCGTCGGCGGACGACAGGCGCGGCTTCGCCGCCGCGTGGACCACCGCGTCGACCCAGCCCTCGACGAGGGCCAGCGCGGTCTCCAGACGGGCCAGGGCCGCCTTCTGCTCGGGCGTGTCCTCGGGCTGGAACATGCCCTGCTGAAGCGCGTCCTGAAGCTGCTCGGGGTTCTGCGGGTCGAACTGGCCGACCACGTCCTCCAGCTTGGCCGTGTCGACCTTGATCCCGCGCGCGTACCCGTCGACCGCGCCGAACAGGTGCGAGCGCAGCCACGGCACATGGGAGAACAGGCGCTGGTGGGCCGCCTCGCGCAGCGCGAGATACAGCCGCACCTCCTCCTTGGGCACGCCGAGGTCCTTGCCGAACGCGTCGATGTTCACCGGCAGCAGCGCGGCCCGGCCGATCGGGCCGAGCGGCAGGCCGATGTCGGTCGAGCCGACGACCTCGCCCGCGAGCACACCGACGGCCTGCCCGATCTGCGTGCCGAACATGGCGCCGCCCATCGAGCGCATCATGCCGATCAGCGGGCCCGCCATGGCCTGCATCTCCTCCGGCAGGACGTCGCCCATCGCGGCGCCGACCCGCTCGGCGACCGGGTCGACCAGCTCCTGCCAGGCGGGCAGCGTCGCCTCGACCCACTCCGCGCGCGACCACGCCACGGCCGAGCCGGAACCCGACGGCAGCGACGTGGCGTCGTCCAGCCACAGGTCGGCCAGCCGGACCGCCTCCTCGACCGCCGTGCGGTCGGAGGGGCCCACGCTCGCGTCCTTGACGCCGTCCGAGGTGCCCTGGGAGACCGTCTGGCGGGCGATCTGCTTGGCCATGTCCCAGTTCACCGGGCCGCCCTCGTACGAGAGCATCTGGCCCAGCTGCTGGAAGGCCGCGCCCAGGTCGGTGGGGTTCAGCGAACCGAACATGGCAGCGAACGGATTGTCGGCGCCGGGGCTGCCGAAACCGCCCGCCCCGGGTGTGCCGAAACCGAACGGGTTGGCCGGTCCCTGCCCACCACCGCTCTGCTGGTCCTCCTTCTTGCCCTCGTCGCCGTCTTCCGGCTCCTCCGGCGGAAGGCCGAAACCGAATGGGGTGTCACTCACGGGAATCCTCGGCTGGTAAGGCCACCGGTTCTCTCCGGCGGCGCGGCTGCCCGACAACACCACCCAGCGTAGACACCCCGACCCGATCGGGCCTCGGTGCTTCGCCGACAGTCGGCCTGCGGCAGGATGGATGCCACCTGGTACGTACGCGTCACTCACGCTCGTACTGAAGACAACCGCTGGAGACGCCCGGTGAGTTCCCCAGATCCGCAGGTTCGCGCAGCGCGAAACCCGTCAACCCCTGCCGCCCTGCGCGGGCCCGTCGTCGCCGTCACCGGCGCCGCGACCGGGGTCGGCGCGCTGCTCACCGAGCGGCTGGCCGCGTCCGAGGGGATCAAGCAGGTCATCGCCATCGACGAGCGCCGCGGGGAGTGCGCGGACGCCCAGTGGCACATCCTCGACGTGCGGGATCCGGCCATCGCGGACAAGCTCCGCGGGGCCGACGTGGTGGTGCATCTCGCGCTCGACCTGGACCTGGAGACCGATCCCGCCGCCCGTACGGCCTACAACGTGCGGGGGACGCAGACCGTGCTGACCGCGGCCGCCGCGGCCGGAGTGCACCGCGTGGTGCTGTGCACCTCCGCGATGGTCTACGGCGCCCTCCCGGACAACGAGCTGCCGCTCTCCGAGGACGCGGAGTTGCGCGCCACGGCGGAGGCCACCGGCGTGGGGGACCTGCTGGAGATCGAGCGGCTCGCGCGCCGGGCGCCCCGCGCGCACCCCGGGCTCAATGTCACCGTCGTGCGCCCCGCGGTGCTCGTCGGAGGCACCGACACCGCGCTGACCAGGTATTTCGAGTCGCCCAGGCTGCTCGTGGTCGCCGGCTCGCGGCCCGCCTGGCAGTTCTGTCACGTCGAGGACCTGTGCAGCGCGCTGGAGTACGCCGTGCTGGAGCAGGTCGAGGGGGAACTCGCCGTCGGCTGCGACGGATGGCTGGAGCAGGAGGAAGTCGAGGAGCTCAGCGGGATCCGGCGGATGGAGCTGCCGTCGGCGGTGGCGCTGGGCGCCGCGGCCCGGCTGCACCGGATCGGGCTGACACCCTCGCCCGCCGGGGATCTCGCCTACACGATGTATCCGTGGGTGGTGAGCGGAAGCCGGCTGCACGAGGCCGGGTGGCGGCCGGGGTGGACGAACGAGGAGGTCCTCGCCGAGCTGCTGGAGGAGGCGGCCGGACGGCACACGGTGGTCGGGCGACGGCTCGGCCGCAAGGACGCGACGGCGGCGGGCGCGGCGGGCGCGACGGTCGCGCTGCTGGGTGCGGCGGCCGTGGTACGGCGGGCCCGGAAGGCCCGGCGGCGGATCTGACGAGGGGCCGGCGGCGGCCCCGGCCGGGCGGCGGGCACAGGCCGGAACCGGTGATCGCGGGCCGGGAGTCGTAGGAGTCTCCAAACGGGTACGCGCGTGTGCCGGGTGTTGGGCGTATTCCGTGTGGTCCCGGGCTTGCGGCACGATGGGGGTATGGCTGCTGTGAACGATCATCCCGGTGAGCTGGGTGCCGAAGATCCCGTCAAGCTGATCGGGATCCGGGAGGGCGCGCTCTCCGTGGACGAGGTCTTCGCGGCCGTGGGGGACGACGCGGCCGGTGGCATCGCGCTGTTCGTGGGGACGGTGCGGAACCACGACGGAGGCGCCGATGTGGACGCGCTCGGCTATTCGTGTCATCCCAGTGCCGAGAGCGAGATGCGGCGGATCGCCGAGAAGGTCGTCGCCGAGTATCCCGTGCGGGCGCTGGCGGCGGTGCACCGGGTGGGGGACCTGCGGGTGGGTGATCTCGCCGTGGTCGTCGGCGTGTCGTGTCCGCATCGAGGGGACGCCTTCGAAGCCTGTCGGAAGCTGATCGACGACATCAAGCACGAGGTGCCCATCTGGAAGCACCAGAAGTTCTCGGATGGGACGGAGGAATGGGTCGGAGCCTGCTGAAGAACGCCTGTCCGGCCTCCGGTTGCGTAACCGTACCCCCCGCGTGAGCGTTGTCAGTGCGGATGATTAATCTGCTGATCAGTCAGTCGCGGACGGTCATGGGGTTGGGAGGTTGGCATGGGGGCGCTTGTCTGGTTGCTGATTCCGCTTGTGGCCGCGGTCGCTGCCGGTCTGTGGGGCAGCTGGGCCAACCGGACCAGGAGGGCACGCAGCGACGGGCCGGAACTCGACGGGTACGCGCGGTTCCGCGAGGCCATGGAGAGGTCCCACTCCGGCAGCTGAGGCGCCTCTGACGGGTGGCCCTGACGGTGCGCTGACAGACACGTCCCGTACTGTCTTCGCATGCCACGCCGCACCGCGACGATGCTCGCCTCCACCCTGATGCTGATCGCGCTCCTGTGCGCCGGAGTGCTCATCAACGTGCCGTACTCGGAGATGTCCCCCGGCCCGACCGTGAACACGCTCGGGGACCACGGCGGCGAGCCGGTGCTGCAGATCTCCGGTCACAAGACCTACGCGACCTCCGGGCACCTGAACATGACGACCGTCCGGGTCACCAGCGCCGACTACAAGATGAACCTCGTGGAGGCCGTCTTCGGATGGCTCTCCCACGACACCAAGGTCGTGCCGCACGACACGCTCTACCCGGACGGCAAGACCGAGCAGCAGTCCACCCAGGAGAACGCCGAGGAGTTCAGCGAGTCCCAGGAGAGCGCGAAGGTGGCCGCCCTGAAGGAACTGCGCGTCCCGGTGCAGTCCTGGGTCATCGTCTCCACGGTCCTCAAGGACTCGCCCGCCGAGGGCAAGCTGCACGCCGGTGACGTGATCAAGGCCGTCGACGGTACGGCGGTCAAGCAGCCGACCGACGTCGCCACGCTGGTGACCAAGCACGAGCCGGGCGAGGACGTCGTCTTCACGGTCGTACCGGCCAAGGAGCAGGCGGCCGCCGTGAAGGCGAAGAAGACGGCCACCAAGACCGAGAAGGTCACCCTGAAGACGGCCGCGTCCAGCGACAGCGGCGAGAAGCGCGCCATCGTCGGGATCTCCGCCGGGACCGATCACACGTTCCCGTTCGACATCGACATCAAGCTCGCCGATGTCGGCGGACCGAGCGCCGGCCTCATGTTCTCGCTCGGCATCTACGACAAGCTCACCCCGGGCAACCTCACCGGCGGCAAGTTCGTCGCCGGCACCGGCACGATCACCGACGACGGCACGGTCGGTCCGATCGGCGGCATCTCGCTGAAGACGATCGGGGCGCGCAGCAAGGGTGCCCAGTACTTCCTGACCCCGGCCGACAACTGCGCCGAGGCCGCCAAGGACACCCCGAGCGGGCTCACCCTGGTCAAGGTCAAGACGATCGACGACGCCCTCGGCGCACTCAAGGACATCCGCGCCGGGGACACCGGCGCCCTGCCGAAGTGCAGCACCAAGAGCTGAGGCTCCGCACAGGACCGCAAAAGCCCGGGGGCGCCCCTTCCTGACGAGGGGCGCCCCCGGTGCCGTATGAGAGCCGCGCACGGGCCGTGCACGGGCCGTGCACGGAGCCGTGCCGGCCGCCGGCGAGGTGCTCAGTCCTCGAACGTGGCCTTCAGGGCCTCCGCCAGGCCCGGGATCAGCTCGGGGCCGGTGAGGACCTCCGTCGGCGAGTCCTTCTCGCGCAGCCGGACCGCCGAGTCGCGGCTGCCGTCCCGCAGCACGCCGACCGTCATCCGGACCTCCTGGCGGTCGGGGTGCTGCGCCACCCACTTGGCCAGCTTGGCCTCGCTCAGCCCCTCCGGGACCTGGTTCTCGGCGGACGGCGGCAGCATCAGCCGCTCCACCGTGAGCGCGCAGCCGACCACCGAGTCCGGCCAGGCGATGGTGCCCAGGAACTCGTCCAGCGCTTTGTCCGTTGGCACTTCGTCCTGCTCGATCGGGGTGAGACCGGTGGTCGCGGACTCGTCCTCCAGACCGAGCTGGGCGGCGAGAGCCGGTTCCTGGGTGCGCAGCCGTGCGGTGTCGACGAGGGCGAAGAGGCGAGCGGGCTGGTCCCAGCCGAGACCGGAGGCGTACTCGTCGATCTCGAGGACGGCCCGGGTGAGCGGGTTCGCTGCCATGGGAGTGTTGGACATGGTCACAATCCTGCCTCGTTCATGGCCGGAATCGGGAACCGAGTAAGCCGTGAGTAAGTTGCATAGGTGTGGCCCCACGATCACGGGGGGCCACGTCCGGCTCGCGAACAACCGGGCCTGACGCGACAAAAGCGGATCAACAGCGAATCAAACAGCGAACTTCGAGGTGCGCACCTTGGCTTTCCAGATGCCGGACCGCGGCGGAGGCCCGACGGGGCCGCGGATCAGAGCGGGCCGCCCGTCCCGGCGCGTCCGGACCCTGCTCATGACACTGGGCGTCCTTGCCGTACTCGGCATGGCGTTCACCATGTTCGCGGGCTTCTGGACGGACTGGCTCTGGTACCGGTCGGTGCACTACTCCTCGGTGTTCACCACCACCCTGTGGACGAAGATCGGGTTGTTCTTCGTCTTCGGGCTGCTGATGGCGGCCGCGGTGGGCTTCAACGTCTGGCTGGCGCACCGGCTGCGGCCGCCGCTGAGCGCCATGTCCATGGAGCAGCAGAGCCTGGACCGCTACCGGATGGGCATCGCGCCGTACAAGAAGTGGCTGCTGTTCGCGGTCACCGCGCTGGTCGGGCTGATCGCCGGCGCCTCCGCGGCCGGCCAGTGGCGCACCTGGCTGATGTGGGTGAACGGCGTGCCCTTCCACCAGAAGGACCCGCAGTTCCACCTCGACGTCTCCTTCTACGCCTTCGACCTGCCCTGGTTCCGGTTCCTGCTGGGCTTCGGCTTCGCCACCGCGATCCTCTCCCTGATCGCCGCCGCGCTCACCCACTACCTGTACGGCGGACTGCGCGTCACCAGCCCCGGCGCGCGCGCCACCGGTGCCGCGACCGGCCACCTCTCGGTGCTGCTCGGCCTCTTCGTCGCCCTCAAGGCGGTCGCCTACTGGCTCGACCGCTACGGACTGGCCGTCAAGTCCAGCGACTTCAAGGCCACCGGCAACTGGACGGGCCTCAGGTACGTCGACGCGAACGCGTACCTGCCGGCCAAGACGATCCTGTTCTGCATCGCCGTCATCTGCGCGCTGCTCTTCTTCGCCACCCTGTGGCGGCGCACCTGGCAGCTGCCCGTCATCGGCTTCGGCCTGATGGTCCTGTCGGCGATCCTCATCGGCGGCCTCTACCCGGCGATCGTCCAGAAGTTCCAGGTCCAGCCCAACGAGCAGGCCAAGGAAGCCCCGTACGTCCAGAAGAACCTCAAGGCGACCCGCGAGGCGTACGGCATCGACGACACCCAGGTCACCGAGTACACGGGCAAGAGCACGACCACGGACAAGACCAAGCTCCGGGACGACGTCGACGCCACGGCGAGCATCCGGATCATGGACCCGAACATCGTCTCGCCGACGTTCCAGCAGCTCCAGCAGATGCGGAACTACTACGCGTTCCCGACCAATCTGGACGTGGACCGCTACACCAAGGACGGCAAGGTCCAGGACACCGTCATCGGCCTGCGCGAGCTGAACCTCGCCGGAATCCCGAAGAACAACTGGATCAACGACCACTTCCGCTACACCCACGGCTACGGAGTGGTCGCCGCCAAGGGCACCGAGGCCGACGACCAGGGCCAGCCGGTCTTCACCGAGTCGGACCTGCCGTCCAAGGGTGACCTGGGCACCTACCAGCAGCGCGTCTACTACGGCGAGAAGACGAACACGTACTCGATCGTCGGCGGTCCCCAGAAGGAGATCGACTACTCCGACGACAACGGTGAGAAGCTCACCAGCTACGAGGGAAAGAGCGGAGTCAGTCTCTCCAGCCCGATCAACCGCGCCGCGTACGCGGTGGCGTTCAACGAGCCGCAGATCCTGTACTCGGGCGCGATCGGCAAGGGGTCGCGGATCCTTTACAACCGCACGCCCAAGGAGCGGGTGGAGGCGGTCGCCCCCTGGCTGACCATCGACGGCGACGCGTACCCGGCGGTCGTGGACGGTCGTATCCAGTGGATCGTCGACGCCTACACGACGTCGAACGGCTATCCCTACGCCTCCCGTACGACCCTCGGTGACACCACCGCCGACTCGCTGACCGCGACCAACAACTCGCGCGCGGTGGTGGCCCAGCAGAACCAGGTCAACTACATCCGCAACTCGGTGAAGGCGACCGTCGACGCGTACACCGGCGACGTCAAGCTCTACCAGTGGGACACCGAGGACCCGGTGCTGAAGACCTGGATGAAGGCCTTCCCGGGCACGGTGCAGCCCAAGAGCGCCGTCTCGCAGGACCTGATGAACCATCTCCGGTACCCGCAGGACCTGTTCAAGGTGCAGCGCGAACTGCTCACCCGCTACCACGTGACGGACGCCCAGACGTTCCTGACCGGCAGCGAGGTGTGGCAGGTGCCCGACGACCCGAGCAACAAGTCGGGAGACGCGGTACCGCCGTACTACCTGAGCATGAAGATGCCGGACCAGAGCGCGCAGACGTTCTCGCTGTCGACGACGTTCACGCCCAACGGCCGGGACAACCTCAGCGCGTTCATGTCGGTCGACTCCGAGGCCGGTTCCAAGGACTACGGCAAGATCAGAATCCTGAAACTGCCGACCAGTACGACCGTCGACGGACCCAAACAGGTCCAGAGCAAGTTCAACTCCGAACAGGAGATCGCCGCCGCCATCAAACTCCTCAAGGGCGGCGACTCCGAGGTCGAGTACGGCAATCTGCTGACCGTGCCGCTGGACGGGGGCCTGCTGTACGCGGAGCCCGTCTACGTACGCGGCGCCGGGGTCAAGTACCCACTGCTGCGCAAGGTGTTGGTCACCTACCAGGGCAGGACCGAGTTCGAGAACACCCTCGACGAGGCGCTCAACAAGGTGTTCGGCTCGAACGGCTCGGACACCGGGTCCTCGGACACGGGATCCTCCGACAACGGGACGACCACGCCGCCGGCCTCCGGCAACCCGACGGTCCAACAGGCGCTGAACGACGCCCAGAAGGCCTTCACGGCGGGACAGGAGGCCCTCAAGAAGGGCGACTGGACGGCGTACGGCAAGGCCCAGGACGAGCTGCGGGACGCGCTCAGCCGGGCCGAGGCGGCGCAGTCCAAGGCCGGCGGGACGGGGGGTGGCGCGTCGCCGAGCAGCAGTCCGAGCCCTGCCACCAGCGCGAGTCCCACCGCGAGCAGCAGTCCCAGTCCGGGCGGATGATCGGGATCGCCCCGCGCCGTGGTACGGTTTGAACACAACGGCGCGGGGTGGAGCAGCTCGGTAGCTCGCTGGGCTCATAACCCAGAGGTCGCAGGTTCAAATCCTGTCCCCGCTACTGGAATCGAAGGCCCGGATCCTTTTGGATCCGGGCCTTCGTGGTGTGCGGACGGGCAGCCAACGGCGCCCGGAGCGGCGGCTCGTGGGGTCCGGACGGTCGGCTCGTGGTGTCCGGACGGGCGGCGAACGCATGTACCGGTGCGCGAGGCCGCCGAGCCGCTGTGGGGAGTTGCGTGAGATGTGTTTGACTTGTCGTTCTGTGGGCATGTCGACAAAACGCTGAAGTGACCTCACGGGTTGCGGTATACCGGATGTACCCAGGTTGCAGGTGGTGCGACGATGGACGTTATGGGGGACAAGGCAACTCTGTTCGAGACAGGGCGATTTGTGCAGCCTTCGGGCGAGGAGCCGACCCGCGACGAGGCCGCCGAGGCCGCTGAAGAGGCACGACACCGGCTCCATGCCGAGGCCGGTGACGTCGAGTCGATGAGTGTGCTCGGCGCCATGCTGCTGCGCCGTGGCGACCTCGACGGCGCCGAGTCCCTGTTGCGTGCCGCCACCGCCGCCGGTGACCGTGCCGCCGCCAACAACCTGGGCGTTCTGCTGCACCAGCGCGGTTACCCCGACGAGGCCGCGGGATGGTGGCGGATCGCAGCCGTGGCCGGTTCCGCGGCCGCCGCCCACGCGCTCGGCCGGCATCACCGGGAGCGCGGCGACGAGCCCGCCGCCGAGTACTGGCTGCGCCAGTCCGCCGAGCAGGGCCATGCGCTCGGCGCCTACGCGCTGGCCGACCTCCTGGAGCACCGGGGCGACGCGGCCGCCGGCCAGTGGATGCGGGCCGCCGCCGAGCGCGGGCACCGGGAGGCGGCGTACCGGCTGGCGCGCGCGCTCGACCGCAGGGCGGGCGGCGGTGAGGGCGAGGCCGGAGCCGACGACGGTGTCGGCACCGAGGCCATCGCCGGGACTCCGGAGGCCGAAGAGGCCGAGCAGTGGTACCGGCAGGCCGCCGCCCGGGGCCACCGGCGGGCCGCGCTGCACCTCGGGGCGATCCTGGAGCGGCGCGGCCGGCTCAAGGAGGCCGGGCGCTGGTACCTGACCTCCGCCAAGGACGGCGAGGCGCGGGCCGCCTGCGCGCTCGGCTTCCTGCTGCGCGACGCCGGGGACACCGAGAGCGCCGCCGTGTGGTGGCTGCGGGCCGCGCAGGACGGTGACGGCAACGCGGCCAACGCGCTCGGCGCGCTGCACGCCGAGCGCGGCGAGACGCAGACCGCCGAGCGCTGGTACCGCGCGGCGATGGACGCCGGCGACGACAACGGGGCGTACAACCTCGGGCTGCTCTGCGCCGAGCAGGGGCGGACCGCGCAGGCCGAGCAGTGGTACCGGCGGGCGGCCTACGCGGGGCACCGGGAGGCGGCGAACGCGCTCGCCATCCTGCTGCTCCAGGGCGGCGACACGGCCGGCGCGGAACCGTGGTTCTCCAAGGCCGCCGAGGCCGGCAGCGTGGACGCCGCGTTCAACCTCGGGATCCTCTACGCCGGGCGTGGCGAGGACGGCGTCGCGCTGCACTGTTACGAGCGGGCTGCCGCCGCCGGGCACACGGAGGCGGCGCTCCAGGTCGGTATCGCCCGGCTGCGGGAGGGCGACGAGGCCGCCGCCGAGCGGCATCTGCGGTGCGCCGCGGGCGGCGGGAGCGCCGAGGCCGCGTACCGGCTCGCCGCCGTGCTCGACGCGCGCCGGCCGAAGGTCTCCGAGCACGAGCTCGGGGAGTCCTCGCTGCACACCAAGACCGAGTGCGAGGAGTGGTACGAGCGGGCCGCGACGCAGGGGCACCGGCGCGCCCAGGTGCGGGTCGGGATGCTCGCCGCCGCGCGCGGGGACGTGGTGGAGGCGGCGCGGTGGTACCGGATCGCTGCCGAGGCCGGTTCGCGGAACGGCGCGTTCAACCTGGGGCTGCTGCTGGCCCGGGAGGGGAGCGAGCCCGAGGCCGCCGTGTGGTGGCAGCGGGCCGCCGACGCGGGGCACGGGCGGGCGGCGTTGCGGCTGGCCCTGGTCTACGCGCGTCGTGGCGAGCTCGCGGAGGGACAGCGGTGGGCGGACCGGGCGGTGGCGCTGGGACCGGCCGAGGTGACCGAGCGGGCGGGGCGGCTACGAGACGCGCTGCGCGAGGAGCTGTCGGCCTGAGCTGCGCGTTTTCGCAGGTCAGGTGGGCTGACAGTAATGGATTTGCATCTGCGCGCGTCCCTCACGTAATGTTCTGTTCATCGACGCGGGGTGGAGCAGCTCGGTAGCTCGCTGGGCTCATAACCCAGAGGTCGCAGGTTCAAATCCTGTCCCCGCTACTGAAGGCCGAGGGCCGGAATCCGGAAACGGATTCCGGCCCTCGGTTTTTGTCCCGAGATTTTTGTCCCGAGGTTTCTGTTGGTTTCTGTTCAGAGGTTTCTTTTCAGGCACGGATGCGGCTAGGGAGCGTGGCCCACCGCCTCCTCGTAGAGCGCCCGGTCCACCGTCCGGGACTCGGGGAGCGGGTCGCCCGGCTCGACGCCCTGGGCCCGGTACGCCGACTGCAGACGCGTCGTCGTGCCCGCGCGGATCTCCCAGTCCATGCGCAGCGGCGGGGTCGAGCGCAGGATCGCGGGGTCGGTCTTCAGCAGCTTCGCGAGGTACGTGACGAAGTCCGCGTCCGCCTTGTAGTCGCCGGCGAAGTACGTGTCGACCGTGCGGATGTAGGCCCGGAGCAGCGCCACCCCCGCGTCCACGTCGTCGGCCAGGAGCGTACGGCCGTACAGCATGCCGCCGAGTGGTTCGCCCTGCGGCTGGCCGCCCAGGAACGCGTAGCCGGCCCTGCCGGTGACCTGGCGCCACACCGGGTCCAGGAGCCAGGCCGAGTCGACGCCGCCGTTCCGCAGCGCCGTGAGGACGTCGGCCGAGCCCAGTTGCTGGTAGCGGATCCGGTCCAGGCCTCCGCCGTGGCTCGCCAGCGCCTTCTGCATGGGGTAGGCGATCACCGAACCCTTGCCGATCATCGTGCCCAGGGTGCGCCCCGCCATCTGCACGCCGGACGCGGTCTCGCCGTTCTTCAGCCGCACCCACAGGCCGCTCCTCGACTCCGGGTCGGGCGAGAAGTTGCCCGCGACCCACTTGATGTCGAAGCCGCCGCGGACGCCGTTCATCACGGCGGCCTCGGGCGCCGCCCACAGCGCGTCGATGTCCCCCTTGGCCAGCAGCGGCAGCGCGTCCGGCGTGGGCAGCACCTTCAGCGTGACGTCCAGCCCCTCCGCCTTGAACTCGCCCTTGTCCAGGGCGACTTCGAGCGGGGCCACGTACTCCGCGCTCAGGGTGCCGGTCGCGATGGTGATCTTGCGGCGTTTCGTCAGAGGGCGGGCCGCGGGCCTGCCGGGGGAGCAGCGGGCCGGGGTTCTCGCCGGCGAGAGGTCGGCCGGGTGCGGACCCCAAGACCATATGACGGCCCGTCAGATTCGGGAACCCCGTGTACGGCGCAGAGCTACGACACGAAGGCCCCGGCACTCATCGTGAGTACCGGGGCCTTTCGGGAACGTTCGTCAGGCGGCCGCCGCGCAGTCCGGGCACAGGCCGCGGTACGTCACCTCGACGTCGGAGACCGTGAAGCCGAACCGCTCCGAGGCGGGGAGGTCGGCCAACGGGTTGCCGGTCGGGTGGACGTCGCGGATCGAGCCGCAGCCGGCGCAGACCAGGTGGTGGTGCGGCTGGTGTGCGTTCGGGTCGTACCGCTTGGCGCGCTTGTCCGTCGAGACCTCGAGGACCTCGCCGAGGGTGACCAGCTCGCCCAGGGTGTTGTAGACGGTCGCCCGGGAGATCTCCGGCAGCTTGATGACGGCTCTGGCATGGACCTCGTCGGCCGTCAGATGGACGTGTTCGCCGTCGAGCACCTCGGCCACGACGCGTCGCTGCGCGGTCATCCGCCATCCGCGTCCACGCAGCCGTTCCAGAAGGTCACTCATGGCATCCAGCCTAACAGCAGGCCGACCATTTTCCGAACAGGTGTGACTTTGGAGTCGAACTCAACTTGGACCAAGTCCAATACGGGATGGAGTCGGATGGAGTGGGCGGCAGGCGGCCCGCTTGTCCTGGGCGGGCGGCCCGGGCTGCCGGAGGGTCGGGGTCCGGCCCGTTCCGCGCGCCGGACCCCGGGTGTCAGACCGGTTGCGGTGTGCGGGCTCCGACCCAGCAGCGGATGATGTCGCGGACCGAGACGATTCCGGCCGGTTCGCCGCCGTCGAGGACGATCAGATGACGGAAGCCGCCGTGGGCCATCGCCCGGGCCGCCTCCTCCAGGGTCCAGGTCGGGGTGGCGAACACGACGTCGTTGGTGGTGTGGGCGTGGATGGGCTCCGTGTCCGGGTTCTGGCCCAGGCCGACGGAGTTCAGGATGTCGCGTTCGGTGAGGATGCCGATGCCGCCGGCGTCCGGGTCGTGGACGATCGCCGCGCCCACGCGGCGCGCGGACATCAGGGCGGCTGCCTGGCGGAGTGTGTGGGCTGGGCCGACGGTGAGGACCACCGTGCTCATGGCGTCACGGACGAGCATGAAAGGTGCCACCTCCTAGGGAATCGCGGAGATTGTTCAGCGATTCACAAGTTCACAAAGTGGGGGTTCTCACAGGGTGGCAGGTAAAGCGCGGGTCAACAAGGGGGTGTGGGTAGCCAACCGAGGGCGCACGCGCTCATATGTGCTGGAGAAGAGTGCCCTGTTCTGCCTCAGAAGGCTGTTTCAGTAACGCTGGGTGAGGTATGACAGCAGCTCGTCGTGGAGCAGACCGTTGGACGCGGCCGCGTTGCCACTGTGCGGCCCGGGGCGGCCGTCGAGGCCGGTGAAGGTGCCGCCGGCCTCCGTCACCACGATCGCGGGGGCCGCCATGTCCCACAGGGACAGCTCCGGCTCGGCACAGATGTCCACCGACCCCTCGGCGACCATCATGTAGGGCCAGAAGTCGCCGTACGCGCGCGTGCGCCACACCTCCCGGGTCAGGTCCAGGAAGCCGTTCAGCTGCCCCCGCTCCTCCCAGCCGCTCAGCGAGGAGTACGCGAACGAGGCGTCGGACAGCGTCGAGACCTTGGAGACCTGCAGGCGGGAGGCGGAGGAGAGGCTGCGGCCGGTGTAGGCGCCGTGCCCCTGCGCCGCCCACCAGCGGCGGCCCAGCGCGGGTGCCGAGACCACGCCGACGACCGGCCGGTAGCCGCCCTCGGCCGCCTCCATCAGGGAGATCAGGGTCGCCCAGACGGGGACACCGCGTACGTAGTTCTTGGTGCCGTCGATCGGGTCGATCACCCAGCGGCGCGGGCCGGTGCCCTCGATGCCGTACTCCTCGCCGAGGACCGCGTCCCGTGGGCGGGCGCGCTGCAACTGACCGCGGATCAGCTCCTCGGCCGCCTTGTCCGCCTCGCTCACCGGGGTCATGTCCGGCTTGGTCTCGACCTTGAGGTCGAGGGCCTTGAAGCGGTCCATGGTGGCGGCGTCGGCCGCGTCCGCGAGCACGTGGGCGAGCCGCAGGTCATCGTGGTAGTCCGGCATGTGACGAACGCTATCTGCCGGGGTGGGGGCGGGGCTACACGGGGAGGGGGCGGATACGGGGGATGTCGCGGGGAGGCCGGGGACTCGGTGGGTGACCGTCCGGCGATCGGGCGGTGAGCGCGGCCTCGGTGCGCCCGCGCGGGTTGGCCGAAGGGCGCCCCCTGGTGCCTTCGCGAACCCTTGACAGTGGGATCGTGCGCGTCAAATCTGGGCGCAGAGTCGCTCGCCCAGGAGGCGATGATGCCTGCAGCCCGGGATTCCCTGCTCGACGCCGCGTACACGGCGCTCGCCCGCCGCCCGTGGGCCGCCGTGCGGATGGTCGACGTGGCCGTGACGGCCGGGGTGTCCCGCCAGACGCTGTACAACGAGTTCGGCAGCAAGGAAGGCCTGGCGAGGGCGCTGGTGCGCCGGGAGGCCGACGGGTATCTCGCGGGGGTGGAGCGGGCGCTGGGCAGCCATACCGAGATGCGGGAACGCCTGACGGCGACGGCCGAGTGGATGGCCGCGGCGGCGCGTGAGAACGCGCTGGTACGGGCGATGCTCACGGGGTGCTGGAGCGAGCGGTTGCCGTCGCCGACGTTGGCCGCGGTGCCGTCTTCCTCGGCGGTGCCGGCGCAGCGGAGGGCGGACGGCCCGCTGCCCACGCCCGGGGACTTCGTGCAGATCGTGCGGGACCGGGCGGTGGCGGTGCTGTCGGGACCGGGAGCCGTGCGGGGGAACGGCGAGCTGGCCCGGTCGTGCGAGCTCGTGGTGCGGCTCGCGCTGTCGTGTGTGGCCGCTCCGCCGGGGGAGGGCGGGGTGGCGGAGCTGGTGCGGGGGGCGCTTTCGCGGCAGCCGGTGTGAGGGGGAGAGGTGGTGCGGGTTGTGGGTAGCCGCGGGTGCGTGGGGGCTTGTCGCGCAGTTCCCCGCGCCCCTTCGGGGGGCGTGTTTCAGTGGGCCGAGCCCGAGAGCTGGAGGCCGATCACGCCCGCGATCACCAGGCTGATGGAGATGATCTTCAAGGTGGAGACCAGGTCGCCCAGGAAGATCATGCCGTAGATCGCCGTGCCCGCCGCTCCGATGCCTGTCCACACCGCGTACGCCGGGCCCACGTCCAGCTTCTTGAGGGACAGGGTCAGCAGCCCGAAGCTGCCCAGGGCGAAGGACGCGAACGCGATCGTCGGCCAGAGTCGGGTGAAGCCGTGGGAGAGCTTGAGGCACACGGCGAAGCCGGTCTCCAGAATTCCGGCCACGATCACCAGCAGCCACGCCATGTGCCGTCCTCCCGTAAGTCCAGCTCGGTGCGATTATGCACTTACCGAACTCGGGTCAGGACAAACAACGCGGTGGTCAGTCGCCTTCCTTGCGCTCGCGTGTCGCGAGGAGCCGGCGCAGCGAGTAGAGGCGGGCCGGGTCCGCGTGGCCCTCGGCGACCCACGCGTCCAGCGCGCAGTCCGGCTCGTCGTGGCTGCACGCGCGCGGACAGTTCACGGTGCCGGGCTCCAGGTCGGGGAAGGCGAGGATCACCCGGGACGGATCGATGTGCGCCAGCCCGAAGGAGCGGACGCCCGGGGTGTCGACGACCCAGCCGTCGTCCCCCGTGAGGGGAAGGGCCAGGGCCGAGGTCGTGGTGTGGCGGCCGCGGCCGGTCACCGCGTTCACATGGCCCGTGATACGCCGGAGGTCCTCCGGGACCAGGGCGTTCACCAGCGTCGTCTTGCCGACGCCCGAGTGGCCGACGAACGCCGTGATCTTGCCGTCCAGATGATCCTGGACGACGCGGGCCGCGTCCCCCGTCTCCAGTTCCTCACGGCTCGTGACCACGTAGGGGATGTCCAGGTCGCCGTACAGCTCCAGGAGCTTGTCCGGCGGGGCCAGGTCCGACTTGGTCATGACCAGGAGCGGGGTGAGACCGGCGTCGAAGGCCGCGACCAGACAGCGGTCGATGAGACGCGGGCGGGGCTCCGGGTCGGCCAGGGCCGTGACGATCGCCAGCTGGTCGGCGTTGGCGACGACCACCCGCTCGAACGGATCGTCGTCGTCGGCGGTGCGGCGGAGCACGGACGTCCGGTCCTCGATGCGCACGATCCGGGCCAGGGAGTCCTTCTTGCCGGACAGGTCGCCCACCAGGGCCACCCGGTCACCTACCACCGCCGCCTTGCGGCCCAGCTCGCGCGCCTTCATCGCCAGGACCGTACGGTCCTCGACCAGGCAGGTCAGCCGGCCCCGGTCGACGGTGAGGACCATGCCCTCGGCCGCGTCCTCGTGCGCGGGGCGGATGTGGGTACGGGGCCGGGTGCCCTTGCGGTTGGGACGCTGGCGGATGTCGTCCTCGTCGGTGTGCTTGCCGTAGCGGCGCATGGTCGTACGCCCCTAGGCCCCGTCGTTCCCGAGCATCCCGGTCCACAGGTCGGGGAAGTCCGGCAGGGTCTTCGCCGTGGTCGCCACGTTCTCGATCTGAACGCCCTCCACGGCCAGGCCGATGATCGCACCGGCGGTGGCCATGCGGTGGTCCTCGTAGGTGTGGAAGACCCCGCCGTGCAGCCTGCGCGGGCGGATGTGCAGGCCGTCCGCGGTCTCGGTGACGTCACCGCCCAGCTCGTTGATCTCCTTGGTGAGCGCGGCCAGCCGGTCCGTCTCGTGGAGACGGAGATGGGACACGCCCCGGAGGGTGGAGGGGGAGTCGGCGAGCGCCGCGACCGCCGCGACACCGGGGGTCAGCTCGCCCACGTCACCCAGGTCGACATCGATGCCGTGGATCCGGCCGGAGCCGGTGAACTCCAGGCCGTACTCGGTCAGTTCGCAGGAACCGCCCATCTCGGTGAAGATCTCGCGCAGCCGGTCACCCGGCTGGGTGGTCCGCGACGGCCAGTCAGGGATCAGCACCTTGCCACCCGTCACCAGGGCGGCGGCGAGGAACGGCTGGGCGTTGGAGAGGTCCGGCTCGACGGTCAGGTCCCGGCCGAGCAGGGCACCCGGGGTGACCCGCCAGACGTTCGGCTCACCGCCCGACTCCGGGGTGTCCACCTGGGCGCCCACCGCGCGCAGCATGTCGACGGTCATCCGGATGTGCGGAAGGGAGGGGAGGCTCGCGCCGGTGTGGCGGACCTCCACGCCCTGGTTGAACCGTGGGCCGGAGAGCAGCAGGGCCGACACGAACTGGGACGAGGACGAGGCGTCGATCGACACCGGGCCGCCCTCCAGGGCGCCGCTGCCGTGCACGGTCAGCGGGAGCGCGCCCCGGCCGTCGTCGTCGATACGGGCGCCGAGGGCGCGCAGGGCGTCGATCACGCCGTGCAGGGGGCGCTCGTAGGAGCGGGGGTCGCCGTCGAAGCGGATGTCGCCGGCGGCGAGGGTGGCGACGGGCGGGAGGAAGCGCATCACCGTGCCGGCGTTGCCGACGTCGACGGTGGCCGGGCCGCGCAGGCCGGCGGGGAGCACGCGCCATGCCTCGCCGGCGCCGTCGGGGCCGCCCGCGACGGAGGAGCTGGACGACACCGTCTCGTCGATGCCGACGCCCATCGCCCGCAGGGCGCCGGCCATCAGCAGGGTGTCCCGGGACCGGAGGGGGCGGCGCAGCCAGCCGGGTTCGGAGGCGAGGGCGGCGAGGACGAGGGCGCGGTTGGTGACCGACTTGGACCCCGGCACGTGGACCGTCGCGTCGACGGCCCCGCTTGCGTGGGGGGCGGGCCAGAGGGCGGTTGGTGCGGTGGGGTTTGCGGCCATGGGGTCACTTTAGTGCGCGGCGGGGGTGGGAGTGCGGGGCGCTTCGCGGGGGAGGCCGTTGTTGGGGTGCGGGTCGCTTCGCGGGGGAGGCCGTCTTTCCGGCGCCGGTCGCTTCGCGTGGAGGCCGTGGTTCGGGTGCGGCGGGGTGCGCTCAGGTCGGCTGGTTCACAGGGCCCCTTGGGTGGGTGCGCTCAGGTCGGCTGGTTCACAGGGCCCCTTGGGTGGGTGCGCTCAGGTCGGCTGGTTCACAGGGCCCCTTGGGTGGGTGCGCTCAGGGCGGCTGTGTTCCGAGGTCGGCCGGCGCCTGTGTCGGCCGGTTCACGTTCCGAGGAGCCAGCGGCCTCCGCCGATCAGGGAACACAGGGACACCGCGTGGAACAGGAACAGCCACATGCCCGCCGGTACATGGGTCAGCCGGGACAGCTGGTCCGCGTCCGAGTCGCCGGCGCCGCCCCGTGACCGCTTCGCCTGGAGTTCGAAGGCCGGGCGTACCCCGCCCAGCAGCAGGAACCAGACCACCGCGTACGCGAACGCCGCCTGCACCTGGGGCCCCGCCAGCCAGGACACCAGCAGGAAGGCGCCGCCCGTCAGGAACACCGTCAGGACGCCGTACGCGTTGCGGATCATCACCAGCATGGCGATGAGCAGGGCCGTCGCGACCCACAGCAGAAGAGTGGTGCGGCCGGCGCCGAGCAGGGCCGCACCGCCCAGGCCCAGGAGCGGGGGCGCCGTGTAGCCGGCCGCCGCCGTGAGGATCATGCCCAGGCCGTGCGGCTTGCCCCGGCTGAGCGTGAGGCCGCTGGTGTCGGAATGCAGCCGGATGCCGGTGAGCTGGCGGCCGGTGAGCAGGGCGACCAGGCCGTGGCCGCCCTCGTGGGCGATCGTGATGGCGTTGCGGGATATCCGCCACACGGTGTGCGGGACGACCACGGCGGCCGCGGCGGCGAGTGTCGCGATCACCACCCACAGGTCCGGGTCGGGCTGGGTGCCGGTCAGCTCGTCCCAGAGAGAGGTCGCTGTGCTGGTGTCCATGGTCTGCGGTCGTTCCCTCTCGTCGTACGGAGTCGGCAGTCTGACACGTATGCATGTGTGGTCGGCATGTCAACGGCCAGGAGAGAGGGAACGTCCCCGATCACCGGCCACGGGCCGGGATCACCGCGCTCGGTCGCGGATCACTGTCCGCGGCCCCGGATCAGACCGCGCCGCTCACCTCCCCGCGGCGCCGGTCCACCGCCGTCGCCAGGTCGGCGACCGGTCCTCGCCGAGCAGCACCACGGTGTTCCGCCGCGGGTCGGCGTAGTGCGCCCCGGGCGCCAGGTCCGTCACCGCACCCGGCTTCACGTGCAGATAAGTCTGGACGGGATACAGGCCGCCGGCCGACGGGCGGCACTTGGCCGGCCCGTCCACCTCGTCCTGCCCCAACAGGCGCAGGCCCACGGCCAGTTCGACGAGGTCGACCCGCGCGGTCCGTGCCGGGCCGGCTTGAACTCCGCCAGGGCTGGAGGGAGGGAGGGGGCAGGGTTTTGCCCTGCTTTCGACTGTTTGCCTGATCTGCATATCGGCTTGAGCCGTTGACCGGCGCCGATTCGGTCGTCCCGGCTTCAGCCCTGGGAGTGAAATGTAGGGTTGTGAAGATGTGCGGACGGTACGCGTCGAGTCGTAGGCCCGAGGACCTGGCCGGAATCTTCGAGGTCGAGAAGTGGGAGCCCGAGGAGACTCTGGCGCCCGACTACAACGTGGCCCCCACCAAGGAGGTCTACGCGGTCCTGGACCGGCCCCTCAAGGACGCGGACGACCAGCGGCCGGTCCGTCAGCTGCGCAGGCTCAAGTGGGGGTTGGTGCCGTCCTGGGCCAAGTCGCCCGAGGGCGGCGCCCGGATGATCAACGCGCGCGCCGAGACCGTGCACGAGAAGCCGTCGTACCGCCGCGCCTTCGCCGCCCGCCGCTGCATCCTGCCCGCCGACGGCTACTACGAGTGGGTCACCGCCAAGGAGGAGCGGGAGCTGGAGGTCGAGGGCCGGAGGAAACGGCCGCGCAAGCAGCCGTACTTCGTGCTCCCCGCCGACGGCTCGGTGTTCGCCATGGCCGGGCTGTACGAGTTCTGGCGGGACCGGACGCTGCCCGACGAGCACCCGCTGGCCTGGTGGGTGACCTGCTCGGTGATCACCACGGAGGCGGAGACCTCGCCGCTGGCGGTGGCGCCCGCCGAGGGCCCGCGGTCGCTGTCCGACATCCACCCCCGGATGCCGCTGATGCTCACCCCGGACCGCTGGGACGCCTGGCTCGACCCGGCCCGCACGGACGTCGAGGAACTGCGCTCGCTGCTCGCCCCGCCGCCGGAGGGCCTGATGCGGGCCTACCCGGTCGCCACGGCCGTCAGCAACGTCCGCAACAACGGCCCGGAACTGCTGACCGAGCTGGAGGCACCGGAAGAGACCACACTCTTCTAGCCTCTCCGGCCTCCCGCTCTTCTAGCCTTCTGGCGTGACCACTTCGAAGATCGTCGGTACGGAGGCGGGGGACGCCCGCATCACCTGGCACGAGGCGGAGAAGGCGCGGCTGGTGCTCGCCGTGAGCCATGGGGCGGGCGGTGGCATCGAGGCCCGCGACCTCCGTGCGATCGCCGCGGTGCTGCCGGAGCACGGGGTGACCGTCGCGCTCGTCGAACAGCCCTGGCGGGTCGCCGGCAAGAAGGTCGCCCCGGCGCCGAAGACGCTCGACGTGGGCTGGTGGGGCGTGTGGCCGGCGCTCGCCGCGCCGGGGCTGCCGGTGGTGTCCGGCGGGCGCAGCGCCGGAGCCCGGGTCGCCTGCCGTACCGCCACGGAGCTGGGCGCGGCCGCCGTCCTCGCGCTCAGCTTCCCGCTGCACCCGCCGGGCCGCCCGGAGAAGTCGCGGGCCGGGGAGTTGCTGGGGGCCGGGGTGCCCACGCTCGTCGTCCAGGGCGGCAACGACCCGTTCGGGAAGCCGGCCGAGTTCCCGGACGGCGACTACCGACTGGTCGAGGTGCCGGGCGCCGACCACGGTTTCGCGGTGCCCAAAAGGGCAGACATCGAGCCGGAACGGGCAGTGACCATCATCACGGACGCCGTCGTCGAGTGGATGGCGATCCTCGGGTGACGCCCGGGAATGTTGCGCGGCGGGCCCATGTTTAAGCGGACAGAAGTGCTGGGGCACCAGCGCCGACGCCGAAGGAGAGGAAGTCCGCCGCATGGGTTCGACCATCTGCCCGAGCCGCAACAGCAGCGCTGACCTGGACTGGACAGTGCTGCACGCGGCCAAGACCGCTCCTATTCGAGCGGCGGCAGGCACGGGTCGTGTTCTATCCTCCGAGTCGAGTGGGATCGGTTTCGGTCCTGCCCTGGATCTTGAGGAGGTGGGTCCGGTCACTGGGACCGACGCAGGGACCGACAACGGCCAGGCGGAGCTGCCCGAGGGCCAGGGCACGAGCGCGGAGTCGACCTCGGAGCGCACCGCGCGCTTCGAGCGGGACGCGCTGGAATTCCTCGACCAGATGTACTCGGCCGCGCTGCGCATGACGCGCAACCCGGCCGACGCCGAGGACCTGGTGCAGGAGACCTACGCCAAGGCGTACGCGTCGTTCCACCAGTTCCGTGAGGGCACCAACCTCAAGGCCTGGCTGTACCGCATTCTCACCAACACCTTCATCAACTCGTACCGCAAGAAGCAGCGCGAACCCCAGCGCTCCGCGGCCGAGGAGATCGAGGACTGGCAGCTCGCCCGCGCCGAGTCGCACATGTCGACCGGTCTGCGCTCCGCGGAGTCGCAGGCGCTCGACCATCTGCCCGACTCGGATGTGAAGTCGGCGCTGCAGGCGATCCCCGAGGAATTCCGCATCGCCGTCTACCTTGCCGATGTAGAGGGCTTTGCGTACAAGGAGATCGCGGACATCATGGGGACACCCATCGGTACGGTGATGTCCCGGCTGCACCGGGGCCGCCGTCAACTGCGCGGCATGCTGGAGGACTACGCGCGTGAGCGCGGGCTCGTCCCGGCCGGCGCCGGAGAGTCGAACGAAGCGAAAGGCTCGGGCTCATGAGCTGCGGAGAGCCGCACGAGACGGACTGCGGCGAGGTACTCGATCATCTGTACGAGTTCCTCGACAGTGAGATGCCGGACGTCGATCGCGTCAAGTTCAAGCAGCACTTCGACGAGTGCTCGCCCTGCCTGGAGAAGTACGGGCTGGAGCAGGCCGTGAAGAAGCTGGTCAAGCGGTGCTGCGGCCATGACGACGTGCCCAGTGACCTGCGGGCCAAGGTGCTGGGGCGGCTGGACCTGATCCGCTCCGGCCAGGCCGTCCCGGAGCACGACGTCACGGCCACCCCGACCACACCGGTCACACAGACCTCTCCCGTCGCCCCGCAGGAGAGCTGAGCGCTCCCCGCCGGACGGTGCCGCCCCCGGTGGTCCGTCACCCGAACGTGCTAATCCTCCGGTCATAACCCCCGGCCCCTCCAGCTCCCGCCTAGGCTCCGGAGCCTGGACAGGCATGGTCGGGGGAGGGGCGAGATGGAGGCGGTTCCGGCACGGGTGCGCGCCTACGTGGCCTGTGCCGCCCTCTGCGCCCTGTGCTGTCTGCTGCCCCTGCCCGCCCTGCGTACACCCTGGTGGGCGGTGGCACTGCTGGCCGCGCTGTACGCGGTCTGCGAGCACGTCGTACGACGGCGGCTCGGCGGCACCTTCTACCCGGTGCTGCTCGCCGGCGCCTTCCTGCTGCCACCGCCGGCCGCCGCGCTGGTACCGCTGCCGGGTGCGTTGCTCTCGTACGTCGAGCAGCGGCCACGGGCGCTGCGGCGGATCTGGCGGGCCGCCGAACTGGCGCTCGCCGTGTGGGGCGCGGGGCGGGTCCACTGGGCCCTGGGCGGCCGGGACTCCGTCGTGGGCTGCGACTTCCCGTACGCGCTGCTGCCGTGCGCGGCGGCGGTACTCGCCTTCTGCGGGGTGCTCGCGCTGCTGGACGGCGGGATCCTCGCCCTGGCCGAGCGCGTCCCGGTACGCCGGGCCTGGCGCGGGCTGCTCTCCCGCTCCCTCGCGCCGATCGGGGCGCACGGGCTCGCCGGGCTGATGATGGCCGTGCTCTGGCGCAGCCCCTTCGGTCCCGTCGCCGCGCTGCTCGTCCTGCTGCCGATGTGCGTGTCCTGGTGGGCGTTCGCCCAGTACCACCGGGAACGGGCCGCCCACCAGGCCACCATCCGCGCGCTCGTACAGGCCGTCGACATCAAGGACGGCTACACCCGCGGGCACAGTGAGCGGGTCGGACAGGCCTCCGTGATGATCGCGCGCGAGCTGGGCATGGACGACGAGCGGGTGGAGGTGCTCCGCTTCGCCGGGATCCTGCACGACGTGGGGAAACTGGGCGTCCCGACCCGGCTGCTGCGCAAGGACGGGCCGCTCACCCCGGACGAACGGCGGATCATCGAGCTCCATCCCGAGTACGGCCACGAGATGGTGCGCGGGATCTCCTTCCTCGGCGAGGCCCGGGCGGCGATCCTCCACCACCACGAGCGCATCGACGGCAGCGGCTACCCCTACGGCCTGGCCGGCAGTCAGATCCCCGAGTCCGCGCGCGTGGTGGCCGTCGCCGACGCGTTCGACGCGATGACCTCGACGCGCTCCTACAGCCGGGCCCGGCCGGTGGCGGTGGCGGTGCAGGAGTTACGACGCTGCGCCGGGCGGCAGTTCGACGCGCGGGCCGTCGACGCCCTGGCCCGGGCGCTGGCCAGACAGGGCTGGCACCCCGCGGTGACCGCCGACGACGTCCCACCCGACCCACCGGTTCCCGGTCGTCCGATCAGCGAGGCCCAGAGCGTGGGCCGGGGGACCCCATGACGTCCGACGACCCCTCGCCCGCGCCGAACCGGACGGCCCCGGACGCCGCCGCGACTCCGAGGCCCACGAGAGAGGGGTCGTCCGGGGCCGCCGCCGCTGACGACGGGCGTGGGCTCGGTGGTGGTCCGGCCGGGTTCCCCGGCGGCGGAGCCGGGGCCGCCGGTGGGGCCCCCGGACCCGGGTTCCGTCCTCCCGGCGTCCTCCGGGGCATCCGGGGCGCCGCGCTGCTTCTCGTCCTCGGCTGTTTCGGGGGCACGCTCTGGGCAGGACTCGCCGACCGGGGGATCGCGCTCGCCTTCGGGGGGCTCGTCGCCGTCGGCGAGCTCAGCCGGCGGACCGGGACCGAGACCCGGGAGGCCGCTCCGCTCGCCGCCGCCGGAGGGCTCGCCTACGCCCTGCTCGGTGCCGATGGCGGGGCCACCACGCACGACGGGGCGTTTCAGATCGTCACCGTCGTCTGCGCGGCCTCGCTGCTCGGCAGCGTGCCCCACATAGCCGACGGCCGCCGGCCCACCCTCGACCGGCTCGCCCGCCGGGTGCTCACCGTCGGCTTCGCCGCCGTCTGTTTCCAACCTCTCTACAGCAGGGGCGTGTTGGAGCAGTGGGGTGGACCGGCGTACGCGCTGCTGCTGATCGCGCTGCTGGTGCTCACCGCGCTGTGCGACGCCGTGCTCGCCGCCGCGCAGGCACACTCCCGCACCGGATGGCCGTTCGGCCCGCTGCTGCGGGACGAGCTGCGCGGACTGCTCGGCATCGGGTCCGCCGTCTGCGCCACCGGCGCGGTGATGGCGCTGGCCGTCGCCGTCGTCGGCCTCTGGGCGCTGCCCGTCTTCTGCCTGCCCCTGCTGGTGACCCAGCTGTCCCTGCGCCGGTACGCGGCCGTCCGGGCCACCTACCGGCAGACCATCGCCTCCCTGGCCCGCGCCACCGAGATAGCGGGGTACACCCCGGCCGGACACGCCCGCCGGGTGGCCACGCTGAGCCAGGCCGTCGGACGGGACCTCGGGCTGTCCGGAGCTGAGCTGACCGTGCTGGAGTACGCGGCGCTGATGCACGACATCGGCCAGCTGAGCCTGGTCGACCCGGTGCCGGCCGGGGCCACGGCCGCCCTGGCGCCCGCGGAACAGCGCCGGATAGCCCTGCTCGGCGGAGCCGTCGTACGGCAGACCGGGGTGGACGCGGCGGTCGCCGTGGTCGTGGAGCGGCAGGCCGACCCCTACCGGGAGCAGCCGCTCGCCGCGCGGATCGTGCGGGTCGTCAACGCGTACGAGGAGAAGACCCGGGACTCCGGGCCCGGCGGGCCGCTGACCGCGCTGGAGGAGTTACGGCTGGCCACCGCGGGGGACTACGCTCCCGAGGTCGTGGAGTCCCTGGCCCGCGTGCTCTCCAGAGACTGTCTGACCTTGCGCGCGGCTGGGTAACCCATGGGTAATGAGCGGCCCTCCCGTCGTACGTGGTTGGATGCGAGGGAGAGGGTGATGTCCGGGGGCACAAGCCAGCCCACTGTGCGGAAATGGAACTGGCAGGCGGGAATCGTGAGGATCTTCGGCAAGGGACGGCACCGGCCCTCCGCCTCCTGGCGGCAGGCCACCGACCGCGCGTTCACGCTCATCGGCGACGGCCGGTACGAGGACGCGGGCGAACTGCTGACACGCGCTGCCGACCTGGAACCCTGGCTGTCCGAGTCCTGGTTCAACCTCGCCCTGCTGCACAAGTTCCGGCACGACTGGGAGCAGGCGCGGGCCGCCGGACTGCGGGCGGTGGCCCTCCTCGACCGGGAGGCCGGGGCGCCCGACTGGTGGAACGTCGGGATCGCCGCGACCGCACTGCAGGACTGGCCGCTGGCCCGGCGGGCCTGGCAGGCGTACGGGCTGCGGGTGCCCGGCGGCGCCGCCGCCTCCGCCGAGCCGGACGGGATGGACCTGGGCAGCGCCGCCGTACGCCTGTCCCCGGAGGGGGAGGCCGAGGTGGTGTGGGGGCGGCGGCTGGACCCCGCCCGCATCGAGGTGCAGTCCATCCCGCTGCCGTCGTCCGGGCGGCGCTGGGGCGAGGTCGTGCTGCACGACGGGGTGCCGCACGGCGAGCGGACCACGGCGACCGGGCACGCGTACCCCGTCTTCGACGAGATCGAGCTGTGGGCGCCGTCGCCGGTGCCGACCTGGGTGGTGCTGCTGGAGGCGGCGACGGAGGCGGACCGGGACGCGCTGGAGCAGCTGGCCGGCGACGCCGGGTTCGCGGCGGAGGACTGGTCCTCCTCGGTGCGGCTGCTGTGCCGGATGTGCTCCGAGTCGCGGATGCCGTCCGACGAGGGCGACGGGGTGCATCTGGATCCCCACGATCACAGTGAGCCGGGGCATCCGGGGCCGCTGGGGCACCGGACGGACGGGCAGCTGTGGGTGCCGGAGCGCGAGTGCGGGGTGGCTGCGCCGGCCGCGTTGGTGAGGGGGTTGCTGGACGGGTGGGTCGCGGACAGCCCCGACTCCCGGGACTGGCGGGATCTGGAAGAGGTCTGCTGAGCGTCGCCCGTCGGCTGCGGGCCGGTGGGGGCCGATCACGCAGTTCCCCGCGCCCCTGAAAACAGACACGTACCCTGTATCAGCAACATCACCCTTGTTTTACCCAGGAAGGCTTACCGCGGTCATGGCGCAGCAGGACACCGATCAGCAGCACGTGGGCGTGCTCCCCGTGGATGACGACGGCTTCGTCGTCGACACCGAGGGGACCGAGGAGCGCGAGAACGCCTGGCGTGCGCGGGGGACCTCGCGGCCCATCACCGTCGTCGGGAACCCGGTGCTGCACAAGGAGTGCAAGGACGTCACCGAGTTCGGGGACGAGCTGGCGCAGCTGGTCGCCGACATGTTCGCCAGCCAGCGGACCGCCGAGGGCGTCGGCCTCGCCGCCAACCAGATCGGCGTCGACCTGAAGGTCTTCGTCTACGACTGCCAGGACGACGAGGGCGCCCGGCACGTGGGTGTGGTGTGCAACCCGAAGCTGGTCGACCTGCCGGCGGACAAGCGGCGGCTGGACGACAGCAACGAGGGCTGCCTGTCGGTGCCGACCGCCTACGCCCCGCTGGCCCGGCCCGACTACGCCGAGGTCACCGGCCAGGACGAGCAGGGCAACCCGATCAAGGTGCGCGGCACCGGCTACTTCGCTCGGTGTTTGCAGCACGAGACCGATCACCTGTACGGGTACCTCTACATCGACCGGCTCTCCAAGCGTGAGCGCAAGGACGCCCTGCGGCAGATGGCCGAGAACGAGCCCCGCTACCCCGTGGTCGCCAACGACTGAGACGGACAAGGACGGTTGTGACGCCTGGTCGGGATCGCACCGGCCAGGCGTTCGTCATGTTCGGTCAGACTCGTTCGCCTGTCCGTCGTACATTCGATCCTTTGTGCGCCCCTAGCGATCCCTAATCAGTCACACAAGGGGAGATTCGCGGCATCGTGGGGTAGTGAATGGAGCAAATCCGTTCCCAGACCGGTCAGTTGTGGTGCTGAATGGGAAGTGCGGGGATACGCAACGGCGCACGCCCGGCACAGCGGGAGGGGTGTGCGCACCTGGCGGCTGAGAGGGGTATGTTCGTGCACGCTTTCTCACACAGCACCACATCGACGCCGACGGCGATCGCGGTTCCACCACAACTCGCACTGCCCGTGATCGAGGCCGAGTTTCCTCGGCAACTGCATCCGTATTGGCCACAGCTCCAGGAGAAGACCCGCCTCTGGCTGCTGGAAAAACGGCTGATGCCGGCGGACAAGGTGCAGGAATATGCCGATGGCCTTTGCTACACCGACCTGATGGCCGGGTACTACCTGGGCGCGTCCGACGAGGTGATCCAGGCGATATGCGACTACAGCGCCTGGTTCTTCGTCTGGGACGACCGGCACGACCGTGACGTCGTGCACGGCCGCGCGGCCGACTGGCGGCGGCTGAGGTTCCGTTTGCACACGGCCCTCGATGCCCCGCTGCACCATCTGCACCACCCGGACACCCTGGTCGCGGGGTTCGCGGACAGTGTCGCCCGGCTGTACTCGTTCCTGCCGGGGACCTGGAACCAGCGGTTCGCCCGGCACTTCCACGAGGTGATCGAGGCCTACGACCGCGAGTACCGCAACCGCACCACGGGATACATCCCGCAGGTCGAGGAATACCTCGCCCTGCGGCGCCTGACCTTCGCCCACTGGATATGGACGGACCTCCTTGAGCCGAGCGCCGGGACAGAACTCCCGGACGCCGTGCGCAAGAACCCCGCATACCGACGTCCGGCGTTGCTCAGTCAGGAATTCGCGGCCTGGTACAACGACCTCTGCTCGCTGCCCAAGGAAATAGCGGGCGATGAGGTGCACAATCTCGGAATCAGTCTCGTCACCCACGAGGGGATGAGTCTGGAAAAGGCGGTCGAGGAAGTCGGGCGACGCGTCGGGGAATGCATAAGTGAATTCCTGGACGCCGAGCGGACCGCTCATCGATTCGCCGAACAGCTCGACGACGGCACCGTGCGCGGAAAGGAACTCGGTGCCGCGGTCCTGGCCTGTGTCGCCAACATGCGGAACTGGTTCAGTTCCGTCTACTGGTTCCACCACGAATCCGGCCGATACATGGTCGACAGCTGGGACGACCGGTCCACGCCCCCGTACGTCAACAACGAAGCGGCAGGTGAGAAATGACCGTCGAGTCCGTGAAGCCCGCGACCGCGGAGGCTTCCGAACACGGTGAACTGCGCGAACCGCCCCTCGCCGGCGGCGGTGTGCCGATGCTCGGCCACGGCTGGCAGCTGGTCCGCGACCCACTCGCCTTCATGTCCCGGCTGCGCGCCGACGGCGACATGGTGCGCCTGCGCCTGGGCCCCAAAGAGGTGTACGCCGTCACCACCCCGGCGCTCACCGGGGCCCTCGCCCTCAACCCCGACTTCATCATCGCCGGCCCGCTCTGGGAGTCCCTGGAGGGACTGCTCGGAAAAGAGGGCGTGGCCACCGCCAACGGGCCCCGCCACCGCCGCCAGCGCCGCACCATCCAGCCCGCGTTCAACCTCTCCGCGATCCCCGACTACGGGCCGATCATGGAGGAGGAGGCGCACGCGCTGACCGAGCGCTGGCAGCCCGGCGACACCGTCGACTGCACCTCGGAGTCCTTCCGGGTCGCGGTCCGCATCGCCGCCCGCTGCCTGCTGCGCGGCGAGTACATGGACGAGCGCGCGGAGCGGCTGAGCGTCGACCTCGCGAGCGTGTTCCGCGGTATGTACCGGCGGATGGTCGTACCACTCGGTCCGCTGTACCGGCTGCCGTTGCCGGCCAACCGCGAATTCAACCGGGCACTGGCCGATTTGCATCTCCTCGTCGACGAGATCGTCGCCGAGCGCCGGGCATCTGGTCAAAAGCCGGACGATTTGCTGACAGCATTGCTGGCGGCGAAGGACGAGAATGGCGAGCCCATCGGGGAACAGGAGATCCACGACCAGGTCGTCGCGATACTCACCCCCGGAAGCGAAACTGTCGCTTCCACGATCATGTGGCTGCTCCAGGTCCTCGCCGAACATCCGGAACACGCCGAGAAGGTACGGACCGAGGTCGAATCCGTGACGGGAGGTCGACCGGTTGGATTCGAGCACGTTCGGCAGCTCACGCACACCAACAATGTCGTCGTCGAGGCGATGCGTTTGCGGCCGGCCGTATGGATATTGACGCGGCGCGCCAAGGCCGACACCGAGCTCGGCGGCTATCGCATTCCGGCGGGGGCCGACATCGTCTACAGCCCCTACGCCATCCAGCGCGATGCCGAGTCGTACGACGCGCACCTCGACTTCGACCCGGACCGCTGGCTTCCGGAGCGGGCCCGGGAAGTGCCGAAGTACGCCATGAGCCCCTTCAGCGTCGGCAACCGCAAGTGCCCCAGCGACCACTTCTCCATGACCCAACTCAGCCTGATCACGGCGGCGTTGTGCGCCAGGTACCGCTTCGAACAGGTCCCCGGCTCCGATGACGCCACCCGGGTGGGCATCACCCTGCGGCCGCAGCGGCTGCTGCTCACGCCCGTGCCCTGGTGACCGGCCGACCGGCGGGTGACTCCTGATACCGGCGCGCGCTCAGGCGGCCTGCGGGCCCCGGAACGCGCGCCGGTAGGCGTTCGGCGTGGTGCCCAGCTCCTTCACGAACTGGTGCCGCAGCGCGGCCGCCGTACCGAAGCCGGTGCGGCCCGCGACGGCGTCCATCGTCTCGTCGGTCCCCTCCAGCAACTCCTGGGCCAGCAGCACCCGCTGCCGCAGGATCCAGCGGTACGGCGTGGTGCCGGTCTCCTGCTGGAAGCGGCGGGCGAACGTGCGCGGGGCCATCAGGGCGCGGGCGGCCAGCTGCTCGACGGTGACCTCCTCGTCGAGATGCTCCGCCATCCAGGCCAGCACCTCGCCGACCGTGTCGCAGGGGCCCTCCGGCAGCGGGCGCTCGATGTACTGGGCCTGGCCGCCGTCCCGGTGCGGGGGCACCACCATCCGCCGGGCGATCTTCTTGGCGACCTCGGGGCCCTGTTCCTTGCGGACGATGTGCAGACAGGCGTCGATTCCGGCCGCGGTGCCCGCCGAGGTGATCACCGGGTCCTCGTCGACGTACAGCACGTCCGGCTCGACCCGGGTGTGCGGGAAACGGCGGGCCAGCAGCCGCGCGTGCCGCCAGTGCACGGCGCACCGGCGCCCGTCCAGCAGCCCGGCCGCGCCGAGGACGAAGACGCCGGAACACACGCTCAGCACCCGGGCGCCCCGGTCCACCGCCCGGCGCAGCGCGTCGAGCAGCTCGGGCGGGTACCCCCGCTCGACATTGGAGTCCGAGGCCGGCACCGCGATCAGATCGGCCTCCTCCAGCCGCTCCAGACCGTACGGCGTGGAGACGGTGAGGCCCGGCACATGGGTGCCGAGCGACGGCCCCTCCGCCGAGACCACCGCGAAGTCGTACACCGGCAGCCCCTCGTCGGAGCGGTCGAGTCCGAAGACCTCGCAGACCACTCCGAGCTCGAAGGGGTGCACACCGTCCAGGAGCACCGCGGCCACGTTCGTCAGCATGCTGCCAGTGTGCCTCGTCGCTGGCAGCAATTCGAGGGTGCCTGGCAGTGCTGCCACTGACGGTAAGGAGCATTCAGCGCGACAGTGGTGTCCATGAACGGAAACCAGATCGAAGGTCTCGTCGGAATGGTCCTGGTCCTCGGCATCCTGGTCCTCATGGCCCTCCCGTCCGTGCTCGGCGTCCTGCGCGACAGGCGCATCGACCGGCAGATCAGGGAGGCCCACGAGGACCGCGGGGAGCAGCAGGCTCAGAAGTCCTCGTCCAGGTCGACGGTGCCCTCCACCGCGACCTGGTACGCGGACGGGCGCCGCTCGAAGAAGTTCGTCAGCTCCTGAACGCCCTGCAGCTCCATGAAGGAGAACGGGTTCTCCGAGCCGTACACCGGAGCGAAGCCGAGGCGGCCGAGCCGCTGGTCGGCGACGCACTCCAGGTACTGGCGCATCGAGTCGGTGTTCATGCCGGGCAGGCCGTCACCGCACAGGTCACGGGCGAACTGCAGCTCCGCCTCGACGGCCTCCCGCAGCATGTCGGTGACCTGCCGCTGAAGCTCGTCGTCGAAGAGCTCCGGCTCCTCCTTGCGGACCGTGTCGACCACGTCGAACGCGAAGCTCATGTGCATCGTCTCGTCACGGAACACCCAGTTGGTGCCCGTGGCGAGACCGTGCAGCAGGCCCCGGCTGCGGAACCAGTAGACGTACGCGAAGGCGCCGTAGAAGAACAGGCCCTCGATGCACGCGGCGAAGCAGATCAGGTTGAGCAGGAAGCGGCGGCGGTCGGCCTTGGACTCCAGCCGGTCCAGGTTCTCCACCGAGTCCATCCACTTGAAGCAGAACCCGGCCTTCTCCCGGATGGACGGGATGCTCTCCACCGCGGCGAACGCGGCCGTGCGGTCCTCCGGGTCGGGGAGGTAGGTGTCCAGCAGCGTCAGATAGAACTGGACGTGCACGGCCTCCTCGAACAGCTGGCGGCTCAGGTAGAGCCGTGCCTCGGGGGAGTTGATGTGCTTGTACAGCGTCAGCACCAGGTTGTTCGCCACGATCGAGTCACCGGTCGCGAAGAACGCGACGAGCCGGCCGATCAGGTGCTGCTCGGAGGGGCTGAGCCTGGCGAGGTCGGCGACGTCCGAGTGGAGGTCCACCTCCTCGACGGTCCAGGTGTTCTTGATGGCGTCCCGGTAGCGCTCGTAGAAGTCCGGGTAGCGCATCGGGCGGAGAGTCAGTTCGAAGCCCGGGTCGAGCAGGTTCTTACTGTTGCTGGTCATTACTGGCAGGCCTCGCAGGACTCGGGGTTTTCCAGGGAGCAGGCGACCGCGTCTTCGGGAGCCGTCTGCTGGGCGGGAACGGTGGCTTGGGCCTGCGCGGCACGGGCGATCCGGGTCGCCGGGCGCGAGCGCAGGTAGTACGTCGTCTTCAGGCCCGACTTCCAGGCGTACGCGTACATCGAGGAGAGCTTGCCGATGGTCGGCGTCTCCAGGAACAGGTTCAGGGACTGGGCCTGGTCCAGGTACGGGGTCCGGGCGGCCGCCATGTCGATCAGACCGCGCTGCGGGATCTCCCACGCCGTGCGGTACAGCGCCCGTACGTCCGCCGGGATCCACGCGAAGTCCTGCACCGAGCCGTTGGCCTCGCGCAGCGCCTCCCGGGTGCGGGCGTCCCAGACACCGAGGTCCTTGAGCTCCTGCACCAGGTAGGAGTTGACCTGGAGGAACTCACCGGACAGCGTCTCGCGCTTGAAGAGGTTCGAGACCTGTGGCTCGATGCACTCGTAGACACCGGCGATCGACGCGATGGTGGCGGTGGGCGCGATGGCGAGCAGCAGGCTGTTGCGCAGGCCGGTCGTCGCGATCCGCGCGCGCAGCGCCGCCCAGCGCTCCGGCCAGGTGAACTCGACGCCGTAGTGGTCGGGGTGCAGCACACCCTGTGCCGTACGGGTCTTCTCCCAGGCCGGCAGCGGGCCGCTGCGCTCGGCGAGGTCGGCGGAGGCCTCGTACGCGGCGAGCATGATCCGCTCGGCGATCCGGGTGGAGAGCGCCTTGGCCTCGGCGGAGTCGAAGGGCAGCCGCAGCTTGAAGAAGACGTCCTGCAGACCCATGGCACCGAGGCCCACCGGACGCCACTTGGCGTTGGAGCGGCCCGCCTGCTCGGTCGGGTAGAAGTTGATGTCGACGACCCGGTCGAGGAAGGTGACCGCGGTACGGACGGTCTCGTCCAGCCGCTCCCAGTCGATGTCACCGCTCGCCGTGTCCACGAACGCGCCGAGGTTCACGGAGCCCAGGTTGCAGACCGCCGTCTCGCCGTCGTCCGTGACCTCCAGGATCTCCGTGCAGAGGTTGGAGGAGTGGACGACATGGCCGGGGGTGGCCGTCTGGTTCGCGGTCCGGTTCGCCGCGTCCTTGAAGGTCATCCAGCCGTTGCCGGTCTGCGCGAGGGTGCGCATCATCCGGCCGTACAGGTCACGGGCCGGGATGGTCTTGCGGGCGAGCCCCTCGGCCTCGGCCTTGCGGTAGGCCGCGTCGAACTCGTCGCCCCACAGATCCACCAGCTCCGGCACGTCGGCCGGGGAGAACAGGGACCACTGCCCGTCGGCGTTCACCCGGCGCATGAACTCGTCCGGGACCCAGTGCGCGAGGTTCAGGTTGTGCGTACGCCGGGCGTCCTCACCGGTGTTGTCGCGCAGCTCCAGGAACTCCTCGATGTCGGAGTGCCAGGTCTCCAGGTAGACCGCGGCCGCGCCCTTGCGCCGGCCGCCCTGGTTCACCGCGGCGACCGAGGCGTCGAGCGTCTTGAGGAACGGCACGATGCCGTTGGAGTGCCCGTTGGTGCCGCGGATCAGCGAACCGCGGGAGCGGATCCGGGAGAAGGAGAGACCGATGCCACCGGCGTGCTTCGAGAGCCGGGCCACCTGGTGGTACCGGTCGTAGATGGAGTCCAGCTCGTCCTTCGGGGAGTCGAGGAGATAGCAGGACGACATCTGGGGGTGCCGGGTACCGGAGTTGAAGAGGGTGGGGGAGGAGGGGAGGTAGTCGAGGCGGCTCATGAGCCGGTAGAGCGCGGCGACTTCCTCCACCGACCTGGCGCTGTCGTCCTCGGCGAGGCCGGCGGCGACCCGGAGCAGGAAGTGCTGGGGGGTCTCGACGACCTTGCGGGTGATCGGGTGCCGGAGCAGGTAACGGCTGTGCAGGGTGCGCAGGCCGAAGTAGCCGAAACGGTCGTCGGCGTCCGGGTCGACCAGGGCGTCCAGGCGGGCCGCGTGCAGGCGCGCGAACTCGGCGGTGCGGTCCGCGATGAGGCCCTCGCGGTGGCCGACGGCGACGGACTCGGTGAAGGACGTCACGCCCTGCGAGGCGGCCTCGGCACGGATCGAGACCGTCAGCAGCCGGGCGGCGAGCCGGGAGTAGGCGGGGTCCTCGGAGATGAGACCGGCCGCCGCCTCGGTGGCCAGCTCGCGCAGCTCCGACTCGTCGGCCCGCGCGGACCGGCCGCGCAGCGCGGCGGCGGCGACCCGGCCGGGGTCGGCGTCGGGGAGGTCGGCGGTCAGCCCGGTCAGGGTCCGCAGCAACGCGGTGCCGGGACCGTCCTCGTCCACAGAGATGGTCGCTGAAGCCGGTTCGGCTGGCGCGATGGTCACGTGGGGCTCTCCCTCGCTCGGCTCGGGGCCTGGCGGAGGGCAGGAGGCAGCACACGAGCGCACGCACGCGTGTCGCGTCCCCGGCCCACTCCACGAGACCCGGACGTCAGAACACCCGGGCCGGACGGCCGGGCGTGCTGTCGGCAGGTCCTCGGACTGACGCTTGTGCACAGATGTGCGCAAGTACACCGTTGCGGGACAGTTCCGGATTCGCACCGGATTCCCCTGCGGCGACAGCGAGCATGAGCATACATCTAGTGCCGGGCCGCGGTGTCACCCCCACATGTTGTGTCGCGGAGGTGTCGGAGTGTCAGCTCGTAGGTGAGGAGAGTGATGTCGTCCAGGTGTGGCACGGGATTCCGGTCCCGCCCGGGCGTGCGGACGAAGCCGAGGCGTTCGCAGCTCGTGGAGGCGGGTCCGGGCTGTCACCTCGCCGAGGTTTTCGTGTTCGGCGGGTCGCGATCGGTGGGTCGCGCTTCGCGGATGTGGATCGTCGTGCGGAGGGGTGTGCACGACAGCGGGCCGCCGGGAGTGGGATTTCTCGGCGGCCCGCTGCGGGTTGTGGGTGGTCGCTCGCGCCCACGGCGGAGCCGCACATGGATACGGCCCCGCGCCCTGACGGGGCGCGCTCTAGTGGGCGCCCTCCGCGACGGCCGGCGGGAGTTCCACTTCCACGCCCGCGTCGCCCGCGTCGGCCGTGTAGTCCTGGGGGGTCGTCTCGTCGACGCCCTCGGGGGCCTTCAGGGCCTTCAGGGCGAACGTCAGGACCACCGTCACCACCACGTTCATCACGAACGCCGTCAGGCCGATGTAGCCGATCTCGCCGATGCCCGGGATCTCCTTGGCCGAGCCGCCGAAGTGCTTCTGGGTGGGGGAGGCCACGCCGTACGCCGCGGCCGTGCCGTAGACCATGCCGACCGCCCAGCCCGCCAGCAGGGCCCAGCGGTGGAACCAGCGGGTGAACAGGCCGCCCACCAGCGCCGGGAAGGTCTGCAGGATCCAGATACCGCCCAGCAGCTGGAAGTTGATGGCGACGGTCTTGTCCATGGTGAGGACGAAGACCAGCGCGCCGACCTTCACCAGCAGCGACACCAGCTTGGAGACCTGGGCCTCCTGCTTCGGTGTGGCGTCCGGCTTGATGAAGTCCCGGTAGATGTTGCGGGTGAAGAGGTTCGCGGCCGCGATGGACATGATGGCCGCCGGGACCAGGGCGCCGATGCCGATCGCCGCGAAGGCCACGCCCGCGAACCAGTCCGGGAACATGTTCTCGAACAGCTGGGGGATCGCCAGCTGGCCGTTGGTGACCTTGACGCCGGCCGCGATGGCCATGAAGCCGAGCAGCGCGAGCAGGCCCAGCATCAGGGAGTACAGCGGCAGGATCGTGGTGTTGCGGCGGATCACGTCACGGCTGCGGGAGGAGAGCGTCGCGGTGATCGAGTGCGGGTACATGAACAGCGCGAGCGCGGAGCCCAGCGCCAGGGTGGCGTAGGTCCACTGGCCGGCCTCGGGTGGCGACAGCGTGCCGCGTGGTTTGCCGGTGGCCGGATTGACCTGCGCGAACGCGTGGCCCGCCTTGGCGAAGATGTCGTCGAAGCCGCCCAGCTTGATCGGGATGTAGATGATCGCCACCGCGATGACGAGGTAGATCAGCCCGTCCTTCACGAACGCGATGAGCGCGGGCGCCCGCAGGCCGGAGGAGTAGGTGTACGCCGCCAGCACGCCGAAGGCGATGAGCAGCGGGAGGTCCTTCACGAACCAGTTGGTGCCGTCGCCGCCACCGACGCCCATGACGTCGAGGACGGCCTGGATGCCTACGAGCTGGAGCGCGATGTAGGGCATCGTCGCCAGGATGCCGGTCAGGGCGACGGCGAGCGAGAGGCCCTTGGAGCCGAAGCGCCCGCGCACGAAGTCCGAGGTCGTCACGTAGCCGTGCTTGTGGGAGACCGACCACAGGCGCGGCAGGAACGTGAAGATCAGCGGGTAGACGAGGATCGTGTACGGCACCGCGAAGAAGCCGGCCGCGCCCGCCGCGTAGATCGCCGCCGGTACGGCGACGAAGGTGTACGCCGTGTACAGGTCGCCGCCGAGCAGGAACCAGGTGACCCAGGTGCCGAACGACCGGCCGCCCAGGCCCCATTCGTCGAGGGAGTGCTCGTTGTCGGCCTTGCGCCAGCGTGCGGCGAGGAAACCCATGGCCGTGACGGCCAGGAAGAAGAAGATGAAGACGCCGAGCGCGACGCCGTTCACACCGTCCTTCACTTCTGCGCACCCCCGCTCGTGCTCTCGGACTTGCGGGCGCGCTGGTCACGCTGCCACAGCTGGTACGCGGTCATCGTGAGCGCGGTGGATATCAGCACCCACAGCATCTGGTACCAGTAGAAGAACGGGATCCCGATGAACGTCGGGTCCGTCTTGGCGTAGGAGCCCACCCACAGCATCGCCACGAAGGGCGCGACGAGACAGACGGTGATGACCACGCGTATCGGTGTCACCACCGGCTGCCTCACTTCAGGTACATCCGACATACCGCGGCTCCGTCCCCTCACCGTTCGCCTGTGTAATGCGCAGGCAATCTAGGTCACGGCGTCACCGGAGCGGAAGTAGCTGTCCGGCTATCGGCATGTCGATTCTGTGAAAGGCGCCCCGTGTCAGTCCCGGGGACGCTTCAGCCGGGCCACGAACTTGTAGCGGTCGCCGCGGTACACCGAGCGCACCCACTCCACGGGCTGGCCCTCGCGGTCCAGGGAGTGCCGGGAGAGCATCAGCATCGGCAGGCCCACGTCGGTGCCGAGCAGGCCGGCCTCGCGCGGGGTGGCCAGCGAGGTCTCGATGGTCTCCTCGGCCTCGGCGAGGTGGACGTCGTACACCTCGGCGAGGGCGGTGTAGAGGGACGTGTACTTGACCAGGGAACGGCGCAGGGCCGGAAAGCGCTTGGCGCTCAGGTGCGTGGTCTCTATGGCCATGGGCTCGCCGTTGGCCATGCGCAGCCGCTCGATGCGCAGCACGCGCCCGCCCGCCGTTATGTCGAGCAGGCCGGCGAGCCGGTCGTCGGCGGTGATGTAGCCGATGTCCAGCAGCTGCGAGGTCGGCTCCAGGCCCTGGGCGCGCATGTCCTCGGTGTACGAGGTCAGCTGGAGCGCCTGCGAGACCTTCGGCTTGGCCACGAAGGTGCCCTTGCCCTGGATGCGTTCCAGGCGGCCCTCGACGACCAGTTCCTGGAGGGCCTGGCGGACGGTGGTGCGGGAGGTGTCGAACTCGGCGGCCAGTGTGCGCTCGGGCGGGACCGGGGTGCCGGGCGCCTGTGTCTCCGTCATTTCGAGGAGATGTTTCTTCAGGCGGTAGTACTTGGGCACGCGCGCGGTACGGACGGCTGTCCCGCTCTCGTTCTCCGCACTGCTGACGTCGGTGCTCATGCTCCGCCTTCCCGGCTCCTGATCCGGCCACTTCGTGGCACGGCAGCGTACCGGGATATCCCCAGCACGCTGCGTGATCCCCTCTGTATACCGCCGCGGGCTCTTTTGGTCTAGTCCACCACTCGAGTGGTCTACCGGAATTGTCTCGTCCGCGCCCCGGGTTTTCGAGGGCTTCTTACTTAAAGGTTCCTGCATATGTAGGTCGCATAACGGCTGGTCGGAGCCCATTCGACCACCCTTGACAGGCCTGCTGGTCTGGGCCAAGCTTCCCGCACTGGTCTACACCATTGGTCCAGGTCCCGGCCCAACGCTCGCGCGGGGAGGCAGGGGGGTATGTGGCATCCCTGAGGAGGGTGGCGTGAAGCGCAAGCTGATAGCCGCGATTGGTATCGCGGGCATGGTCGTCTCCATCGCGGCGTGTGGCAGTGACAAGAAGGACGACAACAAGGCGCAGGGGGCGGACGCCAAGGAGCTGACCGTCTGGCTCACCGTGGACGCCCAGAACAACTGGCCCGACCTGGTGAAGGCCGCCGACGCGGCCGTGCAGAAGAAGCACCCCGGCATCAAGATCAAGCACGAGTACTACGGCTGGCCGGACAAGAACACCAAGCTGGACGCCGTCCTCGCCACGGACAAGGCCCCCGACGTGGTCGAGATGGGCAACACCGAGATGCTCGGCTACATGGTCAAGGGCGCCTTCGCCCCCGTCGACGCCTCCCAGTTCACCAACTCCGGCCAGTGGCTCGACGGCCTCAAGGCCTCGGTGACCTACGACGGCAAGACCTACGGCGTGCCGTACTACGCCGGTGGCCGCGTCGCCAACTGGCGCAAGGACATCGCCGCCTCGGCCGGCGTCAAGACCACGCCGAAGACCTACACCGAGCTGACCGCCGACCTGGACAAGATCCAGAAGAAGGAAGGCGGCAAGTTCAGCGCCTGGTACCAGCCCACCCGCGACTGGTACGCGGCCATGTCCTTCGTCTACGACGCCGGCGGCTCCATCGCCGCGGAGTCCGGCGGCCAGTGGAAGGGCAACCTCTCCTCGCCCGAGTCCATCAAGGGCCTCACCGAGTTCAAGAACGTCATCGACAAGTACATGCACGGTGACAAGACCAAGGACGAGTCCGACCGGTACATCGTCTACGGCCAGGGCAAGTCGTCGATGATCTTCGGCGCCGCGTGGGAGGGTGCCACCGCGGCCGACCCGAAGAACGACAAGACCGGCGGCAAGCTGAAGGACAACCTCGTCAACTTCGTGATGCCCGGCCCGTCCGGCAAGAACATGCCGGTCTTCCTGGGCGGCTCCGACCTCGCCATCCCGGTGAAGTCCAAGGCGCAGGGCGTCGCCGCCGAGTGGATCAACGCGTTCACCGGTCCCTCCGGTCAGAAGGGCCTGATGGCCAAGGGGAACCTGCCCAACAACAAGACCGACCTCGCGACGCTGAAGAACGACCCGGCGACCGCGGTGCCGGCCACCGCGGCCGAGTCCAACTGGTTCGTCCCGATGGCTCCGGGCTGGGGCCAGGTCGAGAAGGCGCAGGTCCTGCAGACCATGCTGCAGAACATCGGCACCGGCAAGCAGACGGTCGAGGCCGCCGCGAAGACCGCGGACGCCGCGATCGACAAGGTCATCAACACCAAGTAGTCGCCATCCGGCCGGGCCTGGTCGACGGGGGGTCAGGCCCGGTCGGTGGGTGTGCTCAGAAGGTGCCGCGTCGGGTTGCGGGGCAGCTGCGGGTCCGTGGGGGCTGGTCGCGCCCGCGCGGCGGCAGCCGCACATGGGTACCGCCCCGCGCGCCTTTCGGGGCGCGTCACCCTGACGTTTCTTGATCTGTTTAGGAGCGCGATGAGTGCCGTTGACACGACCACACCCGCCAAGGTGCCGGCACCTCCACCGGACTCCCCGCGCAGACCACGCGCGAACCGGCGCTCGGGCGGCCCCGCCGTCCCCTGGCTGCTGCTCGCGCCCTGCCTGGCGATTCTCGGGCTGGTGCTCGGCTACCCCTTCTACCGGCTGGTCGCCCTCTCCTTCCAGGAGTTCGGGCAGTCCCAGCTGTGGGGGTTCAAGTCGGCCGAGTGGGTCGGATTCGGGAACTTCTCCGATGTGCTGGGCGACACCGAGTTCTGGCAGGTCGTGCTGCGCACGATCGTCTTCGCGGTCGGCAGCGTGGTCTTCACCATGGTCGTCGGCATGCTCATCGCCCTGCTGCTGCAGCGGGTCTCCGGCTGGGTGAAGACCCTGGTCAACATCGTGCTGGTGGCCAGCTGGGGCATGCCGGTCATCGTCGCCACCACGCTCTTCAAGTGGCTCTTCGACTCCGACTACGGCATCCTCAACGCCCTGCTCAGCAAGGTCCCCGGGGTCGACCTGATCGGCCACAACTGGTTCGCCAGCGGACCCCAGGGACTCGCGGTGATCATGCTCCTGGTGGTCTGGGGAGCGGTGCCCTTCGTGGTCATCACGCTGAGCGCCGGCCTGACCCAGGTCCCGGCGGAGCTGGAGGAGGCCGCCCGGCTCGACGGCGCGGGCGCCTGGGGCGTCTTCCGTTACGTCACGCTCCCCATCCTCAAGCCGATCATCGTGATGCTCACGACCCTGTCGGTCATCTGGGACATGGGCGTCTTCCCGCAGGTCTTCGTGATGCGCGGCGGCCACCCCGAGCCCGAGTTCCAGCTGCTGACCACCTACTCCTACGACCGCGCCTTCGTGGTCAACAACTACGGACAGGGCTCCGCGATCGCCCTGCTCACCGTGCTCCTCCTGCTCGGTGTCGTCGCCGTGTACATGCGCCAGATGCTGAAGATCGGAGAGGTCGAATGAGCACCGCAGCCACCCGCAGGGGACCCCGTCTCGGCTGGAACCTCCTGGGCCTCCTCGTCTTCGTCGTCGTCGGCTTCCCCGTCTACTGGATGCTGAACACGGCGTTCAAGCCGGCGAAGGACGCCATCGACCCGGACCCGAGCCTGCTGCCCACGGGCGTGACCCTGTCCAACTTCCGCCGCGCGCTGGACATCGCCGACTTCTGGGGCCCGGTGGGCCGCAGCCTGATCGTCTCCCTGTCCGTCGTGGCGATCGGCATGGTCGTCGGCCTGCTGGCCGCCCTGGCCATCTCCCGGTTCGCCTTCCGCGGCCGCAAGGTCGTGATCGTCGGCATCCTCGCGGTCCAGATGGTCCCGCTGGTCGCCATGATCATCCCGGTCTTCCTGCTCCTCAACGACCTGGGGCAGTACGACAAGCTCACCGGCCTGATCATCACCTATCTGACCTTCATCCTTCCGTTCACGGTGTGGACCATGCGCGGCTTCATCGTCAACATCCCGAAGGAGCTGGAGGAGGCCGCGATGGTCGACGGCTGCTCCCGCACCGGCGCCTTCATCCGGGTGGTCTTCCCGCTGCTGGCCCCCGGCCTGGTCGCCACCTCGGTCTACGCCTTCATCCAGGCCTGGAACGAGTACATCTACGCCCTGATGCTGCTCAGCCAGGAGCACCAGACCGCGACCGTCTGGCTCGCGAACTTCACCACCAAGCACGGCACCGAATACGCCCCGATGATGGCCGGCTCCACGATGATGGCCGTGCCGATCGTCGTCCTCTTCCTCCTCGTCCAGCGCAAGATGGCCGCGGGCCTGACCGCGGGCGCCGTGAAGGGATAACGCCACCCGATGACGACACTCGCCAGCGGTACGGACACACTCACGCGCGACGCGCTGACGGTCCTCCAGCCCGGCTTCACCGGCACCACCGCCCCCGACTGGCTGCTGCGCCGGCTCGGCGAAGGCCTCGCCGCCGTCGGCCTGTTCGGCCGCAACATCGCCTCGCCCGAACAACTCGCCGCACTCACCGCCCAGTTGCGCGCCGAACGGGACGACGTCCTGGTGGCGATCGACGAGGAGGGCGGCGACGTCACCCGCCTCGAGGTGCACACCGGCTCCTCCTTCCCCGGCAACCACGCCCTCGGCGCCGTCGACGACGTGGCCCTGACCCGGGAGGTCGCCCTCGAACTGGGCCGCCGCCTCGCGGCCTGCGGGGTGAACTTCAACTGGGCCCCGTCCGCCGACGTCAACTCCAACCCGGCCAACCCGGTCATCGGTGTCCGTTCCTTCGGAGCCGACCCGGCCCTGGTCGCCCGCCACACGGCGGCCTATGTCACCGGCCTCCAGTCGGCCGGGGTGGCGGCCTGCACCAAGCACTTCCCGGGCCACGGCGACACCGCCGTCGACTCGCATCTCGCGCTGCCCCGCATCGACGCGACCGCGGACGTCCTGCACGCCCGTGAGCTGGCCCCCTTCCGCGCCGCCATCGCCGCCGGCACCCGCGCCGTGATGAGCGCGCACATCCTGGTCCCGGCCCTTGACCCGGACCGGCCGGCCACGCTCTCCCGCACGATCCTCACCGATCTCCTGCGCGGCGAACTCGGCTACGAGGGCCTGATCGTCACCGACGGCATGGAGATGCAGGCCATCTCCGCGACGTACGGCATCGAACACGGCAGCGTCCTGGCCATCGCCGCCGGCGCCGACGCGATCTGCGTGGGCGGCGGGCTCGCGGACGAGGAGACGGTACGACGTCTGCGCGACGCCCTGGTCGCGGCGGTCCGCTCCGGCGAACTCCCCGAGGAACGGCTGGCCGAGGCGGCGGACCGGGTACGGTCACTGGCCCGCTGGACGGCGACGACGGAGCGGGCCCACCCGGACCCCACGGCCACCGACATCGGCCTGGTCGCGGCCCGCCGCGCACTCGATGTGACGCGCGTCGACCCCTGCCCGCCCCTGACCTCGGCCCCCTTCGTGGCCGTGTTCACCCCGGTGTCCAACATCGCGGTGGGGACGGAGACCCCGTGGGGCGTGGCGGCGGAACTCTCCCGCCGGCTGCCCGGCACGGAGACGGCCGGCTTCACGGGTGACCACGCCGGCGAGGAGGCCCTGTCGGCGGCCGGCGACCGCAGGATCGTGGCAGTGCTCCGGGACGAACACCGCCACCCCTGGATGACCACGGCCCTGGACGTACTCCTCAAGTCCCGCCCCGACACGATCGTGGTCGAGATGGGCGTCCCCCAGGCCCCCGCCAGAGGCGCCCTGCACATCGCGACCCATGGCGCGGCGCGGGTGTGCGGCACGGCGGCGGCCGAGGTGATAGCGCCCCGCTAGGGGCGCTGGGGGCACCCCGGCCGAAGGCTGGGGGAGGAACTGCGCGAGCAACCCACCACGACGGTCGGTCCGCAGCGCACCGCACCCGCCAGGCGAGTCCGTCAGATCCCCTGCCAAGCCGGCTTGTTCGAGAACGTGTACCGGAAGTAGTCCGCGAGCTTCAGCTTGGACGCGGCGGACTCGTCCACCACCACCGTCGCATGCGGATGCAACTGCAGCGCAGACGCGGGACACACCGCGGCGACCGGCCCCTCCACGGTCGCCGCGACCGCGTCGGCCTTGCCCTCACCCGTCGCGAGCAGCACCAGATGCCGCGCCTCCAGGATCGTCCCGATCCCCTGGGTGATCACATGGTGCGGCACCTGCGAGATGTCCCCGTCGAAGAACCGCGCGTTGTCGTCCCGGGTCTGCTCGGTGAGCGTCTTGATCCGTGTCCGCGAGGCCAGCGACGAGCACGGCTCGTTGAAACCGATGTGCCCGTCCGTCCCGATCCCGAGCAGCTGCAGATCCACGCCGCCTGCCTGCGCCAGCGCCCCGTCGTACGCCTCGCAGGCGGCCTGCACGTCCTCGGCCGCGCCGTCGGGGCCGAGGAACGCGTCCATCCCGATCCCGAGCGGCTCCAGCACCTCGCGCCGCAGGACCGACCGGTACGACTCCGGATGCTCGGCCGGCAGCCCCACGTACTCGTCGAGCTGGGCTATGCGCGCCCGCGAGGTGTCCACGGCACCGGACCGCACCTTGGCGGTGAGCGCCTGGTAGATGGGCAGCGGGGTCGAGCCGGTGGCCACCCCGAGCAGCGCGTCCGGCTTGCGGCGGAGCAGCTGGGCCATGGCCTCGGCGATCAGCTCGCCACCCGCGGCGGCGTCCGGAACGATGACAACTTCCACGCTGGGCCTGCCGTTCTGTCTATGTGGTTTAGACCAATCCGATGGGACCAATCTAACAGAACCAGCCCCGCTCACCCCGGGAGCGGGTGCAGGAAAAGGGGACAGGTGCGAGGTTACGCGAATGCGTCAGAACGGGTGAATCAAGGAAAAATCCCGCCCGCCTGCCGGGGTGTCGGAAATTGCCGCTCCGCATCGGGCCCCACAACCGCCTCCGGCGGGCTACGCTGCGTTCGCATCGACTGTCAACAGTCTCCAACGCATGGACACACACCGTGGTCTAGTCCACAATTGCGTACGAGGACTGAAGGAGTACGGCGGGACCGTACGACACAGTCACACTCTTCCGTCTTCCCCGCACAGGAGGACGGACCGAGGAACCGGAGCTCTCTGCCCTGACTGCCCCGGGTCCTCGCCTTCGGCCGATCGGGACCGCACACCCCGTGGCCGTTGCTGCTCCGGGCTGCGGTGCCGGGAGGGTTGAGGGTCCCTCCCAGGCGCCGCGGCCCGCGGGTGCTTCCGGCCGCTTTTAGGCCGTGAACAGACCCGCGGGTACGCTCGCAGAGTGCCCTCCATGAACGAACTGGTCCGCCAGCACACCGCCCTCGACGACTCCGACCTCGAGTGGCTCCATCTGCTGGTCTCGGAGTGGCAGCTGCTCTCCGACCTCTCCTTCGCCGACCTGGTCCTGTGGGTTCCCACCGAGGACGGCACCCGCTATGTCTCGGTGGCGCAGATGCGCCCCAACACCGGCCCCACCTCCTACCACGACGACATGGTCGGCCATCTGGTCCCGCGGGGCCGCCGTCCCATGCTGGACATCGCCCTGGACGAGGGCCGGATCGTCCGCGAGGGCGACCCGGAGTGGCGGGAGGAGGTCCCCGTACGGGTCGAGTCCATCCCGGTACGGCGTGAGGGCCGGGTTCTCGGGGTCATCGCCCGCAACACCAACCTGCTGACCGTGCGCACTCCGAGCCGGCTCGAGCTCACCTACCTCCAGAGCGCTTCCGATCTGGCACAGATGATCGCTGCCGGATCGTTTCCCTTCCCGAACCAGCAGGTCGACATGGACGCCTCGCCGCGGGTCGGCGACGGTCTGATCCGCCTGGACGCGGACGGCATCGTCCAGTACGCCTCCCCGAACGCCCTCTCCGCCTACCACCGCCTCGGCCTCGCCTCCGACCTGCTCGGTCACCACCTGGGCCGGACCACGGCCGAACTCGCCCCGACCCGGGGGCCGGTGGACGAGGCGCTCGCCAAGGTCGCCAGCGGCTGGGCGCCGCGCGAGTTCGAGATCGAGTCCAGCGACGGCGCGATCCAGTTCCGGGCGATCCCGCTCAAGCCCAAGGGCACCCGCATCGGTTCCCTGGTGCTGCTCCGGGACGTCACCGAACTCCGGCGCCGTGAACGCGAGTTGATCACCAAGGACGCGACCATCCGGGAGATCCACCACCGGGTGAAGAACAACCTCCAGACGGTCGCCGCGCTGTTGCGCCTGCAGGCCCGCCGGATCGAGTCCGAGCGTGGCCGGGAGGCCCTGGAGGAGGCCGTCCGACGGGTCGGCTCGATCGCGATCGTGCATGAGACGCTGTCCCAGAACCTGGACGAGCGCGTGGAGTTCGACGAGATCGCCGACCGGGTGCTGGCGATGGTCGCCGAGATCTCGCCGGGCAAGGTCACCGGCCGGCGCACCGGACGCTTCGGAATACTCGACGCCGAGGTGGCGACCCCGCTGTCGATGGTCCTCACCGAGATCCTGCAGAACGCCCTCGAACACGGCTTCCGCGAGGGGGAGACCGGGACCGTCGAGGTCTCGGCGGTCCGCGGCGGCACCACCAAGGAGTCCCGGCTCCTCGTCACCGTCCAGGACGACGGCGTCGGTCTGCCCGAGGGCTTCGACCCGCACCGCTCCGGCAACCTCGGTCTGCAGATCGTACGGACGCTGGTGGAGGGCGAGTTGGGCGGCACGTTCGACATGGTGCCGGCGCCGGAGCGGGGGACCCGGGTGATCCTCGACGTTCCGGTGCAGCCGCAGAAGTAGCCCGAACGGGGGGCACTTCGGGCGCCGGGGCGCAGCGTCGGGTATCCGCGCACAGCAAAGAGCCCCGGACCTGGTGGGTCCGGGGCTTATTACTCGTTGCTGCTGTTAAGCGCATCGGGGGTACTGCGCGCTGCGGCTCGGGGGCGGGAGATGCGTACTCGCTGTACGCGCCGCCAAGCTCAGGCTGTCACCAGGGGTGGGACCGTCAGGCGGTGGCCTGACGGGCTCGGTTGCGGGCGGCACGGCGCTTCATCGCGCGACGCTCGTCCTCGCTGAGACCACCCCAGACGCCGGAGTCCTGACCGGACTCGAGCGCCCACTGCAGGCACTGGTCCATAACAGGGCAGCGACGGCAGACGGCCTTGGCTTCCTCGATCTGCAGCAGCGCAGGACCGGTGTTGCCGATGGGGAAGAAGAGCTCGGGGTCTTCCTCGCGGCAAACGGCGTTGTGACGCCAGTCCATGGCTGCTACCTCTCCTTGGTATTACATGCACGTTGCTTGTGAATGTGAACGCTTTCACGAATCCCTCAACAAGTGAAGGGCCGACCGCCAGGTTCCCTGGCAGGGGTCCTGTGAGTTGAAGTGGGATTCCGGTGATCAGTGGAGGCCGGTCTTGCGGGCCGTCCCGATCGCCACGTAGAGCCTCGCAAACCTCAGCGACGGATACAACCCCTTCCGGAAAGTTTTTTTTGATTCCTCGGTGTCGACTGGGTCACAGCCGTACTTCCATGGGGTGGATCCTGGCCTAAACGTTCGAGTGAAAGGACTTTGGCCCGTTCCGCTCACACAATCACACGCAGTGCGCGGCGTACGCCTGTGAACGTCACGCTCGTACGCAGTCCTAGGTGGTCGCCGTCCATCTGAAGGGGGAGGGGGACCTTCGAATGCAAGGTGAACTGGTCCAGGTCGTGCAGGGACACGGCGTGCTTGCCGTGGGGTCCGCGCTCGGGGGACGAAGTGAGCAACTGGGTGCCATACCGGGCAACCGCGGCGGTCGACAGACGGCTGAGACCGAGTACGTCGATGCCTTTATCGAACGAGGCCTTAGGCGACGTGTACATCGGGCGATTGCCGAGATACGTCCAGGGCGAGGTGTTCGAGACTATCGCCACCACGAGATCCGTGATCGGGTCGGCGCCGGGCTGTTCGAGGGTGATCGTGCCGCGCCGCCGGTGCTGCTCACCGAAGAACTGCCGCACGACCTGCCGTACATACAGAGCGTGCGTCGATTTCTTGCCGAGCTCGCGTTGCTGCTCGACCCGGCCGACCACGCCGGCGTCGAAGCCGAGCCCGGCGTTGAAGGTGAACCAGCGGGCCGGGGCCGCCTCGTCCGCGGTGCCGGGGGTGCCGGCCGTCAGCCCGAGGCCGACGACCCGCTCCTGTTTCTCACGCAGCGCGTCGAGCAGGGCGCCGGTGGCCTCGACCGGGTCGTTGGGCAGGCCGAGAGCGCGTGCGAAGACGTTGGTGGAGCCGCCGGGGACCACGGCGAGTCCGGGCAGCCGGTCCGGGTCGGGGCCGGCGTGCAGGAGACCGTTGACCACCTCGTTGACCGTACCGTCGCCGCCGAGGGCCACGACCAGGTCGATGTCTTCGCTCTCCGCCGCCTGTCGGCCCAGGTCGCGGGCGTGGCCGCGGTACTCGGTGGTGACGGCCTCCAGTTCGACCTCGCTCGCGAGCGCGTGGATCAGGACATCGCGCCTACGTGCGCTTGTGGTGGTTGCCGCCGGATTGACCACGAGAAGTGCACGCATGGATTGCAGCGTACCTACTGGGAAGTACCGGGCCCAGGCCGTGTTAGGGATCCGGTAAGAGAAAGAGGCGTGAGTCTGAACACGTGGCCCTGCGGGGCGGGGCCGACGTTTTCGGGCGAGGGCTACCCTTCTGGCGTGAGCAATGCGCCTACGGCTGAGAAGGCCGACGTGACCGACGGACCCCGTCCGCGACGGCTGACGTATGCGGCCGCGCTGAGTGCAGTGGAAGGGCTCGCGCTGGCGGTCGGCGGGGTGTGGATGCTCGTCCTCGGACTCACCGGGTCTCCGGACGACCGGGGGCAGGCGGTCACCGGGGGCATCACCGTGATCGTGCTGGCGCTGCTGCCGCTACTGGCGGCGCGGGGACTGCTGCTGCGGAAGAGCTGGAGCCGGGGGCCCGCGGTGATCACACAGATCATGGCGCTGCCGGTGGCCTACAACCTGCTGCAGGCCGACAGCGCGGCCATCCCGGCGGGGATCGCGTTGGCCGTGGTGGCCATCGCCTCGCTGGTTCTGCTGGTGAACTCGGCTACCACCCAGGCCCTTGGGATCAAGGGACCGGGGCGTAGCAGCTGATCTCCGGCCTCGACGGAAAGACCTACTCCTCGACCAGCAGCTTCTCCCGGAGCTGGGCCAGCGTCCGGGCCAGCAGCCGGGAGACGTGCATCTGGCTGATGCCGACCTCCTGGGCGATCTGGGACTGCGTCATGTTGCCGAAGAAGCGCAGGAGAAGGATCCGCTTCTCGCGGGGCGGCAGGTCCTCCAGCAGCGGCTTGAGGGACTCGCGGTACTCCACGCCCTCCAGGGCCTCGTCCTCCGCGCCGAGCGTGTCGGCGACCGCGGGGGACTCGTCGTCGGTGTCGGGGACGTCCAGGGACAGCGTGGAGTAGGCGTTGGCCGACTCCAGACCCTCCAGGACCTCCTCCTCCGAGATCGCGAGCTTCTCGGCCAGCTCGTGGACCGTGGGGGAGCGGCCGTGCTGCTGGGACAGCTCCGCCGTGGCGGTCGTGAGCGCGAGACGCAGCTCCTGGAGGCGGCGCGGGACGCGGACCGCCCAGCCCTTGTCGCGGAAGTGCCGCTTGATCTCGCCGACCACGGTCGGGGTGGCGTACGTGGAGAACTCCACGCCCCGCTCCGGATCGAACCGGTCGACCGACTTGATCAGGCCGATGGTGGCGACCTGGGTGAGGTCGTCCAGCGGCTCGCCACGGTTGCGGAACCGGCGTGCGAGGTGCTCCACGAGCGGCAGATGCATCCGGACCAGCTTGTTGCGCAGCTCCGCGTACTCGGGGCTGCCGTCCGTCAGCTTGCGCAGCTCGATGAACATGGCGCGCGCTCCGCTGCGGTCCTGAGGTTGTACGTGCTGGGTCGCCTGCACGACCTCCGCGGCCAGCGCCTCGTCCTCGGCGTATCGCTCGTGCTCGCTCATCGTCCCGCCCGTCGCCCTTCCACGAGCCTTCGCCCCGGCTCGGTCCGGGGCCGCGACCCCGTTCCGCCCGTCCGGAGGCGCGCTCTGCGCGGCACCGTCCAGCCCGACCGGCGCGGAGGGTTCCTCCGGGTGCGGCCTGGCCTGTTCCGGGATGCCGTCGATGCCGTCAGCCATGCGGCGGGAGCCGGCCTCGGGGTCTTCGCCCCCGGCCGACAGCTCCCGTGTGCCGCGCTCTTCGTCCCGCACCGGCCCGTCCCCGTTCCTCACGCCGGCCCGGGTCCCGCGCCGCGCTGTTTGTAGAGGCTGATCGACACGGTCTTGTCCTCGTCGACGGCCGACGAGACCTTGCCCGCCAGGGCCGAGAGCACGGTCCAGGCGAAGGTGTCGCGCGAAGGGGCGTGGCCGTCCGTGGTCGGGGCGGAGACCGTGACCTCCAGCGAGTCGTCGACGAGGCGGAAGACACAGCTGAGAACCGAGCCGGGAACGGCCTGCTGGAGCAGGATCGCGCAGGCCTCGTCCACCGCGATGCGCAGGTCCTCGATCTCGTCCAGGGTGAAGTCCAAGCGGGCGGCGAGACCGGCCGTGGCCGTCCGCAGCACCGACAGGTAGGCACCCGCAGCCGGCAGCCGGACTTCCACGAAGTCCTGGGTCGCGGGCTCGCCTGCGATCTGGGACACCCTCACCTCCATGGTGGTACAAGCTTTTCGGGGCCGAGGGTCGCCCCCCGGGGTAACGCACTACGTGGTTCAGCGGTGACGCTACCGCGCTCCGAACTTTTCCGCCCGGGACCCCAACCCCCTGGCGTCACTCACAGTAAACCTGTGGATACGCTCCGTGTCTAGGGGTCCGGCTTGCCCAATTGGGAAGAGCGCGCGCCGGGTTGACGTACCCCGGCGTCGAACCGTCGAACCGTCACCACGGCCGCCTTCAGCGGCCGTAGTGCAGTGTCACACGAGGACGTGGTCGACGAAGCACCAGCGCCAGTCCTCGCCCGGCTCGAAGGTCCGCATCACGGGGTGACCGGACGTCTCGTGGTGCCCCGTCGCATGTCTTCCCGGTGACGAGTCGCAGCAGGCGACATGGCCACAGGTCAGACAGAGCCGCAGCTGGACGGGGTGCCAGCCCCGCGAGAGACACTCTGGGCAGGTCTCGTTCAGCGGTTCGGGTTCCGGGTGCGGCAGCGCGCCGGCGTGCGTGCACTGTTTCATGATTGCCAGATTACGACGGGTGTGCGGGTGGCCGCGCGAAAAATGAGGGCGGGCGAGGATCTTGGACGTGTTGCCACTGCTGTTGCTGGTCGCGGGAAGCGCGGCGATCGCGGGTGCGGCGCGTCGCACCCCGGTGCCGGCGCCCCTGCTGCTGGTCGCCGTCGGACTGGCGGTCTCGTACATTCCCGGGGTCCCCGACTACACGCTCGACCCGGACATCGTGCTGCCGCTGGTGCTGCCCCCGCTCCTGTACAAGGAGGGCACCGAGAGCTCGTACCTGGACCTGCGGGCCAACATGCGGCCCGTGGCGCTGCTGTCGGTCGGGTACGTGCTCTTCGCGACCTTCGTCGTCGGCTGGGCCGCCTACATGATCGTGCCCGGGCTGCCGCTGCCGGCGGCGCTGGCGATGGGCGCGGTGCTGGCGCCCACGGACGCCGTCGCGGCCGCCGCGATCGCCCGCCGGGTGGGGCTGCCGTCCCGGCTCACCACGATCCTGCAGGGCGAGTCCCTGCTGAACGACGCCACCGCGATCACCGCCTACCGGGTCGCCGTCGCGGCCGCCATCGGAGAGGGCGCCTCCTGGATGCACGGGGTCGGCGAGTTCCTGGTGGCCGCGATCGGCGGCGTGCTGGTCGGCCTGGTGCTGATGGTGCCGATCCACTGGCTGCGCACCCATCTCCAGGAGCCCCTGCTCCAGAACACGCTGTCGCTGCTGATCCCGTTCGTCGCCTATGGCGTCGCCGAGCAGTTCCACGCCTCCGGTGTGCTGGCGGTCGTGGTGGTCGCCCTCTATCTCGGCCACCGCGCCTGGGAGGTCGACTTCGCCACCCGCCTCCAGGAGGACGCGGTGTGGCGGATGGTCGCGTTCCTGCTGGAGTCGGCGGTCTTCGCGCTGATCGGACTGCAGCTGCCGGTCGTCCTGAAGGGCCTCGGCGCGTACCGGGGCATCGACGCCGCCTGGTACGCGATCGCCCTCTTCCTCGTCGTGGTCGCGGCCCGGTTCGTGTGGATCTACCCGGCGGCCTTCCTGCCGCGCATGCTGTTCCGGCGGATCCGCGAACGGGAGGAGAAACCCACCTGGAGAACGCCCGCCGTCGAGTCCTGGGCCGGCATGCGCGGGGTCGTCTCGCTGGCCGTCGCCTTCTCGATCCCGCTCACCGTGCACGACGGCGGCCCCTTCCCGCAGCGCAACCTGATCCTGTTCCTGACCTTCACGACCGTCATCGGCACCCTGGTGGTGCAGGGCCTCAGCCTGGCCCCGCTGATCCGCCTGATGAAGTTCCCGCCCCGGGACGTGCAGGCCGAGACCCTCGCCGAGGCCAACGCCCAGGCGCAGGCGTCCCGCGTGGCCGAGAACCGTCTCGACGAACTCCTCTCCGACGAACGCAACGAACTGCCCCCGCCGCTCGCCGACCGCCTGCGCTCGGTCCTGGAACGCCGCCGCAACGCCGTCTGGGAGCGCCTCGGCCAGACCAACCCCGTCACCGGCGAGTCGGTCGACGACACCTACCGCCGGCTGTCCCGCGACATGATCAGCGCCGAACGCGAGGTCTTCGTCCGCCTGCGCGACCACCGCTACATCGACGACGAGATGCTCCGCACGCTGCTGCGACGACTGGACCTGGAGGAGGCGGCGGCGTACCGGGAGGCCGCCTGAGTCCGCGCCGCAAGCGCTGGTCAGGCGGTGATCACCGCCGCCACCCGGGTCCCGCGCCGCCACGCGCCCTCCGCGGCCAGCTCGACAAGTCCATACAGCAGTTTGGCGACATACAACCGCTCCACCGCCAGCCCGTGCCGGTCCTCGAAGTCCCTGGCGAAGTCGTCGAGTTCGGGCGTCCTCCGGGCGTACCCGCCGAAGTGGAACCGCTCGTCGAGCGACCAGTCCCCCCGCCGTCCCCCGAACGCCTCCCGCTGGAGCCGCTCCGTCTCCCCGGCCAGGAACCCGCCCCGCAGCACCGGCACCCCCAGCGCGCGCTGTCCCGCGCCCAGCCCGGCGGCGAGCCCGGCCAGCGTGCCGCCGGTTCCGCACGCGATCGCCACCACGTCGGCCCGTCCGCGCAGTTCCTCGCCCAGGGCCCGGCACCCGCGTACCGCGGCCGCGTTGCTGCCGCCCTCCGGTACGGCGTACGCGTCCGCGGTTCCCGTCGCCCGCGCCAGAGCGGCGAGCACCTCCGGCTCGGTCTTGCGTCGGTACGTCGACCTGTCGACGAAGTGCAGACGCATGCCGTCGGCCGCGCACCGCGCCAGCGAGGGGTTCAGCGGCCGGGCGGCCAGTTCCTCGCCCCGCACCACGCCCACGGTCGGAAAGCCGAGCAGGCGCCCCGCCGCGGCCGTCGCCCGCAGATGGTTGGAGTACGCCCCGCCGAAGGTGAGCACCGGGCGTCCGGCCGCCGCCTCGATGTTCGGGACCAGCTTGCGCCACTTGTTGCCGATCAGCTCCGGGTGGATCAGGTCGTCCCGCTTGAGGAGGAGCCGGACGCCGTGGCGGGCGAACCGGTCGTCGGCCACCTCCTCGAGAGGGGACGGGAGCCGGGGGGTGAGTATGTCGGCGCTGGTCACGCCGTCATTGTCGCCCGGAGCGTGCACAAGGGGTCACTTCAGACGGTCCCGGACGCGCTCGCGCAGCCAGGCCATCGTGAACCCACGGGGGTCCACCTTCCCCGGCTGCCACTCCGCGTGGCCGATCACGGACCGCTCGGACCAGCCGTGCCGCCGGCACACCGCCGCGGCCACCTTCTCGACCGCCTCCAGCTGCGCCTCGGGCCAGGGGTCCTCGCCGTCGCCCAGGTTCTCGCACTCGAAGCCGTAGAAGTGCCGGTTGCCGTCGGTGTTCGCCTCGTTGTCCGGGGGCAGGGCCTTCTCGGCGATCACGGCGCGCAGGACGTCGTCGTCGCCCAGTCCCGCGTGGTTGGCGCGGCCGTGGCCGACGAGGTGGACCGTGCCGTCCTTGGTGATCACGCCGTGGCAGAGCGGGCCGGGCAGGTCGGGGCGGCCGTCGTAGCAGATCCGGACCGTGGGGCCGGTGCCGTGGGTCACCGTGTGGTGGATCATCACGCCGTGCACCGGGCCCCAGGGCCCCTTGTGGTTCCGGTTGTGTTCTCGCCAGTCGCCGACCTCGACGACCGTGACGCCCTCGCTCCGCAGCGCGTCGAGGAGAGCGTCCGCGGACATGGGTGGGGCCATGGCCGCCTCCTTAGCTTTTGTGCTGGCTTGTACCGAACCTTCTACAGAAGTCGGCAGTCCCGGACCAGCCCCCACGAAGGTGTTCGGATCGTGTACGAGCCGATCCGGACAAGTCGTCATATCGCAGGTCAGGTGAGTGGATATTCGCCCGGCATGCCCACTTGTTCGATGATCTATTCCCGCTCTTTCGGGTAATGGTCCGGGCACGTTCCGTGATGACAGGGTGGCCGGTGAGACCGATGCGTGGGCAGTTCGGCGTCCGCGCAGGTATGGGAGGGCATTTCCTTATGTCGGTAGGCGAAGAGGTCCGCACGGATCAGGGCAAGCCGCAGCAGTCTCTGGACACGGCGGCCGCGCGGAACCTGGCCACCACGACCAAGTCCGCGCCCCAGATGCAGGAGATCAGCTCCCGCTGGCTGCTGCGGACGCTGCCCTGGGTCGATGTCCAGGGCGGCACGTACCGAGTGAACCGGCGGCTCACCTACACGGTCGGTGACGGCCGTATCACGTTCCTGAAGACCGGAGACCGGGTCGAGGTCATCCCCGCGGAGCTGGGCGAGCTGCCCGTCCTGCGGTCGTACGAGGACCAGGAGGTGCTGGGGGAGCTGGCCCAGCGCTGCCGGCAGCGCGACTTCGCCGCGGGAGAGGTCATCGCCTCGTTCGGCAGCCAGGCGGAGGAGGTCTATCTGCTGGCCCACGGCCGTGTCGAGAAGATCGGCACCGGCCCGTACGGCGACGACGCGGTGCTGGGCGTCCTCGCCGACGGCGCGCACTTCGGCGAGCAGGGCCTGATCGACCCGGACGCCATCTGGGAGTACACCGCCCGCGCGGACACGGCCTGCACCGTGCTGACCCTGTCCCGGCAGGACTTCGAGCAGGTCGCGGAGCGCGCCGACTCGCTGCGCGAGCACCTTCAGCAGCTGCGCGCGATCCCCGAGCAGCGCACCAACAAGTTCGGCGAGAAGGAGGTCGCCCTCGCGGCCGGCCACAGCGGCGAGCCCGAGATCCCGCACACCTTCGTCGACTACGAGGCCCGGCCGCGTGAGTACGAGCTGAGCATCGCCCAGACCGTGCTGCGCATCCACACCCGGGTCGCCGACCTCTACAACCAGCCGATGAACCAGACCGAGCATCAGCTCCGGCTCACCGTCGAGGCGTTGAAGGAGCGCCAGGAGCACGAGCTGATCAACAACGCGGAGTTCGGTCTGCTCAGCAACTGCCAGTACGACCAGCGGCTGCAGCCGCACGACGGCGTGCCCAGCCCGGACGACATGGACGAGCTGCTCAGCCGCCGCCGCGGCACCAAGCTCTTCCTCGCCCACCCGCGTGCGATCGCCGCCTTCGGCCGTGAGCTCAACAAGCGCGGACTGGTCCCCGAGTCCGTCGAGGTCGGCGGCAACCGCATCCCGACGTGGCGCGGGGTCCCGATCTACCCGTGCAACAAGATCCCGGTCTCCGAGGCCCGGACCACCTCGATCATCGCCATGCGTACGGGCGAGGCGGACCAGGGTGTCATCGGGCTGCGCCAGTCCGGGATCCCCGACGAGATCGAGCCGAGCCTCTCGGTGCGCTTCATGGGCATCAACGAGCAGGCCATCATCAACTACCTGGTCACGGCCTACTACTCGGCGGCCGTTCTGGTCCCCGACGCGCTCGGCGTGCTGGAGAACGTCGAGATCGGCCGCTGGAGGTGACGTTTCCGCACTTCGCGGCCGTGTCCCCGCCCTCCGGGGCGGGTACACCCTCGGGGTACGTGCCGAGCCGGGGCGGAGACGCCACCGTATGCGCACTCCGCGAGGGGGAGGCCATGGCCGAGTTCGTGACGGAGCGCCAGCAGCGTGCCACCGGGGTGCCGCCGGGGGGATCCGAGTCCCTCGACGGGGCCGAGGCGGCGGCCATACTGGAGCGGGCCCGGGCGTCCGTCGACCCCGAACTGCACGCGGCCGTCGACTCGTTGCCGGGTTCGATGCGGCGGATCGCGCGCTACCACTTCGGGTGGGAGCACGCGGACGGCACCCCGGCGGCCGGCGACGCGGGGAAGGCCATCCGGCCCGCTCTCGTCCTCGCCGCCGCCGACGCGCTCGGCGGACCGGCAGCCCGCGCGGCCGCCGTGCCGGCCGCGGCCGCCGTGGAGCTGGTGCACAACTTCACGCTGCTGCACGACGACGTCATGGACCGGGACACCTCCCGGCGGCACCGGCCCACGGCGTGGACCGTGTTCGGCGACGCCGACGCGATCCTCGCCGGGGACGCCCTCCAGGCGCTGGCCCTGCGGCTGCTCGCCGAGGACCCGCACCCGGCGTCCGGGCCCGCCGCCGCCCGGCTCGCACAGTGCGTCCTCGAACTGTGCGCCGGTCAGCACGCGGACACGGCCATGGAGGACCGGGCACCCGGCGAGGTCACCCTCGACGAGGTGCTCGTCATGGCCGAGGCCAAGACGGGGGCGCTGCTCGGCTCCGCGTGCGCCCTGGGCGCGCTGTACGCGGGGGCGGCGGAGGAGGAGGTGGCGGCGCTCGACGGCTTCGGCCGGCAGTCCGGGCTGGCCTTCCAGCTGATCGACGACGTCATCGGGATATGGGGTGATCCACGGCGCACCGGCAAGCCGGCCGGCGCGGACCTGGCGGCCCGCAAGAAGTCCCTGCCGGTCGTCGCGGCCCTCACCTCCGGTACCCCGGCGGCGGCCGAACTCGCCGAGCTGTACGCCAAGCCGCGGGTGCGGGCCGACACCGACGAGATCGCGCGTACGGCACTGGCCGTGGAGCGGGCCGGCGGCCGTGACTGGGCGCAGGCCGAGGCGGCCGACCGGATGGCACGGGCGGTGCAGGAGCTCACCCGTGCCGTGCCCGACCCCGAGTCCGCCGGCGGCCTGCTCGCGCTCGCCGAGTTCGTGACCCGGCGCAGCAGGTGAAGACCCCGGGGCCCCCGGAACCGCGCGGCTCCTGACCCCGCACGGCTCTCCGGGGGCTCCGGCCCAACGGGTCCCGCACATCCCCACGGCGTGCGGGGCCCGTCGTTTTCGAGGGGCGCGTCGCCTGCGACGGGGTGCGTCGCCTGCGACGGGGTGCGGGGCCCGACGCCCTTCGCCGTCGCCCCGGCGGGTCCTGCCGGGTTCTGCCGGTTTCCTTCGGATCCCGGAGGTCTCGGTTTCGGCCTAGGCTGGAGGTATGGACAGCCAGGAGCGGGTCTGTCCGGAGTGCGGGCAGGCCGTGGAGAGAGTGGTGCGTCGGCACAAGACGCTGGGCGCGTGGGTTCCCGTGTGGGGGCCCGGTCCCTGCCGTAATCCCGACTGCGCCGGAAACCGTGCGGGGGAACGGCCGCCGCAGTCCCCGCCGTCCGAGGGCGCCGGGAAGCACGACCCGGCGACGCCCTAGCGTTACGGCATGACCGGACTCGCGAACATCCTGCACATCACCGAGCGCTCCCTGTGGGAAGAGGCCCGCGCGCGCGGCACCTACGAGCTGTCCACCCGCGGCCGCACCCTCCAGGAGGAGGGCTTCATCCACTGCTCCACCCGCGACCAACTCCCGCGCATAGCCGCCTTCCTGTACGGCTCCTACGACGGCCCGGACGAGCTGGTGGTGCTGGTCGTGGACCCGGCACGGGTCGGCGTACCGGTGAGGTGGGAGGCGGCGGAGCCGGGCGGCGAGGAGTTCCCGCACGTGTACGGACCGATCCCGGTGACGGCCGTGGTGGACGTGGAGCCCTGGGGCTAGCCCCTGCCCGGGAGCCCGCCCGTCTCCGGGTCGCGGCCGGTCAGGCAGTAGACACCGCCCGCCGGGTCGCGCAGCACCGTCCAGTGCCGGCCCTCGGCCACCTGGACGGCGCCGAGCTCCTCGTGCCTGGCCCGGGTCGCCGCGATGTCCGCGCAGGCCAGGTCGAGATGGGCGGTGGCGGGCCGCTCGTCGGCCAGCCGCTGCAGCAGGAACCGCACGGGCAGCCCGGCCGGCGGCCTGAGCACCCGGAACTCCGGCAGTGAACCGGTCAGCAGCTCCCAGCCGGTCAGCTCCGCCCAGAACGCGGTCTCCATCTCGTACGCGGACGGCGGGATGTCGAGGCTGACCTGGTCGAGCCGGCTGCCCGCGACGACCGGCGGCCGTACCGACTCCCCCTGCCAGGGCACCGCGCACCACGACTGCCCGGCCGGCGACCGCAGTACGGCCCAGCCCTCGTGCTCGGCTACCGGTTCGGCGCCGAGTTCGCGGGCCCGCTTCACCAGCCCCGGCACGTCCTCCGCGCAGAGGTCCAGGTGGGCTCCGCCGGGCCCCGAGTCGACGCCCTGGACCTTGACGCAGGCGTCGACGCCGGTGGTCGGCAGCAGCGTCACGAACTCGTCGTTCTCCCCGCGGGGTGCGGAGAGGAAGGTGCCCGTGACGGCCGTCCAGAAGGCCTGGGCGGCGGCGAGGTGCGCGGCGGGGCGGTCGGCGAAGGCGTACGTCCAGCGGATGGTCATGGAGGGGATCGTAGAGGGGCTACTCGTCCCGGCGTTCCGTGAAGCGCAGCAGGTTGCCCGCTGGGTCACGGAACGCGCAGTCCCGCACGCCCCAGTGCTGGTCCGTCGGTTCCTGGATCACGTCACCGCCGTGTTCCCGCACCCGTTCGTACAGCGCGTCGCAGTCGGTGGTGGAGAAGATCACCCCGCGCAGCATCCCCTTGGCGAGCAACTCCGCCATGGCCTGCCGGTCGGCCGGGGAGGCGTCCGGGTTGGCGCCCGGCGGCTCCAGCACGATCTCCACGCCCGGCTGCTGCGGCGACCCGACGGTCACCCAGCGCATCCCCTCGAACGCCACGTCGTTGTGGACCTCCAGGCCGAGAACGTCCCGGTAGAAGGCCAGGGCCTTGTCATGGTCGTCGACGGCGATGAAACACTGCGCGAGTTTTACGTCCATGGGGTCAGGCTAGGAGGAAACGATCCGCCGTGCCGGGTCAGCTCATGGCCCAGACATAGGGGTCGTGACCGGGAGGCGGGGCGGCCCCGTCGGTGGGGTCGGGGGCGCGGATGCCCGAGGTGCCGACGAGGGCCCGGGTGACATGGGCGGCTGTGACGGCCGGCGGACCCTCCGGGGGCGGGTCCGCGCGGGCGGTGTGCGCGGTGGTCTGGGCGGTGGTCTGCGCGGTGCCGGTGGTCTGCGCGGTGCCGGTGGTGTGCGCGGTGGTGTGTGCGGTGTCGACCTCGGCGGCCAGTGTAGGGCCGGGGCAGCGGAAAGTGATCCGTTCAATGCGGGCGGCGACGGGGCCGGGTGAACGTACGGGCCACGCAGGACGGGATCACCGTGCTCTCCTCGTGGTCCCGCGCCCGGTACGCGCTCGGCGTCTCCCCGACCAGCTCGGTGAACCGTGAGCTGAAGGATCCGAGCGAGGTGCAGCCGACGGCCATGCACACCTCCGTCACGGTGAGGTCGCCGCGCCGCAGGAGGGCCTTGGCCCGTTCGACCCGCCGGGTCATGAGGTAGCTGTACGGCGTCTCCCCGAAGGCCTTGCGGAAGCTGCGCTGGAAGTGCCCCGGCGACATGAGGGCCGTGCGTGCGAGCTCGGTCATGTCGAGCGGCTCGGCGTACTCGCGGTCCATGCGGTCGCGCGTTCGGCGCAGCCGCCTCAGGTCCTCCAGGGTCATGGCCTCAGCATGGCATGCACATCGCGCACGCGGACCGGCTCTGTTCTTGTACCTTCGTTTCCCTCCGGTTCTCGCGCAATTGGCTCGCGCTTGTTTGCATATAGGAATGGACCACATCACGTTCCTCGTGGCGGTCGTGATCGTCACTGCGCTTGCTTTCGACTTCACCAACGGGTTCCACGACACGGCGAACGCGATGGCCACGTCCATCGCGACGGGTGCGCTCAAACCGAAGACGGCCGTTCTGATCAGCGGAGTGCTGAACCTGGTCGGAGCCTTCCTCTCGACGGAGGTCGCCAAGACGATCTCCGGCGGCATTGTGAACGACGCCAAGGTGACCCCCGCGATGATCTTCGCGGGGCTGGTGGGTGCGATCCTCTGGAATCTGCTGACCTGGCTGGTCGGACTGCCCTCCAGCTCCTCGCACGCCCTGTTCGGCGGGCTGATCGGCGCGGTGTGGGTCGGCGCGGGCTCCGGCGCGGTCAACTTCGGCAAGGTCCTCGAGAAGATCATCATCCCGGCGTTCGCCTCGCCGGTGGTGGCGGGCGTCGCCGCGCTGATCGCGACGTACTGCGCCTACAAGCTCACCGCCCGCGGCCGCGCGGACTCCGTGACCAGGGGCTTCCGGCTCGGGCAGATCGGCTCGGCCTCGCTGGTCTCGCTCGCGCACGGCACCAACGACGCCCAGAAGACCATGGGCATCATCACCCTGACCCTGATCTCCGTCGGCGCGCTCCCCGGCGACGCCGGCCCGCCGGTCTGGGTCATCTTCTCCGCCGGTCTCGCCATCGCCCTCGGCACCTACATCGGCGGCTGGCGGATCATCCGCACCATGGGCAAGGGCCTGACCGAGATCCAGTCACCGCAGGGCTTCGCGGCGGAGACCGCCTCCACGGCCGTCATCCTGACCTCGGCCCACATGGGCTTCGCCCTGTCCACCACGCAGGTCGCCTCCGGTTCCATCCTCGGCGCGGGCCTCGGCCGGCGGCTCGCGGAGGTCCGCTGGGGCATCGCCGGGCGCATGGTGGCCGCCTGGGTGATCACCCTGCCCTCCGCCGCGCTGGTCGGCGGCATCTCCGCGGCCGCGGTCAAGCACGGCGGCAACTTCGGCACGGTCGTGGTCGCGCTGGTCGGCGCCGCGCTCGCGGCGGGCATCGTCCTGCTGTCGCGTCGCAACCCGATCGACGCGAAGAACGTCAACGACGGCCACGAGGTCGCCATCCGCACCACGCCCCCGTCGCACGTCGGTACCGCCGCCTGAGTGAGGGAGTTCCCATGAGCATCGACTGGACCGCACTCGGCGAGGTCACCGCCGTGAGCATCGGAGTTACATTCGCAGTGGTGGTTGTCTTCTCTCTCGGCGTCCTCGGGCTCGCCCGCCAGGAGGGGGCCAAGGAGCGGGGCGGCACCAGCGCCGTGGGCGCCGCCCAGGCGGGGCTGTGCTTCCTCGCCTGTGCGGCGGTGGTGGCGTACGGCATCTACCTGATCGTGCCGCAGTTCCACTGATCCACCGACCCGCTAGCCGCTGAGGAGGACTGGATGACGACGCCGGACCTGCTGTCCGACCTGGCCGACCTGAAGGTCGACTACAGCGACCCGGACGACCCCGTACTCATCCGCCCGGACGGATCCCCGATCGACACCTGGCGGGAGAACTACCCGTACCCGCAGCGCATGGAGCGCAAGGAGTACGAGTGGCACAAGCGGCTCCAGCAGATCGAGCTGCTGAAGCTGCAGACCTGGATCAAGGAGACCGGGCGCCGGATAGTCATCGTCTTCGAGGGCCGGGACGCGGCCGGCAAGGGCGGCACCATCAAGCGCTTCACGGAGCACCTGAACCCCCGTGGCGCGCGGGTGGTGGCGCTGGAGAAGCCCAGCGAGCGCGAGAGCGGCCAGTGGTACTTCCAGCGCTACGTCGAACACCTCCCGACGGCCGGTGAGATCGTCCTCTTCGACCGGTCCTGGTACAACCGGGCCGGCGTCGAGCGGGTCATGGGCTTCTGTTCGGACGACGAGTACCGGCGCTTCATGCGGCAGGCCCCGCTGTTCGAGCGGATGCTGGTGGACGACGGGGTGGACCTGGTGAAGTTCTGGTTCTCGGTCTCGCAGAGCGAGCAGCGGACCCGCTTCACCATCCGCCAGGTCGACCCGGTACGGCAGTGGAAGCTCAGCCCGATGGACCTGGCCTCGCTGGACCGCTGGGACGACTACACGGCCGCGAAGGTCGCGATGTTCCGGGAGACGGACACCGAGTACGCCCCCTGGACGGTGGTCAAGAGCAACGACAAGAAGCGGGCCCGTGTCGAGGCCATGCGCAGCGTTCTGGCCCGTTTCGACTACGCCAACAAGGACGAGGAGGTCGTCGGCAGCCCGGACCCGCGGATCGTGGGTGCGGCGGCGGGCCTCCTGGAGGCCGGCGAGGACGACCACCACTAGCCCCGACCCGAAGAGCCCGGCCGGTTCCCCGGCCGGGCTCTTTGCTCGTGAAACCTGATGAACACGGCTCGGCGCAGGGCCCGGGGATCTTCCACATGATCTGAATCCGGGCCCGGCCGCCGCCTCATGGGCGGGCCGGGGGAAACGACCGCACCCGGCCGCCTCGGACGCCGTGGGTGGCGGCCTGCGGGCCGGGTGCGGGCTGGTGGACCGGGAAGGTCAGGCCTTCTTGGTCTCCCAGAAGATCTTGTCGATCTCGGCGATGAGCTCCAGGGCCTTCTCGCCGGTCTTCGGGTCCGTGGACGCCTTGGCGGCGGACAGGGCCTTCAGGGTGTCGTTGACCAGCACGTGCAGCTGCGGGTACTTCTCGAAGTGCGGGGGCTTGAAGTAGTCACTCCAGAGCACCGACACGTGGTGCTTGGCAAGCTCGGCGCGCTGCTCCTTGATGACGGTGGCGCGAGCCTGGAAGTGCGGGTCGTCGTTGGCGGCCATCTTCTCCTGCACGGCCTTCACCGACTCCGCCTCGATGCGGGCCTGGGCCGGGTCGTACACACCGCAGGGCAGGTCGCAGTGTGCGCTGACCTTGACCTTGGGGGCAAACAGGCGGGAAAGCATGGAGCATTCCTTCCTCGTGATCGTCTTCTCAGGTGGGACATTACTCCCTGGGAAGCCTGATTTCGCGAGTGCCCCCATGGGCTTAGGACAAAAGTCCAGGGTCAGACTGAGACTGGTGGAGGAACGGACCGGGGAGGTGCCGGCGATGCCGGAGCTGTCGCAGGAGACCGAGCGGGGGAGGGGCGCCGCGCTCTTCGGGCTGGCCGAGGTGACCGGCCCGTCGATGGTGCCCACGCTGTACCAGGGGGATCAGCTCCTGGTGCGCTACGGGGCCCGGGTGAGGGCCGGTGACGTCGTCGTCCTGCGCCATCCTTTCCAGCAGGACCTGCTGGTCGTCAAGCGGGCCGCGGAGCTGCGCGAGGGCGGCTGGTGGGTACTCGGGGACAACGCGTACGCGGGCGGGGACAGCACGGACTACGGGGCCGTGCCGGACGAACTGATCCTCGGCCGCGCCCTGTTCCGCTGGCGGCCGCTCAGGGCCGGTCAGCGCTCGCCGCTGGCGCTGGCGCGCTGGGCGCTCTCGGCGGCCCGCCCGGTGCTCGCCGACCGGTCGGCCAGGTCGGGCCGGTCCGCCTCCAGGCGTTTGCGGGCCCGGTAGGCGGCCACGTTGGCGCGGGTCGCGCAGCGGTCCGAGCAGTAGCGCCGGGAGCGGTTGGTGGAGGTGTCGAGGTAGGCGTTGCGGCACGGCGCCGCCTCGCACAGGCCGAGCCGGTCGACGCCGTACTCGGTGAGGTGGAAGGCCAGGCCCATCGCCGCGATCGCCGCATAGCCCGCGGTGGCGTTGGAGGGGTGGTCGGCCAGGTGCATGTGCCACAGCGGGCGGTCGTCCTCGTCCCGGTGGTCGTGGCCGGAGATCTGCGGTGACACCGGGAATTCGAGCAGCAGTGAGTTCAGCAGGTCCACGGCCAGGGTCTCGTCGCCCTTGTCGGCCGCCTCGAAGACCGCGCGCAGCCGGGCCCGTACCGAGCGGAAGCGGGTGACGTCGGCGTCGGTGGTGCGGCGGGCCGCCGACGCGTTGACCCCGAAGAGGTCGCGGACGGCCTCGACCGAGGTCAGGGAGTCCTTGCCCCGGGCCGGTTCCTCGCTGTTGACGAGACGGACGGCATAGTCCGAGTAATAGGCCAGTTCCACTTGTAGTCCTTACGGGGGTGTTCTACGGTCAGTGGTGCGGTCGGGTAACAGCCGGTCGTGCTTCCAGGGTATTACGGGACTCGTACGGCGGAGGGTTGCCATGACGGACGCGCAGACGACCACGACCGGGGCCGACTGGCGGGCCTGGCAGGAGAGCTGGGACCGGCAGCAGGAGTGGTACATGCCGGACCGCGAGGAACGGTTCCGGATCATGCTCGACATGGTCGAGGCGCTCGTCGGTACGGCCCCGCGGATTCTCGACCTCGCGTGCGGCACCGGTAGCATCACCGCCCGGCTGCTCGACCGCTTCCCGGCGGCCGTGAGCGTCGGAGTCGACCTCGACCCGGCCCTCCTCGCCATCGCCGAGGGCACCTTCGCGGGCGACGAGCGGGCCACGTTCGTCACCGCCGACCTCAAGGACCCCGAGTGGACCGCTCGGCTGCCGTACGACTCGTACGACGCCGTCCTGACCGCCACGGCCCTGCACTGGCTGCACAGCGAACCCCTCGCGGCTCTCTACGGTCAGGTCGCGGAACTCGTCCGCGACGGCGGTGTCTTCATGAACGCGGACCACATGATCGACGACAGCACGCCCCGGATCAACGCGGCGGAACGGGCGCAGCGGCATCGCCGTATGGATCAGGCCAAGGAGTCGGGAGCGCTCGACTGGGCCGAGTGGTGGCAGCTGGCCGCGCAGGACCCGGTACTGGCCGGCCCGACGGCCCGCCGGTTCGAGATCTACGGCGAGCACGCGGAGGGCGAGATGCCCCCGGCGGCCTGGCACGCACGCGTGCTGCGGGAGAAGGGCTTCGGCGAGGCCCGGGCGGTGTGGTGCTCGCCGTCGGACACGCTGCTGCTCGCGGTGAAGTAGACAGACCGAAGGGGCGGTACGAGAAGAGTCGTACCGCCCCTTCGGTGGCGTCGGCCGTGGTCCTGTTACAGCACCTTCGACAGGAACGACTTCGTGCGGTCGTGCTGGGGGTTGGTCAGGACGTCACGCGGGTGGCCGGACTCGACCACCACGCCGTCGTCCATGAAGACCAGGCTGTCGCCGACCTCGCGGGCGAAGCCCATCTCGTGGGTGACGACGATCATCGTCATGCCGTCCTCGGCCAGGTCCCGCATCACGTCCAGGACCTCGCCGACCAGCTCCGGGTCGAGCGCGGAGGTCGGCTCGTCGAAGAGCATCAGCTTCGGCTGCATGGCGAGGGCGCGGGCGATCGCCACCCGCTGCTGCTGGCCGCCGGAGAGCTGCGCCGGGTAGTGGCCCTTGCGGTCGCCGAGGCCCACCCGGTCGAGGAGCCGCTCCGCACGCTCCCGGGCCACCGCCCTGGACTCGCGCTTGACCTGGACCGGCGCCTCCATGACGTTCTCCAGGGCCGTCATGTGCGGGAAGAGGTTGAAGCGCTGGAACACCATGCCGATGTCCCGTCGCTGCGCTGCGACCTCCTTCTCCTTCAGCTCGTAGAGCTTGTCGCCGTGCTGGCGGTAGCCGACCAGATGACCGTCGACGTACAGCCGGCCGGCGCTGATCTTCTCCAGATGGTTGATGCACCGCAGGAACGTGCTCTTGCCGGAACCGGACGGGCCGATCAGGCAGAACACCTCGCGCGGCAGCACCTCCAGGTCGATGCCCTTGAGGATGTGCGCCAGCCCGAACGACTTGTGCACGCCCTCGGCCTTGACCATCGGCGCGCCGCTGCTCGGCGGGGTGATGTCCTTGGCGAGACCGGTCATCGGGCCACCTCCGGGCGGCGGAACGAACCGAACAGGCGGAGGTTCTTCCGCAGACGCTGGAACGGCGTCGGCGGCAGGTTGCGCGTCGAACCGCGGGCGTAACGGCGCTCCAGGTAGTACTGGCCGACGCTGAAGACGCTGGTGAGGATCAGGTACCAGATCGACGCGACGAAGTACATCTCCACGACCGCCAGCGAGGTGCTGGAGATGTCCTGGGCGCGCTTGATCAGTTCGTTGAACTGCACCGCGTACGCCAGGGACGAGGTCTTGAGCATGTTGATGAACTCGTTGCCGGTCGGCGGCACGATCACCCGCATCGCCTGCGGCAGGATCACCCGGCGCAGCGTCTGGCCGCTGGTCATGCCCAGCGCGTGCGAGGCCTCGGTCTGGCCCTCGTCGACCGACTGGATGCCGGCCCGCACGATCTCGGACATGTACGCGGCCTCGTTGAGGCCGAGACCCAGCAGCGCCGCCAGGAACGGCGTCATGACCTGGTTCATCTCGTCCTTGTAGAACCCCAGGTTGAGGATGGGGAACACGAGGGACAGGTTGTACCAGAGCAGCAGCTGCACCAGCACCGGAGTACCGCGGAAGAACCAGACGTACAGCCAGCCCACGGTGCTGGTGACCGGGTTCGAGGACATCCGCATCACCGCGAGGATGATGCCGAGGACCAGGCCCAGGACCATCGCGAGCACCGAGATGTACAGCGTGTGCCAGACGCCGGACAGGATGGTGCCGTCCGTGAGGTAGTCCGGGATGATGCTGTAGTTGATGTTCGCGTTGGAGAAGGCGATACCGATCAGCACCAGGACGGCGATGACGGCGGCGCCGGCCACCCAGCGGCCGTAGTGGCGTACCGGGATGGCCTTGATCTGCTCCGGCGGCACCGTCGGCGCCGGAGTCTTGTCGGCCGTGTCAGTCACAGTGACAGCCCTTCAGTCTTGCCCGGGGTGCTCAGGAGCCGCCGTTGGTCTTCGCCTCGGTGACCGCGCCCTGCGTGACGTTCCACTTCGCCAGGATCTTCTGGTAGTCGCCGTTCTTGATGATCGCGTCGAGGGCGGCCTGGAGGGCGTCACGCAGCTGGGTGTTCTCCTTGGTGACGGCGATGCCGTAGGGGCCGGCCTCGATCTGGTCGCCGACGACCTCGAAGTCCTTGCCGCCGCCCGAGGTCTTGGCGTTGTAGGCCGCGACCGGGAAGTCGTTCAGGTCGGCGACGGACGCACCCTGCTTCAGCCGGAGCAGCGCCTCGGGGTCGGTGTCGAAGGTCTGCAGGGTGATGGCCTTCTTGCCGTCCTTCGTACACTTCGTGCTCTGCGCCTTGGCGATGCCCTCGGAGGTGGTGCCCTGCTGCAGGGCGACGACCTTGCCGCACAGGTCGTCGAGGGACTTGATGCCCTTCGGGTTGCCCTTCTGGACGAGGATCGAGGTGCCGGCGGTGAAGTAGTCGACGAAGTCGACGCCGTTGCCGACCTTCTTGCCGGTGTCGGAGTCGATGCCGTTCTGGCGGTCCTTGGTGTCGTTCATCGCCGACATCACCATGTCGAACCGCTTGGACTGCAGACCCACGATGAGCTGGGCGAACTTGCCGTTCTGGAAGTCGAACTTCACGCCCAGCTGCTTGCCCAGCGCGTCCGCGATGTCCGGGTCGACACCGACGGCCTTGCCGTTCTCCATGTACTCGACCGGCGGGTAGGCGATGTCCGAGCCCACCTTGATCACACCGGCCTTGCGGATGTCGTCCGGCAGCTTGCTCGCCAGCGGGGCCGAGGACGAGGAGGAGCCGGTGTCGCTGCCCTTGTCCGTCTGGTCACCGCAGCCGGTGAGGATCAGGGCGCCCGCGACCGCGATCGCACCGAACGCTGCGGTCCTGGAGCGCGCGACAGTGGTACGACGGGTGGAGCTTGCGGTCATGGTGGTTTCCTCCGGCGGTGGGTTGAACAAGCCGATATACCGATGTGCCTGATATGTCGATATGCCGATGGGTCGACGGAAACACACACCATCGGGTGTCGCGACCTCGTGGGTTTACGGCATCCTGCCATTGGGATTGCTCCATTCAGGCGTGTCACGATGTCAAAATCGGATAACGGGTGACCCCCGGGACACGTCGGGCAGGGCCTCCCTCGACCCGCCGCCCCGCACATCTGCGGGAATCCGACCTTCTGGCCGGAAGATCTTCGGTTCACCGCCGGTTCATCCCGGGCCCTACCCCGGGGTCGTCCGCCGGTCACCCGGACCGCTCATCTGTCGGTTACCTACGACATCCGTGATGTGACCTTGCGCCTATTCGACTCGTCGCGGGCGCCGTCCGTCCGGTAAGAAGGTTCTTTACACCCCTCATCCGGGGCTCCAGGGCGCGTGTGCGGCGCGCCCGTCGCGCAGGCGCTCGTACGTGCCACTCGTACGTATCAGTCGTCGGGCCCTGCGCGGTGCCCGTCCACTTCCTCACCGGAAGCGGCCGACCCTCAACCATGCATACCTAAGGGGTAAGACAAGTGGCAGCGGAGATCGTCAATCCTCGCAGCGACAGCACGCCGGGCAATTCGGACCAGGACGGTGGGGCCGAGCCCCTCGACTCCTTCGATCCGGCGTTCGCGCTCCACCGCGGCGGCAAGATGGCCGTGCAGGCCACCGTGCCGATCCGTGACAAGGACGACCTTTCCCTCGCGTACACGCCCGGAGTCGCGCGCGTGTGCACCGCGATCGCGGAACAGCCCGAGCTGGTCAACGACTACACATGGAAGTCGTCCGTCGTGGCCGTCGTCACCGACGGTACGGCCGTGCTCGGACTCGGGGACATCGGCCCCGAGGCCTCCCTCCCCGTGATGGAGGGCAAGGCGATCCTCTTCAAGCAGTTCGGCGGCGTGGACGCGGTCCCGATCGCCCTCGCCTGCACCGACGTCGACGAGATCGTGGAGACCGTCGTCCGGCTCGCTCCCTCCTTCGGCGGAGTCAACCTCGAGGACATCTCGGCACCGCGGTGCTTCGAGGTCGAGCGCAAGCTCCAGGAGCGGCTCGACATCCCGGTCTTCCACGACGACCAGCACGGCACGGCCGTCGTGACGCTGGCGGCGCTGCGGAACGCGGCGCGGCTCAGCCGCCGGGAGATCGGCCAGCTGCGGGCGGTGATCTCGGGCGCCGGCGCGGCCGGGGTCGCGATCGCCAAGATGCTGGTCGAGGCCGGCATCGGGGACGTCGCCCTGGCCGACCGCAAGGGCATCATCTCGGCGGACCGTGACGACCTCACCGCCGTCAAGCGCGAGGTGGCCGGGTTCACCAACAAGGCCGGACTCAAGGGCACCCTCGAGGACGCGCTGGCCGGCGCCGACGTCTTCATCGGCGTCTCCGGCGGTACGGTCCCGGAGGAGGCCGTCGCCTCCATGGCCGAGGGCGCGTTCGTGTTCGCCATGGCCAACCCGAACCCGGAGGTGCACCCCGACGTCGCCCACAAGTACGCGGCGGTCGTCGCGACCGGGCGGTCGGACTTCCCCAACCAGATCAACAACGTGCTGGCGTTCCCCGGGATCTTCGCGGGCGCGCTCCAGGTGCGGGCCTCCAGGATCACGGAGGGGATGAAGATCGCCGCGGCGGAGGCGCTGGCGTCGGTCGTCGGCGACGATCTCGCCCCGGACTACGTCATCCCCTCGCCGTTCGACGAGCGGGTCGCCCCGGCGGTGACCGCGGCGGTGGCCGCGGCTGCGCGCGCCGAGGGCGTCGCCCGGCGCTGACGTTGAGCTGAATGGCCCCGCCCTCCCGGGCGGGGCCATTTCTTTGCCCGACCACCCACCCGTTCGGGTGCCTACGAGGTGACCGCCCGCCCACCCGTTCGGGTGCCTACGAGGTGACCGCCGTCCTGGGGGCTGCCGCCCCAGGCCCCTGCAGGGGCCTCAGCCGTTGTCGGGTGCTGGTCGGTGGGGGCTGATCGCGCAGTTCCCCGCGCCCCTCACGGGGCGCCGGCGGCCGTGCCCCTGCGCGGGGCGCCCCGCGCAAGAGGGGATGTGTCACAGCACCCCCCGGTTTCGCCCTCGGCCCCGGGAACCTATCGTCGGCCCTATGTTCGCCGTCTACGCCGCCCGAATCGACCGCGACCAGCCGCTCTCCGGCCTTGAGTTGGGGGATCGTCCCGCCCCCGGGGCCCGTCCCGGCTGGAGTACCGTCGATGTCCGGGCCGCCTCCCTCAACCACCACGACCTCTGGTCCCTGCGCGGTGTCGGTCTCCCGGAGGGCCGGCTGCCGATGATCCTCGGCTGTGACGCCGCCGGCGTCGACGCGGACGGCAACGAGGTCGTCCTGCACTCCGTGATCGGGCAGAGCGGCCACGGGGTCGGGCCGGACGAACCCCGGTCCATCCTCACCGAGCGCTACCAGGGCACCTTCGCCGAGCAGGTCGCCGTACCCACCTGGAACCTCCTGCCCAAGCCCAGGGAGCTGTCCTTCGCGGAGGCCGCCTGTCTGCCCACCGCATGGCTGACGGCGTACCGGATGCTGTTCACCAACGCGGGCGTCCGTCCCGGTGACTCGGTCCTCGTGCAGGGCGCGGGCGGCGGCGTCGCCACCGCCGCGATCGTGCTCGGCAAGGCCGCGGGGCTACGGGTCTTCGCCACCAGCCGGGACGAGGCGAAGCGCAAGCGGGCCCTGGAACTGGGCGCCGTCGAGGCGGTCGAACCGGGGGCCCGGCTGCCGCAGCGGGTGGACGCCGTGATCGAGACCGTCGGCGCCGCCACCTGGTCCCACTCGGTGAAGTCGCTGCGCCCCGGCGGCACGATCGTCATCTCCGGTGCCACCAGCGGCGACCGGCCCTCGCACGCCGAGCTGACCCGGATCTTCTTCCTCGAACTGAAGGTCGTGGGCTCGACCATGGGGACCAAGGACGAGCTGGAGGACCTGCTCGCCTTCTGCGCCGCCACCGGAGTACGTCCCGTCATCGACGAACTGCTGCCGCTCGACCGCGCCCGCGAGGGCTTCCAGCGGCTGGAGTCCGGCGACCAGTTCGGGAAGATCGTCCTGACCAACTCGTGACCGGCTCCTGACCGGCTCCTGAGTGGCTCCTGAGCGGCGGCGAGCGGTCACGTCGTGCGCGAGGGGGAAGCGGGCGGAAGGGGAAGCGGGCGGAAGGGGAAGCGGGCGGGAGAGGAAGCGGGTTGGGCCGTGTGCGGCGGCCCGCTTCCCCCCTCGCCCCTTCCTCAGGACTTCGGGCCGCGCAGCAGCGCTCCGATGCGGGCCGCCGCCGCCGACAGGTGGCGACGGGTGTCGGCGAGTTGCTCCGCGCTGACTCCGTGGTCGCGGGCCGCGTCCCGGATGTCGTCACGGAAGCGGTCCAGGAGCCGGTCGAGGTCGCGGGCCGGATCGCCGGTGCCGGTCTCGTCGCCGTGCGCCCACTCGGGGACGTACTGGGCCGGGAAGTCCTCCGGGGTCCCCGAGTACTCCGGTGTCCGGGGCTCGGCCGGCGCCGGCTTGCGGAGGTCCGGGCCCGATCCGGGCTGCGGCTCGGCACGGCCGCCGAAGCCGAAGTCCTTGCCGAACTCCCTCCCGAACTCCATGCCGTAGTCCTTGCCGAACTCCCCGAACTCCTTGGCGAGTTCGGTAAGGCCCTCGCGGACCCCCGTCGGCCAGTCACCGCGTGCGAAGTGGTCCTGGACGTGCTCCTGCACCCGGTGGGCGATGCGCTGCATCTCCTCCTGGGCCTGCGCGCGGGCCCGGGCCTGGGCCTCCTGGGCCTGCCGGCGGGCCCGCTGGGCCTCGTCACGGGCCCGGCGGCTCTCGTCCTTGGCCCGGCGGGCCTGCTCCTTCCACTCCTGCTTGGCACGCCGCATCTCCTCCTTGGCGGCCCGCCAGGACTCCTTGTCACCGAGGTCGCCGAACTCCCCGGCCCCGGCCCCGGCCGCGGCCCCCGTTCCGCTGCCGCGCCGGGCCTCCGAGGCGGCCGCCCGCACCTCGCGGCGCAGATCGCCGGCCGCGCCACGGACGTCGGCCCTTATCTCGGCGGCCAGTTCGGCCACCGACTCCCGGATCTCCAGCTCCAGGTCGGCCAACTCGCCGCCGCGGTCCGCCAGTTCGGCGCGACCGGCGTCGGTGATGGCGTAGACCTTGCGGCCGCCCTCGGTGGTGTGCGTGACCAGGCCCTCCGCCTCCAGCTTGGCGAGGCGGGGGTAGACGGTGCCCGCCGACGGGGCGTACAGGCCCTGGAAGCGTTCTTCGAGCAGCCGGATCACCTCGTAGCCGTGGCGCGGGGCCTCGTCCAGCAGTTTGAGCAGGTAGAGGCGGAGACGTCCGTGGGCGAAGACGGGAGGCATCTCAGAGCACCTTCTTGTCGGTCGTACCGTCGGCCGGGTCTGCGGACCCGGGCCCCGATCCGGTCTCGGACCTGTCGGACCCGGTCCCGGTACCGGTGTCGGACCCGGAGGCGGGCGCGGAGGGCGAGGCGGGTGCGGACGGGGCGGACGACCCCGTCGGCCCTACGGGTGCCGTCGGACCCACAGGTCCTGTCGGCCCTACGGGTTCCGTCGGCCCGACGGGTTCCCTCGGTCCGGAGGGGCCGGGCGTCGGGCCGGACTCCCAGGCCGTCTTCTCGTCGTCGTCCTCCTTGGGCGGGCGTCGCAGCAGGGCGATGGAACCGGAGACCGTGGTGGCGCGGAGCTTGCCGGTGCCCGCGCCGAGGCGCCCGGTGATCTTGTGGGCGCCCCACTGGCCGTGCACCCGCAGTCCGTCGAAGGCGTTGGAGATCGTGCCGCTCGCGGTGTTGGCCTCGACCTCGGCGTCGGCCGGATGCGGCAGCCGGATGGCGATCTCGCCGGAGACGCTGGTCAGCCGGACGTCCGTCGGACCGTCCGGGTCCAGGTCGATGATCATGGAGCCGCTGACCGAGTCCGCGCGCACGGCGGAGCCCGAGCCCTCGACGACGGTCAGGTCTCCGGAGACCGAGTTGAACCGCAGGTCGCCGGTGACGGCCTGGGCCTCCAGGTTCCCGGAGACGGTGTCCGCGCGGACCTGGCCGGCGAGGCCGACCAGGGTCGTGTCGCCGGTGACGCCCTTGACCACCGACGTGCCGCTGATCCCGGAGACGACCGCGGCGGCGCCGACCACGCCCACCTCCACGCGGGTCTCCGCCGGGACGGCGAGCGAGACGACGGCGCTGCGCCGCCAGCCCTTGCGGTCGAGCCACTTGAGGAAGCCCTTCCAGGGCAGGTCCTCGTAGGCGACCGTGAGGGTGCCGTCGTGGTGCGTGACGGTCAGGGGCGGTCCCTCGATCTCGGAGACTTCCAGGCGGGCGGAACCCTCGTCCGTGCCCACGACGTTGACTGTTCCGTTGACGATGCGCACGTGCAGATCGCTCACGGGGGTGTCGAAGGTGAGCTTCCTGGGTTCAGCGACGGACCACTCGGACATGGTGCGGACCTCCCTCGGCCGGGCATGGCGGCTGCGTACGAGACGCGCGTGCACGGCTCGCGCCATATCGCGTCTTCCATAAACACGATATATCGTGGCTGTCGGAAGTCAAGGCGCTCTTCGGGGTGGTCGGTTGGGCTCTGTGTTGACCTCTGGAAGGGATCGAGTAGTCGCATATCGGGCGCTAGGTGGATTAATTGCCTACCGTGTGTCCATGTCGACGGATGAATCCAGGGCCTTCTCCCGGCCTCCGGGGCCCGGCACACGTACGCCGCCGGGCGCGTACGGCCTGCCGAGAGCCCATCGGGTGGCGCTGGCCGAGATGGCGGTGGGGCTGCCGGCCGTGGCGTGGGGGATGCGCCGGCGCAGTGTGCCGTGGGCCGCGGTGGGGGCGGTGCTGATGGCGCACGGGGCGATGGAGCTGTCGTACGAGACGGTGTTTCCGCGGGACTGACCGACGGCCGGCCGAGGGCTCGGCGCTGCCCCCCGCCACGGGCCGGTGGGGGCCGGTCGCCTGGTTCCCGCGCCCCGGGCGGGCCGCTTCGCGAGGGGCGGGCCTCCTACTCCTCGTCCTCGTCGTCCAGTCGGGCCAGCCAGGTCGCCAGGCGCTCCACCGGGACCTCGAAGTCGGGGTTCAGGTCGACGAAGGTGCGGAGCTGTTCCGCGAGCCACTCGAAGGTGATCTCCTCCTCGCCGCGCCGCTTCTCCAGTTCCTCGATGCCTCGGTCGGTGAAGTACATGGGTCGCTCTCCTGCTGCCTGCACGTGTGGGTGCCCGGTGGTGGGCGCCTACCAGCCTAGGCCGACGGCAAAGGTGTGCCGCCGGCGAAGGGTAGGGCTCGGCTCCGGCGGGAAGGACTCTTTCCCCGTGGATTGAAGCGGCGATGTGTTCCCGTGCGGGAAGGGCGGGAAACCACGAACGGTACGGCGTAGGGAGCACACGGGGCTCGGGGGAACGGGGGAGCGGCATGGAGCAGGACGCCGCGCGGATAGCGCGGGTGCGGTTGCCGGACGGTACACCGGTGTGGGCGCGGATCTCGGGCGCCGAGGAACTGGCCGTGCCGTCGGGGGAGTTGTCGTACACGGACACCGGGTTCACCGAGCGTGTGGAGGCGACTGTCGAGAGCCTGAACTCGCTGGTCGGCGGGGTCGCGCGGTCGCTCGCCGAGCCGTTGCGGGCGGTGCGGCCCGACGAGGTGAGCGTCGAGTTCGGCATCGAGCTGACCGCGAAGGCCGGCAAGGTCGTCGGGCTGCTCGCGGACGGGGAGGCGAAGGCGGCCATCACGGTCACCCTGACCTGGCACGGGGGCGGCCCGCCCGATCCGGACGCCGGTCACGACGGCTCCCCGGCCGCTCGCGCGGGCGCGTCCGGCGGCGCCCCGGTGCACGGGGGCGCCCAGGGAGCCGGGGCCGGGGGCGCGGAATGACGGACCGGCACGACGGGGGCGCGTCCGGCGGCTGGGATCCGGCCCACCACGCGCTGCGTGAACTCGTGATGGCGGCCACCGTACGCATCCATCGCACAGGTGTCGGGTATGCCCCGGAGGAGTCCGGGGCGTTCCTCGGCAGTGGCTTCTTCATCGCACCGAACTGGGTGCTGACCTGTGCCCATGTGATCCACGGCGGGGAGGGGGGCGAGGTCACGGTGGTCTATCAGCCCGGTCCCTTCGAGGAGCCCTGCGCGGTGCCCGGCAAGGTCGCCGCGACCCTCCCCGAGCACGTCGACCCACCCGTCCAGGGCGGCTGGCCCGCCCCGGACCTGGCGCTCGTCCGGTTGCGCGAGCCGGTGGACCACGACTGTGTCTACGTCTCCGAGCGGCCGATGCCGCACTACACCGAGGGCCGGGTGTTCTACGCGGGTTGGACCTCCTACCAGGGCCGGCCCGAGATCCTCGACGGCTTCCTCACCGTGCACGGCACCGTCGGCGGCTGGTCGGCGGGTGTCCAGATGCGCCTCGGCGAGAACGAACTGCCGCCCGGGGTCTCCGGCGGGCCGGTGATCGACCCGGTGCGCGGCGAGGTCGTCGGCGTGCTCAAGGCACGTGCGGCCCACGGATCGGGCGGCACCTCCATCGGGATCGAGCGGCTGCGCACCCTGCAGGCGGCGCCGGGCGACCGGCGGCACGACCTGTACCGGCACGGGCTGCGCCACCACGACCCGTACCAGCACGACCTCTACCAGGCCGTCTGTCACGCCCACGACCGCTACCACCGCGACCGCCAGCAGCCCACCGACGCCGGGCGCCCCACCTGGACCGACCTCCAGGCCGAACTCGGCACCCGTCCGGGCCGCACCCTGAGCCCGGACGAGCGGGTGGAGCTGCTCGGCCGGCTCGCCGACCTGCCGCCGCCGGACAGTACCCGTGGCCTGCTGGACATCCTCCACTCGCTGCCGAACTTCCGGCCGCCGGCCCTGTCGCTCGCACCGCGCGGCTGGCGGGACGGCCTCGGCGCGGTGTACGAGAACGTGCGCAACGACGGCGCGCTGCGCCTCGTCGCCGAGTACGCGATGCGGGTCATGACCGCCGAGCGCCCGGTCACGCCCTTCGTGCTGGACGCCGAGCAGGCCCTGTGGGAGTGGATCAAGCAGGCCGCGACCCGGCTGGACAGCGACTACCGCAGCGAGCTGGCCCGCAGGCGCGCCCAGCACCTCGGTGACCGGCTGCGCGAGCGGACCGGCCGCGACCGCGGCGATCACCGGGTCGCGGGGGCGGCGGGGGAGCAGGGCCGGGACCATCCGCACACCGCGCGCGACCAGTCCGTCCTGCTCGAGGTGGAGCATCTGGCCTGGAACCGCGGCCACTGCGACTGGTCGGTCGCGGTGGTGCGGGCCGACGGCGAGGCGACCCGGCTCGACGACGGGCAGGGTGCCCCGCTCGCCGACCTCGCCGCCCGGGTCGCCGAGCCGCTGGCCGAGGCGTTCCGCCGCTGTGACGAGCCCGGCCGGCCGGTCCCGCTGCAGGCCGCGCTGCCGCATCTGCTGCTCGACCTCCCGGTGGACGAGTGGCGGCTGCGGCCCGGCGCCGACCCGTTGGGCGTCGAACGGCCGGTCGTGGTCCGCTGCAAGGACCGTGACCAGCTGCCGGGGGAGGAGGACGGCTGGTACGGCGGCGAGGGCCCCGGTGACGGGTTCCCGGGCGACGGATTCCCCGGCGACGACGAGGAGTCCGACCGCCGTGACCGCTGGCACCGGGTGCACGACGGACGGGAGCGGGCCGAGAACCGGGCCAGGGCCGAGATACTGGACTGCGACGACGCGGTGCGCCGGCCGGTGTCCGGCGTGGCCGTGCTGCGCGGCCTCGCGCCCGGGACCGTCCCGGTGCTGTGCCGGCAGGGCGACCGGCGCTACCCGGACGACGCCACCGCCCTCGGCCGGATCGTCCGGGCGGGGTACGGGGTGGTGCTGTGGCGACGCTGGAGCCGCCGGACCGACTCCGTGTGCGGTGAGTTCCACCGGGGCGCCAGGATGACCGTCTACGACGTGGATGGTGCCTGGGAGCTGCCCGAATCGGTGCACAGGCTGCGCAAACAGGTGCGCGAGGGGCTCACGGAGGCGTTCTGGGCCAAGGACGTCGCTCTCCTGTACGACGACCCGCACCGACCCCTGCCCGGTACGGGCGACCTGCTCCAGGCACCGTGAACTCGCGCGCCCTGTGTGAGGCCCTTACGGGGTCTCCTGAAGGTCGATAACGTGATGGACGTTCGATGGCTGCCGTGGGGACCGGACGGACGAGTGACGACGAGGACCGGACATGACCGAATCCAGTGAGTGGCTCATCTACCGAGGCGCCGGCGAACCCCATGACGGCATGAACAGGCTGCCCCCGCCGCCCCCTTGGCGGGACTTCTCCGGCCGGGACGCGGCCGACGACGGCGACGGCTCCCGGGACCGCAGGCTCGGCGCCAACCGGCACCTGGCCGAGCTGCACCGGCCCGGCGCCGAGGAGCTGGAGATGATCAACGCGGCGCTGTATCTGCGCCGCCCGCTCCTCGTCACCGGCAGCCCCGGAGCGGGCAAGAGCACCCTGGCGCACTCGGTGGCGTACGAACTCGGTCTGGGCGACGTGCTGCGCTGGTCCATCGTCAGCCGCTCCACGCTCCAGGACGGCCTCTACCACTACGACGCCATCGCCCGGCTCCAGGACGTCCAGATCGCCGCGCAGGGCGGGTACGGCACCGCCGGCGGCACCCCGGGTGCCGTGGAAGCGATCGGCAGCTATGTCCGCCTGGGCCCGCTCGGCACGGCCCTGCTGCCTTCCGACACCCCGCGCGTGCTGCTGATCGACGAGCTCGACAAGAGCGACATCGACCTGCCCAACGACCTGCTGAACGTGCTGGAGGAAGGGGAGTTCGAGATCCCCGAGCTCCAGCGGATCGCCGACCGGCTGCCGGACGGCGAGGCCGAGGTGCTCACCGCCGACGGCACCAAGGTCCGGATCCGCGACGGCCGGGTGCGCTGCCGGGCCTTCCCGTTCGTGGTCCTCACCAGCAACGGCGAGCGGGACTTCCCGGCCCCGCTGATGCGCCGCTGCATCCATCTCGAACTGGACCGCCCCGACCACAACCGCCTCGCCACCTTCGTCCGCGCCCACCTCGGCGACGAGGCGGCCCGCGCGGGCGACGATCTGATCAGCCGTTTCCTGGAGCGTTCCCGCAGCGAGCTGCTCGCCGCCGACCAGCTGCTGAACGCCGTCTACCTCACCGACGCAGCCGCCCCGCCCAGCCGCGACCGGCTCGCCGACCTGCTCATCCAGCGGCTCGACCGCCCGAGGTGAGCCGCTGATGCCGGACGCAGCCCCCCGACACGGCCCCCTGCCACCCGGCCAGGACCGGGCACCGGGCGCGCCCGGTACGTCTCCCGGTGACCCGGCGGCAGAGCTCTCCGGCGTGCCCGGGACGGCCGGGAGCGCCGACGGGGACCGGGGCGGCCCCGGCGCGGCCGGCGGCGGCCCGGAACCGGGCGGCCCCGCCGACGGCGACCCGCTGGCCGAACTCGTCCGCAGGCTGCGGGAGGCCGGGCTCGACCCGGACACCGAGGGGCTGAGCGACGCCCTCTGGCTGGCCCGGTGGGCTCGGCCCGCCGTCGGGACGGCGGCGGAGCAGGCGGTCCCCGGCCCCGGTGGTGGCGGCCTGCCGAAGAGGCCCGTCGTACCGCCGAAGGACCCGTCGGGGGACACCCCGTCGGCGGGCGGTGAGAGCCGGCCGGCGCGGCCGGTGCCTTCCGCCGCCGGCGCCGGTGGAGCCGATCGCCGTACCTCCCTGTACCCCGTGCCGCAGCAGCACGGCGGCGGGCACAGCAGGCCGGCCGGCCGGATCACCGGGCTGCCGGTCGGCGTACCCGCCGCCCCCGCGCTGCCCGCGCCACTCGAACTCCAGCGCGCTTTACGGCCGTTGCAGGCCTACCGCAGCGCCGCACCGCCGCTGCGCGCCGAACTGGACGAGACGCGGACCGCCGAGCAAAGCGCCCGCGCGGGCGGTCTGATCCTGCCCGTGTACCGTGCGGTGACCCGGGGCGACGCCCGCCTCCAACTGGTCCTGGAGGCCTCCCCGTCGATGCGGGTCTGGGACCGGATGTTCGATGAACTGGTCCAGGTCTTCGGCCAGTTGGGTGCCTTCGGGGACATCCAGATCAGCCATCTGCACACCGGCCCCGACGGCGAGCCGGCGGTCGGCCGCAGCCCGGACGCGCACGCGGCCCCGCTGCACACCGCGGACCGCCTCAGCGATCCGACCGGGCGCCGGATCACCGTCCTGATCAGCGACTGTGCCGGACCGCTGTGGCACAGCGGCCGCGCCCACCGGCTGCTGCACCACCTGTCCCGGCAGGCGCCGGTAGCCGTGCTCCAGCCGCTGCCGCAGCGGATGTGGAGCCGCACCAGGCTGCCCGTGACCTACGGGGAGCTGAGCCGCGGCGAGACGCTGGGCGGCGCCACCGCGCTGCGGGTGCGCACCCCGGCCGGAGCCGCGTCCGGCGGCCCACGGGGTGCCGTACCGGTGCCGGTGCTGCCGCCCGAGCCGGTGGCGCTCGGGGCATGGGCGAGGCTGCTGTCCGGGGTCGGTGCCGGCCCGGTGGCGGGCGCGGTGGGCTGGGTGCGCGCGGACCAGCCGCCCGCGCCGGCCGGACGCGCCGGGCGGGTGCTGTCGCCGATCGAGCGGGTCAGCAGGTTCCAGTCCGGCGCCTCCCCGAGCGCCGGCCGGCTCGCCGTCTACCTGGCCGCCGCCCCGCTCAGCCTCCCGGTGATGCAACTGGTCCAACGGACCATGCTGCCCGACTCCGGCCCCTCCGAACTCGCCGAGGTGCTGCTCGGCGGCCTGGTCACCCGGGCCCGCGAGGACCACGCCGACCAGCACACGGACGGCACCCAGTGGTACGAGATGGCCCCCGAGGTCCAGGAGGCGCTGCTCTCCACGCTCGGCCGCGACGAGGCCCTGCTCGTCCTCAAGCACTGCTCCGAGTACATCGAGCAGCGCTTCGGCAAGGGCGGCCCCAACTTCCCCGCCCTCGCCCTCGCCCAGCTCGGCGACGGCGACTCCGGGCGGCCGTACACCCCACCGGGCACCGGCTACCCGGCCCAGGGCGGCGACAACGGCGACGCGACCCTCGTCCCGCAGCCCTTCGCCGAGGTCGCGGCCCGCGTCCTGGAGCGTTTCATGCCGCTGCCCGAGCAGTTCCGCCTCTACGGCGGCCGCGACACCGCCGTACGACCGGGCGAACATCGCACCCACCAGGCGGTCGACCGGGCCCGCGCCCTGCTCGCCCGGTTCGACACCGAGGGCATGGTGCAGGACCTGATCGACGCCGTGCAGCTGCTGCGCGGGGCCACCGAGCACGAGCGGCCCGTGGGGGCGGACCCGGAACTGTGGGCGGAGTACGCGCACTGCACGCTGCGCCTGTGGGAGGTGCAGGGCGGCGCGGATCTGCTGTACGAGGCCGAGGAAGCGGCGGAGCGGGCCGTGGCCCATCCCCATGCCCGGCGCGAACGGGCCGTCCTGGCCCGGGTGTTGCGGGCCGCCGCCACCGACCGCAGGCGGCACGGCGACCGGGCGGGCGCCCTCGACCTGCTGCGTCGTGCCGACCGGGAGTACGTGGTGGCGTGCGGCGCCCCCGACCTCGATCAGCGGGAGGCGCTGCGGCTGACGCTGGAGCGGGTCGGCGCGCTGGAGGCGCAGTGGAGCCTCGGCGGCGACAGCGCGCTGCTGCAGAGTGCGGTCGGCATGCTGGAGGCGTTCGCCGACGCCTGGCCGGACCGCCGGCACCGGCCGCCCGAACTGCCGCGCGCGCACGGCCGGATCCTGCTGCGCCTGTCGGCCGCGACGACCGACCCCGAGCAGGCCCGCGGCTATGCGGAACAGGCCTCCCGCTCGCTGCGCGACGCCCTGGAGGGCGCCCCCGAGACCCCGGACGGGGTGAGGATACGGCTCGACCTGGTGGACGCCCTGCTGTGTGCGGGCGCCTCCCTGGACGAGGCCCAGGACCTGGTCGACGAGGCGCTGGCGGTCACCCGGAAGCGCGGCCGGCGGTCCGCCCTGCATCTGCGGGCCGGGCGCGTTCGGGTCGCCCGGTACGCGGAGACCGGCGATCCGCGCGAACTCCAGGACGCGGCGGCCGCGTTCGCGGGTGCGGCGGCGGAGATGCCGCGGGACGACCCCGAGTACTCGCAGGTCCTCGCCGAGTGGGGTGAGGCGCTGTTGCGCCGGGCGGACTCGGAGACCGGCGACCGTGCGTGGGCGCCGCTGTCGCAGGCGATCCGGGTGCTGCGGGACTGCCGCCGGGAGACCTCCACGGGGAACCGGGAGCTCGGCCTCCGGCTGCTGTTGCTCGGCCGTGCCCTGATCCTCCGCTACCGGCTGCGCGGCGACCGCGTGGATCTCCGCGAGGCCGAGCACCTCTTCGGGCTCGCGGCGACCGCCGCGGACGGCCCGCTGCTGGCCGCCCGCTGCCGGCTGGAGCTGGGGCAGGCGCAGTACGAGGCCTACCACAGCCTCGGCCGCCCGACCCGGCTCGACGAGGCGGTGGACGCCTTCCGTCTCGCCGCCGAGTCGGCCCGCGAGGCGGAGGCGGAGGCCCGTACCGAGCGCCGCCGCCAGGAAGCGGTGGTGCTGGGCGCGCAGGCTCACCACTGGCGGGGTATGTCCTACGAGGCGGCCGCCCGTCCACGGGCCGCCCGCGAGGCCTACCGGGCCGCCCGCACGGAGTGGTCGCGGCTGCCGGAGGGCACGCTGGGTTCGGGAGAGCCGACGGCCGACGACACGGCCGAGCGGCTGGCTGAGCTGGAGTGAGCGCGCCACAGAGCGGCCGAGAGGAGAGGAACGGGGAGATGACGGACGAGCCGTTGCCGGAACTGCTGGACCTGGACCTGGAGGAGCTGAGGACCATTCAGCATCCGGTCCTGCACGAGGTGCTGGAGGGACTGCGCGAGCGTGCGGAGCGGCCGAGCGAGATGCTCTGGGGCTTCAACAACGCGATGTGAGCCACCGGAAACGGGAGTTGTGAGCCACATGGCGCTGTGAAAGGCGGTCGCGTTCGGTCAAATGGAGTCAGAAAAAGGCGACTTCGATCGCACCGGGTTTACGTCCGGTCTCCGACCGGGAATGCGCCCTGATACGGGTGGAACGGCGTACGGCATGGGGGTGCTGGATTGTCTACGACCGGTCACCCCTTCCGCCAGTTCATCGTGAAGGTGCACGGCCGGTGCAACCTGGCCTGCACCTACTGCTACCTCTACGAGGGCCCCGACCGCACCTGGCGCACCCGCCCGGCCGCCGCCCCGCCCGCCGTCCTGGACCGCACCGCCGACCGCATCGCCGAGCATGCCCGCACCCACGGCCTGACCGCGGTCTCCCTGGTTCTGCACGGCGGCGAACCCCTGCTGGCGGGCGCCGACACCCTGGCCCGCTTCACCGACGCCGTGCGCGCACGCGTGCCCGCCGACTGCGCGGTCCGCCCCACCGTCCAGACCAACGCCACCCTCCTGACCGAGGCCCGGCTCACGGTCCTGGCCCGGCACGGCATCCGGATCGGCATCAGCCTCGACGGCGGCCGCGCCGAGCACAACGCGCGTCGCGTCGACCACGCGGGCCGCCCGTCCTGGCCGGCCGCGGTGCGCGGGGCGCGCCTGGTCGCCGACCGCTACCCGGAGTCGTACGCGGGCGTCCTGACCGTCGTGGACCCCACGCTGGACCCGGTGGAGACGTACGAATCCCTGCTCGAACTCCGCCCACCCGCCGTGGACCTGCTGCTGCCGCACGGCAACTGGTCGGCGCCGCCGCCGCATCGCTCAGGAGTCCGGTATGGCGACTGGCTGTGCGCGGTCTTCGACCGTTGGTGGTCGGCCGGGCGACGGGCGACCCGGATAAGGCTGTTCGAGGAGTGCCTGGCCCTGTTGCTGGGGTTACCGGCGGCCACCGAATCCCTCGGACTGGCCCCCTTCGACGCGCTCGTCGTGGAGACGGACGGGTCGATCGAACAGGTCGACTCGCTGAAGTCGGCCTACGAGGGCGCCGCACGGACCGGCCTGGACGTCTTCCGGCACACTTTCGACCTGGCGTTACGGCACCCCGGGGTCGCCGCACGGCAGGCGGGCGCGGCGGCCCTCGCCGACGACTGCCGGTCCTGCCCGCTGCTGTCGGTCTGCGGCGGCGGCCACTACGCGCACCGCTACCGGGCCGGGAACGGCTTCCGCAATCCCTCGGTGTACTGCCCCGACCTGGAGCGTTTCATCCGGCATGTGGCCGGCCGGCTCGCCATGGAAGCGGTGCCTGCGCCGGCTTCCTGCGAAGGGGGAACCCGGTGATACTCCCGCCACTCCCGGACCGGTCCCTCGCCGAACTCGCACGCACCGGGGGCGAGGCCGACACGCTCGCTCTGCTGAACCGCGACCAGGACACCCGGCGGCTGATTCTGTTGCGGGCGGTGCTGGACGCGGCGGAGACGGCGGATTCCAGGACCTGCCCGGCGGCGGCGAAGGCGAGGCTGAAGGAGGACTGGGCGCTGCTCACGGAGGCGGACCGTACGGCCTCGCGCTCCCCGGCGCGGGCCAGGCTCTGGTATCCGCTGACGGGACCCTGGGCCCGGCGCTGCCTGACCGCCCTCGACCCGCGGACCAGCCCCTCGACCCCGGACCGGCGTCGCGAACTCGCCCGCGATCTGTCCTACTTCAGCGCCCTCGCGGCCGTGGCCGCGGCCCGTGCCGGAATCTCGTTCACCACGGAGCTGATCGCCCGTGACGGCGTCCTGGTCCTTCCGTCGCTGGGCGCGCTGCACACCGCCGAGCGTGGCGACGCGCGGGTACAAGTGACCTTTCGGCAAGGTCGTATGACGATTGACCAGACCGTTGTGCACCTGGAGAACGGCATCGGCGCCTGGTCCGGTTCGCTCGCCTGGACCTCGGCGTACGCGCTGCCCGGCCTCGTTCCCGGTGCGGCGCCCATGCCCCTGGACGACCTCGACCCCTACCGGGTGCCGCCCGGCGATCCGGACCGGTACGCGCTGAGCGGACCGGCGGCCCCGGACGACGCCGAACGCAAACGGTGGCTCCAGAACTGGTCCGGCACCGCCGCCGTACTGCGCACCGGCGGCGAGCGGCGGCTCACGGAGGCACAGGCGCTGCTCCGTTGCCTGGTGCCCCTGGAGATGCTGCCCGGGGCGGAGGGCCGGGGCAGTTGCAGCGGAACCCGGCGCGAGGCGTTCGGTGCCCTGCTCAGCAACGCCCCCGCCACCCCGGTCGCCTTCGCCGCGATCCTCGTCCACGAGTTGCAGCACGCCAAACTGGTGGCGCTGAGCCAGATGGTGGAACTGCACCGGGCGAGCCCGGCGGCACGGTACTTCGCGCCCTGGCGCCCGGATCCGCGGCCGTACGACGGACTGCTCCAGGGCGCGTACTCGCACCTCGCCCTCGCGGACTTCTTCCAGCGCCGGGCGCTCACGGTGGACCTGGCCCAGGACGAAGGTGCCTGGGCGCTGTACGCGCGCTACCACGCCCAGGTCGGGGCGGCTCTGCCCGCGCTGGTCGGCTCGTCGGACCTCACAGCGGTGGGCCGGCGGTTCGTCGACGCGATGGCCGCCACCCACGAGCGGCTCGCGGCACATCCCGCGCCCCGGGGCCACACGGCGCGCGCGCACGCGTACGTCAAGGCGGCGCGGGTGCTGTGGACTCAGCGTCAACCCCGTGGTGAATCGCGGAAATGACGACTTCTCACGTCCCACTGCGCAAAGATCGACGGGCCGAGGTGTTGGTTCCGAAGTCGCCGGGCTCCCCAGAGCCGCATCGAGGTTCTAGGATTTTATGACTACGCGTGGAGGCCGTCGCATGTCTGAAACTCGTACGCCGGTCAGGCTGCCCGAAAGGGGGGCCGCGAGGCAGACCGTCACGATCAGCTTCGCCGGATTCAACCGGGCCTGGGCGGCGTGGATCGGGGACAGACTGGAGCGGCAGGGGATCCGGGTCGTCTACGTGCGCTGGGACTCCCCGGCGGAGGAGACCCTGGTGGACCTCCTGCGCGGACTCTCCCTGGCCGAGGGCCGGATCCTGATCCTCGTCAGTGAGCGGTACTTCCAACTCGGCCCGCGGACCTTCGACGAGTGGAACGCGGCGCTGCGCGAGGTCGTCGCGCCGGACCCCGCCAAGTTCGCCGCTGTCTCCGTCACCAGCACACCGGTCCCCTCGGCCATCGCCGTGCTCGCCCCCGTCGACCTGACCAACATGGGCTCCGACGAGGCGGAGCGCCGTCTGCTGGACCGGCTGGACCTGCCCATCGACGGCCACCCGGCGGTGGACGGTGCCCGCGGCCCGCGCTTCCCGGCCGCGATGCCGGAGGTATGGGGCGGGGTGCCGCGCCGCAACACCCGCTTCACGGGCCGCGAGCCGCTGCTGAACGACGCGTACCACCTGTTGCAGGGCAGCGAACCGGGCGCCGGTGTGCTGACACTGCACGGCATGTCCGGGGTGGGCAAGACCCAGCTCGCGGCCGAGTACGTGTACCGCTTCGGCTCCGAGTACGACGTGGTGTGGTGGGTCAACGCGGAGAACCGGGCCACCTACCGCCGCCTGCTCGCCGAACTCGCCCCGAAGCTCGGTCTGTCGACGGGTGACGAATACGGCGAACGACTCCGCGCGGTCCGTGACTCGCTCCGCCGGGGCAACCCCTTCTCCCGCTGGCTGCTGATCCTGGACGGCGCCGACGAACCCGACCAGATCTGGGACCTGGTCCCGACCGGCTCCGGGCACGTGCTCATCACCTCCCGGAACACCGAGTGGAGCGAGCACAACAGCAAACTGCTCGAAGTACGCGTCTACGACCGTGACGAGTCGGTCGCCTTCATCCGGCGCCGGGCACCCCGGCTGACGGAGCCGGAGGCCGACCAACTCGCCGACGCCCTCGAGGACCTGCCCCTGCTGCTCGATCAGACGGCCGGCTGGCTCAACGACTCCGACCTGTCCGTCGACGACTACATCGCGCTGTTGGAGGGTGGCGTCGACCAGGACGTCGTACGGGTGTCCGCCGACTTCCCGGTGGCCTTCCAGACGGCGTGGTCGATACTGCTGAACAAACTGCGCGACACGGTCCCGGAGTCCGTCGACCTGCTCCGCCTGTGCACGTTCTTCGCACCGGGCTTCATCCCCGTGCGCATGCTGCGCGAGATGTCCCACGACGACCTGCCCGAACAGATCACCGGGCTGCTGGACGATCCCCTGCTCTGGAACAAGGCGATCAACCAGCTGCGGCAGTACTCCGTGGTCCGGCTGGAGTCCCACGAGATCGGCGCGGACGAGGCTCCGTCGCCCGGTGAGTCGGTCTACCTGCACCGGATGGTCCACCAGGTCGTCGGCAAGGACATGCCGGAAGAGGACCGGCGGGAGTTCATCGACGTGGTGCGGCGGGCCCTGGCCGAGGCCGACCCCGGCCGCCCGACCGACACCCGCAACTGGGAGGCGTACGCGGAGCTCGTGCCGCACCTGAAGTACGCCGACGTCCTCAACAGCAAGGACCGCAGGGTACAGACCCTGGTCCTCAACTGCCTGCGCTACATGTACTTCGCGGGCGAGTACACCACGGGCTGGAAACTCGGCCGCCGCGCTCTGAACACCTGGCGCGAACTGCTGGGCGAATCGCATCCGCGCATCTGGGACGTGACCTACCACTACGCCAACCTGCTGCGCGCGGCAGGACGGCTGGAGGAGACGGAGGCCATCGAACGGGCGGCGGCGGACCGGCTCCGCCGGGAGCGCGGCGAACGCGATCTCGACTACCTGCGCGTGCTCATGGGGCTGGCCGCCGACGTACGCGCTCTCGGCCGCTACGAAGAGGCCCTCGCGCTGGACGAACAGCTGTATCCCATGTACCGGGAACTCCTCGGCGAGCAGGACTCACGTACCCTCAACGCGCTGAACAACTGGGGCTTCACACTGAGGCTGATGGGCCGCTACCAGGAATCGCTGGACATCGCCCAGCGGACACTGGAACAACGCCGGCTCGTGCTGACGGGCCGGCACCTGTGGACACTCTTCTCCGAGGCGACGTACTCGATCGGCCTCAGGCTGCTGGGCCGCTACGCGGAAGCCGAGTCCATCCAGGCCAAGAACGTACGCGAGTACCGGATCGTCGCGGGCCGGACCAACCAGGACACCCTGCGCGCCGAGCACAACCTGGCACTCTGCCAGTTGCGCGGCGGGGACCGCGCGGCGGCCGGAAAGCTGCTCACGAAGGTGCTGGAGGGCTTCGAACGCAAGCTCGGCGACCGGGACCTGCTGACGCTCTCCGCCGCCGTCAGCCACAGCTGCTACAACCGTGAGCACGGCGACATCGACCTGGCGCGCGAGACCAGCGAGTCCATCCTCGCCCGGTACGAGCAACTGCTGCCGGAGGGGCACCCGTTCATCATCGGCGCCCGCGCCAACCAGGCCCTGGTGCTGCGCAACGTCGGCGAGCGCGAACACGCGCACGTCCTGATCGAGCAGGCCCTCGCCGACATGACCGAGGCCGTGGGCGAGAACCACCCCCACACCCTCGGCTGCGCCATCAACGCCGCCGCCCTGCGCAACCTGATCGGTGAGACGGAGTCGGCAGCCGAACTCAGCAGGATCACCATCGCCCGCGCCACCGAGACCCTCGGCCGCACCCACCCCCTCACCCTGTCCGCCCGCGTCGCCCACGCGGCCGACCTGCGCGGACTGCGCTCTCGCCAGCAGGCCGAAAAGGTCGAACAGGAGGCCCTCACCGACCTGGAGGCGACTCTGGGCAAGCAGCACGTCCACACCGTCTCGGCCCGTGCCCGCAACCGTCCCTACTGGGACTTCGAACCCCAGGCCAGCTGAGGCGGGAACGAACGCCGAAGGGCCCGGCCCCCGTGACGGGGACCGGGCCCTTGGACGTGCTGACCTTCAGGATCCGCAGGCCTACGCCTCGAACACCTCACGCACCAGCTGCTCCTGCTCCGCCTGGTGCCGCTTCGCGGAACCGACGGCCGGGGAGGAGCTGTGCGGGCGGGAGATGCGGCGCAGGCGTTCGCCGGCCGGGACGTCCGCGCCGACCGCCAGGTCCAGGTGGTCGATCAGGTTGAGGGCGATGAACGGCCAGGCACCCTGGTTCGCCGGCTCCTCCTGGGCCCACAGGTACTTCTCGGCGTTCGGGTACTTGTTGACCTCCGCCTGGAGCTCCGCACCCGGCAGCGGGTACAGGCGCTCGACACGGATGATCGCCGTGTCCGTGACACCGCGCTTCTGCCGCTCGGCCTCCAGGTCGTAGTAGACCTTGCCGGTGCAGAAGACGACCTTGCGGACCGCGTTCGCCTCGACCGAGGCGTCGCCGATGACCGGGCGGAACTGCCCGCTCGTGAACTCCTCCGCCTTCGAGGCCGCCGCCTTCAGGCGCAGCATCGACTTCGGGGTGAAGACGACCAGCGGCTTGTGGTGCGGGTTGTGCACCTGCCACCGCAGGAGGTGGAAGTAGTTCGACGGCAGGGTCGGCATCGCGACCGTCATGTTGTTCTGCGCGCACAGCTGGAGGTAGCGCTCGATACGGGCCGAGGAGTGGTCCGGGCCCTGGCCCTCGTAGCCGTGCGGGAGCAGCAGCGTGACGCCGGAGGTCTGGCCCCACTTCTGCTCGGCCGCCGAGATGTACTCGTCGATGACCGACTGGGCGCCGTTGGCGAAGTCGCCGAACTGGGCCTCCCACATCACCAGCGCGTCCGGACGGGTGAGCGAGTAGCCGTACTCGAAGCCCATCACCGCGTACTCGGAGAGCAGCGAGTTGTAGACGTTGTAGCGGGCCTGGTCCTCGGACAGGTACAGCAGCGGGGTGTAGTCGGCGCCCGTCTCACGGTCGATCAGGACCGCGTGGCGCTGGCCGAAGGTGCCGCGCTGGGAGTCCTGGCCGGAGAGCCGGACCGGGGTGCCCTCCATCAGCAGCGAGCCGATGGCGAGGGTCTCGCCCATGCCCCAGTCGATCGTGCCGTCCTCGATCATCGCCGCCCGGCGCTGCAGCTGCGGCAGCAGACGCGGGTGGACGGTGAAGTAGTCCGGGATGTTGACCTGGGACTCGGCGATCCGCTTGAGGACCTCCGTGGAGATCGCCGTCGGGACGGCGATCGGGAAGCCGTCCTGCGGCGCCTGGGCGTCCGCGGCGGCCGGCTGCGCGGTGGCCTCGCGGACCTCCGTGAAGACCTTCTCCAGCTGGCCCTGGTAGTCCTGCAGGGCCTGCTCGGCCTCTTCCAGGGTGATGTCGCCGCGACCGATCAGGGACTCGGTGTAGAGCTTGCGCACCGAGCGCTTCTTGTCGATCAGGTCGTACATCAGCGGCTGGGTGAAGGCCGGGTTGTCCGACTCGTTGTGACCGCGGCGGCGGTAGCAGATGAGGTCGATCACCACGTCCTTGTTGAACGCCTGACGGAACTCGAAGGCGAGGCGCGCGACGCGCACCACGGCCTCCGGGTCGTCGCCGTTCACGTGGAAGATCGGGGCCTCGATCATGCGGGCCACGTCCGTGGCGTACATCGAGGAGCGCGACGACTCGGGGGCCGCCGTGAAGCCGACCTGGTTGTTGATGACGATGTGGACCGTGCCGCCGGTGCGGTAGCCGCGCAGCTGCGACATGTTCAGGGTCTCGGCCACCACGCCCTGGCCCGCGAAGGCCGCGTCGCCGTGGATCGCCACCGGCAGCACCGTGAAGTCCGTGCCGCCCTTGTTGATGATGTCCTGCTTGGCGCGGGCGATGCCCTCGATGACCGGGTCGACCGTCTCCAGGTGGGACGGGTTGGCGGCCAGCGAGACCTTGATCTGCTCGCCGTCCAGGCCGGTGAAGGTGCCCTCGGCGCCCAGGTGGTACTTCACGTCGCCGGAGCCGTGCATCGACTTCGGGTCGAGGTTGCCCTCGAACTCGCGGAAGATCTGCGCGTACGACTTGCCGACGATGTTGGCGAGCACGTTCAGCCGGCCGCGGTGGGCCATGCCGATGATGATCTCGTCCAGGCGGGACTCGGCGGCCGAGTCCAGCACCGCGTCGAGCAGCGGGATGACGGACTCGCCGCCCTCCAGGGAGAAGCGCTTCTGGCCGACGTACTTCGTCTGCAGGAAGGTCTCGAAGGCCTCCGCGGCGTTGAGGCGGCGCAGGATCCGCAGCTGCTCCTCGCGCTCCATCTTGGAGTGCGGGCGCTCCACACGGTCCTGGATCCACTTGCGCTGCTTGGGGTCCTGGATGTGCATGAACTCGATGCCGGTGGTGCGGCAGTACGAGTCGCGCAGCACGCCGAGGATGTCGCGCAGCTTCATCATCGACTTGCCGGCGAAACCGCCGACGGCGAAGTCCCGCTCCAGGTCCCACAGGGTGAGGCCGTGCTCGACGATGTCCAGGTCGGGGTGCTTGCGCTGCTTGTACTCCAGCGGGTCGGTGTCGGCCATGACGTGGCCGCGGACCCGGTAGGAGTGGATCAGCTCGAAGACCCGGGCGGCCTTGGTGACGTCGTCGTCGTGCGAGGCGTCGATGTCCTTGAGCCAGCGGACCGGCTCGTAGGGGATGCGCAGCGCCTCGAAGATGTCGTCGTAGAAGCCGTTGTCGCCGAGCAGGAGGTTCGCGACCGAGCGCAGGAACTCGCCGGAGGCGGCGCCCTGGATGACCCGGTGGTCGTAGGTCGACGTGAGCGTCATGACCTTCGAGATGCCGAGCTTGTTCAGGGTGTCCTGGCTGGTGCCCTGGAACTCCGCCGGGTAGTCCATGGAGCCGACGCCCATGATGACCGACTGGCCGGGCATCAGACGCGGGACCGAGTGGACGGTGCCGAGGCCGCCGGGGTTGGTCAGGGAGACCGTGACACCGGTGAAGTCGTCCATCGTCAGCTTGTTGTCGCGGGCGCGACGGACGATGTCCTCGTAGGCCTGCCAGAACTCGAAGAAGTTCAGCGTCTCGGCCTTCTTGATGGCCGCGACGACCAGCTGGCGGTCGCCGTTGGGCTTCACCAGGTCGATGGCCAGGCCCAGGTTGACGTGCGCCGGCTTGACGAGGGTCGGCTTGCCGTCCTTCTCGCCGAACGCGTAGTTCATCGACGGCATGGCCTTGATCGCCTGGACCATCGCGAAGCCGATCAGGTGCGTGAAGGAGATCTTCCCGCCCCGGGCGCGCTTCAGGTGGTTGTTGATGACGATCCGGTTGTCGAAGAGCAGCTTCACCGGGACCGCGCGGACCGAGGTGGCCGTCGGCAGTTCCAGCGAGGCGTTCATGTTCTTCGCGACGGCCGCGGCGGGACCACGCAGGGTGACCAGCTCGGGACCCTCGGGCGCCGCGGCGGCGGGCGCGGCCTTCGCGGCGGCGGCCGGCTTCGCGGCGGCCGGAGCCGCGGCGGGCTTCGCGGGCGCCGGAGCGGGCGCTGCGGCCTGGGGAGCGGCCGGGGCGGCCGGAGCAGCCGGGGCGGGCGCCGCGGGCGCCGGAGCGGCGGGCGCGGGCGTGGTGGGCGCCGGGGCGGCCGGAGCCGCGGCCTGCTGCGCCTGCGGTGGCGCGGGCGTCGTGGTGCCCGCGGCCCCCGCGGCCGCGGTACCCGCCGGAGCCGAGGCGGCGGGCGCTCCCGGCTTGTAGTCGGCGAAGAAGTCCCACCAGGCACGGTCTACCGAATTCGGGTCCTGGAGGTACTGCTGATAGATCTCGTCGACGAGCCACTCGTTCGGTCCGAACGCGGCAGCGGGATTCTTGCCCGCTTGGTCTGCGTCGGTCGAGATGCTCGAGTTACTGGGGGACTGTGGCGACACGGCGGCAACCGCCCTCTTCCGCTTCACAAGGTGATGGACAGCGGGAATAAAGGCTACGCCTCCAAGACCGTGAAGGTCAGGTCGGGCCGGTTCATCGTCGTGTAAGTCACATCGGAAACCGTGTTTCGGGCCTTGAAATGGCGGGAAACAAGCGTGGTTCCGCTGTGAGAGGACTGAATCGGGCATGGCTCCGCCGCGCCGGTGATCACCTCGCTCCGGCCCCCGTCGCGACGTGCGCGGAGGCCGCACCTGATCACACGTGTCCGGCTGCGCGGGCGTCCGTGGGACCGCAGGTGGATCTTGAGGCTCCGGATCGAACTTTACGTCAACTTGGCAGGGATCAAAGCCCCGGGAGGGTGACGATAATCCTGCAGCCCCGGTCGGATTCGGCCACGCCGATCCGGCCGCCGTGCAGATCCACCGCCCACCGGGCGATCGCCAGTCCCAGCCCCGTGCCGCCGTCGCTGCCGGGCCCGTGCGGCCGTCGTACGGCTCCCCGGTTGAAGCGTTCGAAGACGCGGTGCCACTCCGAGCGCGGAATGCCGGGGCCCTCGTCCAGGACCTCCAGCTCCAGCGACTCCGGCTGCAGGCCGCGCCGGGCCTTCAGGGTCACCCGCCCGTGCGGCGGGCTGTGCTTGACCGCGTTGTCGATGAGGTTCGCCACCACCTGGTGGATGCGCTCCGGGTCGGCGTGCGCGGTCAGCTCCGGCGGGGAGACGTCCAGGTGCAGATGGACGTCCGTCCGGGTGTGACTGCCGGAGTTCGAGGCCAGACCGCGCGCCCCGGCGACCATGTTGGCCTCCTTGAGCACGCCCGAGAGGTACGGCCACACCTCGAAGCGGCGCTGCCGCAGCGGTACGACGCCGTTGTCCAGGCGGGAGAGGTCCAGCAGGGTCTCCACGAGCCGTCCGAGGCGCTCGGTCTGCTTGAGGGCCGTGCGCATGGTCTCGGTGTCCGGCTCGGCGATCCCGTCGACGACGTTCTCCAGGACGGCCCGCAGCCCCGCGATGGGCGTGCGCAGCTCGTGCGAGACGTTCGCCACCAGTTCCTTGCGCTGGCGGTCCTGGGCCTCCAGCTCGTCGGCCATGACGTTGATCGTCTCGGCCAGGTCGCCCAGCTCGTCCCGGCGGTTCTCCCGCACCCGGCGCGTGTAGTCACCCTGCGAGATGGACCGGGCCACCGCGTTCATGTCGTCCAGCGGCGCGGTGAGCGAATGGGCCACGAACTGCGTTATCAGCAGTGTGGCGATCATCGAGAAGACCGTGATGAAGCGGAGCTCCGTCTTGGTGTGCACCGCGATCATCGACAGACCCGTGGTGATCAGGACCGAGACGACGACCAGCGCGCCGAGCTTGGTCTTGATCGAGAACGGGCGCACGGTGCCCCAGGGCTCCTCCCCGGGGCCTCTCGGTCCGGCCGGCCCGGCGGTCATGGCGTCGGTGTCTCCAGCGCGTAGCCCACACCGTGCACGGTGCGGATCCGCTCGGCGCCGATCTTCCGGCGCAGCGCCTTGATGTGGCTGTCGACCGTGCGGGTGCCGGAGGCGTCCGCCCAGTCCCACACCTCGGCGAGCAGCTGCTCACGGGAGAGCACCGCGCGCGGGGTGTTGGCCAGGCACACCAGCAGGTCGAACTCGGTCGGCGTGAGATGCACGTCCTCGCTGCGCACCCGCACCCGGCGCTGCGCGTGGTCGATCTCCAGCTCGCCCAGGCGCAGGATGCCGGACCGGGGGGTGGAGGCCGCGACGGCCGCCCGCTCCACCCGGCGTAGCAGGACGTGCACCCGGGCCGCCAGCTCCCGCATGGAGAACGGCTTGGTCATGTAGTCGTCGGCGCCGACCCCGAGGCCGACCAGCATGTCGGTCTCGTCGTCGCGCGCGGTGAGCATCAGCACCGGCACCGGCCGCTGGGCCTGCACGCGACGGCAGACCTCCAGACCGTCGAAGCCGGGCAGCATGATGTCGAGGATCAGCAGATCGGGCTGCCAGGCCTCGGCGGTGTCGACGGCCGCCGGCCCGTCGCCCGCGGTTTGCACGAGAAATCCCTCGGCGCGCAGGCGGGCCGCGATGGCGTCGACGATCGTGGGGTCGTCCTCGACGACCAGAACCCGGCGCTGGGCGCCCGGAGTAGCCGTCGCCGTGCCGTTGTGGGAGGTGTGTGTCTGCTCCATCGCCCGCCCCTGTGTGCTTTCCGGAACCAGTGGGGTGATCCCATGACTGCGATTGACGCTTGAATGATCCGCGTCAGGGATGCACATTACGGGGACAGGCGCCGCACTCGCTATCCAGGGCGGACGGCAAGGTGAACGACGTCCGGAACGCCCCGGGCAACCGGGATCTCTTCGGTACGCACCTGTTTGAACCCGGCATTCCACAAGGTTTCCTCGAATTCGGCAGAGGGCTGCGCGGACCATACGGCGAGCACCCCGCCCGGCCTCAACACCCTTGCGCAGCTTGCGAGTCCGGCCGGTGAGTAGAGGCCCTCGTTGTCCTCGTCGACGGTCCAGCCGGGCCCGTTGTCGATGTCCAGGCACAGCGCGTCGAATGTGTCGGAAGTCTCATTGACGTACGCGACGAGATCGTTTTCGACGATCACCGTGCGCGGATCGGCGAACGCGCCCGCGGACAGCGGCGACAGCGGGCCGTCCCGGTGCCAGTCCACGACCGCCGGCTCCCGCTCCACGACCGTGATCCGCCCCCAGCGGGGGTCCCGCGCGGCGTGCGCGAGCGAGAACCCGACGCCGAGCCCGCCGATCAGCACGGCCGGCTCCGCCCGTCCGTCCAGGGCGTCCCGGGCGGCGTCCACGAGCAGCCGCTCCGAGCGGCCGTCGGAGGTGTCCATCAGGAAGCAGCCGTTGGCGATGATCTGCAGCAGCCCGCCGTGTCTGCGCAGGACCACCTCGCCGTACGGCCCCTCGCGCCGGTCCAGGACCACGGGGGGACCGTCGTCCACGGACACCGGGCCCATGATGTTCGCCATGCCGGCCATCCTGCCCCAACAGGGCTTTGCGGCCACGCGAATTACGGGTGTCGGACGGTCCCCCCGGGTGTCACTCGTTCGAGGGGCCGCCCGGCGCTTCGCGCCCGCAGTCGGCCGCAGGTGACTCATATGGTTTCCTCCCGACCCCTCACAGTTATTCGGAAAATCCTGTGAATCGCTCTCCGCGTGGCCTCGGTCATAGACAGCGACTCGCGGGACGGCGAAGGCTGGTGAGGTGAAACGGAAGGAGCGCCTCACCGTGGAACGGACCGTTGGGGCCGCGTCGACGCCCACGCCGGAGCCCGTTCTGGCGACTTCGCCGGGGGCTCTGGCGGCGGGGCCGTTCCCCGCGGCGGAGGTGGCCGTCCTGCTGGACGGTGTGCCCCGCCAGCGCGGCTCGGACGGGCTCCCCGCCCCGAGGGCCCTGCGCCCCGCCCTCCGCCTCCGTCCCTGGCGCCTGCTCCCCACCCCCACCGGCGCCCCGGTCACCTTCGCCTACACGGCTGTCCTGGCCCTGACCTCGCTCTTCGCCGTCTACGCCGGCCCCGGCCTGCTGCACGCCGTCTACCAGGACTCCAGCACCGACGTCGCCCACCTCCTGCGCACGCCCGTCTTCGTCCTGCTGGCCAGTGCGCTGTGGGTCGCCGGCGGTCTCCTCTCCCCGTACGCCCTCGCCTTCGTGCTGGTCCTGACCGCGCTGGAGCGGCGGATAGGGGGTGCCCGGACGATCCTCGTCTTCCTGACGGGCCATGTGCTGGCCACCCTCGCCACCGAGGTCCCGGTCGGTTTCGCGGTCCTGGTCGGCCACCTCCCCGACAGTTCCCTGCACCGCCTCGACTACGGCATCAGCTTCGGCGTGGCCGCCAGCATCGGCGCCCTCTCCGGCCTGCTCACCCCCTGGCTGCGCTGGCCCCTGCTCGCCGTGGTCGGCTACAGCCTCGTCACGGACCTCATCGCCTTCGAGGACCCGATGACCAACTGGGGCCATCTGATCTCACTGGGCATCGGGACGGCGCTCTGGCCTGCGGTCCGGCGCTGGTACCGGGAACAGGCCCGGGCGGGCGCGAGCGGTACGGCCACGACCGCTCCGTGACGCAGGGGCTCAGTCCCGGCGCGACGCCGCGGGCCCCTTGGCCGGCTCCGGGATTCCAGGAGCCGCTGCCCGCCGCCGTGGCGCGCCGTGTGGACTGCGTCAGTGAGCCGGGGTCCAGACGTACGGGGTCGTGGTCGTCACCGCCCTGAAGCCCAGCCGCTTCAGGATCGGGGCGCTGTCGGCCGAGGCCTCCACGAGGAGGTAGGGCGCGTTCCGGGCGGCCGCCCGGGTCGCCCGCAGGGCCACCAGGGCGCGGTAGACGCCCTTGCCCCGCCACTCGGCGAGTGTGGAGCCGCCCAGCAGCACGGCGAAGTCCGTGCCGGGCCGGAAGGCCACCCAGGCCGCCGACACGACCTCCCCGGCCGCCTCGGCCACGTACACCTCGTTGTCGTCGGGTGCGACCGTGAGCCGGCCCCGCAGGTACCCGGCGATCCACGCCATGTCCTCACCCCACACCGCCGTCTCCAGCGCCGCGATGCGGTCCAGGTCCGCGTCGGCGGTGACCCGGCGCAGGGCCACCTCCGGGGGAAGCGCCGGAGACCGTGCGGCCAGCTCCTCGACCGGGGCGATCACGACGGTCTCCCGCGGCTCGGGCACGAAGCCCGCCGCGCGCAGCCGGCCGGGGAGGTCCGCCGGGTCGTCGTGCCCGCGCGTCTTCCATTCCACCGCCTCCCCGCGGGCCGCGAAGAAGTCCCGTTGCCGGGCGATCAGCGCGTCCAGCTCGGGGCCGCGCACACCGCCCCAGTCACGCGGCCCGGTCACGAAGCCGCGGTGCTGGCCCACGACCCGGAGCACGGGGCCGTCGTGCTGGTAGGTGATCCCGGGCGCGGGGACGGGCTGGACGGCGCGCATCTGGGCGTCGTAGGCGGCCAGCAGGGCCGCGTCGGTGTCGGTCATCGGCCGACCGTAGGGGGAATGCACCCGTGCCGGTCCACTGTTTTTCTTTCACAGGTGCCATACCGCCAGGTCACCACCCGATCGCTCAGAGCGAACGCGGCCCGGGGAACATTCCGAGGCTCACATGCATTGAGTCGGCATAGCTCAAGTTCAATGCCGAAGGGGAGATCATGGCTTCGACGTCCGCATCACTCACCCTCCCTGTGCTGCCGCTCGACGGCGAGGTCGTGCTGCCCGGGATGGTGGTCCCGCTGGACCTCAAGGACCCCGATGTACGTGCCGCCGTGGAGGCCGCCCAGGCCGCCGCCCGTACCGAGCCCGGCAAGCCCAGGGTGCTGCTGGTGCCGCGTATCGACGGGACCTACCCGAGCACCGGTGTGCTCGGCACCGTGGAGCAGGTCGGCCGGCTGGCCGACGGTGACCCCGGCGCGCTGATCCGCGGCCGTCACCGCGTCCGCATCGGCGCCGGTACCACCGGCCCGGGTGCCGCCCTGTGGGTGGAGGGCACCCGTATCGAGGAGAACGTCCCGGAACCGGTGCCCGGTCATGTCACCGAACTGGTCAAGGAGTACAAGGCCCTCGCCACCGCCTGGCTGCGCAAGCGCGGCGCCTGGCAGGTCGTGGACCGGGTGCAGGCCATCGACGAGGTGTCCCAGCTCGCCGACAACTCCGGTTACTCGCCCTTCCTGACCACCGAGCAGAAGATCGAGCTCCTGGAGACCACCGACCCGGTCGCCCGTCTCAAGCTCGCCACCCAGCAGCTGCGCGACCACCTCGCCGAGCAGGACGTGGCCGAGACGATCGCCAAGGACGTCCAGGAGGGCGTCGACAAGCAGCAGCGCGAGTTCCTGCTCCGCCGCCAGCTCGAAGCCGTCCGCAAGGAACTGCGCGAGCTGAACGGCGACTCCGCGAAGGACGGCGAGGAGTCCGACGACTACCGCGCCCGCGTGGAGGCCGCCGACCTGCCGGAGAAGGTCCGCGAGGCCGCCCTCAAGGAGGTCGACAAGCTGGAGCGGTCCAGCGACCAGTCGCCCGAGGGCTCATGGATCCGCACCTGGCTGGACACGGTGCTCGAACTGCCGTGGAACGAGCGGACCGAGGACCAGTACGACATCCAGGGCGCCAAGGCGGTCCTGGACGCCGAGCACGCCGGCCTGGAGGACGTGAAGGAGCGGATCACCGAGTACCTGGCGGTGCGCAAGCGCCGCAGCGACCGGGGTCTCGGAGTCATCGGCGGCCGCCGTGGCGGTGCCGTGCTGGCCCTCGTCGGCCCGCCCGGCGTCGGCAAGACCTCGCTCGGTGAGTCCGTCGCCCATGCCATGGGGCGCAAGTTCGTCCGGGTCGCCCTCGGCGGTGTCCGGGACGAGGCCGAGATCCGTGGTCACCGGCGTACGTACGTCGGTGCGCTGCCCGGCCGGATCGTGCGGGCCATCAAGGAGGCCGGTTCGATGAACCCGGTCGTCCTGCTCGACGAGATCGACAAGGTGGGGTCCGACTTCCGGGGCGACCCGGCGGCCGCCCTGCTCGAAGTCCTCGACCCGGCGCAGAACCACACCTTCCGCGACCACTACCTGGAAGTGGAACTCGACCTGTCCGACGTCGTCTTCCTGGCCACCGCCAACGTCCTGGAGGCCATCCCGGAGGCCCTGCTCGACCGTATGGAGCTGGTCCGCCTGGACGGCTACACCGAGGACGAGAAGGTCGTCATCGCCCGTGACCACCTGCTTCCGCGCCAGCTGGAGCGGGCCGGACTGGCCAAGGACGAGGTGATCCTCGACGAGAGCGCGCTGCGCAAGCTCGCCGGCGAGTACACCCGCGAGGCGGGCGTGCGCACCCTGGAGCGGTCGATCGCCCGGCTGCTGCGCAAGGTCGCGGCCCAGCACGAACTGGGCGAGCGGGAGCTGCCGTTCACGATCATGGACGGGGACCTGCGCGCCCTGATCGGCCGGCCGCACCACGTGCCCGAGTCCGCCCAGGACCCGGCCGAGCGCCGTACGGCGGTCCCGGGTGTGGCGACCGGGCTCGCGGTCACCGGAGCGGGCGGCGACGTCCTCTTCGTGGAGGCGTCCCTGGCCGACCCGGAGACGGGCGCGGCGGGTCTGACCCTCACCGGTCAGCTGGGTGACGTGATGAAGGAGAGCGCGCAGATCGCCCTGTCCTTCCTCCGCTCGCACGGCGCCGAACTGGAACTCCCGGTCGGCGACCTGAAGGAGCGGGGCGTGCACATCCACTTCCCGGCGGGCGCGGTCCCGAAGGACGGCCCGAGCGCCGGCGTCACCATGACGACGGCCCTCGCGTCCCTGCTGTCCGGCCGGCTGGTCCGCACGGACGTGGCGATGACCGGTGAGGTCTCGCTGACCGGCCGGGTGCTGCCGATCGGTGGCGTGAAGCAGAAGCTGCTCGCCGCCCAGCGCGCCGGGGTGAGCACCGTCATCATCCCCAAGCGCAACGAGGCCGACCTGGACGACGTCCCGGCGGAGGTGCTGGACAAGCTCGACGTCCACGCCGTCACCGACGTCCGCCAGGTCCTGGAGCTGGCGCTCGCGCCCGCCACGAACGGCGCGACGCCGGAGGTTCCGGTAGCGGCGTGACGGACGCTGCCGGATGAAGAGGGCCCGGGTCCCCGCGAGGAGGCCCGGGCCTTCGTGCTGTGCGGTGTCAGCCGTTGGCGAGTGCGATCACCCGGTCAATGGCCCCGTTGAACTTGTCGTGGTCTCCGACGGTCGGGCCGGACGACGTGTACTGCCACGCCGTGTAGTACGACCAGCCGGCCGGCAGCGTGCCCACGTCCGAGGCGTACCGGGCGACCCACAGCGGGTTGGCGGCGGCGAATCCGCTGTAGTTGCCGGTGCAGTCGGTCCACCAGCTGGTCGCCGTGTAGATCACGGCGTTCCGGCCGGTGCGTGCCTTGTAGGTGGTGAGGAAGTCGGCGATCCAGCTGACCATCGCGCTCGCGGACTTGCCGTAGCACGCGGCGCCGTACGGGTTCCACTCGATGTCGAGGACGCCGGGGAGGGTCCGGCCGTCCTTGGACCAGCCGCCGCCGTGGTCGACGAAGTAGTTGGCCTGGGTGGCGCCGCTCGTGGTGTCCGGGGTCGCGAAGTGGTACGCGCCACGGATCATGCCCACGTCGTAGGAGCCGTTGTACTGCTGGGTGAAGTAGGGGTTCGTGTAGTACGTGCCTTCGGTCGCCTTGGTGTACGCCCATTTGACCCCGCTGCCCAGCAGGGTCGACCAGGCGACGTTGCCCTGGTAGCCGGCGACGTCGACACCCTCGGTCTGGGTGGCGTCGCCGCTCTTGGGCGTACCGCTCTGGCCGTCGTGGGCCAGGACGCCCATGCCCATGTACGCCGAACCGCGGGCGGGGGCGGCCGGGTCGGCGTGGGCCGGGGGCATGGAGACCGTCGCGAGCAGCAGCGCGAGGAGTCCGGTGAGGACAGTGGGGGCGGGTCTGTGCACGGGCATGACGTGCCTCCGTGGGGTGAGGTGGGGTCCCAGATATGCCAGAGACGGTCGGCGTGAGAGGCGCGACACGACGCGGGGTCACACGGCGCGACGCCAACCGCTGGCGTGGGCATGCCATCGATTGCCTGGTAGAGACGCTACGCACGTGGAGAACACCGGGGAAGGGGGTCCGGAGGCTGCCGTTGGTCTACGCCTGCGGAATACTTGGCGAGCTGCGGCGATGACGGGGTTTGACGGAAACTTTCAGGACTGCGAAACCGATCAGGGGTGCTGACGTGCACGAGGACGACAAGGGCGACGAACAGCGCGCCGCCACCGGGTTGACGCCAAGTGGTGCAGACCAGGAATTCCTGACCCTGGAACGCGAGTTGACGGTGCTGCTGCGACGCGCCCGGGCCAACCAGGGGGAGATGGCCCGGGAGGTCCACCCCGACCTTGAGTCCGCCGCCTACGGTCTGCTGGTCCGGCTCGACGAGTGCGGCGGCCAGCGCGCCACCGAACTGGCCGCCTACATCGGCGTCGGCAAGGCCACCATGTCACGCCAGCTGCGGGCGCTGGAGGAGCTCGGGCTGATCGCCCGCGAACCCGACCCGGCCGACGGACGGGCCTGGCTGGTCGCCCTGACCGACGAGGGCCGGCGCCGGGTCGGCACGGTCCGCGAGGCCCGCCGCGGCCGTTACGTCCGCCAGCTCGCCCACTGGCCCCGCCAGGAGGTCGCCGAACTGGCCCGACTGCTGCACCAGCTGAACGGCGTGATGGAGAGGTAGCCGCCGCCGGGGGCTTCAGGCGCACCGGGGGGCTTCAGGCGCACCGGGGGGCTTCGGGGCGCGCCGGGGCTTCAGAACTCGACGTACACCACCGTCGCGTCGTCGTGCGTCTTGCTCCGCCGCAGGAACGCCCGCTTCTCCCGGTCGGCCGCCTCCAGCTCCCGTACCCGGTCGACCAGCGCCCGCGCGCCCTCCTTGCGTACGACGTCGAAGAGGGCCGCCCAGTCGCCCTCGTGGAACTTCTCCGTCCAGCGGGTCGCCCCGTCGGTGAGGGCGGCGAACGCGCCGACCCTGTTCCGGGGCACGCTCCCGGCCACCGCACGGGCCGCGACCGAGGGGTCGGCGGCGGCCGTGAAGAAGCCGCCCTCCTTGTTGCGGACCGTGGCGTCGGCGATCGCGTCCGAGGCCAGCGAGGAGCGGGGGACGCGGTCGAGCCGGTCGTCCAGGACCGGGGTGACCCGGCCGTCGGGGGAGCGCAGGAGCAGTGCGGAGTCGGACAGGACGAGGTACTCCAGGGTCTCCTCGGACCAGCGGGTCAGGACGACCGTCGCCTGGGGCGTGCGCGGGTGAGAAAGGTCACAGGTGTCACCATGTGCGTCGGCTGTGCGCCGGATCGCCTGTCCGAGGATCTCCCGCAGTGTCAGATCTGGTGCCGAAAGGGTCAGTTCGGTCAGCGCGCCGCCGAGCCGCGCGGTGAACCAGGGGACGGAATGCAGACAGCCGGTCCCGTCCTTGGGTGGAGTGACCCCGTCCAGGACGATCGCACAACCCCCCTGCCCCGAGGCGGGAAGTCCGACACCGGCGAAGTCCTCGTTGGGGCGGTCGCGGGCACCGGGTTCCGAAACGAGTTCAGTTCGCATCCGGCCAGTCTGCACGACCCCTTCACGATCTTCGCCAAAGGCTGGCAACCGCCCGGGAATATACGCGGTCTCGCAGGTCAGCCGCCTGTTTTGGGCTGGAATGGCGCACTCCGGGAAGGCGTGGTGGCGAATCCTGTCAAAGCCTGTCGCCCGCGTCCAACCGGCCCGCCGGAAAGGGGTTCCGCACGCTCCGCCGGAACTTGCCCGCCAACTCCCCTCCGATGTTCACTCCTTCGGGTGGCGGGTCAGGCGATGCGAGACCGCCGCCCACCGGCGCTGGGAGGGTCGGGGACCTACATAACGGGTGCACGTACCGGGTACACGCACCACTTGGCACCGAAATGCCGGGGATTATGACGGGGTGCCACCCGGCTCCTTGGGTACACGAGTTCAGGAATGCGAGCACCGGTGCAGAAGACGCGGCCTCGGCGCACAGGCAAGAAGACGGCTTCCGAAACGGGCGCCGCCGATCCCGTCGGCACTGGCCGTCGCAAGCATGTCCGCACGCGGCTGATCGTGGCCGTGGCGGTGGTCGCCGCGGCGATCGCGGGGGCCGGCGCGCCCGCCCTGCTGACCGCCTCCGGTCAGCTGAGCGACTCCCAGGACCTGGTGACCCTCGCCGGGCGCACCCAGGACGCCCTGGCGCTGGCCAACTCGCTCGCCGACGAGCGCGACGACGTCACCTCCTACGTCGCCGCGGGCCGCCCCAAGTCCAAGGCGCCCTCGCAGGACCGCGGCGCCCGGGTCGACCGCCAGGTCGAGGACCTGCGCGCGAACACCGACATCCCGGGCTGGCTGCGCACCGACCTGGACGGCATCGCGGCCGTCCGCCGGTCCGCGCTCACCGGCCAGAGCACGGCCCTGCAGGCGCACGAGGCGTACTCCCGGACCATCACCGAACTCCACCGGCTCGCCGAGGAACTGGCCGAGCAGACACCCCCGAGGGCCGGCTCCGGCGCCTACGCGCTCGCCGAGCTGGACTCCGCCGTCCAGCAGTCCGCGGCCGCCCGGGGTCTCCTCCTCGCCGCCCTGGCCATCCCCAGCACCACCCGGACCACGATCGACCCGCTCACCGGTCTGCCCACCACCAGCACCACCACCTCGGACGCCGACCGGAAGCAGCGCGACGCGCTCACCGCCGCCGCCCAGCAGGCCAGGCTGCGCGCCGACGCGGCCCTCGCCGCCTTCCGCGACACCGCGCCCGAGGCGGCGGTCGAGTCGTACGACTCCACGGTCACCGGCAACGACGTCAACGACGCCGACAAGTACCTGGCCGCCCTCACCGACCAGCCGACCCTCTCCGACGGCGACCTCGCCACCGGCACCAAGAAGCTGGACACGGCGCTGTCCGCCCGGGTCGACCTGATGCGGGGCGCCGAGTCCGCCCTCTACGACCACCGCACCAAGGACCTCGCGGGGCTCCGCGACGACGACGTCACCGCGCTGGAGATCCGGATCGCGGTGCTGGGCGCCCTGATGCTGGTGGCGGTCGGCATCGCCACGGCCATGGCCCGCACCCTCACCCGCCCCCTCTCGGTGCTCCGCCGGGGATCGGCGCGGCTGGCCGAGGCCGAGGACCCGCGCACCGCGGAACCGGTCGCGTTCACCGGCCGCGACGACGAGTTCGCCCAGGTCGTCCGCTCGGTCAACGCCCTGCACGCACACGCCGCCGAGCTGTACGACCGCATCGCCACCCTGGAGACCGACCGCAAGCACCTGGTCGGCCAGCGCCAGAAGATGGCCGACGCCCGCGAGGAACTGCGCGCCGAACTGACCGCCGCCGGCGACCAGCTGGAGCGGCTGCGCACCAGCATCGGCGGCACCTTCGTCAACCTCGCGCTGCGCACCCTCGGCCTCGTCGAACGGCAGCTCGCCGTCATCGAGGGCCTGGAGGAGCGCGAGCAGGACCCGGACCGCCTGGCCACCCTCTTCAAGCTCGACCACTTCGCCACGGTCATGCGCCGGCACAGCGAGAACCTCCTGGTCCTCGCCGGCACCGAGCACGTCCAGCAGCACGCGGGCCCGATCCCGCTGGTGGACGTCGTGCGGGCGGCGGTCAGCGAGATCGAGCGCTACGAGCGGGTCCGTATCTCGGCGCTGCCCCCGCACGCGCACGTGGCCGGCTTCGCCGCCGACGACCTCAGCCACCTGCTCGCCGAACTCATGGAGAACGCCACCTCGTTCTCGCCGCCCGACGTGCCCGTGGAGATCTCCGCCTGGCTGCTGGAGAGCGGCGAGGTCATGCTCTCCGTGCAGGACGAGGGCATCGGCATGACCGCCGACCGCCTGGTCCGCCTCAACGGCCGCCTGGCCGACTTCGACCCCGAGGCGCCGTACGACCAGGAGGGCGAGAACGGTCTCGGGCTCGGCCTGTACGTCGTGGCCCGCCTGGCCCACCGGCACGGCGTCCGGGTGCAGCTGCGCGAGCAGAAGCAGGGCGGGGTGGCGGCGGTCGTGGTCCTGCCCCGGGCCCTGCTGGCCGCGGCCCCCGCGACGGCGGTCCCCTCGGCCGCCACGGCTGCCGGCGGCGCCCACGGCTTCTCGCTGCCCGGCGCGGACGCCGAGGTCAACTCCAACGTCCTCCACGGCCGCCCGAAGTCCGGCGACCCCCTGGTCACGCTGGCGGAGCAGGCCGTACGGAAGGCCGACGAGCAGCCCGCCCACGAACAGGCGGCCGTACCCAGGGCGACGGCCCCCGAACCGGCGGGCCGCCCGAAGGCCCCGGCGGAGACCCTCGCCGAGACGACGATGGAACTCCTGCTCCCGGACCATTCGGAGCAACCGACCGCGACACCCGAACAGCCACCCCGAGCCACCGCGGGGGAGCAGCCGTACCCCGCCGCTGCCGCCGGAGAGCAGGCGTACCCCGCCGCTGCCGCCGGAGAGCAGGCGTACCCCGCGGCCGGGGGGCAGGCCTACCCAGCCGCCGGTCAGCGGACGCATCCCGCTGACGCCGAGGGGCATACCCGGCCGCGATCCGCGGGCGCCGACGGTGAGCGGTCCCCGCTGGGGCCGCCCGCAGGCGCCCACGGAAGCCGCACAGGCGGTGCGGGTGGCATCGACGGCTTCGGTGAAGCCCGCACCGACGGCTTCGGCGAAGCCCGCACCGACGGTCCCCTCGCGGACGGCGGCGCCGACGACGAGGACCCGGTCACCAGCAAGGGCCTCCCCAAGCGCACCCCCAAGATCACCGCCCAAGCCCCGGCCCCCCGCCAGCGCGGCACCGGCGTCGACGCCGACGCCCTGCGCCGCAGGCTCGGCGGCTTCCGCAGCGGCGCCGACGCCGGCCGCCGTGACGTCGCGGCGGAGATCGCCGAGCAGACCGGCCAGAACCAGGTGCCTGGCACCACAGCAGCGGTACCCGGATCAGCCGCATCCGGTGAAGCCACGGGGGGCACAGTCGAGGAGGCAAGCAGTTGACCGCGCCCAGTACCTTCGGACTGAGCAGTGAGGCCCGTAACCTGCACTGGCTGCTGAGCAACCTCGTGGAGGAGGTGTCCGGCATCCAGTCGGTCGCCGTGGTCTCCTCGGACGGTCTGCTCCTGCTCTCCTCGGACCCCGGACGCAACGAAGCGGCCCGGGAGGCCCGCACCGAGAGGCGGCGCGGCCCGCGCGGCTCCGCCGCCGACCTCGCCACCATCGTCTCCGGCATCGGCAGCCTGACCGTCGGCGCCGCCCGGCTGATGGACTTCGGCGGGGTCAAGCACACGATGGTCGCGATGGACGAGGGCAGCCTCTTCGTGATGTCGATCAGCGACGGCTCGCTGCTCGGCGTGCACGGTTCCGCGGAGTGCGACATGAGTGTCGTGGCGTACCACATGGCGCTGTTCGTCGGCCGCGCCGGTCACGTCCTGACCCCCGAGCTCCGCAGCGAACTGAGGAAATCCCTGGAGGCAGACGCGACGAGGAGCGGCCAGTGAGCAACGCGCCGAAGAACCGCAGGCAGAACCTCCCGGTGCGCGGCGACCGAAAACCCGCCCGCGTCCGCCCCTACTCGCTCACCGGCGGCCGTACCCGCTTCGGCCACGTGCTCCTCGTGGAGACGTTCGTCGGCAGCACGGCCGCGCTGGAGGCCCCGGAGGAGCGCAAGGAACTGACGAATGGTTCCCTCAACACCCGGGTCATGCCGGAGATGCGGGCCATCGTCGAACTGTGCCGCCGGATGCGCACGGTGGCCGAGATCGCCGCGCTGCTGAAGATGCCGCTCGGTGTGGTCCGGGTCCTGCTCAGTGACCTCGCGGACCAGGGAAAGATCCGTGTGTACGGAACGGGGACCGGTCACGGCGTGGGCCGCCCGGACCGCGCTCTGCTGGAAAGGGTGCTGAGTGGACTACGCCGTCTCTGACGCCTCCGGCGTCGCCCCGCTCCTCGACGGCGAGGAGCAAGTGCGGTCCTGGCAGACGGACCGCGGCCGGGCCCCCATCGCCACGAAGATAGTCGTGGCGGGCGGTTTTGGTGTCGGCAAGACCACGCTGGTCACCGCCGTCTCGGAGATCACGCCCCTGCAGACCGAGGCGCTGATGACCGAGGCGAGCGAGGAGACCGACGACCTCACCGCCACGCCCGGCAAGCTCACCACCACGGTGGCCATGGACTTCGGCCGCCTCACCCTCGACGACGACCTCGTGCTCTACCTGTTCGGCACGCCGGGCCAGCAACGGTTCTGGTTCATGTGGGACGACCTGGTGCGAGGCGCGATCGGGGCCGTCGTGCTCGCGGACACCCGGCGCCTGAAGGACTGCTTCCCGGCGCTGGACTACTTCGAGAGCTGCGGGCTGCCGTACGTCGTGGCGGTCAACCACTTCGACGGCAGCGAGCGCTTCGAACCCGAGGACGTGCGGGAGGCGTTGACGATCCCGCCGCGCATACCTGTAATGATCATGGACGCCCGCCGCCGTGTCCCGGTGATCGAGACACTGCTGTCCCTGGTCGCCCACGCGCTGGACGAAACCCCTGAGTAGTCCTCGGGCAGTCCCCGAGTAGATCCTCGTTAGGAGCCACCACCCGCATGCGGAAGATACTCGTCGTGGGGGCCGGCCAGTCCGGTCTCCAGCTCGCCCTCGGCCTCCAGTCCCACGGCTACGAGGTCACCCTGATGTCGAACCGGACCGCGGACGAGATCCGCTCCGGCCGGGTCATGTCGACGCAGTGCATGTTCCACACGGCACTGCAGCACGAGCGCGATCTCCAGCTGAACTTCTGGGAGTCCCAGGCCCCGAAGATCGAAGGACTCGGCGTCTCGGTCGCCGCCCCCGGCTCCTGGGCCGAGGGCCCCGCGGCCCGCGCGATCGACTGGGTGGGCAGGCTCGACGGGTACGCGCAGTCGGTCGACCAGCGGGTGAAGATGGCCGGCTGGATGGAGACCTTCGCCCAGCGCGGCGGCCAGCTGGTCATCCACGGCGCGGCGGTCGGCGACCTCGACTACTTCGCCCGCGCCTACGACCTGGTGCTGGTCTCGGCGGGCAAGGGCGAGCTGGTCCAGATGTTCGGCCGGGACGCCTCCCGCTCCCCCTACACGGAGCCGCAGCGGGCCCTCGCCGTCGCCTACGTCCACGGCCTCGGCCCCCGCCCCGAGCACCCGGACTCCCACGCGGTCCGCTGCAACCTGGTCCCCGGTGTCGGCGAACTCTTCGTCATGCCGACCCTGACCACCTCGGGACCGGCCGACATCCTCTTCTGGGAGGGCATACCCGGCGGCCCGCTGGACGTCTTCAACGGCGTCAAGGACCCGGCGGAGCACCTCTCCCTGACCCTGGAACTCATGGAGCGGTACACGCCCTGGGAGTACGCGCGGGCCACCAAGGCCGAACTGACCGACGCGGGCGGCACGCTGGCCGGCCGCTACGCACCCACCGTCCGCAACCCCGTCGGCCGCCTTCCCGGCGGCGGCCTGGTCCTGGGCGTCGCGGACGTCGTCGTCGCCAACGACCCGATCACCGGCCAGGGCTCCAACTCGGCCGCCAAGTGCGCCGCCGCCTATCTCGCCTCGATCCTCGAACACGGCGAGAAGGAGTTCGACGAGACCTGGATGCAGCAGACCTTCGACCGCTACTGGGACACCGCCCAGCACGTCACCAAGTGGACGAACGCGATGCTGGCGCCCCCGCCGGAGCACATCCTCAACCTCATCGGTGCGGCAGGTCAGCTCCCGCCGGTGGCCAACCGCTTCGCCAACGGCTTCAACGACCCTTCCGACTTCGAGAACTTCTTCTACGAGCCGGAGAAGACGGAGGCCTACCTGGCATCGGTCGCTGGAGCCTGACGGGTCTCTGACCTGGGCTCCGGCTGTCGCCCTCTGTCGTTGTTGGTCGACGTTGGCTGCCCTCGGACGGCCCACAGACGGCCCCGGATGTGGGGCCGCCTGTGGCCTGTGACGTTCAGCTACCTCGCCCTGAACCAGGGCCTGCCGCTGGTTCCCTCGGGATGCCCGTGGGCCGGATAGACGTTCATGAGCGGAACTCCAAGTTCAAGCCGTTGGTTGAAGCGCGCTGTGAGAGGGGCAGGCCCCGAAGAGCCTGCTCCGCCCATCACTTGCCCTTCGGCTTGTGCTTGGTCGGGTCAACGAGCGTGCAACCCTGGCCAACCATGGGTGTCGGCGGAAGGGGCTTGCCCTTCACGGCCGTGACCTCGGTCTTGGAGCCGGGGACCTTGTACTGTCCCGACTTCGGCGCCGGCGTACCCGGCGTGAGCTTCTTGGCCATCCTGATCACCTGCCCTTCGAGCTGGATAAGGTCGATCACGACGCTTTCCGCACGCTGCACTTCGCAGGGAAAGCGGCTCGACGCCGGCCGCCGGAGTACGCCGGAATCCGACCGTGTTCGCGGCTGTTGGTGTCAGCCGCTGGTGTCACCGATCAAGCGACCTCTTGACAACCGATCGCCCGGCCTGCTCCGCAGCGCACAGGAACTGATGGGCCGGTGTCACCAGCTCGCCCGGGATCGGATCAATGCCGCGCACTCGGACCGCCACGATATCGATCACGACGGGAGAGTGAGGGGGCTTGATCTCGACCAACCGCCACCGGAAAGGCCGGGGAACGTCCTTGGCCGGCAGCTCCGTCATGGCCAAATGGACCCATCGATCATAGACAGTGGGATAAACCCGCACGTCAGCCCCACACAGGCGGCAAGTCGGCGGCTCCACAAACGTCACATCGTCGGGGTCGAACGCGGGTCGAGGTGGCGCCGTTGCGCCCTCTTTCTCCGCCATTTCGTTGGCGAGCCGATTCCAACAGCCGTCGCACAGCACAGCCATGAGATCAATGCGCCCTCGACTGCGGACCGTCGGGTCGGTCTCCCCGCAGCGCTGGCATAAGTGCTCGTCACGATTGCCGGTCGCCCCCATGTGTCCGAGTGTGAGCGAATCTGACCGGGTCGTAGTAGGTCGCGATTTGGCCTCATTTGAGGATCAGTGGCACAGGTGACCATCCGGGCGCGGCGACGGGCTCGACCTGGGCCGGTGACCTGAGACGGCATCCCCTGAAAAGAGGTGGGCTCGCCGGTCTCCGAGTCAGTACGATCCGCCTGGCCATGTGTCGTTCAGCGGCCTAGGACGTCGTACGCGGGTTCGCCCCGATGCGGAAACCCCGGTTCGAATCCGGGCCATGGTCACCCTTGGCGTGTTGTTCCTCAACTGTGCTTCGCTGATGGGAGCCTGCGCGGGTGCCGAGGCGACCATTGCTGAGCAGGGGAAGGACTGTCGTCGCCTGTCGTCATCCGTCGCCGGCGGTCGCCCCCGGACGGCCCTCAGACGGCCCAGCGCCGACTGTCCCTGAGGCATGGGCTGACCCCGGTTGAGGTCGGCGCTCGGCCTTGGACGCGGTCGGAGTCGGTTCGGTACGGTTTGGACCGTGGCGGTCCCTGGCGAGGATGCCTTGCTCCTCCGGCTGGCGCCTCCTCGTTGGAGGCGAACATCGGGCACGGTGTTGTGGAAGCGGGGAAGTCAGGGACCGACCACGTGAGCAATCTTGAAAACCGTCGTGGCGCCCGTCACCGTGGGTTCAAATCCCACACCCACCGCAGGTGAAAGGCCCCTGACTGGGAGAGACGGTCAGGGGCCTTCGCGTTGCTCGGCGCCCGTCAGGTGCCGTGGTTCACCGTGGTTTACCGCTCAATCGGGCACGGATGGGGCACGGTACTCGCGTCGATGAGCGGAACACCTCCACCAGTAGCCGAAGGCCTATCTGGCATCGGTGGCCGGCGCCGCCTGATCCGGGCGGTTTCCGGCCGGGGGTGCGTGGTGGTTGCTCGCGCGGTTCCCCGCGCCCCTCAGGCAGGTGCGCTGGTCCCACCCAAAGGGCGCGGGGCTGTATTCGACATGTGGCTCCGCCGGATGGGCGCGACCGGCCACGACGGCGCCGTGCCCGACGACGGCCGGCGCCCGTCGCGGCGCCCCCGGCGGAGCGCATACGCTGCACCCATGACCCCGCAGGCCGCCACCCCCGCCTACCGCAGGCTGTCCGTCGAGGAGCGGCGCAGCCAGCTCCTCGAAGCGGCCCTCTCGCTCTTCGCACAGCGCGTCCCCGAGGACGTCTCCCTCGACGACGTGGCGGAGGCGGCCGGGGTCTCCCGCCCCCTGGTGTACCGGTACTTCCCGGGCGGCAAGCAGCAGCTCTACGAGGCCGCCCTCAGGTCGGCCGCCGAGGAGCTGGAGCACTGCTTCGACGAACCCCGCGAGGGCCCCCTGCTGCCCCGCCTCTCCCGTGCCCTCGACCGCTATCTCGCCTTCGTCGACCAGCACGACGCCGGCTTCAGCGCCCTGCTCCAGGGCGGCAGCGTGGTCGAGACCTCAAGGACGACGGCGACCGTGGACGGCGTACGACGGGCCGCCGCGCGGCACATTCTCAGCCACCTCCGCATCGCCGACCCCGGGCCCCGGCTGCGGATGACCGTCCGCATGTGGATCACGGCCGTCGAGGCGGCCTCCCTGATCTGGCTCGACGAGGACAAGCAGCCGGCCGTCGAGGAGCTGCGGGACTGGCTGGTGGACCAGTTCGTCGCCGTACTGAGCGTCACCGCGCGCCGCGACCCGCAGACGGCCGCCCTCGTCGACGCCCTCGCGGCGGATGGCTGAAACTGGTGCCGTGAAGAGTCAGGACACCCCGTTCGAGGGCGGCCCCATGGACGGGCGCGTGCTCCCGGTGCTGCTCGGTATGACCGGCCACCCCCCGAAGACGTACCGCATCCCGGTCCCGGACCCCGCCGGCGGCCCGCCCACCGTCCTGGTCTACCGGCGCGTCCCCCGCGGACAGAGCAAGCGCCTGGGCCTGACCCAGGGCTGGAAGTACGAGTACGATCCCACGGGCCGGGGTGGCGGCGGAGAAGGTCTGAAGTGGCCGTGGTCGAAGCCGGATCCGGTCCCGGACCAGCCTCCCGCACCGGACAGCACCCCGCTCCGCAAGCCGGATGACACGGACGGGTGAAACGACTGGGCCGATAAGCCCATAATCGCTGCGCGGATCAAACGTACAGGTCTGATTATCACGATGCGGAACGGAGAGGCCGTCCCGCATCGGAGGTGATGACGTGTCAGGAAGGTTCCTGCGCCTGGCCTGTACGGCGGCGGTGGCGGCCCAGGCCGTCCTCGCGCCCGTGCCCGCGCTCGCCGCGCCGCCCGCGCCCGGCCCCGAGCGGCCGGTGGCCGAGCTGCTGACCGACCTTCAGCAGCGGTACCGGCAGGCGGAGCAGGCCACCGAGACCTACAACGCGACCGAGGAACGGCTCGAGCGGCAGCGCGCCGAGGTGGACCGGCTGGACGACGAGCTGGCCAGGTCCCGGCTCTCCCTGCACTCCAGCAGGGACGAGGCGGGCCGGCTGGCCCGGCAGCAGTACCAGAGCGTCACCGGGATCTCCCCGTACGTGCGGCTGCTCCTGGCCCGCGACCCGCAGCACGCGCTCGACGAGGGCCATGTCATCGGGCAGTTGGCGCGCGAGCGGGCCGAGACGGTGGGACGTCTCGCGGACGACGAGAAGCGGCAGACCGACCTGGCCCGCAAGGCCCGCAAGGCGCTGGACACCCGACTCGCCCTCGCCGAGAGCCAGAAGAAGCAGCGCGACGAGGTCCAGGGCCGCCTGTCCGAGGTGGAGCGCATGCTGGCCTCCCTCACCCCCGCCCAGCTGACCGCCGTGGCCGACCTGGAGCGGACCAGCACCGCCGACGCGCAGCGCGCACTCACCACGTCCGGTGCCCTCAGCGCCACCACACCGCCCCCGTCCCAGGAGGGCGACCGCGCGGTGCGCTACGCGGTACGGCAGCTGGGGAAGCCGTACCAGTGGGGCGCGCAGGGCCCGACGTCGTACGACTGCTCGGGCCTGACCTCGCAGGCCTGGGACCATGCCGGCACCCCCATCCCCCGCACCAGCCAGCAGCAGTGGGCCGACCTGCCCCACGTCCCGCTGAACCAGCTGCGCCCGGGTGACCTGGTCGTCTACTTCCCCGAGGCCACCCACGTGGCCCTCTACCTGGGCGACGGCAAGGTGGTCCAGGCCCCCCGCCCCGGTGCGAGGATCAAGGTCTCCCCGATCGCCGCCAACCCCATCCTGGGGGCCGTGCGCCCGGACCCGAGATCCCGGCCCCTGGGCCGCTACACACCCCCGGCCATCCCGAAGACGGCGACGGAGGGCCCGGACGAGACTTTCGGGGAGCCAGGACCGACGGCTCCGACCGCCACCTGAGGACGCGTGGGGCTCAGGCCAGCAGCCCCGAGCTCTTCCACAGCCGCCGACCGGCGCCCCGAAGAACACCGATGTCGTCCAGGAAGTCGGTCAGTTTCCGCGCGCCGTTCTGCATGACCTCCCGCCGGTGGCCGCTCGCCCGTACCTGGGCCACCGCCTCCCGCCGGTCCAGGCCCACGTTCGTGTAGACCTCGGGATTGACGAAGGCCACCGAGAACACCCGCGCGAACTCGCCGGAGGTGACCCGGGTGAACTCCTGGGACCAGCGAGGTGCCGTCATCATCTGGCGGCGCAGCTCCTCGCGGGCGTACCGGACGTGCCGGGCCTCCTCGACCACGTGGATGCGCGTGACCCCACGGACCAGTGTCTGCACCCGCTCGTCGGGGAACGTCAGCCGCTGCATCCAGTCCAGGACCTCCTCGCCGAGCAGCGTGGCCGTGAAGGAACCGGGCGTGGTCGAGATCGTCTTGAACAGGCGGCCCAGGTTGAGGTGGGCCCGACTCACCGGGTACCAGGGCGCGTCACCGCGGGCGATCAGGCGGGCGAACATCTTCGAGTGCCGGCACTCGTCCTCGATCTCGGTCAGCGCGTAGCGCACGTGCGCACTCGTGGCCGCCTTGTCGTAGATGTGCCGCACCAGAAGCTGCATCAGGATCAGCTCGAACCAGATGCCGAGCGAGGCGAGGGCCGCGGCCTCGTGCTGGGAGAGCAGGATCCGCTGTTCCTCGGACATCCGCCGCCACATCGGGGTGTCGTAGAGCGACACCAGCTCCGGCGGCCAGAACCACTTGCCCTCCTCGAAGGGCGCGTCCCAGTCCAGCTCCTTGTCCGGGTCGAAGGAGTGCTTCGCGGAGGAGACGAGCAGCCGTTCGGCCACCTGCTCGCGGTCCTTGAGCAGGCCGAGCGCGTCGCGCAGTCCGTCGACCGCGTCCGCTTCCGTCAGGGTCGTCATGGCTCCCTCACCTCGTTACCCGGGGTATGTTGCGTCGGCTCTTATGAGACCGCTTGTCAGCAAGACGGTCAATCCCCCGCGCGCGACTTGTTGACTCCGCGTCTACCCGGATCCCGTCCCATCGCCCCCGAACAGCCCGCCCGGTTCAGCCGGCCCCGCTCGCCCGTCCCCGCTCGTCCCGCCCGCCCGTCCCTGCTCGTCCCGCCCGCCCGTCCCTGCTCGTCCCCGCCCACCCGTCCCCGTCCGCCCGCCCCCGGTTCAGAGCCCCAGCACCGCCCGCATCACCGCCCTGGCGATCGGCGCCGCGTCCCCGCCCCCGCTGATGTCGCCCCGGTCGGCCGCCGCGTCCTCCACCACCACGGCCACCGCGACCTTCGGCTCCAGGTCGTTGTCCGCCTGCGCCCAGGACACGAACCAGGCGTACGGCACGCCGGAGTTGCCGATGCCGTGCTGCGCGGTGCCGGTCTTGCCGCCGACCGTGGCGCCGCGGATCGCCGCGTTGGAGCCGGTGCCCTCCTCGACCACGTCCGTCATCAGCTCCTTCATCAGGACGGCCGTCGAGGGGCTCATCACCTGCCGGACCGGCCCGGCGCCGCCCGTGCCGACGGTCTCGCCGGTCCGCCGCAGGGTCCGCTCCACCAGATACGGCGGCCGGGCCATCCCGCCGTTGGCCACCGCCGCCGCGACCATCGCCATCTGCAGCGGGGTGGCGCGGGTGTTGTACTGCCCGATCGACGACAGCGCCAGCTGCGCCTTGTCCACGCTCGTGTCGAAGGTGCTCGGCACGGCGGAGAAGGGGATGCGCAGGTGCCTGTCGTTGAAGCCGAACGCCTGGGCCGTCGCCGTCATGTCCGCGACCCCCACGTCCACGCCCAGCTTGGCGAAGACCGTGTTGCAGGACCACTCGAAGGCGGCCCGCAGTGAGGCGTCCGCGCAGCCGTCGCCCTCGTTGGTCAGCCGGGTAGTGGTGCCCGGCAGCCGGAAGGGGTCGGGGGAGTCGGTCGGCGCGTCCAGATCGGTGACCACACCCGCGTCAAGGGCGGCCGCCGCCGTCACGACCTTGAAGGTCGACCCCGGCGGATACGTCTGCCGTACCGCGCGGTTGAGCATCGGCTTCTCCGGGTCGCCGTTGAGGCGGGCCCAGGCCGAGGCCACCGGCTCGCCGTTGCCGGACAGTTCGGAGGGGTCGTACGACGGCGTGGACACCAGGGCGAGGATCCGGCCGGTCGACGGCTCGATCGCGGCCACCGCGCCCTTGCGGGAGCCCAGGCCCCGGAAGGCGGCCTCCTGGGCGTACCGGTTCAGGGTGGTGACGACGTTCCCGCCCGGGTTCTGCGACCGGCTGGTGTCGTTCCACAGCGGGAACGGCGCGAGCATCGGGTCGGTCCCGGAGAGCAGCGCGTCCTCGGCGTGCTCCAGGAACGTGGTGCCGTACAGCTGGGAGGCGAAGCCGGTCACCGGGGCGTACAACGGGCCCTGCGGGTACGTGCGTTCGTAGCGGAGCTGCTCCCTGCTGTCCCGGGAGCCGGTGACCGGCTCGCCGCCGACCAGGATGTCGCCGCGCGGCAGGCCGTAACGTGCGATGGTGGCGCGGCGGTTGGCGGGGTTGTCGTCGTAGGCGTGGGCCCGGACCACCTGGACGCGGGCCGCGTTGACGAGCAGGGCGAAGAGCAGCAGGGCGCAGAAGGCGCGGGCCCGCCGGATGTACCGGGCCAGGCCGGCGCCCTGGCGGTCGTGGCGGCTCATGGGGCCACCTGTCCGTCGTAGTGGCGGCGGGCCGAGTCGCTCACCCGGATCAGCAGGGCCACGATCGCCCAGTTGGTGACCACCGAGGAGCCGCCCTGGGCGAGGAACGGCATCGCCATCCCGGTCAGCGGGATCAGCCCGGTCACCCCGCCCGCGATGACGAACACCTGGAGCGCGACGATCGAGGCCAGCCCGACCGCGAGCAGCCGGCCGAAGGGCTCGCGCAGGGCGAGGCCGGCCCGGTAGCCGCGCTCGACGAGCAGCCCGTAGAGAAGGAAGATCGCGGACAGGCCGGTCAGGCCGAGCTCCTCGCCCGCGGTGGCCAGGATGAAGTCCGACTTGGTGGCGAAGCCGATCAGGATCGAGTGGCCGAGGCCGAGTCCGGTGCCGAGGACCCCGCCCGCGGAGAACGCGAAGAGGGACTGCGCGAGTTGGTTCGGACCGTGCCCGGCGTCGATCGAGGCGAAGGGGTGCAGCCAGTCCTCGATCCGGCCGTGGACGTGCGGTTCCAGATGGCCGACGGCGACCGCGCCGAGTACCGCGAGCAGCAGGCCCACGGCGATCCAGCCGGTGCGTCCGGTGGCGACGTAGAGCATGACGACGAAGAGGCCGAAGAAGAGCAGGGACGTGCCCAGATCGCGTTCGAGGATCAGGACGCCGACGCTCACCAGCCAGATGGTGACGATCGGGCCGAGCACCCGCCCGGTCGGGAACTGCATGAACCACAGCCGGCGGCCGGCGTAGGCGAGGGCGTTGCGGTTGGCGGCCAGGTACGCGGCGAAGAACACCGCGAGCAGCACCTTCGCGAACTCGCTGGGCTGGATGGAGAATCCGGCGATCCGGATCCAGATCCGGGCGCCGTTGACGGCCGGGAAGAAGATCGGGAGCAGCAGCAGGACGAGCGCGGCGGCGACACAGACGTAGGAGTAGCGCTGCAGGAGGCGGTGGTCGCGCAGCATCAGCACGACCATGATGAACAGGCCGACGCCCAGGGTGGACCAGACGAGTTGGGCGGGGGCCGCCCGGTCGCCCGGGGTCTGCAGGTCCAGCCGGTAGATCAGGACCAGGCCGAGTCCGTTGAGCAGCACGCCGATCGGCAGCGGCAGCGGGTCGGCGTACGGCGCGCGAAAGCGTACGGCGAGATGGGCGACGAGCGCGAGGACGCCGAGGCCGGCGCCGTAACCGGCGGCACCGGGCGGCACGGTGCCGGTCCGGGCCAGGCCGACCGCGCAGTAGCCGTACACGGAGAGCAGGACGGCCAGCACGATCAGGGCGAGCTCGATGCCACGGCGCCGGGGGAGACGGACGGCGGCGGCCGGGGCCGCAGACGCCGTGAGGGTGGTTCCGGCCTTGGTCATGTCCGGAACTTACCCACATAGTGCTAGTTGCGTGCTTTGTTGGCTTGCGCCAGCGTGGCGTGTGGCCGGGGGTGGCTGGTGGACAGGGGCGGGCGCGGGTGCGTCGTGGCTTGTCGCGCAGTTCCCCGCGCCCCTTCAGGTGGGACCAGTGCACCTACCTGGAGGGGCGCGGGGAACTGCGCGATCAACCCCCACCCACCCGCAGCCGCGATGGTGCCCTCGCCACCCCTAAGGGAGCGTCAGTACCGCCACGGCCCCGCCGTCCAGCGCGTTGCCGAACGACAGCCGCGCGCCCAGCACCTCCGCCTGCCCCACCGCGATCGTCAGCCCCAGCCCGTGCCCCTTGGACCCGCCCTCCGTCCGGAACCGCTGGGGCCCGTGTGCCACCAGGTACTCGGGAAACCCGCCCCCGTGATCCCGGACGGTGACCTCCTTGCCCTCCACCGTCAGCACCACCGGCGCCCGCCCGTGGCGGTGCGCGTTGGCGACCAGGTTCCCCAGCACCCGTTCCAGCCGCCGCCGGTCCGTCTCCACGCACACGTCCCGTACGACCTTCACCTCGGTCTCCGTCCCGGACGCCCGCACCACCCGCTCGGCCAGCGCGCCCAGCGCCTCCGCATCGGTCTCCAGCCGCTCCCGGCCGGTGTCCAGGCGGGAGATCTCCAGCAGGTCCTCGGTGAGCGTGCGCAGCGCGGCCACCCGGTCCCGCACCAGTTCCGTCGGCCGCCCCGGAGGCAGCAGTTCCGCCGCCGCGTGCAGCCCGGTCAACGGCGTCCGCAGCTCATGCGCCACGTCGGCGGTGAACCGCTGCTCGCTCAGCAGCTTGCTCTGCAACGACGCGGCCATGCGGTCCAGCGCGGCGGCGACCGCGGCCACCTCGTCCTGCGGCCGGGTCGGATCCTTCGTCCGGGGGTCGTGCACCCGCGCGTCCAGGTCCCCGGCGCTGATCCGCCGGGCCACCTGCGCGGTGCCGTGCAGCCGCCGGGTCACCCGGGTCACCGCGAACGCGCCGACCAGCAGCGTCGCCCCGATGGCGAGGACCGACGACCAGAGGATGGAGCGGTCGAGGCCGGCGATCGTACGGGCCTGCTGGGAGTAGTCGACGGCCACCGCGAGCGCCCTGCCGTGATCGGCCGGGCCCGCCGCCCACATCGTGGGGCGACCGTCCTCCCTGGAGACCATCGTGCCGCGCTCCCCGGCCACCGCCAGCACCCGCAGCCGCGGCGGCAGGCCCGCCGGGTCGATCGCCGAGCCCGGCAGCAGCGCGTCGCCCGCCTCGTACGCGGTCGTCGCGTCCGCCAGCCGGGACAGTGCCTGGTCGCGGGCCTGGGCGACGGTCTGGTCGGTGACCGACACATGCACGAGCACGCCGAGCAGCGCGGCCAGCGCACAGCACATCACCGTGATGAACGCGGCCGACTTCGCCGCGAGCGTCCCGGCCCAGCGGGGAAGCCTCATCGCGCACTCGCGGAGGGGGAGGCGGAGACCGGGGGAGCGGCGGAGGCGGAAGCCGGGGGCGCGCCGGGAGCCGAAGCCGGGGGAGCGGCGGAGGCGGAAGCCGGGGGCGCGCCGGGAGCCGAAGCCGGGGGAGCGGCGGAGGCGGAGGGCGCCGGCGTGCGGCTGTGCCGTGCCTTGCCGGTGCGCAGGAACTCGTCCCGGGAGAACACCATCGCCTTCTGTTCCGGGTCCCACGCCCAGGTCGTCCGGTACTCGTACCCGGTGATCCCGGCCGGCGACCGCACGATGACCGCCCGCCCGGCCAGCTCGACCCCGATGATCGCGTCGTCGTCCTCCAGCACCTGCACCAGCCGGTGGTTCTCGACGGTGTACACGCGCAGCGCGGTCTGGTTGGTCGGATACAGCCGGAAGCCGAGCGTCAGCTCGTCCCGCCCGTCCCCGGTCAGATCCCGGTAGTACGGCTTGAGCAGCGGACACCGCGCCCCGCCGCCCCCGGCCGCGCACTCCTTCATCCGGTTCGTGGTCTCGTGGTACGCGCCCTTGGACCCGTAGTCCGCCGAGTCCGAGGCGATCTCCGCCCGTACGACGGCCACCGGATCGACCCTGTGGAGGTCGTCGCCGGGAACCGTGACGCCCTTCACGGTCTGCGCGCTGCCCTCGTCGTAGGGCCAGGCCGGGCTGGACGCCGGCCGCAGGTCGGGCCAGAGCTTCACGGGGCTGACCGCGGTCGGGGTGGCTCCGGCCTCCTGGAGCCCGCCGGAGTCGCCACAGCCGGCCACCGCCGTCGCCAGCAGGGCGACGGCGGTGGCGGCGAGGGCGGTACGGAGGGGACGACGGGTCGGCACGCTGCTCCTGGGCGGTTCGGGGGGTTGTGGGTCTCGGGGCCCCGTACACCTTATTCGCAGATTCGTAGGGAAGTCCTTTTTGTGCCCGGGGGGCCGGCGCACGGGAGAGGGCACGGGAGAGGCTACTCGGCGAGTTCCTCGAGCAGCCGGGCGGTGGTCAGACCGGCGCGCAGATAGGCGACGAACAGCTCGTTGTGCAGCGCCCAGGGGGAGCGCCGGGCCCGCACCAGCCGTATCGCCTCCTCGGCCGTACGACCCCGGTGCACCAGCGCCTGCGCGACCACCAGCCCCGACCGGTTGTACCCGCTGTAGCAGCGCACCAGCACCGACCGCCCGGCGTCCAGGGCCTCACTGGCCGTCCGGGCGAGCCGGATCACGCCGGCCAGCTGGGTACCGTCCAGTGGTCCGTCGGGGATCGGCCACACCTGGTGCTCGACCCCGGTGTCCGGGCCGTGTCCGGGCAGCCGCAGCAGACTCTGCACCAGATCGAACTCGTCCCGTACGACAACGGACTCCAGCTGCCCCGCACGCCCCCGGAACTCGTGGCCGCCCATCCACAGCCCGGGCAGCACCTCGCTCCACGGACTGTCCGGAGCCGGAACGTCGTACTGCTCTTCACGGATCCGCACCGGCGCCTCCCCGCTGCGCGCGCCAACCCCTGCCCGTCCAACCCTGTCCGTCAACCCCTGTCAAAGGTAGCGGGGTTCTTGCCCGCGGAGCACCCCGCCTGTTCCCATGGTCGAGGGGTGATGTCGCAATGAGCGGACTGCGCGTCGTGCCGACCTGGCGCCATGGCCAGGAACGGCTGTACGTCTGCCTCACGGACGGACGGAACATCGCCTGGTACGACCGTGAGGCGGGCCGGGTCAACCTGCTCAGCGAGGAGCGTCGGGACGACGTACTCGAAACCCTGCGGCCGTTCCTGACCGGCTCGGTCACGGTCGGCCCGCCACCGGTACCCACGCCCGCCGAACTGGCGCGGCTGACCCTGCACCCCGACGACGACCTCGCGCCCAACCGCCCCGGCGAGGCGCTGCTGATCGATCTCGACCGGGACCCCGGTCCGGCCCACCGCCTGCGCCCCGACCCGCGCCGCCGCGCGCTGACCGCCGAGCAGACCGTCGGCGACGCCCTGGACCACCTGGACGGCGTGGGCTGGCACGCCCTGCACTCCGTCCCGCTGCCCGGCGGCGACCGCCTCCACCATCTGCTCATCGGCCCCGGCGGCCTCTTCTGCGTGCACGCGCTCTACGCCCGCAAGCAGAAGGTCCTGGTCGCCGACCCGATGGTCGCCCTGGGCCGCCGTGCGCCCCGGCCGCTGCTGCGCCGCCTGCGCGCGGACGCCGACCGGGCCTCCTACGCCCTGACGGCCGAGGTGCACCCGGTCCTGGCGCTGACCGACCCGGCGGACGTCACGCTGACGGCCCCGCCCCGCGCGGTCCGCGTCCTCCGCGACCGGGACCTGGAGGGCCTGTCCCGCCTGGGCGGAGTCCTCAAACCGGCGGACGTCGAGGCACTGCACGCGATGGCACGGGACCGCAACACGTGGGGAAGGGTCTGACGCTCGGCCGCTGGTCTTCGTTCGGGGCGGTGGTGTCGGGTTGGTCGCTGGTCTTCGTTCGGGGCGGTGGTGTCGGGTTGGTCGATGGTCTTCGTTCGGGGCGGTGGTGTCGGGTTGGTCGCTGGTCTTCGTTCGGGGCGGTGGTGTCGGGTTGGTCGCTGGTCTTCGTTCGGGGCGGCGGTGTCGGGTTGGTCGCTGGTCTCCGCTCACGGCAGCCGCGCCGTGCCGGCCCCGTCCCGCTCACGGCAGCCGCGCCGTGCCGGCCCCGTCCCGCTCACGGCAGCGGCGTCGCCCGTTCCGGGTCCAGTAGCGGTGCCAGCAGGTCCCCGTGCTCCTGGACCCGCCCCGCGACCTCCCCGGCCCGGAACTCCAGCTCCTCCGCGCGCCGGCACTCCGTGATCTCCTGCCAGGTCACCGGCGCGGACACCATCGGCTCCCGCCGCGCACGCGCCGTGTAAGGGGCCGCCGTGGTCTTCCGACCCGCGTTCTGACTCCAGTCCACGAACACCTTCCCCGGCCGCAGACTCCGCGTCATCCGGTGCACCACCAGCCGCGGCATCGCCCGCTCCGCGGCCACGGCCAGCCCCTTGGCGTACTCGCTCACCCGCTCGCTGGACGCCCCCCGCACCCCGGCCAGCAGGTGCAGCCCCTTCGATCCGGCCGTCTTGGCGTACGCCTCGATCCCGTCCTCGGCCAGCCGTTCCCGCAGCCACAGCGCGACCTCGCAGCACTCCACCACCGTCGCCGGAGCCCCGGGGTCCAGGTCGAAGACGATCCGGTCGGCCTCGTCGGGCGTCCGCACCAGCCACTGGTGCGTATGGAACTCGGTGACCAGGTTCGCCGCCCACATCAGGCTCGCCAGGTCCTGCACCAGCACCATCCGGGCCGGCCCCTCCGACCGGCGCACCTCGGCGGTGGTGACCCACTCGGGCGTACCCGGCGGCACGTTCTTGGTGAAGAACACCTGCCCGTCCGGCCCGTCCGGATAGCGCAGGAAGGACACCGGCCGGTCGCGCAGATGCGGCAGCAGAACCTCCGCGGTCGTCGCGTAGTAGTGCAGCAGCTCGCCCTTGGTGAACCCGGTCGCGGGATACAGCACCTTCTCCAGATTGCTGAGCGCGATCCGCCGCCCGTCCACCTCTGTGATCGGCGTCATACGATGACAATCTCATACAAAATTCTCATACAGGCGATGGACGTCCGGACGGAAGGAAGCCGCAGGTGCGATCCATATGGAACGGCGCGATCTCCTTCGGGCTCGTCAGCATCCCCATCAAGCTGGTGAACGCCACCGAGAGCCACTCGATCTCCTTCCGGCAGGTCCACACCGAGGACAACGGCCGGATCCGCTACCGCAAGTTCTGCGAGCTGGAGGACCGCGAGGTCACCCAGTCGGAGATCGGCAAGGGGTACGAGGACGCCGACGGCTCGATCATCCCGATCAGCGACGACGACCTGTCCCACCTGCCCATCCCCACCGCCCGCACCATCGAGATCGTGGCCTTCGTCCCGGCCGACCGGATCGACCCGCTCCAGATGGACGCGGCGTACTACCTGGCGGCGAGCGGCGCCCCGGCGGCGAAGCCGTACACCCTCCTGCGTGAGGCCCTGAAACGCAGCCACAAGGTGGCCATCGCGAAATACGCGCTGCGCGGCAGGGAACGCCTCGGCATGCTCCGTGTGGTCGGCGACGCCATCGCCATGCACGGCCTGCTCTGGCCGGACGAGGTCCGCGCCCCGGAGGGCGTCGCCCCCGGCGTCGACGTCACCGTCCGCGACAAGGAACTCGACCTCGCCGACGCCCTGATGGACACCCTCGGCGAGGTCGACCTGGAGGACCTGCACGACGAGTACCGGACGGCCCTGGAGGAGGTCATCGCCGCGAAGGCGGCCGGTGAGGCCCCACCGGAGACCCCCGAACCGGCCAAGGGCGGCAAGGTCCTGGACCTGATGGCGGCCCTGGAGAAGAGCGTCCGCGCGGCGAAGGAGTCGAGGGGCGAGGAGCCGCCGGGTGAGGAGGCGGAGGTCACCCCGATGCCGAGCAAGAGGCCGAGGGCGGCGGCGAAGAAGACGGCGACGAAGAAGACGGCGGCGGAGGGGACGGCGGCGAAGAAAGCGGCGGCGAAGGGGACGGCCGCGAAGACGTCCGCCGCGAGGACGTCTGCCGCGAAGACGTCCGCCCGGAAGGCGACGGCCGAGAAGTCGACGGCCAAGAAGACGGCTGCGAAGAAGTCGGCGGCCAAGAAGACGGTCGCAGCGCGCAAGCGCTCCGCATGAGACCACCCCCGTCAGGTGCCGCGGCGCGGTGCCGGACGCGCGTCTCGGCTTCTCCGGCGACCACGCTCGTTATCAACGATCGAAATAATGCATATTTCAACATATCGGTGGATGTGGTGAGGCAATGGCGCAATGCTGGACGAAGGGGAGTACTCGCCCTGTGGCGGGCAGACCGGATCGTCCTCACCTGTGAAGGCATCGTCATGCGTGCTCTGCATCTCCACCCCTTCGGTAGAACTCATGTCCTGTCACTGACCCAGGCACGCGCCCCCGCGGGCCCCGTCGCGGAGATCCGCAGGCCCGCCGATCCGGCCAGGGTCGCCTCGGGCCCGCCGGGCGGTACGCATGCCGGCGCGGGTCCTCGGCTGTCCGCCGGGGAGTGCGGGCTGCTGCTGATCAGGCTGACCTTCGGACTGCTGATGGCCGGCCACGGTGCGCAGAAGCTGTTCGGCATCTTCGGGGGGCCGGGCCTGGCGGCCACCGGCAGGAGCTTCGACGCCCTCGGCTACCACCCGGGCAAGGTGTTCGCCCTGCTCGGAGGTCTGTCCGAACTCGCCGGGGGGCTCGGTCTGGCCGTCGGACTGTTCACTCCACTGGCCGCCGCCGCCATCATCGGCGTGATGATCAACGCCATGGCGACCGTGAGCGGGGCCCACGGCCTGTGGATCCAGAACGGCGGAGTCGAGTACAGCGTCGCCATCTGTGTCGTCGCCCTCGCCCTCGCCGCCATCGGCCCTGGCCGGCTGTCCGTCGACCGGTTCTTCCCCTGGCGCTCGGACGGCTGGGCCGCCGCCGCTGTCGCGCTCGGTCTGGGCGGCATCGGTGCCGCGATCGCGCTGAGCATCTGAACGCGTCCCACGACCGCCACCGGACCCGGTGGCGGTCGTATGGCGGCCGTACGCTTGAGGGGCAGGAACCCTGGCTCACAGCTGGGAGGACTGGGACGATGCTCAGCACGCATGTCCCCGACCTGGCCGCGCTGGAACTGCTGCTCGGTGTAGCCCGGGAAGGCAGCCTGAACAGCGTCGCCCGCAAGGCCGGGGTGAGTCAGCAGGCCGTATCGGCGCGGATCCGCGCGATGGAGGCACAGACCGGGGTCACCCTCGTGCACCGGACCCCACGCGGGTCCACTCTGACCGTCGAAGGCGTCATGATCGCGGAGTGGGCCGCCCGGCTGCTGGGGGTCGCGGCCGAAATGGACGCCGGGATCACGGCACTGCGGACCGGCCAGCGGGCCCGGCTCCGGGTCAGCGCCAGCTCGACCATCTCCGAGATGCTCCTGCCCGGCTGGCTGGCGTCCTTCCGCGCGGAGACCCCGCAGGGCAGGCACGCCCCGGAGATCGTCCTGACCTACGCCAACACCGCCATGGTCGTCACCCATGTCACCGAGGGCATCGCCGACATCGGCTTCACCGAGGGCCCGCACGAGCCCGCCGGACTGCACGGCAGGGCCGTCGGCCACGACCGGCTCACGGTCGTCGTCGCTCCAGGTCACCCGTGGGCACGCCCTCGGCCCGTCAGCGCCGCCGAACTGGCCGCCACCCCGCTGGTGAGCCGGGAGAGCGGCTCCGGTACCCGGGAAACCTTCGCCGCCGCGCTGAGCGCCGTACTCGGCCCCGGTGCCCCGCAGGCCCCCGCGGCGCTGTCGCTGTCCACCACCGCGGCGATCCGCTCGGCCGCGCTGGCCGGCGCGGCACCCGCGGTCATCAGCGAACTCGCCGTCGCCGACGACCTGGCCGGCGGCCGGCTCGTCGCGGTGGAGACACCGGAACTCGACCTGCGCCGCACCCTGCGCGCCGTCTGGGACGGCGCCGCCACGCCGCCCAGCGGCGCGGCCCGCGACCTGATCGCCCACATCCTGACCCGCCCGAACCAGAAGCGCCACAGCGGCCGAACCCACTGACGGGGCGGCAGCGGGGCGTAGGGGGCGGTGTGGCCGGTAGGGCTGCCTTTTACCCCTGCGGTGTTGCGGCCTTGCGGTGTTGCGGCCTTGCGGTGTTGCGGCCTTGCGGCCTTGCGGTGTTGCGGCCTTGCGGTGTTGCGGTGTTGCGGCCTTGCGGTGTTGCGGTGTTGCGGTGTTGCGCCCTCGCGCCCTTGCGGCCGTCGAGGTCTGCGCTCCCGTACAAGCCCGGCTTGTACCCCGGCAAGCGTGGGGCCACTACCAGCGGATTTCCGTGGCTGCGACCGTCGAAGTACGAACCCCACCACCGCCGGAGGGAATGCCATGAGCACCAACACGCCCGCCCGACAGCACACCGGCCCCGACGACCGCCACGGTCGCCGCCACGCAACGGGGACCCCGCCGATCGCGTTCGTGGGCACCGGGCGAATGGGCGGCCCGATGGCCGCCAACCTGGCCCGCGCAGGCTTCGACGTACGGGTGTGGAACCGGACCCCCGACCGCGCCGCACTCCTCACCGGCGTGGGCGCCGCCGTGGCACCCACCCCGGCGGAGGCCGTCCGGGGTGCGGGGATCCTCGTCACCATGCTGGCCGACGGTCCCGCCACCGAACAGGCGGCCACCGGGCCCGACGGATTCCTGGCCCACGCACCCGGGCTGGTCTGGGTGCAGATGGCGACCGTCGGAGCCGACTGGACGGCCCGGCTCGGCCGCACCGCCACCCGCCACGGGGTGACGTTCGTGGACGCCCCGGTCTCCGGCAGCGAGGGCCCGGCCCGGGCCGGGCAGCTCATCATCCTGGCCAGCGGCCCGGACCGGATGCGCAACGGCCTCGCCCCGATGTTCGGCGCGCTCGGCAGGGCCACCGTCTGGCTGGGCCCGGCCGGCGCCGGCACCAGCGCCAAGCTGGTGCTCAACAACTGGCTCGTCGACCTCGCCGAGACCACCGCGGAGTCTCTCTCCTTCGCCCGCCGGCTCGGTCTGGACCCGACCGCGATCGTGGACCTGCTGCAGTCGACGCCACTCGGGTCGCCGTACGCCATGCAGAAGGCCACCACCATGCTGACCGGTGACTTCACCCCCGCGTTCGCGCTCAAGCACGCGCTCAAGGACGCCGAGCTGGCGGTGCAGGCCGCGCGGGCCAGCGGTACCGAACTCACGCTCACCCAGGCGCTGCTGCCCCGCTGGCGGGACGTCGCGGTAAGGCACGCCGACGACGATCTGGCCGCGGTGTACACCGCCGCCTGACCAGCTCCGTACCAGCCCCGTACCAGCCCCGTACCAGCCCTGCGCGGTTCCTGCGCGGTTTCTGAGCAAGGGCCGCGCAGGACCCCACAAGAGAGGACCCCGGTGATGACCGCAGCAGCTGGGCCGGCCACCCGAAGCGACCCGGAGAACGGCCTGACACGGCCCCCCGGGGACCCGGTCCCGACGGCGGGCACGCCGACCCCCGCCCCTGCCTCCGGGCACCCACGGCTGGGACTCGCGCTGATCCTCGTCGCGTCCTTCATGGTGGTGCTCGACTTCAGCATCGTGAACGTCGCGCTGTCGTCCATCCAGCACGAGCTCGGCATCTCGGCCACCTCCGTGCAGTGGGTGGTCACGGCCTACGCGATCACCTTCGGCGGGCTGCTGATCCTCGGCGGCCGCGCAGGGGACCTCTACGGGCGGCGGCGCCTGTTCATGGCCGGGATCGGCGTCTTCACCGCCGCGTCGCTGTCCGGCGGGCTGGCGCACGATCCGCTGCTCCTGATCGTGTCCCGCACGGTGCAGGGCTGTGGCGCCGCGATGGTCGCGCCCGCCGCGCTCTCCCTGATCACCACGGGCTTCCCCGAAGGCCCCCGGCGCACCCGCGCGTTGGGCCTGTACGGGGCGACGGCGTCGGTCGGCTTCGTCGCCGGGCAGGTGCTCGGCGGTGTCCTGGTGGAGTTCTTCAGCTGGCGCTCGGTGTTCCTGGTGAACGTTCCGGTGGGGCTGGCCGCCCTGCTGCTGGCCCCCCGTCTCCTGCACGAGTCGAGGCTGCGCCGGGCCGGCCGGCACCTGGACACGGTCGGTGCGACGCTCATCACGGGAGCCGTCGCCGCGCTGGTCTTCGCGGTCTCCCAGGCCGGGATCACCAGCGTGGGATCAGCCGGCGTGCTGGTTCCGCTCGGACTGTCGGCCCTGGCGGCCGTGGCGTTCTTCGCCGTCGAGCAACGGCGTGCCGATCCGCTCGTGCGGCTCGCGCTGCTGCGCACCCGAGGGCTGCGCAGTGCCGGCACCCTGATGATGCTGCTCGGCCTGTGGAACGGCGGGGAGATGCTGGTGCTCTCCGTGTACCTCCAGGAAGTTCTGCACATGTCCCCGCTGGTGGCCGGCCTGGTGGTCGCCCCGCAGGGCATCGTCGGCCTGGCGACCGGATTGCTGGGCGCCCGGCTGGCGCGACGCGTGGGGATCCAGCGTGTCCTGGTGCTGACCGCACTCGCCGCCACCGCCGGCTTCCTGATCCTGACTCAGCTCCCGATGGGCGGCGGCTACCGTGCGCCGCTCGCAGCCGTGGTCCTGGTCGGGTTCGGCACCGCCGGTACGGCGTTCGGAAGCATGGTGACCGCCAGCGCCGGCGTCGCCGACCGCGACCAGGGTCTGGTGGGCGGTGTGGTCAACATGAGCCGCCAGCTCGGCGCCGCGCTGGGAGCGGCGCTGCTTCCCGCCATCGCCGACGCGGTGGACCGAACGGGCCACAGCAGCATGGCGGTCGGTGACCGCGCCGCGATGCTCGCCGGAGCGGCGGCGGCCGGCCTCGCGACACTGGTGGCCCTGCGGACCCGGCAGCAGTCCCCCCACACCCGGTCCACCTCCAAGACCCCGAACCCGGCCTGACGGACAGCCTTCGGTCACGGACTCCCGATGCGCTGGTACACCGTCACCCTGCGACCGCGGACCTGCTCGTCCGTCACCGGCGTGAAGTACCTCTTCAGCACGGCGATCTTCGTCTGGTCCCGCTGCGCCGACACCGGCGTCGCGACCTCCGGCCTGTCCGTCACCAGCAGGATCCGTCGCTGGGCCAGCATCACGGTCCGGATCCGGGCCGGGGCGGCCTCCACACCCTTCAGCGTCCCGGACTTCTCCGGAGTCTCGGTCAGGGCTATGTCCCGCAGACCGGTGAAGGCGCGGGGGGAGACCAGCTTGGTGTCGCGTCGCGCAGCCGGTACGAAGACCACCGCGTCTCCGGGCTCCTTGAGTCGCTGTACGTCCGTCGCCACGGCGAAGACGTCGTCCACCCGGCTGGCCGGGGAGCGCTTGGCCAGTGACTGGGGGAGCAGCGCCGCCATCGCCACGGCGATCACCGCGGGGAGGATCCAGGGCGATGCCCTCGGGAAACGCGGCGTGGCCGCCCGTACCGCCGTGCCCAGCGCTGTCCCGATCAGCAGCGCCAGACCCAGCTGGCTGAACAGGACGTACCGGTCCAGGAACAGCGGCTGGACCAGGGAGAGGCCGACCAGGATGACCTGCGGCACCGCGAGCAGCGGCAGCCCCACGGCTGCCGCCGACAGCCGGCCCGCCCGCGGCCGGTCCAGCAGGGCGCCGAGGCCACCGATCGCCAGCAGGACCGCCGGGCCGATCATCATGTGCCAGGTCAACGGCGGTATCCAGGAGATCTGTTCGGACTGGCTCCGGCTGAACAGGATCAGGGGCAGCACGCCCGCCACGGCCGCCGCCGAGGCCGCCGTCCATCGGGTCCACACCGCGCGCCGGGCCCGTGTCCAGATCAGGGTCGCCGCGTGCGCGGGCAGAATCATCAGCGCCAGCCAGTTCAACAACCCGCACAGCAGGACGGCGCCGGCGTAGGCCGCCCACCGCGCTGTTCCGCCACGGCCCTCGAGCACGGTCACCAGCAGCAGCGTCGAGATCGCGGCTCCGGCCGTGACCAGTGCGTACGGGCGCCCCTCCTGGAGATAGAACTGCACCGCCGGAAGCAGGCCGAGTGACAGCCCCGCCCCCAGACCCGCCCAGGTCCCGGCCAGTCGCCGGCCGATGACGGTCACGCAGGCCGCGGCCACCGCCATGGCCAGCACGGAGGGCAGCCGCAGCGTCGTCGTGCCGGGCCCGAAGCATTCGAAGAGTCCGTGCATCAACAGGTAGTAGAGCCCGTGTACGGCGTCGACCTGCCCCAGCATGTGCCAGATCTCGGGGGCGGGCCGCTGGGCCACCTGCCAGGTCGCCGCCTCGTCCCGCCACAGGCTGTGCTGCCGGGACAGTCCCCACACACCGAGGGCCAGCGTCCACAGCGGGGGAATCAGCCAGACGGGCAGAGGTCGGCGGCGGGCGGTCAGGTGGGGAGTCATGAAGGTGGTCGGGCCCTCGGGTAGCGGTGCGAACTGAAGTCAGCGGTTCGTCGACATGACTGAGGACCCGCCGGACCGGCTGTCGGTTCGCGCGGGAGCACCCCGAGAAAAAGCACGCATTCCAGACTGGCCGGCAAGGCAAGGGACATTGTCTGCGCCTCCCCGTAACCCGACGACAGTACATGTACATGAAAAAGACCGCCACGCCCCGGAGGTCATGGCTGAAAACCACGCCCTGAACTTGGCGATATTTAGTGCAACCCGGAAACGCTATTTGACATCCACTCGCGCGTTTCATGTCTCACTCCGAACCGCACGTGGTCCTGGCCGGTTGGCCGGAAATCACGCACCCTGCCTGATGCATGCCACGGTCGATTTACTGCTGTGATCTGGGTTACTCGAATATTCGGTTGCTCGTGCTCATATTTTTCGTTCAAGATCTGTCCCTGTTCCGACCAAAACAGGATGACGAGGAGTCAGTCTTGAGCATGCGTAACGGGGTAAAGGCTGCGCTGGCGGCCACTGCCATCATCATGGCCGCGGCCACGCCGGCCTTGGCGACCACTGTCGACGTGGGCGGCGGCACGTGGAGCTACGACCACGGCGCCAACACGGCGTGGTCGAACTACAAGCACCCGAACAACCAGCACGCGTCTTCGGTGAAGACGGGCGGCACGGTGTTCGGCAGCGGCTGCACCGCGAAGGGGAAGTGGTCCCTCGCCTCGGCGGGGCTGAACGGCTCGGTGTCGTACTACTACAACCCGAACTGCTGAGCCTCCCGGTCGAAACTCGACGAGTCTAGGCAGCCACGAGTGGCGCCGCTCTCGGTTGCCTGACTGAGCTCTGTTGGCTGTGGAGGCGAGCATTCCTCGCCTCCACAGCCTTTCTGCTCGGACCATGAATTCCCGGACGGGCGCTTGCGAGCGCCCTCGACCTAGGTATCCCATGCTGCATCGAGGTATACGATTCGTCCACGCCGCCGTCCTGGCCTTCTCCGCGGTCCTTGCCTTTCTGTTCCTGCGCGGCCTGGACGAGAGCGGGGTCCTGGGAAACTCGGCCCTGGTCGACGTGGCGGATTCGGACAATTCTGTCAGCGGCGCCCAAGTCGTCCGGGAAATCAAGTCCTTCTCGGTCGAGCACCAAGTCGGGGTGGCCCGCGAGGTGGCCGATCTGAAGAACCCCGACGGGATCCGGCATCTTTACCTGGCTCCGGGCGGACCCCATTCCGTGACCGCGGACTGGTTGGACAAGGGCTATCCGGCGTTCAGCAGGAACTACGAGACGCGGGTGCATCCGATCTCTGAGATCGGACAGCAGGACCCGCGCGGTTCCTACTACGTGTTCGGATCCGCCGCGGCGGCCGACGCCCTGAAGGCGGAGCTCAGCGACCACGGCATGACCGTGGGCGTCACCCACCCCTTGTCGTACACCGAACTGGTCGACCGATACTCGGACGATCCCCTGTACCGGGCCTTCTGCGTGGTCGCCCTCGCGGCGCTGACGATGACCGGCGCGAGCGTGCTGCTCAACGCCAAGTCGTACGGAATCCTGCGGATGCAGGGCATGTCCTTCGCCGGCATCCTCCTACGCGAGCTGCGGCAGCTGGCGGTGTTCTGGCTGACCGCGGTCGCCACCGTGTCGGCCGCGGCGCTCGCCTTCCTCGGCTTCTACAACGGCCTTGCCTGGCTGGGGCTGTTCGCCGCGCTGGCCGCGGGCATCGCCGCCCTGCTCGTCGCCCTGGTGCTGGCCACGCACGCGGGCGCGCTGGCTCTGACCTACAAGGTCGACGTACTGCACGCCCTCAAGGGCGAACTGCCCTCACGGGCGGCGTCCATCAGCGTCTACCTCGTACGTGTCCCCGCGCTGCTGCTCGCTCTCGGCATCGCCACGAACGTCACGCTCGCGAGCCGGGACGTACTGACCCGCCAGGAGAACCGGCACATCTACGGCACCGTGGGCGACGCGGTCTCGATCCGCCTCAACGGCGCCTTCGCCATGCACATGGACCAACTGAACGACCACGTCGGTCCGTGGCTGCGCCAGGCCGACAAGCGGGGCGAGGTCATTGTCGCCGGGCGCAGGGACCTCCAGGTCTCCGCGCCGGAGGCGCGACTGCCGGCCGGAGAGATTCTCATCGTCAACGACACGTATCTCGGCAAGCAGCCGGTTTTCGACCCGGCAGGACGGCGTTATGTGTCTGAGGCCCGGAGCGACAAGGCACCGGACTCCCGCTCGGTACGGGTCATCATTCCCGATTCCCTCTCCTCGCGCACAGCGACGATCACCAAGGCGGCCTCCGAGATCATCGATCCGGATCGCAGCCGGCACATCCCGATGGAAACACTCAGCAGCAGAGACGGACAGCGCCTCTTCGCCTACAGCACCGGCACGTACGTCTACAATTCCGCGCACAGTGCGGACGAGGACAGGTCCCTGGTGCGCGACCCGATCATCGTCGCCGTCCCCAATGGCTCGCATTTCCTCACGGACGACGCCTACACCTCGTTCGCCACTCAGGCGGGAGTGGTCTTCCCCGACCCCGATGACGTGCTGAATGCCATCAGGACGAAAAAAGTCCAGAACTACGTGAACTCGGTGAGCCCGGTCGGGCAGAAAACCGCCCTGGACCTACGGAGCTCGGTCACCAAGCTCCGGCTTCAGATATTCAACCTTGTCGTTGCCGTGATAGTGCTTCTCATCGCCGGGGTCGGCGTCTGTCTCATCTACGCGCGAAAGAACGCGCAGAGCATATTCGTACGACACATCGGCGGCTGGAGATATGTCGCCAACCACCGCTTCGTCCTCGCCGTGGAAGTGGCCATCGCGCTTGTCTTCGCCACGCGGGTCCCTTTCCAGGCCTGGCAGCAGAACCAGGAACTGAAGAGGTTCGCCGCGGCCGGTGCGCCTGCCCCCTTCCAGCCGATTCACATCAGCGCACTGGATCTCACCGTCATCACCGGTCTTGTCGTCTTCGAACTGGGAGCCGTGCTGCTCGCTCTCGCGTTCTTCCATCGCCGCATCGTGAAGGAAGGGGCGACGGAGTCGTGAGCCCCGCCCGTGCGAAAAACCCTCCATTCAGCCGGAGTATGTTGTGATAGAAATCGAGAACCTTTCGAAGGTCTTCGGCGCCCGGACCCTGTGGCGCAACGTCAACCTCACCGTCAATCGTGGCGAGATGCTTGCCCTCGTAGGACCGAGCGGATCGGGCAAGTCGACCCTCCTGAACTGCCTCGGACTGCTCGACAGGCCGAGTACCGGGACGATCCGGCACGAGGGGAAGGACATCACCCGATTCGGCCGAGGCGATGTCCGTCGGTTCCGCCGTGACACTCTCGGCTATCTGTTCCAGCACTATGCGTTGATCGAGAACGCGACGGTCGTCGAGAACCTGGAAGTGGTGGCCAAGCCGCGGCGGTTGGCGCGGAGCGAGGGCAAGGGGAACGGTAAGGGGAACGGCAAGGGGAACGGCTCCGGTTCCGGTTCCGGTTCCGGTTCCGGTTTCGGCTCCGGTTTCGGCTCCGGTCCCGGCAGGAACGACGGCAGTGCGGCTGTCGCGGAAGCCCTTGACCGTGTCGGTCTGGCGGGGCGCGAGAAGGAGAAGATCTACCACCTCAGTGGCGGCGAACAGCAGCGCGTGGCTCTGGCGCGTCTCATGGTCCAGCGGCCGGCCCTGGTGCTCGCGGACGAGCCGACCGGTGCACTCGACGAAGACAACAGCACGGTCGTCATCGACATCCTTCGCGAGATGAGCGAGGCCGGGTGCGCCGTGGTCATCGCCACCCACGACGCCGGTGTGCGTGATCGCTGCGACGCCGTATTCGCTGTGCACGAGTCCTCCCTCGTCCGCTCCCCGGCAGCGGCCGGCGCGGTGGGGTGACGACCCCCGTTCACCCGGACGGATCCTGACCGACGAGCAGCGCCACGTGCCGTTCCACTGCGAGCGACTGCACGACTCCCTGGCGGAGCTGCCCCGCGCAACGCGCCGCCCGGTCATGGCCTCGTGGCGACTTCTCCTGCTCGCGGCCTCTCTGGTGGTCGCGGCCGACCACGGCCCGGCACGGTGCCGACGCGACATCGGGCGCCTGCGGTTCGTCGCCGATGTCATGGCCTCGTCCCGCGGGGTGGTCACCGCAGTGCCGGTGCCCCGCCCGGACGCGTGGACGAGCGCGGGCAGACGACAGACAGCCCAGCCGCTGGTCCGGGACGCCGGAGGGCGCAGGAGGTTTCGCCGCCGACTTCCGTTCGGTAGGTCACGCGGGGAGCGAACCCGTTGCCGCCTGTCAGCGTGGGTCGACACCCCATATCTTGATGGGCTCGTACGTTCCGTCGTGGAAGTCGAAGACAGTCACTTCGGTGTCGAATACGTGGCGGAAGTGACCTCCGTAGCCGGGTTGCGCGATGTGCGGGGCCAGCAGGTCCCAGGCCCCGGAGGTGAAGCCTGGAGTCGTCAACCCAGTCGTTACGTGCGAAGAGTTCCCATTCGTACCGCTCCCCGGATCTCGTGAACTCCTGCACCTCGCGACGCAGGGACACGACGTCTCCACCGGGCACCCGGCGGTTCGCGTAGCCACCGGGGAGGAGCAGCGGGTACGGGAATCCGTAGCCGTCCTGATCGTCGAGACCTTCGGGAAACTCGGCATCCATGCCCAAGTGCCACCGCAGGGCGGCCATGACCTGTTCGGGGGTGTCGTCGCGCAAGTAGCAGGAGAAGACGACCTCGTAGCGCTCACTCATGGACGGCATTGTGGCTGGCAGGACTGACACCGCCGGGCGATCGGACGCGAACCTCCTCCGTTGCGCCCCTCCGCGGAACGGCTCTCCAGTCGGCCACTGCCTTTCGTCAATGGCTCCGTGCCACACGAGGCGACCACGCACAGTGACTCAAGCGTCCTGACGTGTCACCGCTTGAAGGATTCCTTGGTCCTCTCCTTCGCGCCCCGCACCCTGCCTCGCGCTTCGAGGGCGGCACCCTTCGCTGCGAGGGCATCCTGGTGCACCGCATGGGCCGCCTTTCGCACGGTCCGTCCGACAACCTGTTCGACCTTTGCCTTGGTTTTCTCTCCGGCACTCATCTCAGTACCTCCGCGCTCACCGGCCGAGTGCCCTTGAGGCAGGGGCAAAAACTCGAAGCAGGCGGTGTCACGTGCGCCGCGTCCGAGGGGGTGACCGCTTGGGGCGGCCTGCTGACCTAGGGTGATGTGCCTTTCGCTGGAGGTGATGATTCGTCGCGTCCGCGCGGGTACGCCGGTGTGCGTCGGCGGTGTCACACAGTTGGGCAAGCACCCGGTTGGGACCGCGACACTCTCCCCGGTTGGACTTCCCGGGACGTGGCCAGGGGAACTGCGTAGTGCTCTACCGCGACGACAGGCCCGCGCAGATCGGCTACTGGGGGGGCACCTGCGACTAGGGCCTGTTCGATGGGGCGCGTGAGCTGGTCAGGCCTGTGCCCTAGGGTCTGTGCTCAACGAAGGGGGTCGCTTGTCGCGCGATACGGCCAAAGCAGGGGCAGGGATGAAGGGGATCACGTTCCCTGCCTGGTACGGAAAGCACTACGTGACTCTGGCCGAGATGCTGGTCCGCCTCGGTAGCTTCGGCCTGGACCTGACGTGGCGCGTCGAGTGCGACGAGATCGTGGATCCGCGCTGTTTGGAGATTGAGCGGCGGTCCGCCGGCGTCGGCATGGACACGTTGACGCTGTTGTCACTGACGACCCCGTTCCTTCAGCTGATCGACGCCGAAGCGCGTGGGTTCGCCGGGGACGAGCTGGTGGTCGTCCTGACCGAAGCAGACAGCTCGTGGTGGGACGTCAGGGCCGTCGACGAGCGCGTGCTCAGCGAGCTTCGTTGCCACTACCCAGATGCGACGGACCTCTGAGTCCGTTCACTTCGTTGCGGCGGTGGTAGATCACGCTGTCGAGACCAGTCGGCCGGTCACCTCTGGTGCCGTGACTTTGCGGGGCTCACCTGGGGGAATGCCTCAAGATCCCGTCCACGCCTCGCCCACAGACCCCGACATAGAGCCGCTTCGGCCTGCATCCGCCTGCACAAACACGAAGACCCCGGCCTCAGCGTTTCCGCTGGTGACGGGGTCTTTGGGCACCACATGCTGGGTGCCCCCGGCGGGGGACCCAGAACATGGGAACGGGGCGAGCCGTCGGCCGGCGGCGGGCAGCTGGTGCTCGAGACGGTTGTACGGCTGAATCGGTAGATCTCGGCCCGGGCCGCAGGTTCGTCCCCGGTAGGGCGCCGGCGGTGGTCTCCGGGATCACGGATCGCCGTGGAGCCCACTCTGCCTGGTGAGCGACGCACTGAAACTCGCCTTCGACTCCACTGCGAAGGACGCCGACGGCGCCCCCTACCCCCGTTACGTCAACCACAAGATGAAACGCGAGGCCCTCGTCCCCGTCGACGAGGAAGTCCACCGACTCGGCGACGAGCAGAAGCAGCGTGTTCTCGCCCGCTGGCCAGAGGGCTGCCCACACCTGTTCCCTCGGCCGACGAAGAACCCCGACGGCCGCCACCCAAAGGTGAGTTCGACTTACCGTCTGGCCCCCTACCGCTGACTGGAGCTCTGCGAGGCCCGCGACGAACACGGACGTCCCGCCCACTTCACCCCGCACCAGTGCCGCCACACCCTGGGCACCCGCATGATCAACCGCGACGTCCCGCAGGAGGTCGTACGCCGCATCCTCGACCACGACTCCGCGCAGATGACGGCCCACTACGCACGACTGCACGACACCACCGTCCGCGAACACACTCAGGGTGGTGTGCGAGCGCATCCTGCAGGAGCTGATCGACGCCGAGGCCACCGAGGTGATCGGCGCCGCGCCGCGTGAACACTCCGAGACGCGCACGACCTGGCACAACGGCGGCATTCAAGGAGCGGCCGTTGGACCACACTCGGAGGCGACTCAGTCCCGAGCGTGAGGAGAGGGCGATCCGATGCCTGGCATTCAGCCGGACCGTTCGGCGATCTCCACCGTGGCACCAAGTTGCACCGATCCCTCTGCTGGAGGCCGGGGTTGCCGCCAGACCGCGCATGGGTGGTCGGCCGCATCGTGGAGCGGATTGTGCCGAACGGAAGAAGATCCAGGTCGGACCTCTGCTTCTGTGGCACAGACTTCTCACAGTTAATTCGGAATTAGGGATTCCCCTGTCAGTGTGCTGCCAGCGCAGCTCTCTGCATTCATTTTTCGTGGCAATTTCTGTCCTGTGTCGATGATAATTCATGGATGGCCGGTGGTGATTCCGGTCTGAAAGCCGAAAGCAGTCCTTGCCTTAAGGGGAGTTCTTCATATGCGGAAGGGTCTACCGCGCATCGCCGGCATCGTCCCCGCCTTTGTGGTCGCGGGTGTCTTGAGTGTGGTGAGTGTCTCTGTGGCGAGGGGTGCTCTGTCGGCGCCTGCTTCTGCTCAGGACCCGATCTGGGGTGCGTTATCGGTCGACTCGGACACTCCGGGCGCTCAGGGCGACCCCATATGGGATTGATATTCAGCCAGTGATGACCGAGGGGGCCCGCTCCAATGGAGCGGGCCCCCTCGTGCTGTTCCGCTCCCCCGGCGTCGCATATTCGTTGCGGATTCGTTGCCGTTCGAACATGATGTTCGGGCGTGTGTGATCCACGGGGGAGGAGCGCGGATGCTTGACCCATTGGGCCTGTCACCCCATGTGTCCGAGATCTACCGATCCATGCTGAGGAATCCCGAATGCAGCGTAGATGAACTCGCGGCCTCGCTGGGATGGTCGCGGGAGTTGGTCCGTTCCGTGCTGGACGAATGTGCCCGCCTTTCTCTCGTAAAACCTGCCTGGGGCGCACCGGACCATCTCCGCGTGGTGAGTCCGGAGGTCGCTCTCAAGGCGCTTCTGGCGCAGCAGGAGAGCGAGCTCCTGGAGCGGCAGCAGCAGCTCGCGGACGCGAGGACGGAAGCAACCCGGTTCATCGACGACTACAACGCGGCCCAGCAGGACCTGCGGGGCGCGGTGATCGAACGGCTCCGTGGCCTTGAGGAGATCAGGCTCCGCATCGAGGAACTGACAGGGAAGTGCAAGTCCGAGCTTCTCGCCTTCGCGACTGGGGGTCCGCAGAGTGAGGCCAGCCGCCTGGCCAGTCAGCCCCTCACCGAGAACCTGGCCGCACGAGGTGTGGTCATGCGCAGCATCTACCTGGAGAGCATCTACAACGACCCGGCGACGGTGGAGCATCTGCGCTGGCTGCGCTCCCACGGCGATGAGGTGCGCACCACGGCCGCGCTGCCGTGCCGGATGCTGGTGTTCGACCGCACCCACGCCGTGGTGCCCACCGATCCCGACGACTCCGCGGCCGGGGCTCTCGTCCTGAACGGCCGTGGCGTCATCGTCGCGCTGTGCGACCTGTTCGAGCGCGCCTGGGCGAACGCCGTCCCGTTCGCCGGTGGCCGGCCGCAGCCAAGGGAGCGCGGCGACGGGGAGCTGACACCGCAGGAGAAGACCGTTCTGCAGTTGCTCGGCGAGGGACTCACGGACGAGGTCGTCGCCCGCAAGCTGGGCGTGTCCGTGCGCACCGGGCGCCGGATCACCGCTGAACTGATGAGCCGGCTCGGCGCCCGCAGCCGTTTCCAGGCGGGGCTGCGCGTGGCCCAGCTGGGCTGGGTCGACGAAGCAGAGGCCGTATAGGCCGGGTATAGCCGCCCATTCCACTCTCGACCCATCACACGGATGGCTCAGTCGCCGGAATCCGGCACGGATCCCTCATTGGAGTCGAGATGACCAACGCGAGCGTGACGAACGGCCCTGACGCTGCCCGCAAGCAGGAGATCAAGGAGATCGTCTGCGACATTCTCGAGATCGACGAGGACGAGGTCACCGAGACCAGCCTCTTCAAGGAGGAGCACGACGCGGACTCGCTGCGTGCCATCGAGATCCTCGCCGCTCTGGAGCGGACCCAGAAGGTGACCATCGACCAGGCCGAACTCAGCCGCATGGTCAACCTGGAAGGCGTGTACGCGGTGGTGGCCGAAGCCGCCCAGCGCTGATCGCCGTCCCGACCGCCAGATGGGTGAGCTTCGATGAACGCTTCGATCAGTACGGACGCACGAGGTCAGAGCGAGCCCCGGGGCCCGCGCCGTGGGACCGGCGGACGTCGGGTGGTGATTACCGGTCTCGGTGTGGTCACCAGCATCGGCATCGGGGTTGAGGCCTTCACCGCCGGGCTCCGTGAAGGACGCAGCGGCGTCAAGCCGATCAGCGCGTTCGACACGACCGGATTCGCCCACGCCAACGGCTGCGAGGTCACCGACTTCGAGCCTGGGCGCTGGATCACCCGGCAGCACCCCGAAGAGCTGGGCCGGGCGAGCCAGTTCTCGGTCGCCGCCGCCCGGATGGCGGTCGAGGACGCGGGCCTGACCGCGGCGGACGTGCGCTCGCGACGGTCCCTGGTGTCCGTGGGCACCACGGACGGCGAGTCCCGCGACCTGGACCAGCTCGTCGCCGCGGGGCTGGAGACCGGTCCCGAGGAGTACGACCCTGGCGTGGCCCGGCGCGTTCCGGCCGGCCGTCTGTCGGCTGGCATCGTCCGCGAGCTCGGCCTTGAGGACGTGGAGGCAGTGACGATCCCGACCGCGTGCGCGGCCGGCAACTACGCGGTCGGCTACGGCTACGACGCCCTGCGCAGCGGCGACGTCGACATCGCCCTGTGCGGTGGTGCCGACGCCGCGTGTCGCAAGACGTTCACCGGTTTCTACCGGCTCGGCACGGTCGCCCCCGAGGTCTGCCGTCCCTTCGACAAGGACCGCGAAGGCATCCTCACAGGCGAGGGAGCGGGCATCCTCCTCATGGAGAGCCTGGAATCCGCCCTCGCCCGTGGGGCAGGGATCTACGCCGAGGTCCTGGGCTACGGGCTCGCCTGCGACGCCCTGCACCCGGTCGCCCCGGACCGCGACAGCATCGCGCGGACCATGGAGATCGCCCACCGTAACGCGGGCGTGACCCCGGACCAGATCGACTTCGTCTCCGCCCACGGCACCGGGACCAAGGCGAACGACATCACCGAGGCGGGCGCTATCCGCCAGGTCTTCGGTGCGCAGGCCATGCCGCGCACCGTCTCCATCAAGTCGATGATCGGCCACAGCATGGGCGCGGCCAGCGCCGTCGCGGCGGCTGCCTGCGCGCTGGCGATCACCGAGGGGTTCATCCCGCCGACGATCAACCACCGGGAGACCGACCCCGAGTGCGCCGTCGACTGCGTGCCCAACAAGGCCGTCGAGGCGGAGCTGAACGTGGTGCAGAACAACGCCCTGGCGTTCGGGGGCAACAACGCCGTCCTGATCCTCGGTGCGTACCGGAGCGCGGCATGAGCTGGATCGTGACCGGGACGGGCGCCGTCGCGAGCATCGGCGGCAGCGTCCGGGAGATCTTCGACTCGCTGGTCGCCGGCCGCAGCGGTCTCGCACCGCTGCGCGGATACAACCACGACAGGTTCCGTGCCCGGATGGCGTACGAGATCGACGACCGTCCGGAGCCCGGCGTGGACGTGCCGTTGCGGGCGACGCGCTGGCTGGAACGAGCCGTCGCCGCAGCCGCGGCGGACGCGGGCCTCGGGGACGACCTGTCGCGCGTACCGGTGCTGGTGGGCACCACCCTGCGCGAGTTGCGCTCGGTGGAGCTGTCCTGGCGGGACGGGATCCCCTTCGACGCGTCCGACCTGCACTTCGGAACCATGCTTCGGCGCCGCTTCGGCGCCGCGGACACCCACACCGTGGCCAACGCCTGCTCGGCCTCGCTGTACGCCCTGGCGCTGGGCGCGGACCTGCTCGACCTGGGTGAGGCGGACACCGTCGTCGTCGCCGGCGTCGACACCATCACCGAGAGCACCTACGGGCTGCTGGACCGCTGCTACCCCGAAGCACCCGACCGGGTGCGGCCGTTCGACCGGGGCCGGCGCGGGATGCTGCAGGGCGAGGGTGCCGCGGCCGTGGTGCTGCGCAGGGAGGCCGACGGTCCCTGCCCCGCGCCCCGGGCGCACGCCAGGCTGCGCGGCGTCGCGGTCAACTGCGACGCGTACCACCCCTCGGCACCCGACGCCAAGAGCATCACCACCGTGATCCAGGAGGCGCACCGGCGCTCCGGCGTGCGACCCGCGGACATCGACCTCGTCATGCTGCACGGCACCGGCACGCCGCTGAACGACGAGGCCGAGTCCACCGCGCTGGGCTCGGTGTTCGCGGGGCTCGCCCCGTCGCCGTACATGACCGCCATCAAGTCGATGACCGGCCATACCGCGGGTGCCTCGGGGCTGCACAGCCTGGTCGCGGCCGTCGACGTCCTGCGCACGGGCATCGTCCCGCCGACCGTGTACCTCGACGACCCCGTGGCCGCCGTGGCTGGCTTCCGCCTGGTGCGCGGCACCGCCGAGCGGCCGCGGCAGCCGCTGCGGCTCGCACAGATCGATTCGTTCGGGTTCGGCGGGCTCAACGCCGTGGCGGTCGTGGAGCGGATCGAGGACCCCGGTGGCAGTGCGGGGCATCCGGAGGGAGCGGACCAGTGAGGCCAGTGAGGAGCGTACCCACGGCGCACGCCGTGATCACCGGACTGGGCACCGCCGTTCGCGGGCTTATGGGGCCGGAGGGCCTGCTCGGGCCGCTGCCCCCGGATCACCGCCGGGCGGCGGACCCGGTCTCCCGGCTCAGCGGACGCGGCCTGCGCTACAAGGACCGGGCCACCAAGCTCGCCATGGTGGCGGCCCGGGACGCGCTGCGCGCGGCCGCACTCACCGACGACGCCGGCGGCCTGAGGGTCCCGGGCGAGAGCGTCGGCGTGAGCGCGAGCACCAACTACGGCAACGTCGACACGGTCTGCGAGACCGTGCGGACGATCGCTGACGACAGCTACCTGGCGACCAGCCCCATGATGCTGCCCGCCACCTCCAGCAACGTCGTCGCCTCCTGGGTCGCCATCACCCACGGGTTGCGCGGCGCCAACCTGACCCTGTGCAACGGGCCGACCTCCGGTCTCGACGCCGTCAACTGGGCCCGGCTGATGATCGCTTCGGGCCGGGTCGAGCGGATGCTCGTCGTCGGGGTCGAGCCCGACAACCCGGCCGTGCGCCATGTCGCGGACGCGCCCGGAGCGGACCCGGACGACACGAGCGGCGCCCCCGACCTCTTCGACGGTGCGGTGGCGCTCGTGGTCGAGTCACCCGCGTCTGCCGAGGCCCGGGGCGTGCGCCCGCTGGCAGCCGTCGGCCCGTACGCGCGACGGGGCGGCCACGCCGACGCGGTCGCCGAGGTGCGGGGCCGGTGGCCGGGCACGGTCGGGCTGTGGTGTGTACCCGAGCACCCCGACGGAGTACCTGCCCCCGCGCCGGGTCTCGGCGCGGCGGTGGGAAGTGTCCCGGTCTGCGACCTGTCCGCGCTCCACGGTGCCTCGTCCGGCGCGCACGGCGTGCTGCAGTGCGCGGCGGCGGCCGTCTGGCTGGGCGGCCGCGGCGGAGCGGACGACGTGGTGCTCGTCAGCGCGGGCACCGGTGACGCCGGCGGGCAGGACGCCGGCGCAGCTCTGATCCTGACCGTGCCGGACGCCGTCGCGCCCGGGCTCGCGGGCAGTGCGCGATGAGGGCGCAGGGCTCGCCGGACGGGGATACCGGAGTTGCTTCGGCCGGTTCCGCCGGTTCGGAGGGCGCGGCCGGGCCCGGTGGACTCCTGGGGCCGGGTGGGCACCGTGTCGCCGTCGTCCGCCGCCGACGCCCGGCCCGGGCCGCCGGGCCGCCGGTGCGGATGCTGCTCCTGCACGGTCTGGCGGGCAGTACGTCCGTGTGGCGCGCCTACGACCGGCTGGCGCCGGACGGCGTCGAGATCTGGGAGGCCGTGCTGCCCTGGGGGGCCGAGGGCGACCCCGGGTGGAGCCTGCGGGACGACCCGTCGGACCACGTGGAGCACGCCTTGGACGGGGTGCCCGGCGGGGTGGACGCGCTCGTCGTGCACTCCTTCACGGCGGGGCCCGCCCTGGACGTACTCGCCCGCCGGGCAGCCGGGCGCGGGCCGGGGGCCGTGGTGGTGGTCGCCCCGTTCCACCGGCGCAGTCCCGCGGACTTCGGCTGGGACGACGCCCAGTACTACCTCGGCGGCTTCCACCGCATCCTGGAGGAGGGGCTGCGGATCGGCGCGGGAGACCGCATCTCGTCCGAGCTGCGCAGCGCCATGGCGCTACGGGTGCGGGACCGGATCGGGCCGTACGGCTGGCAGCAGTTCTTCGGCGCGTACCTGCGCAGTCCCTGGCTCGACGTCGACGCGCTGCGCCTGCCGGTGCTCGTGCTGGCCGGCGCGGACGACTTCGCCGCCCCGCCGGACGACGCCCGGGCGCTGGCCGCGGCCCTGCCCGATGGCAGGTTCCAGCTCTTCGGGGACTGCGGCCACTTCGCGATGGCCGAACAGCCGCAGCGCTTCGCGGACGCCGTGCACGGCCTGCTGGGCGAGGTCTTTCCCGGCCTCGCCGGCGGTACGGCGCTCCCGGCCCGCGCCGCCTCCTGACCGATTCCCTCCCCGCTCCACCCCGCTTCCCCTCCCGCCTTCCAGTAACTCCACCTCTACGCACCGGAGTCGCCGTGACCACGCACCCCGCCGACCTCGCCGCCTCGGTCCTCGCCCTGAAGGAGCCCAGCCGACTGGAGATCCGCCCCCGCTACGAGGGCTCCAACATCTGCACCTGGATCGGGTTCAAGCACGTCAACTACCTCGTCGAGGAAGCCGTCCTGAACCACCTCAGGCAGGCCGGGATCGCTCCGGGCACCATCTACGAGGTGTACGGCCTGTGCACGGACATCGTCGACATCGACACCCGCATCCTGCACGCCTTCCACATCGACGACACGGCCGTCGCCGAGGTTCGGCCGCACCGCAGGGCGAAGGACGGCGAACTGCTCTTCGCCGTCACGCTGCACGTGCGGCGAGAGACCGAGCTCAAGGCCGTCACCTCGACCGTCCGGGTGCAGCTCCGCCTCGACCCGCGAGGCGGTGGCGCGGAGCCCGTCCCGGCCCCGCTCGCGCCTTTCGCTGTCGACCGGCTCGCCGCCGAACCCGGCTGGGAGCCGGAGCCGGTGGCGGCGGACCTCTCCGCCGACGACCTGGTCAAGGAGCTGACGGCGGGGCGCAACGCGTACGCCTGGAGGTTCCGGATCCCGTACTGGTACTGCCACTTCACCGAGCGCCAGCAGATGTCCGGTTACCTGCGCCTGATGGAGGAGGCCAAGGACCGCTTGGTCGCCGACCGCGGTGTGTCCATCAAGACGCTCCTGGACGAGCGGAACTGGATCCCGGTGGTGCCGCACTCGCGGATCACCGTCCTGGACGAGGCCCGTATGGAGGAGGACCTGTACGTGGTCCTCACCGTGGAGAGCGTCTTCAAGGGGTTCACGTACGACTCCCGCATGGACACCTACGTGGTGCGCGACGGCACGCTCGTGCAGACCGCGACCGGCCGGATCACCCACGGTTACGCGGTGATCGAGAACCGCCGCGACTGGTCCCTGGTGCCCTTCGACGACCGTATGAACGCGGCCCTGGAGGGCCGGACGGCATGAACCGCGAGGTCGAGGTCGTGGTCACCGGGGTCGGCGCCGTCACCTGCCACGGTGCCGGCGCGGACACGCTGTGGCAGGCCATGACGGCGGCCGGTACCCGCCTGCCCGACCGGCCGGCGGACCCGCTCGCCCGGATGGACCTGCCGCTGATCGGCCTGGTGCCCGATCCCGACCTGACGGCCGAGCGGGCGACGCGGTTCGCCTCGCTCGCCGCCGCCGAGGCGCTCGCGGACGCCGGGCTCGACGCCGCGTCCCTGGCCGCCGCCCGCACGGCCGTGGTCGCCGGCAGCTGCATGGGCGAGCCGGGGTCCAACGAGCGCGGCCGGGGCGGCGGGGGCTGGCTGCCGCCGTTCCGCCTCGCGGCGGCGCTCGCCGCCGAACTTGGGCTGTTCGCCACCGTCCACGACGTCGCCAACGCCTGCGCGGCAGGCGGGTACGCCCTGGGCATCGCGGCGGACCTGGTGCGCGCGGGCGAGGCGGAGGTCGTGATCGCCGGTGGCTCCGACCCCTACTCGCGCGTCGCGCTCGGCTGCTTCAACCGGCTCGGCGCCGTCGACCCGGAGCGCTGCCGCCCCTTCGAGAAGGACCGCGCCGGCACGGTCTTCGCCGAGGGCGCGGGCATGCTCGTCGTGGAGTCGGCCGACCACGCCCGGGCCCGGGATGTCCTGTCCCACGACGGCGGCACACCGCAGGGCCCCGGCCGCGTGCTGCGGCTGACCGGGGTCGCATGGAGCTGTGACGCCGACCATCCGACCGCTCCCCGGTCCGACGGCGAACAGATCGTCCGCGCCATGCGCGAGGCCCTGGGGAGCACGGCACCCGAAGTCGGCTGCGTGGTCCCGCACGGCACCGGCACCCGGCTCAACGACGTCCTGGAGAGCCGCGCCCTGCACCGAGTCCTCGGCCCGCGTGCCGCGCGCGTGCCCCTGTACAGCCTCAAGGCGCTGCTCGGTCACACCGGCGGCGCGTCCGCCGCGCTGGCGGCGGTCGCGGCGGCGCAGATTCTGCGGCACGGCGTGATTCCGCCGAACGTGCCGCTGAAGGAGCAGGACCCGGAGTGCGAGGTGCTGCTGCCGCAGTGCGAGGCGGTGCCGCTGCCCGCGACGGCCCGCCGGGTGCTGGTCAACGCGTACGGGTTCGGCGGGAACAACGCCTCCCTCGTGCTGGCCGGCGGACCCGGACCGGACGACGGGGGTGAGCCGTGGTGAGCACCGGGTATGCGGCTCCGGCCGAACTGGCCGTCACCGGTGTGGGGGTGGTCTCCCCGTGGGGCGACGCCCCGGAGACGGCCGTGGCGGGCGGGGCCGCGGCGTCCCCGGACGCCGAGTGGTTCGACCACCGGGCGCGGCTCGGTCCGCGCGGCTACAAGTACCTGCCCGCGGCCGCCCGGTACGTCCTCGCCGCAGCCCGTGCCGCGCTCGCGGACGGCGGGTGTCCCGAGGCGCATCCGGCGGACCGGCGTGGCCTCCTGCTCGCCACCAACGCCGGGCTCGCCGGTCTGTTCGACAGTATGGACGCGACCGTCGCCGCCGAGGGCGCGGCCGGTATCCCGCCCGCTTCGGCGCCGTACTTCGCGGTCAACGTCCTCGGCAACCGGCTGGCCGCCGAACTGTCGATGAACGGCTTCGCCCTGACCGTCGCCACCGCCCGTACGGCTGCCCTGGACGCCCTGTCCACCGGCGCGCTCGCCCTGGCCTCGGGCCGGTGCGACACGCTGGTGCTGGCCGCGGCCGAGGAGCCCGTTCCGGCCGCCCGCGGAGGCGGGGGCGAGACGGGCGCCGTGGCGCTCACGCTGGAGCCCGCCGCCGCGGCCCGGGCCCGGGGCATCGAGGTGCACGCCACCCTGTGGACCCGCTCGCTGTTCCTACCGCCCCCGGCGCTGGAGGCCACGCACGGGCGGGCCCGCGCCGACCGCGCCCTCACGGCGGCGCTCGCCCGGCTGCTCCCGGCGGCAGACCCGCCCCCGACCGTCCACCTGGACCTGGACTCCTCGGCGGTCTCCGAGGCGGTGGCCGCGGCGGTCACCAGCATCCCCGTCCAGCAGCCGCAGCCGCACGCCGCGGGCCCGCACCCGGACGGGCCGCCCGAGGCCGACGACCCAGCCGGGCCCGGACGGCCCCTGCCGCCGCGCCGGACCGGCTGCCTGGGCCCCGCCCTGGCCCTCGCCCGCGCCGTCACCGCGCGGGCGGGCGGCGACCGGCTCGTCGTCTGCGCGACCGGCGCCGGTCATGTCGCCCTGGTCCGCGTCAGCCCCGTATCGCCCCACCAGACACAGGAGTCACAGCATGCTGAAGCCGCTTGAAGGGAGCTGGTGCCTGGTCCTCGGGGCCTCCAGCGGTATCGGCCGGGCCATCGCCCTCGGGCTCGCCGCCGAGGGCGTCAACATCGCCGGGGTGCACTTCGACACGGCGGCGCGCGCCGAGGAGATCGAGGAACTGGTCGCCGAACTACGCGCGCGGGGCGTCGAGACGCACTTCTTCAACGCCAACGCCGCCGCGCGCGCCACCCGCGAAGGGCTCGTCGCCGAGCTCGCCGAACTGACCGGCGCCTCGGGAGGCATCCGCATCCTCGTCCACTCGCTCGCCTTCGGCAGTCTGATGCCCTTCCTTCCGCGCGACGGCCGGCAGCAGCCGATCGCCGCACGGCAGCTGGAGATGACCCTCGACGTCATGGCCAACAGCCTCGTCTACTGGACGCAGGACCTGTACGCCGCCGGGCTGCTGCGCACCGGCTCCAAGGTTTACGCGATGACCAGCGCCGGCACCTCGCAGCACCTGCCCAGCTACGGTGCGGTCTCCGCGGCCAAGAGCGCCCTGGAGTCCCATGTCCGCCAGCTGGCCTGCGAGTTGGCGACCAGCGGTATCGCGGTGAACGCCCTGCGTGCGGGCACCACCGACACCCCCGCGCTGCGCCGCATCCCCGAACACGCCGGCTACCTGGAGCGCGCCGCCGAGAACAACCCGCACGGCCGTCTGACGCGCCCCGAGGACGTCGCGGACGCCGTCGCGCTGCTCTCCCGGAGCGAGTCCTCGTGGCTGACCGGCAACACCATCGGCGTGGACGGCGCGGAACTGCACGCCGCCGCAGGTGCGTGGGGCTGAGCCCCGCCGCCCGTTCCCCTACGACTTCCACCGACTTCCACCTTCTGGAGCAGACAGCGATGAGTCTCAGTCCTGCCACCGGGGCGGACCCGGACACCCTGGTCGTATCCGGCTGGTCCGCGGTGTCGCCGTACGGGCGCGGCGCCGAGCCCTTCACCGAAGGCGTACGGGACAACCGTCCGGCGGTGCGGGCCGCCGACGGCACGGCGGACCTCGGCCCGTACGAACGGGCCGGCCGCGTACCGGACTTCGACCCACGAGCCGTGCTGGGCCGCAAGGGGACCCGGGCGATGGACCGCGCCACCGCCCTCGCCGTCGCCACCGCCGGGCTGCTCCTGGAACAGGCCGGCCCGGGCCTCGCCCAGGACCACCCGGAAGCCGTGGGCATGGTGCTGGGCACCGGGCACGGCAGCGTGCAGAGCATCATGGACTTCACCCGGGACTCCCTGACCGGCGAGAAGCCCTTCCACGTCGACCCGGCGCTGTTCCCGAACACGGTGATGAACCGGGCCGCCGGCCAGAGCGCCATCTGGCACACGCTGCGCGGCCCCAACACCACCGTGGCGGGCGGTGCGGTGACCGGTCTGCTGGCGCTCAACTACGCGACGCGGCTGCTGCGGCAGCGGCACTGCGAGGCCGTGCTGTGCGGCGCCGTCGAGGAGTTCTCGACCGAGCGCGCCTGGCTGGAGTACCGGGCCCGTACCGGCGGGCCGCACCGGCAGCCCGCCGGGCCGCTCGGTGAGGGCTGCGCGCTCTTCCTGCTCGAACCGCTCGCCAGGGCCCGCGCCCACGGCCGCAGCGCTCTCGTCGTACTGGGCGGTGCCCGGTTCATCGCCTTCGCCGACCCCGAGTGGGCCGGCGAGGCCCTGGGACGGGCCGTCACCGAGGCCCTCAAGGAGGCCGACGTGCGCCCCGAGGAGGTCGGCCTGCTGGTGCCCTCGGACAGCGGCGGACCGCTGGGCGCCCGCGAGGACGCGGCACTCGCGGGCATCTTCGGCGAGCACCGGCCGGACCGGCTGCGGCTGCGCAGACTCACCGGCGACTGCGGTGCGGCCTCCGCGTCGCTCCAGCTCGCCGCGGCCCTCACCGCGGAAGCGGACCGGCCGGTGCTGGTCACCTCCCTAGACCCGGACGGCCAGACCGGCGCGGTCGTCCTGCGTACCGGCACCAGATGACGCCGACCTACCCCCGCGTCGCACCGCCCGTACATCCACCACCACCGAAAGGACGCGTGCACACCATGGCCGACATCACCACATCCGGGCTCGACAAGGAGCAGCTGCGTCATCTGGTGGCCGACGTCCTGGATCTGGACGTGGCCGAGGTCACCGACGACGCCCACTTCATGGACGACCTGGAGGTCGACTCCCTGATGGCACTGGAGATCACCGTGCGCCTGGAGAAGGAGTACGGGGTGCGGCTCGCCGAGACCGAGCTGGCCTCGATCAGCTCCCTCCAGGCCACGTACGACCTGCTGGAGAGCAAGCTGCGGGAGACACGGTGAGCGCCGCTTCGCCGCTGGGCGATCTGGAGACGATCCGCACCGGCGCCGAGGGCTCGGCCACCGTCTTCGAAGCCCCGGTGGACGACGACCCCGTCCTCGCCGGTCACTACCCCGGCTTTCCGGTGCTGCCCGGCGTGTTCCTCATCGAGGCCGCGGACCGCACCGTGCGCCAGTGGGCCAGGACCAACGTGCCCGCGGCGGACGGCGCCGACGTCGAACTGGTCGCCATGGACCGCTGCCGTTTCCATCGGCCCGTCTTCCCGGGCGACCGGGTCCTGTCCGACGTGTCCGTCGTCGACAACGCGGCCGGGCTGCTCTTCAAGGCGGCCGTCGCCACCAACCGCGGCAAGGTCGCCGACATCCGCCTGCGCTACCGCGTGCGGCACCAGCACGACCAGGAAGAGGACACCCCGTGACCGGGTACGGCGTCGTCCGGATCAAGAACACCATCCCGCACCGGGGGGAGATCCTCCTGGTCGACCGTGTCACGCGGGTGGTGCCGGGCGAGACCCTGACCGCGCTCAAGGCCGTCTCCGGCAACGAACCCTGCTACGCCCGGCTCGGCCAGGAAGCCGCCCCGGCCGACTACGCCTACCCCACCTCCCTCGTCATCGAGTCGTGGGCGCAGTCCGCGGTGCTGCTGTCGGTGTGGGAGACGCCCAACCCGGACGTGCTGGCCGGGAAGCTCGAACTGGCTGGCTCCATCAACGAGGTGACCGTCGGCGTGCGGGCCTACCCGGGTGACGTCTTGGAGCACCGGGTGCGTCTGGTGAAGTCCGCCGGCGAGACGGCGGTCCTCGCGGGCGAGACGTACGCCGGCGGCCGCGAGGTGCTGCGGATCGGCTCGTTCGTGGTGGCGCTGCGCGACGTCGACGACCTGCGCCCGGCAGCCGACCGCACCGCGCTGAACGTCTGAGGAGGGGACGCAATGTCTGCACAGGACGCACAGGCCGCACAGGCCGCACAGAGCGACAAGGTCGCGCTGGTCACCGGGGGGTCGCGCGGCATCGGCCGGGCGGTCGTCGAACGCCTGGCCAGGGACGGCTACGACATCGGTTTCTGCTACCGCTCCGACGACCAGGCCGCGGCCCTGGTGGAGAAGCAGGTACGGGCGGCGGGACGCCGGGTGCTCTCCTGCCGCGTGGATGTGGCGGACCGGGCACAGGTGGGGGACTTCGTCGCCGCGGCCGAGGAGGAACTCGGCCCGCCGTCGGCCGCGGTCACCTCGGCCGGCATCACCCGGGACAGCCCGCTGGTCCTGATGCCGGACGAGGCCTGGGACGCGGTCGTGCGCACCAACCTCGACGGTACCTACAACCTGTGCCGCGCGGTCGCCTTCCCGATGGTCAGACGAGGCGGCGGCACCGTGGTCACCCTCTCCTCGGTGGCGGGCGTGGCCGGCAACGCGGGACAGACCAACTACTCGGCGTCGAAGGCCGGGATCATCGGTTTCACCCGTTCCTTCGCGAAGGAGGCCGGCCGGCACGGGATACGTGCCAACGCGGTGGCGCCCGGCTTCATCGACACCGACATGACGTCGGTGCTGCCGCCGAAGACGGCCAAGGAGATGCTGGGCCGCATCCCGCTCAAGCGTTTCGGCAGCGCCGACGATGTCGCCTCGCTCGTCTCCTTCCTGGTCTCGCCCGAGGCGTCGTACATCACGGGCCAGGTATTCCAGGTGGACGGCGGCATCGCCCTGTGAGCGCCACGGCCCGTGCGGGCCGCCGCACCAGACGGCCCCCGCGTTTCTACTTCTCGCTGCGCAGCCCGTACTCCTGGCTCGCCTACCGGGACCTGCTCCGGTCGCATCCGCGCACCGCCGCCGCCCTGGAGTGGGTGCCGTTCTTCGAGCCGGACGAGCTGAGCCGGAAGCTGCTGGCCGAGGCCGGCGGCAGCTTCCCCTACACGCCCATGTCCCCGGAGAAGCACCGCTACATCCTCCAGGACGTACGGCGGCTGGCCGCCGAGCGGGGGCTGGCGTTCAGCTGGCCGGTGGACCGGGACCCCGTGTGGGAGGTGCCGCACCTCGGGTACCTGGCGGCGGCCCGGCACGGCCGGGGACCCGAGTACATCGCACTCGCCGCCCGGGCCCGCTGGGAACAGGGGCAGGATGTCTGCGACCGGTCGGTGATCGCCGGGCTCGGCGCCGAACTCGGCTTGGACCCCGAGGAACTGGCCTCCGCCTCCGACGACCTGGAGCTGCGCGCCGAGGGGGTGCGGGTCCTGCTGGAGATACAACGCGACGGTGTCTTCGGCGTTCCCTTCTTCGTGGACCACTACGACAAGTACTGGGGCGTCGACCGGCTGCCCGCCTTCGTCGCGGCACTCGCCGCGACGAACCCGTCGCTCGCGGAACCCCCGGACGACGGCCCGGATGCCACGGGGGGCCCGCTCGCCGCGCCGGAACGGTCCGTCGACGACGGGCACGCCGGGGGATGCGGCTGAGCCCCCCCCCGGGGCCGCCCCTGGGCGCGGACCGCAGATCCGCCCCACCTGCCGTCAGGGCGCCACAAGACCGCGTATAGGAGCCGCATAGCGGACGCCGGTTGGCTGACGCCCGTACCGCTGCTGTGCGAACGCGGCCCGACAGGCCGCAGAGGGTGAGTAATTGGGGTGACCGACTTCGAGAGCTTCGTCAGCGCGCTGCGCCGCAGGGCCGCACAGGAGCCCGCGCACAGCGCCGTCCGCTTCGCCGGACGGACCGAGGAGGACCTGTCGTACGGCGAACTCGACCACCTGGCCAGGGCCTCGGCGCAGTGGCTCGGGCGGCGGACGGCGCCCGGCGAGCGGGTACTGGTCTGCTGCGGCCCGGGCACCGGGTTCGTCCGTGCCTTCCTCGCCTGCCTCTACGCGGGAGCGGTGCCGGTGCCGGTGCCCCTGCCCGGCGGGTTCGGGCGCCAGGAGTCGCGTACCTCGGCGATCGCCGCCGACACCGGGGCCCGGCTGCTGCTGACCGACGAGGCGGGGCTGCCTGCCGTGACCCGCTGGCTGGAGGCCGACCGGGCCGAGCCGCCGGCACTGGCCGTGGCCACGGTGGAGACGGCCGAGCGCGCGGGCGACGCCGGGGCCTGGGCCGAACACCCCGTGGAACCGGGAACGCTGTGCTTCCTGCAGTACACCTCCGGCTCCACCAGCGATCCGAAGGGCGTGATGGTCCAGCACGGCGCGCTCGTGCACAACCTGCGGCTGATGCGCGACAGCCACGGCTGGCACGGCGGCATGACCTGGTGCAGCTGGCTGCCCGCCCACCACGACATGGGACTCATCGCGATGATGCTCGCCCCGCTCCACCTGGGCGGCACCGCCGTGCTGATGCCACCCACCGACTTCCTCAAGCACCCGGTCTCCTGGCTGCGGCTGATCGACCGGCACGGTGCCCAGATCAGCTGCGCCCCGAACTTCGCCTACGACCTGTGCGCGCGGCACCTCACCGAGGAGCAGACCGCGGGGCTCGACCTGTCCCGCTGGACGTACGCGTGCAACGGGGCCGAGCCGGTCGACGCCGCGACCCTGAACCGCTTCGCGGAGCGCTTCGCGGACGCGGGCTTCTCGGCGAGGTCCCTGCTTCCCGGCTACGGACTCGCCGAGGCCACGCTCTACGTCTCGGGCACACCGGCCGACGAGCCGCCGACCGTCCTGCGCGCCGACTCCGCGGCCCTGGCCCGCGACGAGCTGGCCGAAGCCCGGCCGGGGGCGGCGGTGCGGCAGCTGGCCAGCAGCGGTGTGGTGCGCGACCTCGATGTGCGTGTCGTGGACGCCGCGACCGGGACCGAGCTGCCCGAGGGGAGGGTCGGTGAGATCTGGATCCGGGGCGGCAGCGTCGCCCTCGGGTACTGGAACCGGCCCGAAGAGACCGAGCGGGCCTTCCACGCGATGACCGCCGACGGTCACGGACCCTTCCTGCGCACCGGCGACCTGGGGGCGCTGCGCTCCGGGCAGCTGTACGTCACCGGCCGCATCAAGGAAATGATCATCGTGCGCGGGCGGAACCTGTATCCGCACGACATCGAGCGCGAACTGCGCGATGTCGACGAGGCCTTCGCCGAGCTGCCCGCCGCCGTCTTCGCGTGCCGGCCCGGCGACGGCGGTGCCGAGGAGATCGTGGCGGTGCAGGAGGTACGCGGCCGCGGCCGCTCCGCCGGCGAACTGACCGCTCTGGCCCGCACCGCGCGGGCCGGGCTCGCCCGGCGCCTCGGGGTCCGGATCGGCGGTGTCGTCCTGGTCAGGCCGGGACGGATCATCCGCACCACGAGCGGCAAGATCCGGCGCACACAGCTGCGGACGTTGTTCGAGAGCGGCGAACTGGCTTCGCTCCGCGAGGAGTTGTCCGCCGAGCTGCGTGCCGCCTTCCGTGCGACAGGCCCTGGCCCTGCCGGCCCCGGGTACGAGCTGACCGTGCCGCCCACGCCGGCCGGTGCGGACTGGGACCCGCTGGCCCTGGCCAGGGAGCTGGAGGCGCGTCTTGGCGACCCGCATGACGAACGCCGGGAGTTCTCCTACCGGCGGGTCGCGGAGCTCGACCGGACGGAGGCGTTCCCCGATGCCGTCTGCCGGGAGCTGGACGCGCTCGGGGTGCCGCGCTGGTTCGTGCCCGCCGAACACGGGGGCGAGCTGCGCGGCAGCGAGGAGTTGTCGCAGCTGATCAGGATCCTTTCCCGCCGCGACTTCACCTCCGCCCTCGCCCATGCCAAGACCTATCTGGGTGCCGTGTCCGTCTGGGTGGCGGGTCGCAAGGAGCAGGCCGAAGTGCTGGCCGAGCGGATCAACCAGGGTGCCGTGGTCTCCCTGGCGCTCACCGAACAGGCCCATGGCAGCGACCTGCTGGCCGGCGGGCTGCGGGCCGAACGCACCGAGCGCGGCTGGCGGCTCGACGGCGAGAAGTGGCTCATCAACAACGCGACACGGGCCGATCTCGTCTGCGTCCTGGCCCGCACGAGTCCGCAGGGAGGCAGCCGCGGCTTCAGCCTCTTCCTGGTCGACAAGGCCCGCTTGGCCCAAGGCAGTTGGGGCCCGCTGCCGCACGTGCCGACGCACGGCGTGCGGGGCGCGGACATCAGCGGCATCGCCTTCGACGGCGCCGAGATACCCGCCGACGCCCTGGTGGGAAGGGAGGGCGAGGGCCTGGAGACGGTCCTCAAGGGCTTCCAGATCACCCGCACCCTGTGCTCCGCGATGTCGCTGGGCATGACGGACCACGCGCTGCGCATCGCGGTCGGCTTCGCCCGGACCCACCGCCTGTACCGGCGCCCACTCGCCGAACTCCCGCACGCCGCGCGCACTCTGGCCGAGTGCCACGCCGACCTGCTGGCCATGGAGGCGGTGAGCCTGGTCGCGACCCGTTCCGCGCACACCTTGACCGAGGAGCAGAGTGTGGTGTCGGCCGCGGTCAAATACCTGGTGCCGACCCTGGGCGACGAGGTGATCGGCGCACTGCGCGGACTGCTCGGCGCCCGGGCGATGCTGGTGGCGGACTTCGCCGACGGCGCCTTCCAGAAGCTGGAGCGGGATCACCGTATCGTCGGCATCTTCGACGGCAGTACGGCCGTCAACCTCAACTCCCTGATCAACCAGTTCCCCGTGCTCTGCCGCGGGTGGCGCAGACGGCTCGCCGACCTGGACGGGGTCGCCGCGGCCGCCCGGCTCGACGGACCGCCGCCCGCCCTCGACCACGGCCGGCTCACCCTGTACGCGCGCTCCGGTGCCGGCGTCGTGCAGTCCCTGCCCGAGGCCGTGCGCCGGGTTCAGGCGGCGGCGCCGCCCTCCGTGGGCGACCGCGCCCGGGCCCTGCTTGCCGTCGCGGACGAGGTGCACGAGGAGATGGCCGCCCATCGGCACAGTGCGCGTGCCGTGCCCGCGACCGCGTTCGCGTCGGCCCGCAGTTACGCCCTGGTGTACGCGGGTGCGGCGAGCCTGCACCTGTGGCTGGAGAACACCGGCACCGCCCGGGCCCGTGGCCTGCTGTGGGAGGACGCCGCCTGGCTGGACGCCGTGCTGGCGCGGCTGCTGCACCGCCTGACCCGGGTGCCCGACCTGGACGACGCCGACGGCCCGGCCCTGGACCGTCTGCTGCCCGCGCTGTCCGCCCAGGCCGAGCAGGGACTGCTGTTCTCGCTGCTGCACTGCCCGCTGGCCGAGAGCGCAACACCGGGCGGCACGGCGACCGCCCCCTCCCGTTCGACGAAGGACGCGGCATGACGGACCTGCTGACCACCGGCGTGACCCAGGCACCGGTAGACGGTGACGCCACCCTGGAGCGCATCCGCCGTCTGGAGGCCCTGCTCGGCGACCCGGACGACCCGGACAACCCGCTCGGCCTGCGGGCCGTCCTCGATGCCGACGAGCGCGGGGAGCTGCTGCCCGAAGGGGAGCGGGTGCTGTCCGCGTTCGGGCTCGGGGCCGAGTTCGTCCCGGCCGCCCTCGGCGGACGCTTCGCGCGCGCCGACCGCTTCGCGCTGCTCATGCGGAGCCTGTTCCGGCGGGACTGCAGCCTCGGCATCGGCCACGGCGTCACCAGCTTCATCGCGGGCCTGCCGGTCTGGGCGGACGGCAACGCCGAGCAACAGCGCGAGGCGGCCGAGCTGTTGTGCGGCGGCGGCCGGATCGTCGCCGCCTACACCGAGCTCGACCACGGCAGCGACTTCGCCCGCGTGTCGCTCGCCGCCCGGCCCGCACCCGGCGGCGGTTACCTCCTCGACGGGGGTAAGCAGCTGGTCAACAACATCGGCCGGGCCGAGGCCGCCGTCCTGTTCGCCCGCACCGACGATCGGCCGGGCAGCCGCGGCCACTCGCATCTGCTGGTGGACCTCGACGCGCTGCCCGCCGAGGACGCGGACCGCTCCGCCCGGTACGCCACCTCGGGTGTGCGGGGCTGCCTGCTCGGCTCCGTTGCCTTCGACGACTGTGCCGTCCCCGCCGAGTCGCTGCTCGGCCAGGAGGGCGGCGCCATGGAGACCGTGCTGAAGGTCTTCCAGGTGACCCGGTGCGTGCTGCCGGCCATGGTCGTCGGCGTCGGGGACGCACAGCTGCGCGCGGTCCTCACCTTCGCGGGGGAGCGACGGCTGTACGGGCGGCCGGTGAGCGCACTGCCGCTGCCCCGCTCCGTGCTGGCCGACGCCTTCGTCGACCTGCTGATCTGCGATGCGCTGTCCATGGTCGCCGCCCGGTCGCTGCATCTGCTGCCCGGGGAGGCGAGCGTCCGGTCGGCGGCCGTGAAGTACCTCGTGCCGAAACTGCTGCAGGACAGCTCGTACCGGCTGGGTGTGCTGCTGGGTGCCCGCAGCTACCTGCGCGAAGGCCCGTACGCCGGCTTCCAGAAGGCCGCCCGGGACCTGCCCGTGGTCGCACTCGCCCATGCGAGCGGGGCCGTGTGCTTGTCGAACATCGTGCCGCAGCTGCCGCGGCTCGCCGAGCGGGCCTGGCGGCCGGCCCTGGACCGCCTGCCCTCCGCACCCGCGGCTCCCGAAACACTGTTCCGCCTCCATGACCCGCTGCCCGGACTTGACTTCGCCCGGCTGGAACTGACCGCCCGTGGCGCGGACAGCCTGGCCGGTGTGCTCCCGGAGCTCGCCGACGAGCTTGCCCGGGAGGCGGCCGACCGACCGGAGCGCGCCGAACTCGCCGAACTCGCCTCCATGTTCACGGACGGGCTGGCCGACCTGACGCGGCGGGCGGGCGCACTGCCACCCCGGGACCGCACACCAGTGGCAGGACGAGGCGCCTTCCTGCTGGCCGAGCGATACGTCTTCCTCCTCGCGGCCGCCGCCTGCCTCGGCGTGTGGCGGGCGGCCGGTTCCCACGATCCCTTCCTCGCCGATCCGCTGTGGGTCACCGCGGCGCTGCGGCGGCTCGCCGAACAACTCGGCCTGCGCCGCGATCCCCTGCCCGAACCCGCCGTCGAGGCCCTGTTCGAGGAACTCACCGAACGGCATCGAGGCGCCCGCACCTTCGACCTGTTCCGTACCGGGCTCGCCACACAGGCCGGACCCGACAAGGGAGTTGACCGATGACCGAAGCCACTGCCCCGTCCGCCACCGCCTCGCCCGAGGCGATCCGCACCTGGTTGCTCGACCGCGTCGCCTACTACGTTGAGTGCGCGCCGGCCGACATCGACGAGGGCGCGCAACTCACCGAAATGGGACTCGACTCCGTGTACGCGCTGAACCTCTGCGGCGACGTCGAGGACCACTACGGGCTCGTCGTGGAGCCCACCATGGCCTGGGACCACCCGACCGTCGAGGCGATCACCGCGTACCTCGCGGCCGAGCTGGCCCGGTAGACCCGTGCCCGAGAAGACGTTCCCAGGCATTCTGTCGACCGTGGGGAACACCCCACTGGTCCGACTCGAGAGAGTGATACCCCACTTCGGCTCGCGCGTCTTCGGGAAGATCGAGAGATTCAACCCGGGCGGCAGCATCAAGGACCGCTCGGCCCTGGGCATGCTGCTCGGCGCGATCCGCAGCGGCGCGGTGGAGCCCGGTCGCTCCGTGATCGTCGAGTCGAGTTCGGGCAATCTGGCCGTCGGACTCGCCCAGATCTGCCGCTACTTCGGTCTGCGCTTCATCTGCGTGGTGGACGGCAAGACCACCGAGCAGAACCTCGCCATACTCAGGGCGTTCAGCGCCGAGGTCGAGGTCGTCACCGAACGCGACGACAAGACGAGTGAGTACCTGCCCGTCCGCCTGCGCCGCGTGCGGGAGCTCGTGGCCCAGATCCCGGACGCGTACTGGCCCAACCAGTACGAGAGTCTGCTCAACCCCAAGGCCCACGAGACCACCATGCGGGAGATCGAGGAGAGCCTGGACGGCCGGGTCGACTACCTCTTCTGCTCGGTCAGCACCTTCGGCACCCTGCGCGGCTGCCGCGACCACATCCGGGCGCGCGGGCTGAACACCACCGTCGTGGCCGTCGACGCGATGGGCAGCGCGATCTTCGGGCTGGAGTCCACCCAACGGCTCATCCCCGGACACGGCGCCTCGGTGGCGCCACCGCTGCTGGACTCCTCCGCGGCCGACGAGGTGGTGCACATATCCGACCTGGAATGCGTCGTCGCGTGCCGACGGCTCATCGCCCGGGAAGCGGTGCTCGCGGGCGGTTCGTCCGGGGCGACCGTGGCCGCGCTGTGGAAGATCAGGCACCGCATTCCGGAGGGCTCGAACTGCGTCCTCGTCTTTCCCGACGGCGGCGACCGCTATCTCGACACCATCTACTCGGACACCTGGGTGCGGGAGAACTTCGGTGACGTCTCGCACTTGTGGAAGGACTGACGCTCCATGCTCATCTCGGCGGGGCAGGAGGCGCTCTGGCTTGCCCACCAACTGGACCCGGACAGTTCCGCGTACAACGTCGTGCTCGCCGTACGGCTGCGCGACCGGGTCCGCACCGACGTCCTTCAGGACGCGCTGACCGCGCTCGCGGGCCGCCACGAACTGCTGCGCTCCCGCTTCCCCGGCACCGACGACGGCCCCGTGCGCCTGGTCGAACCGCCCATGACGGTACGCCTGGACGTGCGCGAGATCCCGGGGGCCGACGAGGCCGAGCTGTTCCGGCTCGCGGGGCAGGCCGGCCGGGAGCCCTTCCGGCTCGACCGGTCGGGAGCCTTCCGCGCGGTACTGCTGCGCCGGGCCGCCGACGACGCGGTCCTCGTCACGGTCACCCACCACATCGTCAGCGACGCCACATCGCAGTGGCTGCTCGTCCGTGACCTCTTTGCCGAGTACGGGGCGCGTACGGGACAGTCCGCGGGGCCCGGACCCGCAGCGGTGACCGGCTGGGACGAACAGGTGCGGGCGGAAAGGGACTACGTGGCCTCACCGCGCGGAGGCCGGGCGGCCGCGTACTGGCGGGCCGTCCGCGAGGGACTCCACGCGGCGGCGCTGCCCACCGACCGGCCACGACCGCCACAGCGCACGCTGAACGGGGCCACACACGAGGTGGTGCTCGACCCGCGCACCACGCGGCGGCTCCGGGAGACCTCCGCACAGCACTCCCTGACCCCGTTCGCCTGGCTGCTCGGCACCTTCCAGGCCGCGCTGCACCGGTCCGGCTGCGGCGACGGCTTCCTCATCGGCTGCCCGGTCACCACCCGCTTCTCGCCCGGCACCCGGGAGGCCGTCGGCTACTACGTCAACGCCCTTCCGGTCGCCGGCCGCTTCACGCCCACGACGACGTTACTGGAGACCGTCGAGTCCGCACAGGGGCAGCTGCGCACCGGCCTGGCCCACGCCCGCCACCCCGTCGAACTGCTGGCGGGCGGCCCGGCGGGCAGCCTTCTGTTCCGGATCTCCTGCACTCTGGTCGCCGCCGACAGGCTGCCGATCGCGGGCCTGTACGAGGGGCCGGTACGGCTCGGCGGTCTGCGGGCCGAGTTGTGCGACGTACCCCAGCAGGAGGGCCAGCTCGACCTGACCACCGAGATCCTTCAGGACTCCGGCGGCTTCAGGGCGATGCTGCGCTACAACACCGACCTGTTCGACGCCGCCACCGTCGAGCGGTTCGGGCGGACCTGGAGCCGCCTGCTCGACGTCTCCCTCGACGCCCCCGCCACCAGGGTGGCCGACGTCGTCCTCGTCGCCCGGGACGACTTGGAGTTCCTTCTCGCGCTGGGGTCGGACGCGCCCTGAGGCGCGTGGCCGTACGACGCCGAGGCGTACGGGCCGTATAGGGCGCATATAGCGCCGGAACCCACCATCTCCCTGTCATCAAGGCCGTCGTCAAGCCCGCCATAAAGGCTCCGTCCCGCCCGTCCCGCAGAGAGGTAACCCCATGCTGATTCTCCGACGCACCGACGTGACGGACGTCCTGTCCGGCCGGGAGACGGAGATCATCGACCTCGTCGCCGACACGTACCGGCTGCACGACGCAGGGCGGACGTCCCTGCCGCACTCGGTGTTCCTGCGCTTCCCCGAGGAACACCACAGCCGCGACCGCATCATCGGCCTGCCCGCCTACCGCGGCGGCGAGCGGCCGGCCGCGGGAATGAAGTGGATCTCCTCTTTCCCCGGCAACGTGGCCCGCGGGACCGAGCGGGCCAGCGCCGCCCTCCTGCTCAACTCCCTGGAGAGCGGGCATCCGGTCGCGCTCGTCGAGGGGGCGGTGATCTCCGCCAGGCGCACCGCGGCGAGCGCCGCGCTCGCCGCCGCGGAACTCACCGCGGCGCGACCTGTGCCCTCCGTGCTGCTCATCGGCTGCGGCGTGATCAACCTGGAGATCCTGCGCTTCCTCGCGGCGGCGCTGCCCGACCTGCGCGAGGCCGCCCTCTACGACACGGACCCCGCGCGCGCCGAGACGTTCGCGGCCCGCTGCGCCGAGGAGGTGCCCGGGGTCAAGGCCCGCCCGGTGAGCGACCTGGCCGCCGCGCTCGGCGCGCACCGGCTGGTCGCGCTCGCCACCACCGCGGCGACCCCGCACATGGACCTCGCCGCCTGCGGTCCTGACACCACCGTGCTGCACGTCTCGCTGCGGGATCTGACCGCCGAGGCGATCCTCGGCGCGGTCAACGTGGTCGACGACGCCGACCACGTCTGCCGCGAGCGCACCTCCCTCGACCTCGCCCAGCAGGCCGCCGGAAACCGGGACTTCATCGCCGCCCCGATCGGCGCCCTGCTGCGCGGCACTGCCACCCTGCGCCGGGAGCCGCAACGGCCGGTCGTCTACTCCCCGTTCGGCCTCGGCGTCCTGGACGTGGCGCTGGCCGAGTTCGTGCGCGAGGAGGCCGAACGGCGCGGTCTGGGCGTCCGCGTCGACGACTTCCTGCCCGCCTGAGCACCGCCCGGGCGCCGCGCCCGGCGCGGATCCGTCGCACCGCCACCCCGAGCGGCGGCCCGGCCACGGCCGCCGACCGTATCCATGAAGGAGTTCCCATGACCGCCGAGCAGACCGAAGGCCCCCGCCAGCGCGTGGTGTTCAACGACGAGGAGCAGTACTCGCTGTGGCCCGTCGGGCGGGAGCTGCCCGCCGGCTGGCACGCCGAGGGCACCGAAGGCACCCGTGAGGAGTGCCTGGCCCGGATCGCCGAGGTGTGGACCGACATGCGCCCGCTGAGTCTGCGCCGCCGCATGCACGAGTCCTCCGCGGTCTGAAGCCCGCGCTGCCCGCCCGACACCCAGGTCCCTGACAGGAGTTGCCGTGAACGCCGAACTGCTTCCGGAACGCTTCGCCGAGCAGGCGTTCCGCACGCCCCACGCCGTTGCCGTCGTGGACGGCGAACGGGCGGTGACGTACGAGGAACTGGGCCGCGCCTCCGTACGCTTGGCCCGCCGCCTGCGAGACCTGGGGGCGGGACCCGAGACGCTGGTCGGGGTGGGGCTGCCCCGCGGTGTCGATCTGGTGGTCGCACTGCTGGGCGTCTGGCGGGCCGGCGCGGCCTACGTCCCGCTCGACCCCGCGCAGCCGTCGGCGCGCCTGTCCGGTCTGATCCAGGACTCCGGGGCGGGCCTGGTGCTCGCGGGCCCGGACCTCGAGGCCGCGGTCGCCGAGGCCGGCGCCCGGCGCGTCGCCCCCGGGGAGCTGCCGGACGTCCCGGAGCCGGAGGCCTCCGCGCCGTTGCCCGCCGTCGACCCGGACCAGGTCGCGTACGCCATCTTCACCTCGGGCTCCACCGGAAGGCCCAAGGCCGTCGCCGTCACCCACGCGGGTATCGCCAACCGGATCGGCTGGACCGTGGAGCGCCATGCGCTCGGCACCGCGGACCGCGTGCTGCAGAAGACCACCATCGCCTTCGACGCCGCCGGGTGGGAGATCTTCGCCCCCCTGGTCAGCGGCGGCACCGTCGTGCTCGCCCCGGCGGGCGCCGAGCGCGACCCGGCCGCACTGCTGCGCGCGGTCGCCGACCACGGCGTCACCGTGCTGCAGGTCGTACCCTCCGTGCTGCGCCTGCTCGTCGAGGAGACCCCCGAGGACGCCGCGAACGGCGCGGGCGACTGGGGCCGATGCGGATCGCTGCGGCTGCTTTTCTCCGCGGGCGAGGCCCTGCGCGCGGAGCTCGTCGCGCGGCTGCGGGAGCGGGCCGGCGCGGACCTGGAGGTCTGGAACACCTACGGCCCGACCGAGTGCTCCATCGACGTCACCGCACAGCTCGTCGACCCCGCCCCGACGACCGGACCGGTGCCCATCGGCCGTCCCATCCCCGGCCTGCGGGTGCTCGTGCTCGACCAGAACGGCGCCCCCGTGCCGGTCGGTGTCCCCGGCGAGCTGTACGTCGGCGGCACCGGTGTCGCCCGCGGCTACGCCGGCCGCCCCGACCTGACCGCCGAACGGTTCGTCCCCGACCCCTACGCCACCGAGCCGGGCGCCCGCCTCTACCGCACCGGCGACCAGGTGCGCTGGCGCGCCGACCGCACCCTCGAGTACCTCGGGCGCTTCGACCACCAGGTGAAGGTGAACGGCGTCCGGATCGAACCCGGTGAGATCGAGGCCGCCCTCGTTGCCTACCCGTCCGTCACCGGCGCCGTGGTCACGGCACACAGGGCCGAGGACGGCGGCACGCGGCTGGCCGCACACCTGACCGCGAGTGCCGCCGTGGACAGCGCCGACCTGCGCGTCTTCCTGGCCGGGCGGCTGCCGGACAGCCATGTGCCCGCCTACTTCCACCTCCTCGACGCCTTCCCGCTGCTGCCCAGCGGCAAGGTCGACCGGGCCGCGCTGCCGAGCGCGGAGGAGATCGCCGCCGAGCACCGGCCCGCCTTCGCGGCCCCGCGCGACGCGGCGGAGGAACTCGTCGCGGGCGTCTGGGCGGACCTGCTCGGCCGGGAGCGGATCGGAGCCCACGACGACTTCTTCGCCCTGGGCGGCACCTCTCTGCAGCTGACCCGGCTGGCCGCGCGGCTGCGCGCCGCCTCGGGCGAGAAGATCTCGCTGCGCGGCCTGTTCGCCGCCACCACGGTCGAGGCGCAGGCGAAGCTGGTCGGGGCCGCCACGACGTCCGGTGCGGAAGCCGGCATCCGTCCGATGCCGCGCGACGGGCGGCTGCCGCTGTCCTCGGGCCAGGGCCGCCTGTGGTTCCTGGACCGGATGCACCCCGGCAGCCCCGAGTGGGTCGCCCCGCTCTTCCTGCGGCTGCCCGCCGAGCTGGAGCCCGCGGACGTGAGCGGCGCCCTGGACGCCCTGGCCGCCCGGCACGAGCCGCTGCGCACGCGCTACGTCGCCGAGGGCGGCGAGGTGCGCCAGGTCATCGACGCACCGGGCACCCCCGGTGTCGAACTGCGGGTGGCGGACGCCACCCGCGAGGAGGTGCCCGCGCTCTTCGGGGAGCAGTTCGGGCGTGGCTTCGACCTGGCCGAGGGGCCGCTGTGGCGGGCGCTGCTGGTGCGGCTGCCCGGTGAGGACCACCTGCTGCTGCTGACGCTGCACCACATCACCTGCGACGGGTGGTCGACGGTGCTGCTTGAGCGCGAGCTGCGTGAACTCTGCGCGGCCCGCCTGGTCAGGCGGCAGCCCGAACTGCCCGCCCTGGCCGTGCAGTACGCGGACTACGGTGCCTGGCAGCACGCCCGGCTCACCGAGGAGACCGTCGAACGCGAGCTGGCCCACTGGCGGGCCGCCCTCGACGGCATCGCCCCCGTCGACCTGCCCGCCGACCGCCCCCGGCCCGCGATCCGCGACCCGCGCGGAGCGGTCGTGCCGTTCCGGGTCCCGGCAAGTACCGCCGCGGCCCTGACCGAGCTGGGCCGCGCGCACGGCGCGACGCCGTTCATGACGCTGCTGACGGGGTACGCCACGCTCGTGGCCCGCTACACCGGTCAGTGGGACGTGCCGGTCGGCACCCCGGTGGCCGGCCGCACCCGGCCCGAGACCGAGCACATGGTCGGCTTCTTCCTGAACTCCCTGGTGGTGCGCTGCGGTCTGACCGCCGAACTGAGCTTCGCCGAGGCCCTGGAACGGGTCAGGGACACAGCCCGTGCGGCCTTCGTCCACCAGGAGCTGCCCTTCGAGCGGCTCGTCGACGAACTGCACCCCGAGCGCGACCTGTCCCGCACGCCGCTCTACCAGGTCGCCTTCGACCTGCACAGCGAGGGCGTGACCAGCATCGTCACGCACGACGCCGACCTGACCGCGTTCACCGAGGCCTGGCAGGTGGCCAAGACCGATCTGTCGCTGTTCATGCGACAGACCCCCGAGGGCGCCCTGGACGGTGTTCTGGAGTACGCCGCCTCGCTGTTCGAACGCGCCACCGTGGAGCGCATGGCCGGCCACTTCCTCACCCTCCTCGACCAGGTCGCGCGCCACCCCGGCCGGGCGCTCGGCGCCGTCGACCTGCTCGGGGAGGAGGAGTCCCGCCGGCTGCTCGCCGACGGGAACGACGCCCCGCCGTTCCCCGGCGACCAGACCGTCCTGGACCTGTTCGAGGACTGTGCCCGCAGCGGTCCGGAGCGCGTCGCGCTGGCCTTCGGCGGGCGCACCGTCGGCTACGGCGAACTGGACACCGCCGCCAACCGGCTCGCACAGCACCTGCGCACCAGGTGCGTGGGCGCCGAGTCACGGGTCGCGGTGCTGCTGGACCGGGGGCCGGACCTGGTCACCGCGCTGCTCGCGGTGTGGAAGGCGAGCGGTGCCTATATGCCGATCGACCCCTCGTACCCGGCGGAGCGCATCGCCGCGATCTGCGACGCGGCCAGGGTGCGGACGGTGGTGACGTCCGCCGCCTACGCGCAGCGGTTCTCCGCACCCGGGACGCGCGTGGTGTGCGTGGACACGGACGCCGACGAGATCGCCGCGCGCTCCGGCGCCGCGCCCGCCCGGGTCAGGGTCGTGGAGCGGCTCGCGTACGTCGTGTTCACCTCCGGCTCGACCGGCGTTCCCAAGGGCGTCGAGGTCGGCCACCGGAGTCTGGCCAACCACGTGACGTGGGCCGCGCGCGAACTGGCCGGCCAGGACTACGGCGGCGGCGCGCTGTTCTCCTCCGTCGCCTTCGACCTGGTCGTCCCCAACCTGTGGGCACCGCTGGTCACCGGACAGCGGCTGTTCCTGCTGCCGCAGGACACCGACATGTCCGAGCTCGGCAAGCGCTTGGCGGAGGCCGCCCCGTTCAGCTTCCTGAAGCTGACGCCGGGCCACCTGGACATCCTGGCGCACCAGCTCTCCCCGGCCCAGGCGAGCGCGCTGACCCCGCTCACGGTGGTGGCGGGCGAGCCGTTCACCCGAGCCGCGCTGGAGCGCTGGCGGGAGCTGGCCCCGGACATGCTGCTGATCAACGAGTACGGCCCGACCGAGGCCTCCGTCGGCACCAGCGTCTACCCGGTGCCGCAGGACGAGGAGGTGCCGGTCCCCGACGTGCTGCCGATCGGCCGGCCCCTGCCCGGCATGACCATGTACGTCCTGGACCCGGGCCTGCGGCCGGTCCCGGTCGGGGTCGCGGGCGAACTGTACGTCGGCGGCACCGGCGTGGCCCGCGGTTACACGGGCCGCCCCGACCTCACGGCCGAGCGGTTCGTCCCCGACCCCTACGGCGGCCGGCCCGGCGCCCGCCTCTATCGCACCGGGGACCTGGTCCGCCGGCTGCCGGACGGGAACGTCGCCTTCCTCGGGCGTCTCGACGACCAGGTCAAGATCCGCGGCTACCGCGTCGAACCCGGCGAGATCCGTGCCGTGGTGGAGCAGCACCCCGGCGTGCGCGAGGCCGTGGTCACCGTCCACCGGCCCGCCGCCGGCGAACCCGCGCTGGCCTGCTACGCCGTGCCGGCCGAGCCGGGCGCCCCGCTGCCCGACCTCGCCGCTTACTGCGCGGGACGGCTGCCCGAGTACATGATCCCGGCGACCTTCACCGCCCTGGCGGCCCTGCCCGTCAACGCCAACGGCAAGGTGGACCGCAGGGCCCTGCCGGAGCCCGCATCGGCCACCGACGGGGCGTACGTAGCGTCCAGCGGGCCCGTCGAGGAGCGCATCGCCGAGATCTGGCACGAACTGCTCGGCGTCCGGGCCTCGGCCCAGGACAACTTCTTCCGCATCGGCGGCAACTCGATCCTCGCGATCCGCCTGATCTCGCACATCCAGCAGGAGTTCGGGATCGACTTCGCCGTCCGCACCGTCTTCGAGGGCCCGACGGTCGCCCAGCTGGCGGCCACGGTCGAGGAGCGCATCACGGCCGAGGTGGCCGCGCTCTCCGACGACGACCTGCTGAACGCCGTCGGCCCCCTTGCCACGGCCGACCTCACCCCGCCGACCAAGGAGCACCAGGCATGAGCACCGGGGACATGGAGAAGCACGTCGACTCGGGCACGGATGCCGACGCGCTCCGCGCCGAGCTGCTGCGCCGGCGACTCGCCGGCCACCGAAGCGCCGCCGGGCGCCGGACCGGGATTCCCCGCGCCGACCGGGACGTCCCGCTCCCGCTGTCGCACGGCCAGCAGCAGATGTGGTTCCTCAGCCGACTGGAGCCCGACAGCCCCGAGTACCTGGTGCCGCTGGTCCTCAGGCTGCGCGGCGCACTGGACCCCGAGGCGCTCGAACGGGCCTGGCAGGGGGTGCTGGAGCGGCACGAGATCCTGCGCACCCGCTACGTCCTCGACGGCGACGAGCCGGTCCAGGTCGTCGACGCCCCGGTGCCGCTGCCCCTGGAACACTCGGCGGCGGCCGGCGACGACGCCGTGCGCACCCTGGTCGAGGCCGACCTGGCCCGGACGTTCGACCTCGGCCGCGACTGGCCGGTGCGCGGCCGGCTGATCCGGATCGCCCCCGGCGAGCACGTGCTCGCCGTGATGTTCCACCACATCGCCTGCGACGCCTGGTCCGCCGAACTCTTCGGCCAGGAGCTGGGTGAACTGTACTCGGGCGCGACCCCGGCCCCCCTCGACCTGCAGTACGCCGACTTCGCGGCCTGGCAGCGCTCGACGATGACCAACGACGTGATCGCGCGTCACCTCGGCCACTGGACCGAGCGGCTGGCCGGACTCGCGCCGCTGGACCTGCCCGCCGACCGGTCACGTCCGGCGGTGCGCGACGGCGCCGGGGACGCCGTGCCGTTCGACGTGCCCGAGGCGCTCGCGAACCGGCTGCGCGACCTCGCCGCCGCCCACGACAGCACGCTGTTCATGCTGTTCCTGGCCGCGTTCCAGACCCTGCTCGCCCGCTACACGGGCCGTTCGGACATCGCGGTCGGCACGGTGGTCTCCGGCCGCGGCCGCCCCGAGCTCCAGCGAGTGATCGGCTACGGAATCAACAGCCTGGTCCTGCGCGGCGACCTCTCCGGCGACCCGGCGTTCACCGAGCTGCTGGCCCGCACTCGCACCACGGTGCTGGACGCGTACGACCACCAGGACGTGGCCTTCGCCCAGGTCGTGGAGGCGCTCGCCCCGGAACGCGACCTGTCGCGCACCCCGCTGTTCCAGGTCGCGTTCACCATGCACGGCGACCGGAGCGCGACGTTCGACCTACCCGGCATCGAGGTGTCGCCGTTCGAGGGCTCGGGCCGGTTCGCGAAGTTCGACCTGGACCTGCAGCTGCGAGAGGGCGCGGACGGCTCGCTCGGCGGTCACCTGGAATACGCGACGGCGCTGTTCGACCGCACGACGGTGGAGCGGCTCCGCGGTCATCTGCTGCGACTGCTCACGAGCATCGTCGCCGACCCCGGTACGCCGCTGTCCGCGCTGGAGATCATCGGCGAGACGGAGCGGGCCCTGCTGACCGGCCCGCCCCGGCAGCCGCGTCCGGTGACCCACCGGGTGCACGAGCTGTTCGAGGCGCAGGTCGCGCGCACCCCGGACCGCGTCGCCGTCTCCTACGCCGACACGGACCTGACGTACGCCGAACTCAACGCGCGCGCCAACCGCATAGCGCACGCCCTGATCGCCAGGGGAGCCGGCCCGGAGACCCTGGTCGGCCTGAGTCTGGAGCGCGGCACCGACCTGATCCCCGCACTGCTCGGCATCCTGAAGTCCGGGGCCGCTTATCTCCCCTTGGACCCGGCAAACCCCGCGGACCGGATCGCCTACATCGTGCGGGACGCCCAGGCACCGGTCGTCGTCACCACCCGCGCCCACGCCGAGCTGTTCGACTCGGACCTGCTGCTGCTCGACGCGGACGCAGAGCTGATCGCGGGGAAGCCCGACACCGACCCGGCGGTCGCGGGCAGCCCGGAGAACCTGATCTACACGATCTACACCTCGGGTTCGACCGGCCGGCCGAAGGGGGTCGCGCTCACCCACGGCAACGTGGTCCGTCTCATGGACCGCGGCCGCGAGCACTTCGCCTTCGACGCGGCCGACGTGTGGACGCTGTTCCACAGCTATGCCTTCGACTTCTCCGTCTGGGAGATGTGGGGAGCCCTGCTGTACGGCGGGCGTCTGATCGTCGTCCCGGACTCCGTCGCGCGTTCCCCCGAGGAGTTCCTCGGCCTGCTGGTGCGCGAACGGGTCACGTTCCTCAACCAGACGCCCACCGCTTTCCGCGCGCTGGTCGGCACCGACACGGACCTGGCCCTGCGCGCGGTCGTCTTCGGCGGCGAGAAGCTGGAGGTCTCCGAACTGCGGCCGTGGGCTGACCGGTTCGGCCTCGACCGGACCGCCCTGGTCAACATGTACGGGATCACCGAGACCACCGTCCACACCACCTACCGCCGCCTCACGGAGCGGGATCTGGATCCGCAGGCGGGCAACCCGGTCGGGCACCCGCTGGACGACCTGCGGGTCGTCCTGCTGGACCAGGACGGCCGTCTGGTGCCGCTGGGCGTGCCCGGCGAGATCTGCGTCGGCGGCGCCGGAGTGGCCCGCGGTTACCTCAACCAGCCGCGCCAGACCGCCGAGCGGTTCGTGCCCGACCCGTTCGGACCGCCCGGGTCCCGCCTGTACCGAAGCGGTGACCTGGCCCGCCGGCTGGCCGACGGCAGCCTGGAGTTCCTCGGCCGCATCGACGACCAGGTCAAGATCCGCGGCTTCCGCATCGAGCTCGGCGAGATCGAGGCCGCCCTGGCCGCCCACCCGCGCGTGCGGGACGCGGTCGTGCTGGTCCGCGAGGACACGCCCGGCGACAAGCGGCTCGTCGCGTACGTGACCCCGGCTGGCGAGGACATCCCGGATCCGGGGGAGCTCCGCTCCCGCCTGACGGGTCAGCTGCCCGAGTACATGGTTCCGGCGGCGTTCGTCGCGCTGGACGCACTGCCGTTGACCACCAACGGCAAGCTCGACAAGCGGGCCCTGCCCGCCCCCGGCCAGGACGCCCTGGGGGCCGTGGACTTCGTCGCCCCGCGCACGGTCGCCGAGGAGCGTATCGCCGCCGTGTGGGCGGACGTCCTGGGCCTGGAGCGGGTCGGTGTCGAGGACGGCTTCTTCGACCTGGGCGGGCACTCCATCCGTGCCGTCACCCTGGTGGGGCGGCTGCGGGCCATCGGCTACGACCTCGCCGTACGGGATGTGTTCGAGTACCGCACGGTCGCCCGGATCGCCGAGCTGGTCACCGGGCGTCCGGCGCCGGCCGACGCGGACCGCACGGTCGCGCCGTTCGCGTCGATCACGGCCGAGGACGTGGCCCGGGTGCCCGAGGGGGTCGTCGACGCGTACCCGCTGTCGCAGGTACAGCTCGGCATGGCCGTCGAGATGCTGACCGACGACGGCCGGCGCCCCTACCACAACGCCACGTCGTTCCGGATCCGTGACGACCGGCCTTTCTCCGCCGAGGCGCTGCGCGCGGCCGCCGCGGTGATCACGGCCCGCCACGACGTGCTGCGCACCTCGTTCGCCCTCACCGGGTACTCCGTGCCGATGCAGCTGGTGCACGCGACGGCCGAGCTGCCGGTGGCCGTCCATGACGTCTCACATCTGTCGAAGGACGAACTCCTCGCTGATCTGGGGGAGTTCGTCCGGCAGGAGCGCGCCGAGCCCTTCGACCTGGCCGTGCCGCCGGTGCTGCGCCTGAGCGCACACGTGGCGGGCGACGCCAGCTGGTGGCTCACCGTCACCGAGTTCCACGCGATCCTGGACGGCTGGAGCCACCACTCCCTCCTCATGGAGATGCTGGAGGAGTACGGCCGTATCCGCGACGGCCGGGAGGCCGCCGGGTCCCCGCGTCCCGCCGTCCGGTTCGCCGACTTCGTCGCCGCGGAGCTGGACGCCCTCGCCTCCGAGGAGTCGCGCGCCTACTGGCAGTCGGTCGTCGACGGCCACGCGCGGCTGACCGTGCCCGCCCCATGGCGCGGCGACCCGGACGACACCGGCGCCCCCCACCGTGTGCCCGTGCCCTTCCACGACCTGGAGGACCGGTTGCGCGCCCTGGCCTCCAAGGCGGGCGCGTCCTTCAAGAGCGTGCTGCACGCGGCACACCTCAAGACGCTCAGCATGCTCACGGAGGAGGAGCGCTTCTTCACCGGTCTGGTGTGCAACGCCCGGCCCGAGGTGCTCGGCGCCGACCGGGTCTACGGCATGCACCTGAACACGCTGCCCTTCGCGTACGACCGCTCGGCCGGCACCTGGCGCGAGCTGGTCGCCGCCGTGTTCGCCCGTGAAGTGGAACTGTGGCCGCACCGCGCCTACCCGATGCCGGTCATCCAGCGTGAACTCGCCGACGGCGAGCGGCTGGTCGACATCCGGTTCAGCTACCACGACTTCGACCAGGTCGACCACGATCAGGTCGACTACCTGGCCAGCATCGACGACAGCCCCACGGAGTTCTCGCTCGGCGTGTCGGCCCGCATCGGCCACCTCGTCCTCACCGCCGCCCCGCGGACCCTGAGCCGGTCCGGCACCGACCGCCTGGCGCACATGCTGCGCCGGGTCCTGGAGGCGATGGCCGCGGACCCGGAGGGCGACGCGCGGACCTCGTTCCTGCCGGAGGGCGAACCGCACCGGCAGTTGGTGGAGTGGAACGACACGGCGGACGAGCAAGGGTCCGCCTCCGTGCTCCAGCGCTTCGAGGAACAGGCTGCCCGTACCCCGGACGCCGTCGCCGTCGAGCACTCCGGTGCCACCGTCTCCTACGCCGAACTGGACGCCCGCGCCAACCGGCTGGCCCATCATCTGCGCGGCCTCGGCGTGACGGCGGAGTCCCGCGTCCTGGTCCGGCTCGACCGCGGGCCCGACCTGCTCACCGCACTGCTCGCGGTGTGGAAGGCGGGCGGAGCGTACGTGCCGATCGACCCGTCCTACCCGGTGGCGCGCGTCGCCGCCATGCGCGAGGCCGCCGCGGCCGTGCTGACCCTGACCGAGCTCCCGGACGCCGAGGCCCTGGCCGCCCTGCCGGCGACGGCGCCGGTGCGCCCGGATGACCCGGACGGGCTGGCGTACGTCGTCTTCACCTCCGGTTCGACGGGCGTCCCCAAGGGCGTGGAGGTTCCTCACCGGGGCCTGGCGAACCATGTGGCGTGGGCGGCGCGCGAGCTGGCCTCCCGGGGCACGGGCGGTGCTCCGCTGTTCTCCTCGGTCGCCTTCGACCTGGTCGTCCCGAACCTGTGGGCCCCGCTTGTCGTGGGCCAGACCGTGCACATGGTCGGACAGGACGTCGACCTGGCCGACCTGGGGCAGCACCTGGCCGCCGCCGGCCCCTACAGCTTCGTCAAGCTCACCCCCGGACACCTGGACGTGCTGGCCCGGCAGCTCACGGCCGAACAGGCGGCCGCGCTCGCCCCGGTCCTGGTCGTGGCCGGCGAGGCGTTCACCCGGGCCACGCTGGAGCGCTGGCGCGCGCTCGAGCCCGACGCGGTGCTGATCAACGAGTACGGTCCGACGGAGGCATCGGTGGGCTCCACCGTCTTCCCCGTCCCCACGGACACCGACGCCGAGGTCCTGCCGATCGGCCGGCCGTTGCCGAACATGCGGACGTATGTGCTGGATGCGGCGCTGGAGCCGGTGCCGGTCGGGGTCGCGGGCGAGTTGTACGTCGG